>JAEWYQ010000062.1 GCA_023395555.1 Bacillota bacterium
CCCGTTTTTGGTTCATGATATAATGTAAGCGGAATGAGGAAATGCAAGCTTGCTTGCAATTTCCGATTGGAGCAGCAAGATCATGAACCCGTTTTTGGTTCATGATATAATGTAAGCGGAATGAACATACGGATAATTGTTTTATAAAGCAGGAGGTCTTTATGGATAAATCGCTGCTGAAGAAAGCGGCAATGCAAAGCGTAGCACTGATGATTGCGGTTATTACGGCCTCTTATGCCTTGCAGCAGTATCGGCTGGAGAGGATTTTTGCCAGTGATATAATCAATACGGATACTTATCAAAAGAATGATATTGTGGTTGAGACAGTAAATAAAGCGGTTGCTATGCCTATAGAGGAGGAGCAGGCGCCTGAGCCTGCTCCTGAGTCCTTTAAAATGGCTCGGTCCCTGGCGGAGCTGGAGGCACAGGTGGAGGAAAGCCTGATGAACCAGCTGGGGGATCGTTACCTGGTGATTGAAAAGCCGGAATCCGGGGAGAGTACCCTATCACTGGAGGACCTTTATATGGAGCACAGCATCAGACTGCATATTACAGGGTTGTCCGATGACAGCTTTGACTGCTCCGGCATTATGAGAGTACGTGGCAGCGATGTTTTTTTTGGAGAGCCGCGCTATCAGGAGCTCGTAACCCTGGAGACGGATGAGGAAGATGGCACGGTTACCCAGGTGGTTACCCGGGACTATGGGAAGGACCTCAGTCATGGGGCGACCCTCCATCTGGAGAAGAACGAGACTACAGAGCTGTTTGACTGTGATATGCTGATGGTGCTGGATCAGGTATATGCCTATATTATCCATGAGGATGAGAATTACTATTTCATTGATCTGAGAAAGCCCTCCGAGGTCTATGATAAGGTGCTTGTCATTGACCCGGGACATGGGGGCAAGGATGCAGGAGCTGTTTCCAAAGATGAAAAGTATTATGAGAAAAATATTAATCTTAATGTTGCTCTGGCGTTAAAGGAGATGCTTGACAAGGAGAATATTAAGGTGTATTATACGCGTACTGTAGATTCCAAGGTGTTTTTAAGACCCAGGGTAATGATGGGCAATGCGGTGGACTGTGACTATTATATCAGTATTCATTGTAATTCCAGTACGGTAACCTCTCCAAACGGAGCCGAGGTACTGTATTATGACAGAGAGTATTATGGGGTATCCAATAAGAAACTGGCCCAGCTTTTCTCTGATGAGCTGGGGGAAATAACAGACATAAAGCAGAGGGGCGTAGTCTTAAAGAGGGATAAGGAGATTTTTATCATGGACAAGGCACAGGTGCCCATGATATTAATTGAAATTGGATATCTGTCCAATAAGAAAGATTTGGATTATCTGATCGATGCCGGCAACCAGCAGCTGATTGCCAGGGGAATCTATAATGGCATCATGCGGGCCTTTGAGGAATTGCCCGCTGTAAGAGAATGATATGTGGCAGAACGAATGGAATACTTGCGGAGGTTTTCATGAAGAAGGTAGTATTTGCCACCTCGAATGAGGGCAAAATGAGAGAAATAAGAGAGATACTAAAAGATCTGGATATTGAACTGCTGTCCATGAAAGAGGCGGGGGTCAATACAGAGATTGAGGAAAATGGTAAGACTTTTGAGGAAAATGCGGTAATTAAGGCCAGGGCCGTGATGGAGCTGACCGGTGAAATTGTTTTGGCAGACGATTCAGGCTTGGAGGTGGACTATCTGGATAAGGCTCCGGGAGTCTATTCGGCCAGATTTATGGGAGCGGATACCTCCTACGATATTAAAAATCAGTATATCATCGACCAGCTCAGGAATGCCCGGGAGGAAGAGCGCAGTGCCAGGTTTGTATGCGTGATTGCCTGTGCCTTTCCCCAAGGGGAGATCATAACAAGAAGAGCTGATATCGAGGGACTTATTGCAGAGAAGATCGCCGGCTCCAATGGCTTTGGCTATGACCCCATCTTCTATGTTCCCGAATATGACTGTACTACAGCCCAGATGTCCGGTGAGCAAAAGAACAGGATCAGTCACAGAGGGAAGGCATTGAAAGCCATAAAAGAAGCAATAAGGGATTATTTATAGAAGCAGGAATGGTGATATAGGATGAAGATACTGATTGTTAGTGACACCCATGGCAGAAACCAGTGCTTAATTGATACGGTTAACCGGATCGGCCCCATTGACCTGCTGATTCATCTCGGTGATTTTGAGGGCGGGGAGGAATATATCCGTTCCAGTATGACCTGCCCGGTAGAGTTTGTATCGGGAAATAACGATTTTTTCAATGGTCTGCCGGGAGAAAAACTTATCACCATCGGCAAATACAGAGTACTGCTGACCCATGGACATCGCTATGGTGTGAATTTTGGCAGGAACGGAGTGCTGGAGGCGGCAAAGAAACACAATGCGGATATCGTAATGTTTGGACATACCCATGTTCCGCTGATCGATCTCACCAGCAGCATATGGACCATTAACCCGGGGAGTCTGGCGCTGCCAAGACAGAATGGCAGGATTCCTACCTTTATTATTATGGAGATAGACGCCAAGGGGGAGGCTCATTTTACATTAAATTACCGGAAATAAAAAAGTTATAAAAATGTGTTGACAATAACGGGATGCTATTATATAATAAATCTTGCGTCACGGCTGGAACGAGTAGAAAACCTTGAAAGTACAGATTACAGGGCATGTTCGGAACGTGTAGTCAATAACAGTCAATACATTGACAGTCAGTGTGTGACTTGGAAATTGTCAATTCGGGGTGTGGCGCAGCTTGGCTAGCGCGCTTGATTTGGGATCAAGAGGTCGCAGGTTCAAATCCTGTCACCCCGATGAAGAACCAATGAAGCTCTGGCATAACATCCGGTCACATCGGCCGCTTGTACAAATTAATATAGTAATCCTTATGCGGGTGTAGTTCAATGGTAGAACACTAGCCTTCCAAGCTAGATACGTGGGTTCGATTCCCATCACCCGCTTGATATTTGGAATTATGCAGAACATAAGACCGTATCACACCATATGTGCTAGTAGCTCAGTTGGATAGAGCAATGGCCTTCTAAGCCATGTGTCGGGGGTTCGAATCCCTTCTGGCACATTTTTCATCTTAAGGATGAAGACAAGGTGTTTATGGTGGGTATAGCGCAGTTGGTTAGCGCGCCAGATTGTGGCTCTGGAGGCCAAGGGTTCGAATCCCTTTACCCACCCTATATTGAACCTACAGAAAAGTCTGAAAAGGCTTTTCGTTTTCAATAGGGGCAATTTAATGGGCTATCGCCAAGCGGTAAGGCACAGGACTTTGACTCCTGCATTCCGATGGTTCGAATCCATCTAGCCCAGTGATCAGCCTTATGCTGTTCCGAGGGAGAGCCATAGTGCAGGAAATCCCCGGTATAAACAAAGACTTGGCTGTAAATTATATTTTTTACGGGATATTAGCTCAGTCGGTAGAGCACATGACTTTTAATCATGGTGTCCCGGGTTCGAATCCCGGATATCTCATTGATCTGGAAATATATAATTGTGAATCGGCGGATGTGGCGGAATTGGCAGACGCGCCAGATTTAGGTTCTGGTTCGAGAGAGTGGGGGTTCAAGTCCCTTCATCCGCATCAGTGCGGGTGTTCTTACAGCAATTGAGATTGTTAGTGGCGATCTCAAGTGTGGGAACACTCAAAACTACAAGTTCACGGCTTGTTAAGATTGGGAGTAGCTTATGGCTACTCCTTTTCTCGTCTGTATCAAGACTTCCGGCTGCGGAAGCGGCAATGCTTTTGAACGTGTACGCCGTCTATCTTCTCGGCTTGATACACTCAATGTAGTCCACAAGCTCACTTAACATTCGCTGCGTCAATTTCTTTGCACGGGTGTACTTGCGAACGCGGGAGATAAACATATCCCTGCGTCTTAGCGTCTGGCTCTTTGATAATAAATATTCAATTTTAGGTGTGTTCCGCTCTTGTATGCACCCCTTAATACGCTATTTCTTTCATGCTGCGGAAATTGCTTATTAGGCTCGGCAGCAAGCTGAAAATGGATATAAACACGGGCAAGGCAAAGGCGATAACCAAGCCATTCATATTCACAATTTCAAGCACTTTTCCTTGCGGAATTAGCGAGAGAGTATTAAGCAGCCATACGGCAAGCATGGTAATCAAGATACCCACAAGGTAGCCGCCTATGCAGACAAGCAAGTTTTCTATCCACAATTTTTTTGATAGCTTTTGCTTTGTAAAGCCTACCCAATGGAGTATAGTCAATTCATCCTTGCGGCCCGCAAACAAAACGATGTTCAGATTTCCCAATGCAATGCAGAGGATAACGACCATAACGGCAGTTAAGATATAGGTCAATACGCTCATGGAATTAAGCGTAACTGAAAGCTCTTGCTCATAGTAATCGCGGGTAATGGCGATTGCATTTTCGGGGAGTGCCGCAATCAGCCGTCCCTGTTCCGTGGTACTCAAATCATCTATCGGGTACATAACGCCCTTGCTCATAATCTGCCCTTTGGTGTTGCCGCCGGGTTCGCAAGTCACCGCAAACAATACGTCACCTTGTGAAAGGCCGCAAATGCGATACTTGCCATTAAACGAATATTTGTCCGATACATCATTTCCGATACAGTCACCCACGGCAAGGCCATTTTGCAATGCAAACTCCACCGGCACGATTATTTCATGTTGATTGTTTTGCGGATATGCTCCCTCGGTAAGCTCTATGTCAAAGCTATTCAACAAAGTTTCGGTATCATCTTCAAACAGATTAAATATCAAAATTGTTGTACCACCCATGCCGCCCCGGTAATAGGCAAGGCCGGAAAAGTTCATCTGTATAGGGATAACGCTTCTGTTCTGTGCGCTCCCCAATTCATCAAAAAAGGATTGCGGCAAGTCCGTACCGTCTTTTGTATATACGATATTGTATTTGTCGGTTAGGTCAAAGGTGGCGACTTCCACCATCTTCTTTGTCGTAGCGGCGAAAAGAGAAAAAATGTATATCAGCAGTACGCCAACGGCCACGGAAACGAATATCGGGAACGTCTTTTTTGTATTGCGTTTGAAATAGAAAAGCGGATTTAGCGGCTTCATTGAGAAACCTCCCGTCCCCGCCTATATTGCCGTGTTATCTCGCCATCCTGCACATAAAGTATCCTGTCGGCGTTTTCAAGCAGACTTTCATCATGGGTCACAATAACAACCATCGTATTATGGGTGTATTCCGATAACAGCTTCATCACTTCACACGCGCTCTCATGGTCGAGTGCCGCCGTTGGCTCGTCACCGAAAATAACCTTTGGATTATTCATCAAAGCACGGACAATAGCCGCCCTTTGGCGTTGTCCCCCCGCATTATTGCACCCCAATAGAACGCCTTTTTATTGCCGTTTAGGTGCATAATCCTATTGAAATTACGGGCTAAAACGATGATAGGGACAATGACCGCCAACACATAAAGGTAATTTGCCATGTCTACATAATACCTATCATTTATACCGGACAAGCTCCCAATCAGATTATATATTCCGACTATGATAAATGCGGCTGTGACAATATAGGCGGGTAGTAGCTGCTGAAAATTGATTTTCGCAACCGCCCACGCGATTTTACGGTTATTCTTCATCATAGTCGCCCCCTACTAAATTGATAAAAAACTCCTGCAATCCAACAGACTGGGCGGCGAATGTCGCCGGGATTTCGGATTTTTCATCATAGATATATGCTGTGGTATGCCCCCCGATTGTTTTACTACTAATCACATTGAGTTTTTCAAGAATGGGTGCAACCGCTCCCGCCGCGCCTGTAACGCAATATGCTTTTTCGTCAATGTCGTCTATGGTTGAACGGAAGATAATTTTTCCCTTATCAAGGATAATCAATTCTTCCGCACTCTTTGTCACTTCATCAATCATGTGGGTCGAAAGTATAATAGTGCGGGGATAATGTTCAAAGCTATCATTGAGCAAGCTATAAAACTTGTTCCGCATGATGGCGTCAAGCCCTAAAAGCGGTTCATCCAAAAGTGTTACTTTTCGATTACTGGCAAGGCTCAACAATGTATTGAACATGGTTTGCATACCAAAGGAAAGTTTACGATATTTCTTGCCAGTATCAAGATGAAACTTCTTTGCCATTCTAAGCGCAAATGCTGTATCAAACTCGCTATCAAGACCGCTTGCCATGCTAATTAAGTTGTCCAGCCTTGTGTTGAATTGCGACGCTCTGTTTTCAATGAAACTGACGGTATCCGGCATTTTGGCGGTACTTACAGATTTTCCGTCTACCTCAATACTGCCGCCGCTTGCATTGATATGTCCAGCTATCATCTTCATAAGCGTTGTTTTTCCCGCGCCATTACAGCCGAGCAGACAGTATATTTTGTAATCTTTAAAATTGATGGATATGTTATCAACAGCTACGGAGTTCCCATAGCGTTTGGCTACGCCTTGAAGCCTAATCATGCTTTACCCTCTTGATTATCTCAAACAATTCATTTTCTGAAACACCCAGTTTATCCGCTTCGCTAACCAATTTGGGGACAAACTCATTCACAAAACCTTTCTTCCGGCGCGTCAAAATAATGTCCCTTGCGTCCTCAGTGACGCACATTCCCAACCCTCTTTTTTTATATAAAATACCCTCGTCGGTGAGCTTGCTAACTGCCTTGACTGATGTTGTGGGGTTTACGTTTAGGAGTTTGGAAATCTGCGTCGTGGAGATTATCATATCGTCTGTTTTATATACGCCCGAAATTATATCATCCTCAATCATTTCCATGATTTGCAGGAATACCGGCTTGTCGCTATTCAAACTTCCAACGCCCCTTTCGTGAAGGATATTGAGTTGGTGACTTGACCCACTAACTAGAGGGTAGCACACCTTCATCGGCGCGTCAAGAGAATTTTTTACGGCTATAAGTCACTTGTTGGAGCAGGATACGTTTTATTCCTCCATAATTTCAAAGATTTCCTCTATTGATACGTTAAATACTTTCGCAATTGAGTAGGCTAAAACTAACGAGGGATTATATTTTCCCTTTTCAAGGTGATATATTGTTTCTCGCCGAACACCAACTAAAGCTGCCAATTCTTCCTGTTTCATATCGTGTTTAGCGCGGTACTCTTTAATTCGGGTTTTAATTTTCATCTCTATCACTTCTCTCTTTTCTTTCCAAATATTCTAAATTGAGCAGGAACACAAGCTCACATAGAACCATTATAAGAGCAAATCCTGTTATGATGAACCTGGCCGCAAAAGCATTATCGTTCATAGTCAACAGAAGAGAGGCAACCACCAGACAATTAGACGATACGAAAAAAATGAAGAAACCGCGTGTAGCGCAAACACGCACGTTATTCCAAAATAACTCATCCGGCACTACCTTTATATAGTGAAAGAAAGTGAAATTGGCAAAGAAACAGAAAAGCCATGTGTTACCGAAAAATCCCGCAAAACCAAGTAATCCCAAAAGTCCTAAATACACTAATTTGTTCTTCATAATTTATTAAATGTCAATAGGGGAGTCAATTCAAAATATAAGGTACAAAGATTTGTAAAGTGATTGATATTTTGAAGTCAATGGTATATACTATGTATATACCAAAGGAGGAGAGAATTATGAGGGCACAGGTAAAAGCCTGGGGAAATGGGCAAGGTGTAAGATTTTCAAAAGAATTGTTAGATACAATTGGAGTCCGTGTTGATGAATTTCTTGATGTTCAGATTAAGGATGGAAGTATCATTCTGTCTAAAATGTTCAAACATAAGACATTAGAGGAGAGAGCAGCAGAATTCCAAGGGAGAATCGGTCCTTATGAAGAATTTTCGTGGGGAGAAGCAGAAGGAAGGGAACAATGGTAAAATACCATGGATGAGATTGCACAAGGGGATATTCTTTTAGTTGAAAGAATTAATGCCCCAATATTGGTTGTGAGTAAATCATATTTTAATCGTACAGAACAGATTATTGCCTGCCCTGTTTTAAAAAATGCATCTGAGGATCCATTACACATACCGATTATTGCAATGGATATACAAGGAGTTGTTTTATGTGAACAGATGAAATTACTGGATTTACGGTTTCGAGGATATAGGAAGTTAACGGAATTGAAAATCGATGATGTTATGAATATAACAGATGCTATACAGAGTATTTTTGAGTATTATTCGTTCGGAAAGTAATAATTTTTACAGTGAGTGTTTATGTGAGTTTTATATAATTATATCAATATAGGCTTGCTAATTGAGAGGATAATACTATGAAAACAATAAACCGAATCCTTATATCACCGCTGTTTACCCAGGAGGTGAAAACCGAGATGGACAGTATTATACTTTGCTCTCTCAAAGGCCGGAGGGAAATCGTAACGGCCAAACTATCGGCGGCGGCACTCACATCCGCAATTTTAGCCGCTGGATACCTCGGTGCTTCGCTTATCGGCATGATGATTGGCTCAGGCAATTTTTCAGGGCTGGGAGCGCCTGCACGTTGTCTGGACATTTTTACTCAAGCTCCATTTGATCTGACTGTTGGCGCACTTGTTGGTATCTCTGTATTATGGCTTATTCTGGTTACGGTTGTCTTTGGACTGGTGCTTGCGTTTATCTCATGCAAAATGAAAAACCAAAGCGCTGCCTTTGGAATTGGTATTGTCGTTTTATTGGCAGGCATGATGTCGGCTAATATACCCCAGAGCCTGCGTCCGTTCCTTTGGCCTGTTATTGACTTCCATTTCGGAGCCCTTGCTTTGTTCAATGGAATTTTCGGCGGCTTCAAGACGTATAATATTTTGGGAACGCCGGTGTCATACAGCATGATGGCGTTTGCAGTGTGCTTAATTCTTGGTACACTGGCCTGCTTGTCGAACTATATCGCACAGAAAAAACGTTCGGTGGTGTGATTCGCCGGAAAAAGTTCATTGAAGCTTATTTCCCGCGGCTTTGACCACGGCGGCACGGGTAAGGTTTTAAGCACTTTATAATACTTGATGTTTATGATATAATTATAAACACTTCACAAAACTTTACAGCCAATGAATAAAGGAGGGCATTATGTACAATCTTTTAATTGGCGGCGCTGCAGGCCAAGGCGTGGATACTACTGCGGCAATATTGGAACGTTGGATTAAGCAGTCGGGCAGCAGGGTATTTACAGTGCGCGATCTGATGTCCCGTATTCGGGGCGGGCATAACTTTTCGCGTATTCGTTTTGGTGCGCAGGTCCCTCGCTGCCACAGCGAAAGTCTGGATGGCATCATCGCTCTCAATGAAGAAACCGTAGCCATTCATCGGGAGCATTTGCGGCACGGCGGATTTATCCTCTGTGACAGTTCCGTCAAAACGGAGGATGATTTTGTTATCAAACTGGACATGAAAGCCATAGCGCAGGAGCTGGGTAACGCGCGTGTGGCGGGCAGCGTGGCTGTCGGCGCGGCGTTGAAGCTGTTCGGCATCCCCATGAGCACTGAGCAGGCGGAAGGTGTTTTCCGAAAATCTGTGAAAGCGGAATATGTCCATATCAATGTCCAAGCGGCCCAGGCCGGATATAATGCGGTGCCTCAGAAATTTGAGCATGCCGGAGGGGATGCCTCCGATCACATGATTATTTCCGGCAACCAGGCGCTGGCGCTGGGCGCCTTGACAGCGGGATTGAAATTTTATTCGGCATACCCGATGTCGCCCTCCACTTCCATTATGGAGTACTTATCGCTAAAATCTGCAGAAACAGGAATTGTGGTAGAGCAGGCCGAGGATGAAATCGCTGCAATTAACATGGCTATCGGCGCTTCTTTTACAGGCGCGCGGGCAATGACGGGTACTTCCGGCGGCGGCTTCAGCCTGAAAGTAGAGGCCCTTGGTTTGGCCGGCATGGCTGAAATCCCGCTTGTTGCGGTGGATGTGCAGCGTCCCGGCCCTGTTACCGGTTTTCCTACCCGCACCGAACAGAGCGATTTAAAATTTGTCATTTCTGCTTCGCAGGGAGAGTTCCCGCGCATGGTCATCGCGCTGCGTAATCATGAGGATGCGTTTTACCAAACCATTCGTGCTTTCAACATGGCAGAAAAATATCAAATTCCGGTAATTTTGCTTAGTGACCAGTATCTGGCCGACTCTACGGCTGCTATTCCGATACTGGATTCCGGCAAGATTGCGCTGTACCAGCCGGAAGACGAATCTGCCGGAGGGGATTACGCCCGTTATCGTTTTACGGAAAACGGAATTTCTCCGCGCAAATTCCCTGGAACGAGAGAGGGTTTTGTTGCCGCTGACACCGACGAGCATGACGAGTATGGACATATTGTAGAGGATAGCGAGACTCGTATCCGTATGATGAACAAACGTATGGGCAAGCTGGCGCTGATAGAGCAGGAGCTTCTGGAGCCGGAATTACTGGGAAATCCGGCTCCGGATGTATTGCTTCTGGGCTGGGGTTCCCTGTATGGTCCGCTGGAGGAAGCCGTAGGACTGCTCAACCAGAAAGGCGGAAAGCGTTATGGCGCATTGGTGTTTGGCGACATCTGGCCGCTGCCGCAAAAATTGCTGAAACAAACGGCCGCATCGGCCAAGTACCTTATTCATGTTGAACAGAACTATACCGGTCAGCTTGCATCGCTGATTGCCGAAGTTACCGGGATTAAAACGGATGCCGGAATATTGAAATATGATGGCAGGCAGCTTAGCGGCGAGGAGATTGCGGCCCGAATCGTAAAGGAGGGATTTTGATGGGAGGATATGTATTTGAAACCTATGAAACAGCCTGGTGCCCGGGCTGCGGAAACTTTAGTATATTGAATTCTCTCAAAAAAACGCTGGAGGTGCTGGAAAAGGATCCGCATGATGTGCTGATTGTGGGCGGCATTGGGCAAGCTGCAAAAACGGCCCAATACATCGGCACAAACAGCTTTTGCGGGCTTCACGGACGCGCGGTGCCGCCTGCCGTGGCGGCAAAAATCGTGAACCCTAAGCTGACCGTCATTATTAATAGCGGAGACGGTGACAGCTACGGGGAAGGCGGCAATCACTTTATTCACAATATCCGCCGTAATGTGGATATTGCGCATTTCATCCATGATAATCAGGTGTATGGTCTGACAAAGGGGCAGGCTTCTCCCACCGCGGACGAAGGCGCTGTAAACGACGTACAGGTGGATGGAAACAATAATATTCCCTTCAACCCGGTTCTTATGGCCATTGCATCCGGGGCAGGCTTTGTAGCGCGCAGCTTCAGCGGCAAGCCGCAGCATCTGGAAGAGATGATGAAACGGGCTATTTTGTTTAAGGGCTATGCCATGGTGGATATTTTACAGCCGTGCGTCAGCTTCAACAAGGTAAACACCTTTGCCTGGTATAATAAGCGCGTTTATGAATTGGATGACACCCATGACGCAGGCAACCGCCTGACGGCTATGGAGAGGGCCATGGAATTCGGTGACCGCATCCCCATTGGAGTATTGTATGAAAAGGAGCAGCCCACCTATCACGAAAAGCACCGTTCATTGAAAGATGGGCAGGTTTTGGCGGCACAACGTAACAATCCTGCTCTTATCGACAAGTATATGCAGGAGATGGTTTAGTACAGGCAAGCCGAATAGTCTTATAGGACTTGAGAATGGTAACGACATTCTCAAGTCTGGGAACACTCAAAGGTTCACAACTTGCTGAGAAAAGGAGCAGCGGTAAGCTGCTCCTTTTCTCGATCATATCTAAATTTTCCGCTGCGGAAGCGGCGGCTATTCTTTGGATGTGACTATTTTGCAGCATAGTTTTCTGCTGCAAAGCAGATATAGTAACTCAGCCCCGTCTGTTGTCCCTCCATCATTTGCCGATGGAAGTCATCGTTCATCAGAAATCTTGACTGTGCTGCAAAACCTTTTGCGTCAAGCGGCATATCTTTCTGCAAAAACCGGATGTGCTTCTCGATAACAGCAAGAACACTGTTTAGAGAATCGCAATTACTCCACGCTTTTCAGCGAGGACACCATATCAATGCCTTTGAACTTTCTGCCCATGATATAGTTTACAAGCAGGGTGAAAGCCAGTATCAAAGCGCAGCCAAAAACAATGCTGGAGATTGAAATAAAAGGAGATATTTCCATATCGGGATTTGCCGTCTGTGCCTGCATCATATAGATTAACCCGAACCCGGCAATTATACCAAAAGGTAATCCGAATATGGTAATCCAGATGTTTTCGCGCAGCACCAGCCGTTTCATTTCCTTCTGATAGAATCCCAAAACCTTTAATGTGGCAAGCTCGCGGATTCGTTCATGATAATTCATGATGCCAAGCACCATCATAACGGCGAAGGCCAAGAGTCCCGCGAAGAGGATTAAAATCATTTGAAGACTTTCCAGCAGCTTCAGAATAGTCATCATGTTCGCTTGCATCTCGGACTTGGTTTCAATCAGGGCAACACGCGGGTCGTTATACAAAGAGCTAAAGTCCAATTCCTGGCCTTTTATGAAAAACACGCTGATAGTAAAAGGGAGGGATGTTACCTTTGAAAAAGCAGTCCGGCTGATATAGATTTCGTTTCCCACGGGAAAATCTATAATATTCGCAACCTCAAGGGGAATGACAGTTCCATCGGGGCGTTCTGCCATCATCATGCTTCCGATCCCTACCTTAAGAGCTTTTGCCATTCGCGGAGTAATCAACACGCCGTTGTCCGGCAAGTTTACCTCTTTTCCGTCCGTGTCCATAAAATGCAAGCTGCTCTGATTGTCATTCATTGCCACCAGATAAGGATTTTGCACACCGCCATCCTCACCGTAAATATAAACGCCAAACGCCATTGCGGCATCAATGGACTGTGCGTCTTGCAGTACTTCATAGATATAGGAGGCATCCTCCGGGGGCATAGGTGTTTTTAGCTTCATTTCAACATCGTAACGCATGGTTTTGGCAAAGGCCCTGTCAACCGTGGCATCCGTGGAGTCCTTCATACCGAAACCACACAAAATAAGAGCGGTTGACCCGATGATGCCCATAAGTCCCATTAACATCCGGGCTTTATTGCGAAAAAGATTTCTTGTAACAATTTTCCCGCTGAAACTTAAGTTTCTCCAGAGCCAGGGTATTTTTTCTAATAAAATGCGGCGCCCCTGTGCAGGAGGCTTGGGCCGCATAAGAGCCGCCGGTGTACTCTTTAACGACCGCTTACAAGAAAGAAAGGCTGCGGCACAGGTCACAAAGGCAACGCCAATGGTTCCCACAAAAAAATGTACTGAGAAAGTGTCGGCTCTGCTTTCCTTTATTGTGTAGCGCAGGCTTCCAAGCCCATATAAAAATTCTGCAAGATACCGGGAGATAAGCCATCCCAAAAGGGTACTCGGAATAGTAATCAGGACTCCATAAAGCGAATATGTGCCCATTATCTCTCTTTTGTAAAAACCCAAAGAGCGCAGCGTTCCTAAATGCTGGCGTTGGTTTTCCATCATTCTGCTTACGGTTATCCATGTAATAAGGGCCGCTGTCAGGAAGAAGGCAATCGGGAACAACGCTCCTATTTGCCTGATGCCCTCAAGATCGTCCGCAATATAACTGCTGCTTGGCTGATTCTGGCGGTCTATGATATTAACGATTCCGAGAGTATTTCGCAATTCCTCCTTGATTTCTCTGTTAGTGCTTTTGGTATTCTCCTTTAAAGAGAGGATTAGCTCATTGTAAGAAGCATCGGGCAGTGCGGAAGCATTCGCATAGGCAAAGCCGTATTTTTGGTAGTCAGGCACGGTCAACCCATCCGGCGCGTAATAAATGTATTCTGCGTTACGGATAATTCCCTTTATCAGCCAGTCCTCTTGCTGCTCTCCAATCGAAAATCGAATTGTATCACCGGGCTTTAGTCCGTTCGCCTGGGCAAAACGGCTGTCCAGTAAAAGAGATTTGCTCCCGGTTTGATCAAGCAGTTGCCCTTCCACCAATTCCGGAATATTGATTTTCGGCTGACCCTCGACGGCGTGCAGCCGCAATGTGGCGTTAACGCCGCCGGATAAGCCGATTTCCAGCAATTTGCGCCGCTGGGCAAATTCTACATCCGGTAAAGCCTGTATCTTCTCTAAATCCAATTCTGAAAAATCGGTTTTGTAAACCCAATAATCAGCCAAAATGGAACTTTGATAATTGGCTTCCACACTGTTTTCCATTGTGCTGACATATAGGTTTAAGCCGCTGAATAGAGCAATTCCGAGAGTACAAATGCATACGACGGCAACAAAAGACCAGCGGCTTTCTTTAATATCCCGGAAAATCTTTTTTTGCAGCATATTTACCATTTGATTCCCTCCAAATCCGCAGGCTCACTCTGCACAGTATTCGCAACTACCCTGCCGTTTTTCATTTTGATTAAGCGGTCAGCAATAGGGGCTAAAAGAGAATTGTGCGTAACGATAATCACCGTTTTGCCCATCTTATGGCTGATATCGGATAAAACCCCCATAACCGTTTTTCCGGTTTCCGTATCCAGTGCACCGGTGGGCTCGTCGCAAAGCAGCAAATCTGGATTTTTGCAAATAGCCCTGGCAATGGCGACCCGCTGCTGCTCCCCGCCCGAAAGCTGCGCCGGAAAGTTATGAATTCGATCCTTTAAACCTACGATCCGCAGAGCTTCCTCCGGCTTCAGCGGGGATTTGCACACCTGTTTTGCCAGCTCGACATTTTCAAGAGCGGTAAGATTAGGTATGAGATTATAGAATTGAAAGATAAACCCGATTTTATAGCGCCTATAGTCGGTAAGCTTTAAATCGTTCATGGAAGTAATCTCTTCACTGGCGGAAAGGATTTTCCCGGATGTGGCGGTTTCCATTCCTCCCAGCAAGTTCAGTACAGTGGTCTTGCCCGCGCCGCTGGGGCCAAGTATAATGCAAAGCTCACCGCTTTTTACTGTAAAGGAGACTTCTCTTGCGGCATGGATGATTACTTCACCCATGTGATAATCCTTGTTTACGTTTTCAAAAATAATATTCGACATAGCACTTCCTCCCCTTAGATATAGACTTTTAATACTTAAAATGTCTATATAGTATAATAAGGTAAGCGCCTTGACTTGTCAAGTATAAAGTGATATATTATTTACATATTAGATCTATAAAGTCTATAACTTTAAGAGGTGGTTTTTCATGGACGGATTCGAAAAAAGAAGAGATGATAAGAAGAAAGCCATTATGCAGACGGCCTTGGAGCTGTTCGACCAATATGGTTTTGAAAAAGTATCGATGACTGATATTGCGGAAAAAGCGCGTGTTTCAAGGGCGTCCATATATAATTTTTTTGAAAGCAAGGACAATCTCAGACGAATTATAATAAAAGATATCCTGGATGACAGCGTTGGAAAGGTTCAAAAGCTATTGGAAAAGCAGTGCAGCTTCATTGATAAAATCAGTGAGTATATTAGAATCCGCACATGGTATTATGGCAAGCACAGCTTGAAGTTCTTTTTTGATACGGTTGAAAGTGATCCTGAACTCCGGCAATATCTTGACGATTTCACTGCCATCCATAGACAGCTTTTAATGAAATTGATAGACGAAGGAAAACAATCCGGAGTTTTTTCACCGGAGATATCCAATATTGCAATAGAAATGTATATCGATATCTTTCAAACATACTTTCTTCAAAATATGAACAAGAGGGAAATTCACGATAGACTGGAACGTAATCCCAAGTTGGCAGAAGAGATAAACATGCTGCTCCTGGACGGATTGATCCGGGACAATAGCAGGAAGAGATGATTGATAGAAATAAAACGGCAGGTCTTTATATCTAAGTTTACTATAGAGAAGGAGCCGGTAACTGTGAGCAATCTCACCATGTTACCGGCTCTGCTTCTCTGCGCCCGGTTATTCTGTTTATCCATCACAATCATTCAATAAAGTAAATTAATATTATTATAATGCAAAAATATGGTTGTATAATGGATTGATTAAAAGAATAAATTGGACATAATGTCAGATTAAAATTAAATAATTTAAAAATAAGTAAAGAGTGTTGACTTTATAGAAATATTGGAGTATTATATAAATATGAATTGAGATATGTACCAATGAGCGAGAGTGGGTGTGGTGATGAAATATAGATTTGGGATTGATATAGGCGGGACAAAATGTGCGGTTATCCTTGGGATGGATGAGAACAGTGCGGACAAAAAAGCGACACTCCTAAAAAAAGTAGTATATGAAACAAAGAAGACCAGCGGTCCCGATGAAATGATCTCCTTGTTTATTCAGTCCATTGAAGAAATAATTCAGGAATTTGACATTGACAAGAAAGAAATTGCGGGAATTGGAATTAGCTGCGGGGGACCTTTAAGCAGCAGGGAGCGTATCATTCTGGCTCCGCCGAATCTGCCGGGCTGGGTGAATGTTCCCATCGGCAGGCTTCTGGAAGACCGGTTTGATGTTCCCGTGATTCTTGGTAATGATGCCAATGCCTGTGCCATGGCAGAATGGAAATACGGCGCAGGCAGAGGATATAAAAATGTAGTGTTCTTAACCTTCGGTACCGGTCTTGGAGCGGGTCTGATTCTGGATGGCAAGCTATATCGGGGAACCAATGATATGGCGGGAGAGGTAGGACATATCCGGCTGACGGAATGCGGGCCGGTAGGCTTTGGCAAGATGGGAAGCTTTGAAGGCTACTGCAGCGGCGGCGGCATCGACCAGATTGCCGGCATGAAAGTAAGGGAACAGACGGAAATTGGGATTTTCCCCGAGCTTTATACAAGCGGTAAGCCATTGGACACAAAGCATGTAGCAATAGCCGCTGATGCCGGAGATCCTCTGGCCAAGGAGATATTTGCCATGAGCGGAAGGTATCTCGGCAAAGGTCTTGCCATTATTGTTGATATCCTGAATCCGGAAGTGATTATTATCGGCAGCATATTTGAAAGAAGCCATCATCTTCTGTGGCCCTATGCCAAGGAAGAGCTGGAAAAGGAGAGTCTGAAGGTGGCGAGGGATGTCTGCAAAGTGGTGCCCTCGCAGCTGGGAGATAATATCGGAGATTACGCGGCGCTTGCACTGGTGGAAAGACAGTAGGAGGGGCAGAATGAAACCGGAAGAAATTTTAGATGAATTATTGGAGCGTTATCCAAAGCTTGCAGCCTGCAGGGAAGAAATACATAGAACCTTTGAAGCCTGGATTTCCTGCTTTGGCAAAAAGGGAAAGCTGATGATATGCGGTAACGGGGGAAGTGAAGCGGACTCCCAGCATATCGTAGGCGAGCTGATGAAGGAGTTTTACAAGAAGCGTGGAATGGACGAAGCCTTTGCAGCCAGGCTGGACGGTATGTTTCCCGGAAATAGGATTGCATCAAAGCTTCAGTCTCCGCTGACGGCCATGTCCCTCGGAACCAATCAGGTGCTGACAAGCGCATATTCCAATGACGCGGCTCCGGAGATGATATTTGCCCAGGAGGTCTATGGGTATGCCAGGGAGAATGATATCCTGCTGGCATTGAGTACCTCGGGGAATTCTGAAAATATAGTGAATGCCGTCCAGGTTGCCAAGGCGATGAACGTCAAATGCATCGGCATCTGCGGTGCGGGGGATGGAACGAAGGGCAGCAGGCTTACACAATTGTGTGATATCTGCATCGTGATTCCGGAAAGGGAGACATATCTGGTGCAGGAGCTGACACTTCCTGTATATCACGCCCTTTGCCGTATGGCGGAGGCGTATTACTGGTGAATATAAATTTTGTATTTGGGAGGAGCATATGACACACAATTGGAAAAGAACAACCCTGAACGGCGACTGGGAATTGTTTTATCAGAAAAACAGTGAATATCTGGCAAGTGAGAAGCATCCCGTAACGGTTGATGCAATCTGCAGGGAACCGGGTCACATTCCGGCAAAGGTGCCAGGCAATCTTGAGATTGATCTGCAGAGAGCCGGCCGCATCGAGGATCCCTTCTTCGGGCAGAATCCCTTGAAAATGCAGGCACTTGAATCACTCCATATGTTTTACGGACGTAAATTTGAATATTATAGAACCGCCGGGACGGTTCCCATACTTACCTTCGAAGGCCTGGATACTGTGGCTGAGATCTTTTTAAACGGACAGCCGGTTGGAAGCTGTGAGAATATGCTGATTACACAGACCTTTGTGCTGGCAGATGTGAAAGAAGGGGAAAACGATCTGGTGGTACATATCATCCCGGCCTGCATCGCGGCAAGGGGCAGGAAGATGTCGGCTCTCAGCAATGCGCTGAAATATGATTATGAAAGTCTTCGCTTGAGAAAAGCTGCCTCTATGTTTGGCTGGGACATTATGCCGCGTATTGTTTCCGGCGGAATCTACAGACCGGTTTATATTGAAGACAGACCGGAGGAAGCGCTGAAGCAGGTATATCTCATGACAAGCCGTGTCAGTGCGGAGGACAGGACGGCAGAGCTGATTCTGTTCTACGAAGCGGATGTAAAGGGAGACGATATTTCCGAATATCGGGTGACTCTTCGCGGGCGGTGCGGTGACAGTGTCTTTGAAGCAAGTGACAGACTCTGGTACACGGCGGGGAAGCTTTTTATACATTTGGAGGACGCAAAGCTCTGGTGGCCCAAGGGGTATGGAGAACAGCCGCTTTACGATGTGGAGGTTATTATCGCCAGAAACGGGGAATTGATCGATACCTGGAAGACCAGGACCGGTATTCGTACCGTGGCACTGGAAAGAACCGCTCTGACGGACCAGTTCTTAGGGGGTAAGTTCCAGTTCTATGTCAATGAGAAGAAGATATTTGTGCTCGGCACCAATTTTGTGCCGCTGGATGCATTGCACAGCCGTGACCGGGAGAGACTTCCGAAGGTGATGGCGCTGCTGGAGGACTCAGGCTGCAATACCATCCGCTGCTGGGGCGGCGGTGTGTATGAGGATGATTATCTGTATGATTTTTGTGATGAAAAGGGCATACTCATCTGGCAGGACTTCATGATGGCCTGCGGAACTTACCCCGTGGATTCAGAGTTCTGTGAAATCATGAAAGAGGAATCGGAGTTTATTATCAGAAGGCTTCGCCAGCATCCCTCCCTTCTTCTCTGGTCGGGCGACAATGAATGTGATATGGGAGCATTTAAGAAAAATCCTTCCGGCAATAAGATCACAAGAGATATTATTCCAACCGTAGCGGAATATGAAGATCCGGTAAGGCCCTTCCTTCCCAGCTCCCCTTTTGTTGATAAGGAAGCGGAAGGGTATCCGGAGGAATATCTCCCGGAAAATCATCTCTGGGGCCCCAGAGATTACTATAAATCAAATTATTATAGAAATTCATTGTGCAGCTTTGCCAGTGAAATCGGGTACCACGGATGCCCGTGCAGAGAGTCCATGGAGGAATTTCTTCCGGCAGATAAGCTCTGGCCGTGGCAGGGCAATGATGACTGGATGGTGCACGCATCCAGCATGGAACTTGGCAGCAGCGGGGATTTCAATTACCGCATCAAGCTGATGGCGGATCAGATTAAAGAGATGTTTGGCCAGGTGCCGGATAACCTGGATGACTTTATATTGGCAAGCCAGATCTCCCAGGCAGAAGCGAAGAAGTTCTTTATTGAGTTATTCCGTACAGGCCAGCCGAAGCGTACGGGAATTATCTGGTGGAATCTGATCGATGGCTGGCCTCAGTTTTCGGATGCGGTAGTAGATTACTACTTTCGTAAAAAGCTGGCTTACTACTATATTAAACAGGTTCAGCAGCCCGTTCTTCTTTCCGTCAGGGAACCGGAGAACTGGAGCCTGGAGATGGTGGCGGTAAATGACACGGATGAAACGATTGCTCTGGAATATACCGTGACAGAGCTGACGGCCGGCGAAACAGTTTGTATGGGTAAAGCTTCTGTGCCGAAAGGCATAAAGCACCTTATTAATATACCCTACAGTCAGGGCGAAAAGAAAATGTATATGATGCAGTGGGAATACAACAAAGGTACGGGCCGGAATCATTATCTGGCCGGAAACCCGCCATTTTCATTGCAGGAGTATCGTAAGTTTTTATCAGCCCTGGCAAAAAATAATATGGAGGAGGAATTAAAATGAAAGCAAAAAAACTAGCAGCACTCTTAATGGCAGGTACGATGGCAATGTCCTTACTTGCAGGATGTGCACAGCAAAAAGCTGAGAATGAGGGAAGCGAGACAACACCATCACCCGTAGTATCTGACAATAACCCGGCTGACAATGCGGCAGGCGATGGAAAAGTTACCTTCCCTCTGGCGGAGCCGGTCGAAGTTACGGTATATTGCTGTTCCGGCGATTCGTCTTATAAGCTGGAAGATACGGCAATCTTCAAGTACATGGAGGAGATGACCAATGTTAAGCTGAAGGTTACCAATGTTAACCTGACGGAAAATGATGAAAAACGAAATGTTCTGCTTAACTCCGGTGATTATCCTGACGTTTTCATCAAGGGCGGCATGTCTCCGGATGAGTTGTTTAAGTATGGTTCAGAAGGTATCTTTGTTGCGCTGGATGATTATTTAAAAGAATATGCACCTAATTACTGTGCCATTATTGATGAGAGAAATGCATGGCCGGAGGTTACCTCCATTGACGGACATATCTATTCAACCTATGAAGTCTCCGAGCCCAATACAGGGAATACCCCTCATATGTGGATCAACCAGCAGTGGCTTGATAACCTGGGGCTTACCATGCCTTCCAATTCAGATGAGTTCTACAAGGTGCTAAAGGCATTCAAGGAGCAGGATGCTGACGGTGACGGCGATCCGAACAACGAAATCCCCTGGATTGCATCCAGCGATGTCACGCCGGTAGAAGATATTCTCCCTTATTTCGGCTTCAATATGCAGGGATGGTGGGATCCCTGGTGTGTTTCCCAGGACGGTGAATCCATCGAATTCTTCCCCGCCACAGAAAGATACAAAGAAGCGCTTGCATTCATTGCCAAGTGTTATGATGAAGGTCTCCTGTACAAAGACAGCTTTAGTATTACAACGGAGCAGATTGGTGCAATGGGTCAGACCGGCGGTTCCATCGGCGTATTCTGTCAGTGGCATCCGGGCGGAGCGGTAGGCTACTATGATAAGTCCAAGTCTGCCGAGGAAAACAAGATTTTACAGTATGTTGCAATGGTTCCCTGGGATGGTGCGGCTGCTCCCACGGCAGGCGGTCTGGTTCGCGGCGGCTTTGCCATTACCGATAAGTGCAAGTATCCGGAAATCATGGTTGCATGGATCGACTATCTGTACAGCGAAGAAGGGGCAAGAATTGTCAACTACGGAATCGAGGGTGATACCTATGATCTGGTGGATGGCCAGGTGAAGATGAGAAATACCAACAATCCTTCTGAAACATGGGGTCAAAATGTAGACCATGCATTAATGCAGATGGGCGGCGGTACCTTCCGGCCTTCTAAGACTTATACTGATCTGGAGATTTATGTAGATCTTGAAGAAGATCCTACCGGACGTATTCTTCTGGATACCTATGATAAATTCAAAGAAATGGGCAAGCTCTATCCCGCATGGCCCAGTCTGGCACTGACAGAAAAAGAAATTGCTGAGAATGCCGACATCAATGCAGATACAGATGCTTATCGTCTTACTTACCGCGCGGAGGTTATTACCGGCAAGAAGGATCTTAATGCAACCTGGGACGAATACCTTGTGACCTTAAATAAGATGGGGCTTCAGACTGCTATTGACAACATGAACGCTGCATATGACAGATATAAGATGGACTAATCAACAGGCAAACAGGCAGTAATAAGAAATTGTATGGGGGTATCCCATGTTGGGATGCTCCCATACATAAGCGGAGGATTTGCATTGAAAAAAGAAAAAAATCCTAAAGGTAAACAAAGTTTTCTGGTAAGAATAAGGCATGAATTCAAGCATAATTGGTGGTTATGGTTAATGTTCGCACCGGTCATCCTTTATTATGCGATTTTTAGCTATGCGCCAATGTATGGTATCTTATTGGCTTTCAAGGATTATAAGGTAAAGAAGGGAATCCTGGGAAGCCCGTGGATCGGCTTTAATTATTTTAAGCGTTTCTTCTCGGGCTATAATTTCTGGGATCTGATCAAGAATACCCTGGGGATCTCCGTATACTCCCTGGTAATAGGCTTCCCGCTGGCGATTGTTTTTGCGATACTGCTGCATTATCTCACCGTTGGCAAGCTGAAAAAAATCGTTCAGATGGTTTCCTATGCGCCATACTTTATTTCAACTGTAGTTATCTGTGGTATGCTGACCATTTTCATGGATCCCACCAATGGGGTATTCAATAATATTATCGGCTTCTTCGGGCATGATTCCATTGCATTTTTATCCGTACCGGAATATTTTAAGTCCATCTATGTATGGTCCGGCGTATGGCAGGGCATGGGCTGGAGCGCCATTATCTATATTTCCACTCTGGCGGGTGTGGACTACGAGATGCACGAGGCAGCCATTATCGACGGAGCCTCCAAGCTTCAGCGCATCCACTATATCGACCTGCCGTCCATGAAGCCCACGATAGTCATGCTGCTGATTTTGAATCTGGGTAATTTAATGAGTGTAGGTTTTGAAAAGGTTTATTTGCTGCAAAATGACCTGAACTTCCCGGCATCGGATATTATTTCCACCTATACGTATCGTGTTGGTCTGATTAACAGTGATTTTGGTTATTCTACAGCGGTTGGTCTGTTTAATACAGTAATTAATTTGATTATTCTTGTGACTGCCAATAATGTAGCAAGAAAGGTAACAGGTGATGGATTATGGTAAAGAAGAAAGAGAATATCGTAAAGGAAAAGAAGGAGAAGATTCTCAGCAATTCCAGATCCGATAAAATATTCGATATTACAAATATCCTGATCATGGCCGTCCTGCTGTTTATATTTGTCTGGCCCCTATGGTTTGTGGTGGTCGCATCCTTCAGTGATCCTTATGAGGTATGGAAGGGAAATGTGTTAATCTGGTTAAAGGGATTTACCCTGAAGGGCTATAAGGAATTGTTTAAGTATGATCCTATCTGGATTGGCTACCGGAATACCATCTTCTATACCGCATTGGGAACTGTCATTAATATGATCATGACGGTGCTTTGTGCCTATCCGCTGTCCAGAAAGGATTGGGGGCCCAGGAGATTCTGGCTGAAGTATTGCATGATTACCATGTACATCAGCGGCGGTCTGATTCCTACCTATCTGGTTATTAAAAATTTGCGCATGACCAATACCATATGGGTCATGATGATTCCCTGCGCATTGTCGTTCTACAATGCATTGATTGTGAGAAATTATTTTATGAACAGTATTCCGGGTGAGCTTCAGGAGGCCTCGGAGCTGGACGGCGCCAACCCCATGCAGTATCTGATTAAGGTGGTAATCCCATTGTCAAAGCCGGTGCTGGCGGTAGTATGCCTTTACTATGCGGTAAGTCATTGGAATGATTACTATACTGCTTTGGTTTATATCAGCGGCCGCAATCTGATTCCGCTGCAGACCGCCTTGCGTGAGGTGCTGATGTCATCCTCCTCTATCGCGGATCTGCTGCACAATACGGATGCCAATACCGCCATGCAGATGCAGCAGAGGCAGGAGCTGGCTATGAGCTTGAAGTATACCTCCATCATCGCCGGAATTATCCCGATGATGATTATTTATCCTTTTATTCAGAAATATTTTGTTAAGGGTGTTATGATCGGTGCCATCAAGGGCTGATGCTGCCGTAAGGATCGGAATGTTATATTAAATGGAGGAAGCATTATGGAGATTGACAGAAAACGGTTTTCAGAACCGGATAGACGCTATGCGATTTATCCGATTTACCATCAGGGGATTATCAATAGGGCGAAGGACAGCGATGAAATGCTGGAGTACGGTTATGCAGGCGCCGTAGGTAATCTTCCCTATACCCAGGATTTCCCGGAGGATGAAGAAGCCTGGGGGATGACGGAAAAGGCATACCGTGAATTGATAGGGAAGGGCATGTATACATGGATCTACGATGAAAACGGATATCCCTCCGGTTCGGCGGGCGGAGCGGTCATAGATGAAAATCCTGATTATGTAGCGGAAGGGCTTTACTGTTATGAATACTGGAGGACCTTGACAGGTCCATGCAGATACCGCGCGGATGTACCGGGCGATAAGCTGTACAGTGCGCTGCTGCTGCCTCTGGACGGCGGAGACCCGGTGGATGTAACCTCTTCCCGGGACATCAGGGGAACCCTGCGCATGCAGATACCGGAAGGCACCTACCATCTTTTCATGATGAGCAGCAGAAGGCTCTTTGACGGTACCCATGCGGCGGAAAGCTATTCAGAGCCCCGGGATTATATCAGCCTGAGTGACAAGGAGGCTACGGAAGCGTTTATCCGCATCACTTATGAAGGCTATGCGAAGAAGCTTCGGGATGAGTTCGGCAAGGGAATTCTTGCGTTCTTCACGGATGAGCCCTCGCTGATTTCCTGGAATATCCGGCAAGGGGTATATCCCATTGTTCCCTGGCACCGGACCTTCCCGGAGGAGTTTTTAAAGAGATACGGCTATCCCATTGAGCTTGCGGTAGCTGCTGTTGTGACAAAGAGGGGCAATCAGGTGGTTAAGCGCAGATGCGACTTCTGGGATTTCGTATCCGATACTGTTGCGGATGGTTATTTTGGAACTATCCAGGACTGGTGCCACCGGCATGGCATTAAATTCTCCGGTCATATGCTGGAGGAGGAGAGGCTGTCCGCCCATGTGATTAATTATGGCTCCTTTTACCGCAGCATGAGCCGCATGGACTGGCCGGGCATCGATCAGCTGGACAGTGAGCCCCAGAGGCTGATGGAGCGTGACAAGCTGCCCATTGCGCGCCTGGTGGCATCCTTTGCGGATATCAACGGCGAAAAGGAAAGCTTTACGGAGTTTTCCGATCATACCTCACGAATGGAAAACAAGCAAATCGGCATCGAGTGGATTTATTCCAGCGTAAACTGGCATCACGCCATGGGAATCAATAACTTTACCAGCTATTACAACTTCAGCGCATTCTCCAAGGAGCAGATTCAGAAGCTGAATGCTTATACGGCAAGGCTGGGGTATCTGCTGAGAATGGGAAAGAGGAATTCCAGCGTGGCTCTTCTTTATCCGGAGGCGACGATCTGGGCGGCCTATACACCCACGGTTGCAGAAAGAGCAAGGGATTTTTCAGAGGCCACCCTGAAGGTGGAAAATACCTTTCGAGATATCTCCTGGGAGCTTTTGGAGCGTCAGATTGATTATGATTATGTTGACGAGAAGCTGATCCAGGAAGGGGAGATCAAGGAGGGCTGCATAAGCTACAGGGATAGAGCGTACCGTTCGGTTGTATTACCGGCAGTAAGGATCTTAAGCAGAAAGACCATGGAGAAGCTGGAGCAGCTGCTTATCAGTGGGGTGAGCGTGATATTTGCGGGTGAAATACCTTCCGTGGAGAGAGAAACCGGGGAAGCTTGTGATTTTCCCATGACCATGATGAAGTACCGTGACAATCCCAATTTCTACTACAGCGAAGAAAGAAGCCTGCCGGGAAAGAGCAGGATTCCCGCACTGACCAGGGAGCTGGTTCTGGTACCGGATTATCTGGACTGCGTCCTGACGGGGGCGGAGGGCTCCGGTAAGATTGTGGACGGGGAAATCATCTCTGCTTCCATGCTGTCCCATATGAGGGCGGACGGGGATAGGAGAATACTGTTCCTGACCAATATGGGCGGAAAGCCGTATGAAGGAAAGGCGATTCTTTGCGGTGCCGGGAAGGTAGAGCTGGCAAATCCGGAGGACGGAAGCATTACGGAACCGGATGTGGCTTATCAGGGGGACGAATGTTATATTCCGGTGAAGCTAAAGCCTTATAAGGGTGTTTGTTATATTATATATAAGTAGATACGGGAGGCGGCTATGAGATTAAATGATCTGGTATGTAAAAAAAGCTTTTCTCTGAAATTGGACGGCATCAGGGTGGAATTACCTGACCCTGAGAAAAAAGTGATTTCAGACAGCAGATGGGATGAGATTTACAGACTTCCGGGAAAACTAACCATCATCCGCGAGGTGACCTGCTATGAACCCTTCGATGCCGTTGACTGGGTACTTCGTCTGAGGAATGAAGGAACCGAGAATACGGGTATCATTTCCGAACTGATGGATTGTGATCTTACCCTGCCCTTTGCGGCGGATAAACCATTACGTCCCGGCTTCCGTCCCTTTGATCCTGCCTTTAAGGTGATCAATGCAATCGGCGGCGCGCAGTCCCCGGAAGATTTTACTCCAAGGGAATTCTTCCTGACGGACGGAGAGTCAAAGGAATTCAGAACCGTTGGCGGACGTTCCTCCAGCCCGATTATGCCGTATATCGAAATGGTAAGAGAAGAGGAAGGCGTGATTGCCTCGATAGGCTGGTCCGGTGACTGGCAGGCCTTTGTAAGCAGAAGTGGGACGGTAAATTATCGTGCGGGTATTCCGGATACCAATTTCAGACTGTATCCCGGAGAGGAGATCCGCACAATCCGCACGGTATTGCTGGCATATGACAATGGCCCCATGTATGGCCATAACAAATTCCGCCGTTTTATGAAGAAGCATTTCTGTATCATGGGTCAGGGGGAACGCGAGGACAAAGGGCCTGTTTCCATGTCTCTATGGGGCGGTGTCAGCTCTGAGGAATGTATCAGAAGAGTCCGCAAAGTAAAAAAATATGATATTGGGTTCGAGTATATCTGGATGGATGCAGGCTGGTATGGCAATTCCGCACAGGACTGTCCGGATGAATTCAGCGGCGACTGGGGAGTTCACGCGGGAACCTGGACCGTGAATCCCAATTATCATCCCGACGGCTTAAAAGAGCTTGCAAAGGAAATTAAGGATGCCGGCATGAAGTTCATTCTCTGGTGTGAGCCGGAACGTGCCCTCTTAGGCACCAAATGGCCCGAGGAGCATCCTGACTGGTTCCTTCAGTCTTCCGATCCGGGCTGGCTGCCCACGGTGCATCTGAATCTCGGCAATGAAGAAGCGAAAAACGCATGTATTGAGCTGATTGACCATTTGATTACAGAGCTGGATCTGGATTGCTACCGCCAGGATTTTAATATGATGCCGGATACCTTCTGGAGCAACAATGATACGGAGGATCGCAGGGGCATCACCCAGATCAAGCATATTATGGGGCTGTATGAGTTCTGGGACGCATTGCTGGAGCGCCATCCGAAGCTCTTTATTGACAACTGCGCCTCCGGCGGACGCCGCCTGGATATTGAATTGATGAAGAGATCCATGCCGCTGTGGCAGACCGACTATACCTGTGTATGGAACTATGACGCGGAGGATGTTCAGAGCCATACCTCCGGCGCCATGTGGTGGCTGCCGTATACCGGAACAGGAACCGGTTCCATAACCGGCAATACCTACCGTTACCGCTGCAGCTACGCGGCAAGTCTTGGAACCACACGCTGGTCCTACTCGTGGCAGGATATGGAGGAGGATCCGGAGGCGATTAAGGAAATGGAGTGGGTAAGGGAACGTCTTGCGGAGTACAAGCGGGCACGTACTTATTATACGGCGGATTACTATCCGCTGACCACGCCGACCTTAAGTAAACATACCTGGGCGCTGCAGCAGTTTGACCGCCCGGAAGAAGGAGATGGTATGGTGGTGGCGTTCCGCCGTTCCCGGAGCAGCCTGTTCGCTGCCGCTCCGGAGCTGTATGCGCTGGTGCCGGAAGCAGCTTATGAGATGGAGAACATCGATACCGGGGAACGCCGTGTGTATACAGGGAAAGAGCTGCAGGAGGGCAAATGGTCCATCGAGATTCCCGGCAAGGGGGAATCCAGAATGCTGTTCTACAGACGTATTGATAAATAACGCGGAAAGTTTGAAAGGAAATCACTTTCAAACTCTTTATTGAAGCAGTATCACAAGCTTTGTGATATGCAGGGGTATAAGAATAAAAGATGAAAAGCATTCCATGCTTCCTGTAACCCGGAACCGTAGAATGCTTTTCTGTTATCCTGTTATAGTTGAGAGGATGCGCTAGAAAATATTGCACAGCAGTAAAATCGCAATACCGCCCATTACAAGGCCAAACCATTGTTTTGCGGAAAGTCTCTCCTTCCAGAGGATGATGCCCGCGGCGGCGGTCAGGATCATGGAAGCGCCGTTTAACACAGGGTATAGGATGATGGAATCCATGGTGCCTGCCAGGTACATATTAATCTGATTGCAGAGGGCGATGCCGATACCGCAGACAATGGAATAGGCAATGAATTTGCACGTTTTCCCCTTGCTGAGAACAGTGATACTTTCATTAGCCGCCTTTTTATAATATACTGTAAGGAAGCAGGAGAAGAGGGCGGAGACCCCGAAGGCGATAATCAGGAATATTCCCAGTTCATTCTTGTGAATGGAGTTCTGATGCACCTTCTGCATTACACCCACGGCTCCGGAGAAAAGGAACGCTCCCAGGCAGAAGAGCAGCCAGCGCAGGGATGCTCCGGAGCTGCGGTTTTTGTTATCAACCGCACAGACAAAGGAAGTAACCATCAGCACGATGCCTGCAATCTGCCATGGAGATACGGTTTCCTTGTACAGCACCATACCGGAGAGTGCCGGAATGACCATGGCACAGGAAACAATTACATTTGTGTAGGATAAGGGGCCGCTTTCCAGTGCTTTCATATTTAAAATGGCACAGAATGCGGTACTTAGGCCAAAGACAATACCTAATAATACGGTGTACCTGGAAGGAATGGAAAGGGCGGAGGTAACAGCGCATATTACAGTCAGAGCTGCCATGGAAACCAGGCTGGAGACCGCGTTAAATGCATTCAAATCAGAATTGCTTTTAACCTCCTTTTTACAGAATTCGTTACGGACGATTCCGTAGGAAATCAAATTCATGGTAATGGATACGGTTAATAATAGAGTATTCATTTGTGTTATCCTCTTTCATAAAAATAAATAATGCCGGAACGCTTTTGAAGCTCAAAGGCAATCCCTTTTTTGAGTTCGGTACCGGTATGGCGGGTGGAGGAATTATCCTCGCTGCTGGTCAGGATATAGCGTTGGTCATCCTTAAGGGCTTGCAGGCGGGCATGATAAATGGTATCCGGATTCTGGTTGTTGCTCATCATCAGCAGAAGCCCTTTTTGCGTATCAGGGTTGTGGAACTGCAGGGCAAAAAAGTCTTTTGAAGACTTGCGGCACTCTGTCAGGGGATAATAATCCGAATCAACCATGATTTTGGCGGCCCTGCGCCAGATAGGAAGCATGGTGCGCGCCAGTTCAAAGCCCTCGGGATCCGCATCGTGTTCGGTGGTATCGGTAAGCGCGGGAGCCATAGCCGCATAATAGGAGTATTTATCCGGAGCATGAGCCGGACCGTTGTAAACGCTGTCACCGTAGGAGCCGGTTGCCGGATCATCCCAGTTGGAATTATGCGCTCTGAAATAAGGAAGCCAGGCAAACATCTGTTGATGCTGTTTCTGTTTGATGGGATGATTGCCATAACCCACATCCGTATAATGAAGCGGAACGGCTCTCCGCATGGATTCCAGATCGTTGCGCCTGCCGCCGGAAGCGCAGGAATCAATCCAGAGACCGGGATTGCGCATAAGAAGGGTATCCCAGAGTCTTAAATAGCCCTGGACATGCAGGTTCTCTATGGCTCCGATCCGATCCCCGGCCTCAAAGAATTCCCAGCAGGGAGCCGGATCACAGTTGAAATCCTGGCGGTAGATTTTGACGTGGCTCTCTTTGATATTTTTATCAATTATTTCGATTGCCGCGTCGCAGCATTCCGGAATTCCCAGATCCAACAGACTGTCATAGCAGTCGCTACCGTCATTTCGCTTCAGCCGGAGCAGCCATTCCGGATGTTCGTTGAAGAGATCGGTTCCGTCAATGATGCGTTCCAGCTCAAACCAGAGAAGAAAACGGATATTGTTCTCCTCGCATTTCTGGCCGATGGGTTTCAGCCCATTGGGAAAGCGTTTGGGATCGGGATACCAGGAGCCGGTGGTGGTCCATACCTCATCGCAGGGATACCATCCGGCATCCATCCACCAGATATCGGGATGCAGACCATGCTTCAGATAGTCGTCAATTCCCTGCAATTGGCTTTCTTCTGTTGCAGTGGTATGTACGCCGTTATGATCCAGTACATGAAGACAATACTTGGGAGGAATAGGCCGCCCCTCCTCCCGGGGGATAATGTGAGCAAAATACCAGCGCCGCCACATATTTGTTCCCCGGGTTTCATCACCGGTAAAGGCCAGAAAATTGACCCTTGGGGTACGCATGGTCTCACCGGAATGGATCACCATGCGGCATCTGCTCTGCCCTATGGAAACTTTTACGCCCTTTTCGTCAGGAGAAAATGCGGCCTTCCATGGTGCGGGCCAGCCGATGCCGATATTGACACCCCAGCCTTCAAACATCAGGCGCATATAGGGGAAAGCTCCCTTGCAGGCAGTTCCGTCGGCAGGAGTCTTCTCAATGGTTCTGTTCACCGGATCATGGAACCATTGGTAGCCCTCCGCGTCCACGGTATCGCCGTTGCCGTGAATCAGCAGGCCACGGCCGCCCTCTATGACCCTGTCGATGATTTTAATATCGGAAAGAATTCCGGTATCCGTACTGCCGTGGTTGGTAAAATATGCGACAAATTCCGTAGCGGAATAATCACAGTACTCCAGATATTCCACACGGATTTCCAGACCGTCCTGGTTGCGGCCGCATATCGTATATTGAAAAATATTGGCATCAACGATGTGAAAGGTGGTCTCGGGAGCAAATTCGCCGGGGATTCCCTGTATGAGACATCCGTTATAACGGAAGGACAGGGGCAGAGATGCCGGATCTGTGAACCGGAACAGCCTGTTTTTCAACTGCATGTCAGCTGCGGTAACAATGCTTTTCATAATCTTTCCTCCTTTATATATGAAGCTGCGGCTTGTGTTTCAAACGTAGCATGGACGAATTGCCATGTCAAGGGAAACTTGGCATAAAAGTAATAAAACATTATTAATTAAAATAAAATGGTAAACATAAAAACTTTAAATATGAATAAACTATAATGATATAGCAAAATTCTTTGCAATAAATTTGAATAAGTAAAAATACTTGACCATTGAGGGAAATAGTGATACTTTAATGATATAGATTAAATTGTTTGTAAAACAAATCGGAAAGGGGAGTAGAAATGAAAAAGCATCTAATTAACAGCATGATACCATCCTTTAAAGCCAATCTGCATTGTCACAGTAATATATCGGATGGGCTGCTGTCTCCGGAGGAATTAAAAAAAGCCTATAAGGCGAAAGGCTATTCTGTTTTATCTATCACCGACCATGAGGTTTTGATCGCTCATCCGGAATTGGATGAGGATGGCTTCCTGGCCTTGCCGGGATATGAAATGAGTATTGATCAGCCGGGACCGGGACCTTTTTACAAGACCTGTCATATGAACTTATTCCCGAAGAAAAAAGGGCACCTGACACAGGTATGCTTTCATGAAAAATATGTATTTGGCGAAGCGAGAAATCACCTGGATAAAATCAAATGGAGCGGGGAGCCGATGGAGAGAACCTACTCCCCGGCCTGTATTAATGAAATTATTAGGATGGCCGGTGAGCAGGGCTTCCTCGTATCCTACAATCATCCCACCTGGTCACAGGAGTGTTACAACGATTACATAAATTATGAAGGTTTTTTTGCAATGGAGGTATATAACACTTCCTGCAGAATCTGTGTGCCGGAAAATAATATCCGGGTGTACCGGGAAATGGCACAGGCAGGGAAACGGCTGTATTGTATCGCAACAGACGACAACCATAATTACGACGGACTGGAACACTATAAAAATGATTCCTTTGGCGGCTTCACCATGATTTCTGCGGAGAGTTTAACCCATGAGGCGGTTACGGCGGCATTGGAACGGGGAGATTGTTACGCATCTGCCGGGCCGCTGATCCATGATTTGTATATTGAGGAGGGAAAAGTATATGTATCCTGCTCTCCGGCAAAGGCCGTCTATATTTATGACGCGGGAAGAGCGGGAGACTGTATCATTGCCCGGAAAGCCGGGACCATTACAGAGGCTGTTTTTTGGCTTCCCACAGCGGATAAGAAATTCTTCATAATTGAAGTTGTAGATGAAGAAGGCAATCAGGCATATACGCGGGCGTACTTTGCGGATGAGTGGGAAAATAAAACCTTTTAGCACAAAGGGGGAACCTTTGAATTGAAAATAATACAATTGCACAACACCACAAGCTCTCAAATGATGGGATATCTGCTGATTACAAGGAATGGAAAGGTCATCGCCGTAGACGGCGGGACAAAGGGCGATGCAGGGGGATTTAAACAATTCGTATACCGCCATGGCGGCCATATTGACCTGTGGATTCTAACGCATCCTCACAGTGACCATGTGGGTGTGTTCTGGGAACTGGTTGAGCACCCTGCGGACATTACGGCGGACTGTGTTTGCTACAGTCCGGCGGAGGAAGATTTTATCGCGGTTGACGGGGAGTTTCGGAAGGATATCCCTTATTTCAGGGATATCCTGAAGCGTTCCCCATATTCCATGAGGGTGCTGAAGGAAAATGATACGTTCCGCATGGATAATCTGACCATAGAAATATTGCGTGTCGTCAATCCGGCAGTGAAAAAGGATTATATCAACAATCTTTCCGTGGTTTTTAAGGTTACGGAGGAGATCTCCGGGATACGAAGCTTTACCATGATGTTTCTGGGAGATCTGGGTGAAACCGGAGGCGAGGAGCTGCTGGAAGCATATGCTGGCAAATTGTCTGTTCTGAAGGCGGACGCGGTGCAGATGGCGCATCACGGACAGTGTGGTGTCGGGTTGCCGGTGTATCAGGCGATTGCCCCAAAATGGGCTTTTTGGCCGACGCCGGATTGGCTCTGGACGAATACCCCGGAGGGCGGCGCTCCGGGCACGGGCCCCTGGAAGACCCTGGAGGTCCGAGGCTGGATGAAGGAGCTGGGCGCGACACCGGTTACCTGCTTAGAAAACCATGTGGAATTTGATAGTGACGAGTGCGGTACAGTATGCATACCATAAGATTGGGAGGCGGCATAAAGATGTTGAAGGATAAGGTACAGGAGCAAATGGACCGGGCGGTGGAGGCGGGCGATAATGCAGGCTGCAGCCTGCTGGTGCTGAAAGAGGGCGAGGAAGTCCTTTACTGTCAGTCGGGTTATGCGGATATAGAACAAAAGAAGAAGATAGAAAGAGATACCATCTTCCGAATATTTTCCATGACAAAGCCGGTTACGGCAGCAGCTGTAATGATGCTTGCGGAAGAAGGGAAACTGAGTTTGCTGGAACCGGTCGGCGCATATCTGCCGGGATTTAAGAATCAGAAGGTGGTAAAGGGAGGGACCTTGGTTTCTGCCGAACATGAGATGTTTATCCGAGATCTTATGAATATGACAGGGGGATTGGTGTACCCGGATGATGCCACGATACCCGGCAGGGCAACGGGGAAGGTCTATGAGTCAATCGAAAAAGATGGGATTTCCACCTTGGATGCCGCAAACCGGTTCGGACAATGCCCGCTTCTGTTCCAGCCGGGAGCGGAGTGGCGGTATGGCGTTTCTGCGGATGTGCTGGGCGCTGTTGTAGAGGTGGTTTCCGGAATGAAATATGGAGATTTTCTAAAGGAAAGGATATTTGACCCTTTGGGTATGAAGGATACCGCTTTTTATGTGCCGCAGGAGAAACAGGCAAGGCTGGCAAAAACATACTCTCTGACGGAGGAGGGGCGGCCCATGGAAGAAACCGGAGGACTTCTTGCAATTCCTGCAAGGATGGAGAAGGAGCCGGCTTTTGAATCGGGAGGAGCGGGTCTTGGCTCTACTGCGGATGATTATGCGCGTTTTGGCGCTATGCTGATCCATGGAGGAACCGCAAACGGACATCAGCTTCTTCGCCCCAGGACGGTGGACTTTTTAACGAAGAGCAGTCTGACGGAGAGGCAGCAGAAAGATTTTACAAGGATGATTTTGAATAATCCGGGATACACCTATGGAAATCTTATGAGAGTGTTGAAGTATCGTCCATGCTCCGGATGTATGGCTTCTCCGGGAGAGTACGGATGGGGCGGCGCCCTGGGAACAGGCTTCAGCAATTCACCGAAAGAAAAAATTACGATGGTTTATATGATGCAAAGAATGAAGGGCGGAAAGGCCGACCTGTTCCTTCGATTATATAATATGATTATGAGTGAGCTTGGCGGCCCCATAGAGTAAAAGCGGATTAATTGACGGGTGCCGGATTTTAATGACATTTTAGGCATTTTATGGTATAATGTTGAAAATATTATAAATGACTGAAATAGCATACGGCAGAAACATATTATTTAGGAAAACATATGAATTTAAGGAGAAATCAAATGAGCAGCCAGCATGGTACCAACCTTACCAGCATTAAAGAAAATAACAGAGCGCTTGCCCTGCAGCTTATTGCGACAGAACAATCTGTTTCCCGTGTTGATTTGGCCCGGAAGATGCATCTGACCAAAACAACCCTGGGTAATATTGTTTCAGAATTGATCGAGAAAGAAATCATTAATGAGTATGGCGGTCAGGAAAAGACGTCAGAGCTATCCCTTGGACGCCGTCCCATTACCTTGGATTTATCACCGGCCTCCCCTCTTATCGCAGGAATGCTGATTAAAAGAAATTTGCTTACGGTAATCCTTGCTGATTTAAAGGGGAATATTAAAGAACAGGCAAATTATGAATACAGCACACTGGACAGGGATCTGCTGGTGAATGAACTGATTACCATGTATGAGGAGCTTTCTGCGGGACAATCAAGGAAGATTGTTGCCATTGGCATATCCTCCATCGGTCCTGTTGATACGGTAAAACAAATGATTCTGTCACCGGCAAATTTCTGGGACATTCATGATCTGCCTATCGGTTCCATTATCAGCGAAAAAACAGGTCTGCCGACCTTCCTGATCCATGACTGCAGTGCCGGTGCCTTGGCTGAAAAGCTTTACGGAAATAAAATGAATTCATACAACAATATGCTTTACCTTCATATTATGAATGGTATTGGTGTTGGCTATATCTTATATGGCAAGGTTTATGACGGAAATTCCGGCCAGAGCGGTCAACTGGGACATATGTCCATCCACCTGGACGGCCCAAAGTGTAATTGCGGCAACACCGGGTGTCTGGAATTGTATGCGAACATTGAAAAAATGAATGAAAAGATCCGCGCACTGCGTGAAACCTACCCATTATCTTCGACTCTTCCTGCAAAGCCGTATTATACATGGGAAGATATTATCGGCGCTGCCGCTTCCTCTGATTTTCTTGCATTATCAGCCTTAGATGATTTCTGCACCTACCTGGTCCGCGCGCTTCGCAACACTTTAAATCTTCTGGATATCCACAATATTATTGTGGGTTACAATGCGCCCTGCCGGACCACTATATTGGAGGATGTGCTTAGCTCCAAATTAAATGCCCGGGTTCATGATACATTCACACATCCCATCGTAATTGAGAAATCCACCTTCAGCGGCGATGCCCCCCTGATTGGTTCTATTGCTGTTGTGGCGAATAAAATTTTTAACGGCAGCTTGAATATATTTTAGTAAGAAATCATATAAACTGCAGGTTTTTCAGGATAAGAACCCAGAGAAACAGAGTGAGGATGCTGATCATTGTGGTAAGAACCACAATCTGGCCGGCCAGTTCACCATCAGCTCCTGTTTCCACAGCCATGGTAAAGGAGGATACGGCCGTAGGTGCGGCAATAGCCCCGATCAGCGCGACAATGGCTTCTCCCCGGTAGCCTAACAAAATAGAAGGTATTATCACCGCCAGGGGGAATAGAACCAGTTTGCCCAGGACGGTAGGGATCAGATATTTTAAATTGCCGGAGAGCCTGTTAAACTGAAAGCTTCCTCCGAGGACGACAAAGGCAAGGGGAGTGGCCACCTTGGACATAGCCGACACAGGCTCCAGAACCATGGCAGGAAGCTGGATTTTTAGAAACAGCAGGGCAAGAGCCAGGACAGAAGCTATGATCAAAGGATTCCGGAAAATACTCGTCAGAACCTTTCTGTAATTGACGGTATTGCCGCGGTAATATTCCAGGACAATGACAGCCAGCGCGTTGAACAAAGGCACCGTAAAGGCGGCCAGCAGGGATACGGTTCCGGTCCGGTCCGCGCCGTAGACAGATACGGTGATGGGTATTCCAAAGAGAACCAGATTGCTTCGGAATACACCCTGTATCATGACACTGCATTTCTTTCTGTCCTTAACAAAAACAGGATAGAGCAGATGCATCAGAAGAGTAATCAGGAGAATGCCGGAAAAGACCATTAGCAGGAGCCTTCCGTTTCCCGGATTTAAGGCTTCCTCCGGTTTAAGGGAATAGATATTTAAAAAGAGCAGCATGGGAAGAAAAACACGAAAGACCAGCTTGTTCATTGCGTTCAGCGAATGGTCGTCCGTGATGTTTCTCTGCCGCAGGAAATAGCCGATGGACATTTGCAGGAGCAGAGGAAAGACAACGCGAAAGGACAGGATTATATTATTCAAGAGTTTCAGCTTCCTTTTCATATGTAATGTAGATATTCTAGCATAAAAGGAGGAGAAATTCCATACAAGTTTTGGACGGAGAAAAAGATCATAAAGAAGAGATAAATTAATGTTCCGGTAACATGGCACGAATGCCTGGATTCTGAATAAACTGTAATGAGATCAGATTATAGCAATTCTCTACGTTTATAAGGAGGTTACCATGAATAGTAATTACAGGAGGGAGGCACAAGTTCAGGCAGGAATTCCCTACGACGACATAACCTGGTATGACGTTGTGGGTCAACCCTTCGGAACGGCCTCCCATTTTAATGCAATTGTATTCGGAGATGCCAATAATATTGTGGATACGCAGGGTGCCATGGCTGTCGGCGGAAATTTTGTAAGTCCGAGAGGACTCAGCCTGGGATACGGCACCGACGGAAAGCTGACCGGAACGGGATACAGCCCGGATCTCGTAAGATTTCTGGCAGGCGGAGATGTGGCAATGCAGGGGCCGTTGGTAGTGATCGGCCACGTGGTTGGAGGAGGCAATTTCAGAGCCGCCAACGGAAGCACATATATGATAGGAAAGGATGGCGGCACCAATCAGGCACAGCAGCTGGCGGAGCTATACAGGGCTGACAATGGAAGCCGGTATTGGAGGGTAAGCGACAGGGATAACCACTATGTGGTTTCCAGCTATGATGTACCCAGATACATTCCGGCATCCAGAGTTAGCGCAGATGTCCGGGGCTTTTTTAACGATGCAGAGGAAAGTATTCGCAATTTCCATTCCTGTATTGTTAATCTGCAGCCCAACGGAACCTCAACCCTGCATTATCATGAATGGATTCTGAGAGGAACGGATCCTCAGCAGAATGTATTTGTGATTGATGCGCGCCCCAACGGAATACTCAACAAGGAGATACGCTTTGAGATACCGGAAGGAAGCCGCGCCATCGTAATTCTCCGCACCGGAAGCAACGCGCATCTGCAGTATGGTCTGTGGGGAGACCGGAATCTGGCAGAGCGTACCCTGTATGTGTTTGAGGATGCAAGGAACATCTTTATGGAGGTTCCGGCAGCGATCTGGGGCAGTATTCTTGCTCCCCAGGCAATGTTCCATGCGCATCAGACAGGAGGAACCGTCAGCGGTAATGCTGCATTGGGAGGCTTTGCTGTAAATCCGTCCAGTGGATTTGAGTTTCATCTTTATCCCTTTATCGGAGGAGTAGTATGCGGGGAAGTAGCACCCCAGCCGCAGCCGCAGCCCCAGCCGCAGCCGCAGCCGCAACCGCAGCCC
>JAEWYQ010000082.1 GCA_023395555.1 Bacillota bacterium
CACCAGAATGGTGCCTGACACCGACAGTTTCTGCTTAATATTCCTCAAGATACTGTTCAAATTCCTCCTGGGTCATCAATATCTTTCTTGGCTTCGTTCCTTCTTCAGCCCCCACCACACCGGCTTCATAGAGCTGGTCCATAATGCGGGCCGCCCGGTTAAAGCCAATCTTATACACCCGCTGCAGCATACCGATGGAGGCCTTGTCCTTTTCAATGATGAATTTGCCTGCTTCTGCGAAATACTCGTCCCGCTCGTCTCCGCTGGCCGACGCCATCTCACCGGGCTTGGCATTGTTGATCTTATCGTGAACATCATCACTATAGCTGGCTTCATTATTATTCTTCTTTAAAAATTCCACCACGGAGCTTACTTCCTTATCGGAAACAAAGGCTCCCTGGATACGCACCGGCTTGGGATAGCCGGAGGGGAAGAACAGCATATCCCCCTTGCCCAGCAGCTTCTCTGCACCGCTGCCGTCCAGAATCGTCCTGGAATCGATGGCGGAGGATACGGCAAAGGCAATTCTGGAAGGAATGTTGGCTTTAATCAATCCGGTAATAACATTAACAGAAGGCCTCTGGGTAGCAATGATCAGATGCAGGCCCGCCGCTCTTGCCATCTGGGCCAATCGGCAGATGGCATCCTCTACCTCTCCCGGTGCGACCATCATAAGATCGGCCAGCTCGTCGATTATGATGACAATCTGAGGCAGCTTCTGGCAGCTCTCATCATTCAGATGGGCAACCTCGGCTGCTTTCTCATTATAACCCTTCAGATCACGGACACCCGCATCGGCAAACTTTTTATACCTCTCCGTCATCTCCATTACGGCCCAGTTCAGCGCCGCGGATGCTTTCTTCGGGTCGGTCACCACCGGTATCAGCAGATGGGGGATTCCATTATAGACACTTAGCTCCACCACCTTGGGATCCACCATGATCAGCCGCACATCCGAGGGCTTTGCTTTATACAGAATACTCATAATTAAAGTATTAATACATACGGACTTACCGGATCCGGTAGCTCCCGCAATGAGCAGATGGGGCATCTTGGCGATATCCGTAATGACAGTCTGGCCTCCGATATCCTTACCGACTCCGAAGGCAATATCAGAAGAATGTCCGGTGAATTCCTTGCATTCAATCAGCTCCCGGAAAGCCACCATGGAATTTTCTTTATTGGGAACCTCGATACCCACCGCCGCCTTTCCCGGAATCGGCGCCTCAATACGAATATCCGCTGCCGCCAGATTCAGTTTGATATCATCTGCCAGGGCTGTGATACGGCTGACCTTGACCCCCTGCTCCGGTTGAAGCTCATAGCGGGTGACCGCAGGGCCGCAGCTTACATTGGTAATGGCTACATGAACTCCAAAGCTGTCCAGAGTACTTTGAAGCTTCATCGCCGTCTCTCTTAATCCGGCTTCATTCCCGCCTGATTTTCCCGATTTGGCTTTAGGCGCGGCGAGCAGGCTTACCGGAGGGAAAATATATTCTTTGGGCTGGGGAAGCTGGTCAATCCCTAAATCATCTACCGCAGTAGAAGCTTTACCCGCCCCTGTATTGCTTCTTCCCATGGTACCCGTTTCTTTCTGAGGCAGGTCTCCCTGCTTCGGTCCATTATGACCCGATGTCTGTGATTTGCCATTCCGGGAAGCTGCCTCATCAAAATTCCTGCTATCTTCCCCAAACATATCTTTCTCTGAATAAGCGTTATCAATTCCTGTATCTTGCGCCTTATCGCCCTGCTCATTATGATGTTCTTCCCTATAGGCATCTATATCTACTACAGGTGTAGTATCTGTCATATCAGTAAATTGCTTCGTGATTTCTGCGTCTTCCGGGATGGGTCGGCCGAATTTATTTCTCAATTCCTCCTCATAGGTTGGCAGGGCATCCCCCCCTGCTGCGGCCCCCGCAGAATTCGGCTCCGATGCCTCTTCAAACAGGCCGTGGAAGTTAATGACCGGCAGCTTCTCCAGGTCTTTCTCCAATCCTTTTTTCAGTTTGCGGTCTTTCAGCTGTATTACGGTATCCTTCTCCTCCGGCTTTTGTTCTTCTCCCTTGCCGTTGGTACCTTTCTTATCCTTTCCGTTCAAATTCTCGGTATCAAGAAGGAAGGTCTTCGGAGGTCTCCTTTCCTTGCCGTTGGCTCTCACAACCGCATCCAGTTCCTCCCGCTGTTCCTTGCGAATCCGCTGGTATTCCTTCCTCTCCGCCAGGGAATTCTTACTGTTCTTAGCGATATATGTAAAAATAGCTTTCCCGGAAATGACGATAACCGAGATCAGCATTACTGCAATCAGAATGACATAGGTTGCCATCTTTTCAAATAAACTGCAGAATATCATAACCAAAATGCCGCCCACCATTCCGCCGCCATTTCGTCCGGTCATGGAATTCATATAATATTCCACAAATTTCGTCTCCGAACTATACTCATGGGCCGTCAGCTCAATCACTCCTGCCAGCGCAACGAAAAAGACACTGGCGCTGAGAAGCTTTCTTCCTGCCCTGCGGTTGCCCAGATTGGATATATGAAAAGCTGTCATAAAAAACAGAATAAAAGGCAGCAGGTATGCCTCCCATCCGATCATACCAAAGATAAATCCGCTTACTGCTTTACCCGCCTTGCCGCTTAAATCAAAATTGCTTAAAAATAAGAGTATCGATACTACCAGTGCAAGGATCAGAATGATTTCATCCTGTACCGCACCGCTTTCCTTAATATCCTTCCCATTGTTCCTGCTGCTGTTATTTCTTGTGCTGTTATTCTTACCCCCAGTGCTTTTACGCCTCTGTGCCCCTGATGCCTTTTTCGATTTCTGTTTCGAAGCCATTGCTATAAATCTCCCCTCTATGGTAAACCGATATTCACGGATGAAATTGATTTTCGTAAATATTATACCTGTTGTGGAAATGTTATGCAAGTCTAACTATTCTTCTTGGGTTTCCGTAACTATGTAAGGGGATAATTTTTTGCCCAATTGATAAGTTCATCCGCAGTGGTAAAAGCTAAACCTGTTACTGTATCCGCACAGCCATAATAGACTGCAATACGGCCTGTTGCAGCATCTGTTAATGCCGCACAGGGGAACATTACATTCGGTACATCTCCCGTTAATTCATATGGTTCCATTGGAGCTAAAATATAATTTTTAGAACGATACCTCACCTTCCATGGTTCATCCAGATCTAATACCGCGCATCCCATACGATATACAAATCCATTGCAGGTATGCAATACACCATGATAAATCAAAAGCCAGCCTTCCTCCGTCTCAATCGGGCAGGGACCCGGGCCTATTTTGGTGGACTGCCAGGCAGAATAATCACCTTTGTAAGTGCCCATTACAAATCGATGATGTCCCCAATATTCCATATCAGCGCTCTGGCTATAGAATATATCACCAAAGGGTGTATGCCCTGTATCACTTGGACGGCTTAGCATCGCATATTTGCCATTAATTTTTCTTGTAAATAACACACCGTTTCTATTATAAGGCAAAAAGGCATTTTCCAATTGTACAAATGTCTTAAAATCAAAGGTATATGATACCCCTATGGTTGGGCCATGGTATCCATTGCACCAGGTAATGTAATACCTGTCTTCTATAAAACATACACGAGGATCATAGCGGTATTCTCTCTTTAAAATTTCCTTATCCTCCCCTATAAATGTAATAGGTTCAGGATTGATATCCCAATGAATACCGTCCTTACTAAACCCGGCAAAAATATCCATACTGATACTTAAACTGTCACAACGAAATACGCCTGCAAATCCATCCTCAAAAGGTACAACCGCACTATTAAATACGCTGTTTGATACAGGGATCGCATCCCTTCCGATAATTGGATTTTCGCTGTATCTCCAAATTGGAAGACGATATCCTTCCGGTTTGTCCTGCCAGGGCATGTTGGGCAAATCTGCTCCAATAATCTTATTCATATTAACCTCCATCGCATCCCAATTATAATATCTGGAATTTATTTGTATTTTGTATTTAGTATTATTAATCTCCGCCAAGTCCGCTTCGTTCCACACCTTGTATAAATCTCTTCTGTACAAAAACATACAAAATAAGCAATGGCAATATTACCAGGATTGCACATGCACAAGCAACTGCCTTTTGTACAATGGGTGATTCATACTCAACGATATATTTACTTGGAATGAGCTTCTCTATATCAGAGATTGCCCATCTCATATTATTTTGAATTTTCACCAATCGCAGGGGTAAATGCCAATTGTTCGGACTTAGCAATGATATATAATAAACATCAGCATAGTTCCAAACGAAGCTTAGTACACTTACCGTTGTCAGGGAAGCTGAAACTCCCGGGATAACTATCTTAAAAAATGTTTTTAAAAACCCGGCTCCATCCACATAAGCTGCTTCTTCAATTGAAATCGGCAGTTGACGATAGCTCTGCCTTAATATATAGATGTATAAACCACCTTTAACACCCATGCCGGTTACAGCTAATAGATAGATGGCCGATGTGGAACCAATCAGGTTCATTGAGCTTCCTTTGATTACTTCGGCTATTCCTAAAATATCAAAATTACGGAAGGTAATGTATTGTGCCAGCATAATGGATTGAGAAGGCACGATAATTGTAAATATAACCAGGCCAAACAATAAATTGCTTCCCCTAAACTTTAATCTTGCAAAGGTATATGCTGCCAACGCAGCGCATAAGGTCTGTAAGAAAGCTAAGACGGCTGTGTTCAATAAGCTTAAAACCACCGCTTTATCATAATCCAGAATGATCCACCCTGTTATAAAGGACTGTAAAGAGGTTGCCGGCGGTATCCAGGCGGTGTTTTTCATTCCCAAGGCAGACTGAGCGGTTATGCCGCTTTTGAATGTGGTATAAATTGGTGTCAATATAATAAAGCCCAAGCAAATCAATAGTATATAGCGAAATACAATTGCCAATATGCTAAGACATTTTCTTTTTATCACCAGAGGGATATATCTGCCGGTAAATTGTACTTTATCAGTTGTCTTCATTAATAACTCTCCTCTAGTTGTCATAATAAAACACCACCTTTGATACTAAATAGGATAATAGCAGAACTACTGTTACGCTAACAAGGAAATAAGCTGCACTCATAGAAGCACCCAGACCATATTTTGCATTGGTAAAGGTTGTTGTATTAATGATCTCTGAAATATCAGCGGCTGCAAAGGTATCCGCCAAACTATAAATCATACATACCATAATCATGGGAGATATCATAGGCAATGTAATCTTACAAAAGCTTTCAAATTTTGTACATCCTTCTATCTGAGCCACTTCATACAGAGATGGAGATATTCCTTGAAGACCTGCTAAGAATATAAGCATTTGAACGCCTGCTTTTGTAATAACTTCAAAGATTGAGTTAACAAATTCCAAAATCATTTTTACCATATAAGCCGGAAATCCGCTGTTAGTAATAATTTTAATAATAAAATCAGCACTCACAAAATTTTGCGATTTATCCATCATTACATTGATATCTGTTAATTCAATATCCGTAATTCCCGTTGCCAGAATAATTGGTACAAAGAATACTACGCGGAAAAACCCCCTTCCCTTATACTTTCCATTAAGAAGAATGGCAACAAACAAAGATACAAATATTTGAAATGGCACATTCTTAACAACCGTTGTCAAAGCTTCAATTAACATTTTGTTATAATTGGGATCTACGGTAAATATGTATTTAAAATTACTTAATCCGGCAAACTGATAGGTAAATCCATCATTCCCCAAGGTCATATTAAAAAAGGAATAATAAAATGTTTTTACCAATGGTCCCAGAAAGAAAAATATTACCCCGATTGCCCACGGAAGCAGAAATATGATTCCCCATATTGTTTTTTTCTTTTTATAAGGCAGACTCGAATAAAAGTCCCTTTTTAAATAATTTGATTTGGCTTCTGCAGCAGTACGCTCTTTTTTCTTCAACTTATTCCACCTCCGTTACTGTACCACAAAGTGATTGGCAGGTACTAAATGTCCATCAATATCAATATCTTCCATACTGTAATTGAGATACACCTTTATTCCGTTGGAATAAGTCACAACACGAATGTTATTGTCACGATTTATAATCTCGTGATGGATCATGGATGCATCCTTTACTTGCTGGTAAAAAGCATTATAGATTTGATAATATTCACCGACCGTTTCCTTCCATTTTTCGTATTCAGCAGTATAAATATGATCTGCTTCTGTATCCTTTAAGATAGAAGTATCCTCATACATAAAACGGAACTTTAAAGCACTTTTCGTTTCAATTGCCTTCATCACTGTGTTCCACACATCATAAGTGTTGTCATTGATCACTTCTGAGGAATAAATGATATAATCCTCCAATACTAATTGCACGAATGGAATAGAGGCGTCAAATACCTTCATTTTACTGCTTTCCATTGGTAAATCTGTTATGAAATCTACCGATCCATATGCAGATACCATTGGATCTGACAGCATAAGATGGTATCTTGAACTAAGCTTCTCTAATGCTTCCATATAATATGGTTCTGCATTGGTCATTGAGATTTCTTCCTCTTTTTTGTAAGTTCCTGCGATAAAGGTTAAGAAATCATCTGATCCTATATTGGTCAGGCCCAGTTTTTCATAGGATTTTTGAAAACGATTGATATATTTGGGTAAATACTTTGGGTTTAAGATATAAGTCGGATAGTCGCTCTCTTTGACGGCACTATATTGTACCGGCTCAAAATCATAGAGCTCCGCCACCTGGCCGCTGATAAAGAAGGCCCTCCTGTTTTTCGGCAATCCCTTTGATGTAGCTGCCGTTTGCAGCCGGATGCCCGGATAAATTTGGGCATCTACCCTGCTGGCTGTTTCAATTAATTTCTGCAATCCTTTTTTCCCGCCCAGACGGTCTGATATTTCCACCTTCCTGACAGATCTTTGATTCAAACCGCCATTTACCATTCCTTTATAATCCACAATCATATTTTTAATTCCCATACCGGATAAATGATTGAGGATCTCTTCTGCCTGACCAAAGGTTGTTAAAGCTGCTTTCCCCTCGTAGGGAATTCCCATAAAATATTCTGTTTTATCCACTTCGCCCAGAATTTCTGCAAAAAAGTTTGCGTCGCTTACGAAATCATGGCGGGTCAATCCCATGTTTTTTTGCAGGTAATTGGAATAAGCTTTGGCCATAGAGGAATAGTCCGCCTCCTCACCCGATAAAAATTGATAACGAATTTGAATATCTCCGCTATAATAATCCGGACTTGCTTTCTTCAATGTAAAATTTGTTATAGCTCCTGAAAAGCTGGATAAGGTTTGATCTTCGCGGATGGCAAAGTTTAAACTGATTCTGCTATAGGGAATTCCATTAAATGCACCATTGGCATAAGCACTTAATGTTGCTGTTTCCGCACCCTTTTCTATGATACCTAAAATTGCTTTATTTCCCACCTTCATACCATAGATTGGCAGGTTCATAGATCCATTGCTTGTAGTATAGGAATCTGCATTAATTAATACATCACCGCCAAAGTATCTGGAGGTATATTGATATTCCGTTATTTTTTTATTATCAAGATAGATTAATGCGCCGCTTCCATCCGGTATGAATAAATAACCGTCCGACCTTTCTTTTGTCGACAGAAAATACGGTAAGATATCTAAGGACTTTAAAGGAAAATCCTCACTGTATGCAATTTCCTTCGTTGGGACCCGAACCACCAAATCCTCTCCATCCAGATAGTAATCCATTGTCATCTTAATAATCTGTCTTTGCGGTGTTTCATCCGCTTTATTATATTCTATATTATCTTTTTCCAGTTCTTCATAGTTGTACTTGCCTACTTCATAAAACAAACGGTATAACTGGGGGGCTGCCATACCGGCCAAAGGGCTTTCTTCGTTGGCTTTTCTCGCATAAACACCGCTTTTCGTTAAACGGTATTGTTTTAATACGGTCTTTTGCTGTGCAGCATCAAGATATCCCAGTACCAGCTCATTCATTCTTGCTTCTGAAATATAAGCAGGAAAATCCTTATAGGTTACTTTATCAGAACCGATATCGTATACCACACGAATCCCGTTATCAATCCATTCATAGGATATGGTATCCATTTCAATACCATATGTATAAGAATCCATGGAACTATAAGAGGTATAGGGCTGTGATACCGATCCGGTGTAATAATAGGCAACTATATCAGACTTTAAAGTGGGATTGGCTTGCTCCGGGTCAAATATTTTATTATCTATATATTCCTCTGAGTCTTTCTCCATCCACCGTATGGTACCATTGGAGGGATTTAGCATCAGGAGCATCTCATCTCCTTCCCCAATGGTCACAAACTCATCGCCGCTTAAGGAAGCCGCCTCCCCCGGTGTTCTCTCAACGTATTTATTGACAGCGGCTTTCTCAGAACAAGCCGTAGTAAAAAGCAATATTGCTGCTATTATTATGAATAACCTTAACTTTTTCATTTGCCGCCTCCTTATGCATATAATAAAAACTCATCTATTATTGTACCAACATCATTAATGAAGCCGCTGATTAAGGTTAATAACAGAACAGCAATAAATATAATAATAACCATAGCGACTAAGCTAAGCACAATACTTACCAGAGCCTTTGAAAAACTAAATTGATGTACCATAATCAACCCAATAAAGGTATAGAACAAATAGAATACAAAGGGCAGCACATAAAAGAAACGAATGATCCCAATTTCTTCATAAATGGAAACTCTGGATACTAATATGGCAAATAGGGTGATGTAAATTCCAGGATACAGTGCATACATATTAATCTTAAATATGTTTACCAAAGTTCCTTTCCCGTCAATTAATACTCCAACCGCCCAATTCGCTATGATAAATACAAGATAAGGAAATACAGAGCTGATTAATATCAATGGTATATTAATATTATTGATATCTGCCATATTTAATAAAAATCCGGTATATCTGGTATTAATAAATTGCATGAAAGCAAATAAAATCAGAATAACCCAAGCAAAAGTCAAACTGCCCGCATTCTCGTATTTCACATCATCAAAGGCTTTAAAGGGATGGGATAACATATAACCAGGCCATCGAAAGCAAGTACTTCGAAGACTTCGAAGAACATCGATATATTTCTTATTCTCAAGGACTCCTTTTTTCTTGAGTCTCTTGAGAATAGCCTTTATGACTCCGATTATAAGAAAGAAAATAATAACTCCCAGCAGAATAGACCACATATGATCTTCTAAATACTCTGCCCGGATCATTTCATAAGCCGCCGAGTAATTCTTTCGTTCGCCGGTTTCTTTAAAACTTACCAGGGCACCTTCATAATCTCCTGCACGAAGCTGATATTTACCCAGTTCCATATTCACTACCAGGGAATATGGATTTAATTCATAGGCTTGATACCAATATTTTGCAGCTTTTTCATAATCAAATACACTTTGCTGTCTTAACCCTTCATTGATCAGCGCGCCATACTCTGTCGGTACGAAAACTTCAATCGAGCAAGTTACCAGATCCGCAATCATGATTTTATCGCCCATAAATACCACATCAACAGGGCTGGAAAGATTTCCTTCCCTCTTTCCGCTGCCACCCAGAATATAAGCTAACAGTCCATCTTCACTATAAACAAATACCCTCGACATGGAAGCATCCAATACCGCAAACCTGCCATCCTCTGCGGCAGCTATATTCGTAAGGGTGGATATTGTTCTGTTTCCGGTATAATCTCCCATGGGGGGATTAATAAACTCATAGGTTTCCAGTATATCTTCCCCTTTGGAATTAAGCTTACGTACCGGATTTGTACTGGTATTATCCTTTACCGTAGCTAAAAGGAAACCATCCTTATCCAAAGCAATATCACTATAGTCCGTTGGCAGCCATAATGCCATTCTTGAAATCTGTTCCTCTGTGGCAATCATGCGATAGAAGATATCTAAAAAGGAGGGATGCACTTCATTTGCTCCGACAAACCGGTTGAATGTACCATTTGGGTTTAATTCTATAATACCTTCATAGATACTTTTCGCTTTCACATAAATTCTTCCGTTGGTATCTACCACCACCTTCGCCGGCGCATATTATACGTTTTCCAAGCCTGCAATTTTAGGGTCTGATAAAGCCCGGATAAAATCTCCTTCCGAATTAAGGTGGATGATTTCTCCCATATCTTGTTCGGTGAAATAAATATCACCCTCTTTGGTAACAAACACACATTTTGGCGCTTGCACCTTCACATCCTTACCGCTTCGTTCATAGGAATCCAAAATCCTTACGGTATTAAGTTCCTCATCGGTAATTACTATGGAACCTGTCATAGCAATATAAATTCTGCCATCCGTATAAAATACATCCGATATATTGGAAATTGCCGGGATTCCCAGATCCGCGGCCCGAATACTTCTCTCCCATTGATACGCATCCGGAACAGGAATATCTTTATCCCAAATCGAGTATTGATAGCTGTCGGCAGCCGCCCGTTCACGATTGATACTTCCAGCCATGAGAAACAGAATAAGCAGTCCCAGGATTTTATGTGTTGGTTTCCTTAATTTTCGTAATTTCACTCCCGCACCCCCCCTAATCCTTCATTCCTGAGGTAGCCATTGTTGACAGTACCTTAGTCTGCATGATTAAAAATACACTTACCGGTATAATGAACATAATTACTGACGCGGCTGCTAAAACACCGCTTCTGGCTACACTCAGGTTACTTACACTGGATAATTGGCTAAGCATATAACCAACGCTCTTCAATCTTTCTTCGTAGATATACTTGTCTCCTGTATTCACCCATAAGGTTTGAAAGATCAAGATAAAAGCAGTGATCCATGCCGGCTTAATCAATGGCAGAATAATCATTCTATGTATCCTGAATTGTCCTGCGCCGTCAATCCTTGCTGCCTCAATTAAACTATCCGGTATTTGTTCCATAAAATTTTTCATTAGATATAATCCCAGGGTAGAGGCAAAGGTTGGGAAAATAATTGCTCCATAGGTATCGATTAAACCTATTTTGGAGATCGTGATAAAGTTTGGCACCATGGTTACTGTGGTGTTAAACATCAAGGAGTACACAATTAAATTTGAGATTAATTTTGATCCCGGAAAGCGATATTTCGCTAATGGATACGCGCACAGGGAAGCCACAATGATGTGCCCTAAAGATCCAATCACCACCGTGAATAAGGAATTAAATAAATATCGCTCAAAGGGTACCAAGGTATTTGCTAAAATCCGTATTAAATCCGAAAAATTATTTATGGTTGGATTTTGAACAAATAATTTGGGAGGAAACATATACATCTCATTTAATGGCTTCAGAGCCTGATTTAGCATATACAAAACCGGAAAGAAAAATAAGAAGCCTATGATAAAAAGAAAACAAACCAAAAACAGGTCTCCTCCAAAGCTCCTGGAACTTTTTCTTGCCACACCTTTTCTATCTGGATTTCGTTTGAAACGAATTTTCATACGGCATCTCCTCGTCTGATAAATGAATTCCTATTTGGTTACCCTTTTCTCATGTACCAACCTTATGCAGCAGCTTTTGAATTAAAAGATTACATAAAATCATCAGAAAAAAGAGTATTACCGCTATGGCGCTGGCACGGCCCATTTCTAATCTGATGAGACCATAGTCATTCAAATGATTAACAATCGTATGAGACGCATAATTGGGACTAGGGAAACCTACCAGGCTGTCAGCCACACCTCCGACAGATAATGCACCCGTAATGGACATAACCGCACCAAACAGCAGCTGAGGCTTCATATTGGGCAGGGTAATAAACCATAACTCCTGCCACCTGTTTCTGATGCCATCGATGGCAGCCGCTTCATATTGTGCTTCATCAACTCCTTTAATACCGGCTACAAAGGAAAGAAAACCTACTCCTAAACTCATCCACAGGGAAACAATAATAACAATTGGCAGTATGGTAGCTGACTCTGACAGCCAGAGGACTGCCTCATCAATAATTCCTAATTTCAGCAAAATACCATTTAAATAACCGTTGGCATCATTGGAAAAGATCAATCCAAAGATGATAACCACATTACCTGCCATGGAAGGTGCATAGAAAATAACCGTCAAAATAGTGCCCAGCCAATGAGGTAATTCATTTATCATCCATGCCAATAAAAAGGAAAGGATATACCCTAACGGGCCGACAAATACTGCAATAATAAATGTATTTTGAATTGCTTTAATGAAAATCGTGTCCTTTAAAAACAGCTTGCTGTAATTGGCTAAACCTATAAAATCAGCTTTTTCTAATACATTATAATTAGTAAAGCTATAAAAGATCGCCTGCAGCACCGGGTAAACTGAAAAAATCAGAAAAAATATAAGGAAAGGAGCCATCATGACATATAATACCCGGTATCTTTTCATTTCTTTTAAGCTGAGCTCCAGATATTGCCTTCTTTTTAGTTTTTCTTTCATCTTGCCGCTTCTCTCCTTTCTATGGTTCCAGATCAAATTCTTCACGTTTATTTTTAATTTCTTCATTGATATACCGAATCTGTGCATATAAGGTGTCTACTGCATTTAACTTCTTATCAATGACCGCCAGGAAGGCATTTTCCACACTTCTTCCTGTAATATATCCGCCGGGTATCTGGGGTGTCCCGCGAAGCCAGGATAAGGTCTCTTCGATTGTTTCTTCATATCCCAGCTCTTGATTCAGCTCTTTTAATGCTTCAATATTAGCAATAGGATAATTTGCCGCATCACCCAGCAGCGCTTTCAATTCTGTCGCGTATTGTAATTGTACTTCTTTGGAGGTCCACCATTTCAAAAATTCCCATGATTCATCCGCCGAATCATTCTCCTTGATTTTTGTTTTCAGCATCATTGCGGAGCCCACCATACAGGCAGTAGAGCGATTCGTGGTTCCATCCCCGGCCATGGTGCCTGGTAATGGAGCGATGGACCATGCGCCGTCAATTTCAGGCGCCGCCGCATTAATTGAGTTAATATAAGAATAATCTTCAATAATGACAGGAACTTCACCGGTACGGAATCTGGTAACCACACTCATGGTCAGATCAAACCCTTCTTTTGTATAATATTCTGTCCATTTCTTAAAGGTCAGAAGGGAATCCAGACTGTCCAAATTGGTAGATTTTCCATCTTCCCTATATAATGCCTGCCCATTCTGGTACAGCATGGATAAAAAGATACTATTTACAGGCTTAGAAACCGTTGAGCTATACCCGCCTAACACAGTATGTCCCGTGGTCATAAAATAGATATCCATATTTTCAGCTTGCAGAAATGGGATCAACGCCGATAATTCTTCCCATGTATCAGGAATACTAAGCCCCATTTTATCTAATATGTCCTTACGATAATAAAGAACGGGAAAGGACATCAGATCCGGAAGTCCATAATATCCCCCCTGATATTCAAGATATTCCATGGCTCCGGCTGCAAATCGATCCTTCACTTCTTCAAAATCCGGGAAGCCGGATAAATCATAAGCCGCATTACGATAAGCAAAGTTGGAAGGCATGGTATAATTTAATTGAATTGCAACATCCGGACCATTCCCTGTTAAGGATGCCGGCATAACGGTTTCCGCACTGACCATTTTTAACTCAACACCAAAGTCTTTACCGGCAAAGGCATTGTTCACCAGCCTTTGTGCAATATCATACTGATCTCTCGTAGCTGCCATCCACACTTCGATTACCTTTTCCTTTTGACCTGAATCTGCCAGCTCAATGGTATAATCATTGGTAAAGGAACCAATAAACGCTTTTGTTTTATGTACTAACTGCTGAAAGATATTGCCCTCTGGCTTTGGAAGATCATAACCTTCGCCGCAGACTAATAAATAATCGATGGTCAATGGCTGCCGTCCCAATGCTAGCATCCATTCACTGATGGCTGTAATATTGTCATTATAATTCTTCAATTCCCGGGATATCCGGTCAGGCTTCCTGATTATTTTTTCCAATAAGAGAAGCATTTTAGATATTTCTCTGGTTTTTGTGCTGCTTTCTATGGTATCTCCCAAGGACTCCATCACTTTGGTTAAGCGATGGTACTCTACTAATAAGATATTCTCCATGTCAGGTATTAAGGATACGATATCATAGTCTCGATAATCATCCGGATCGCTTCCCATGACAGCTACCAGCCTTCGATATAAGGCATTAAAATTTTTTACTGCTTCTACGGTTTCTGTCACCACATAGGACAAATCCCCCAGGGAAACCGTCATGGTAAGCAGATTATCCCCTTCTTCAAGATAAAAATAATAAGCTCCCTGCTGATCACCGAAATATTCTATTTGAAACTTTGAGTCATAGTAAAATTTTAGTTCTGCCGCTTCCGAAAATGGAATCGCTCCATTTACTTTTAATTCGCGTAAGGAGTAGAAATCCCGATTCTCTGTTTGCATAAAACGGGCTGCAATACGGTATAATCCGCTTTGTTCCGCTTTTACTTTCCAGCTGATACTAAGCCCTGCATCAGACCAGGCACTTCCGCCTATTGTATTTAAGACAATGTTACTGGAATGATATGGAACAGTTAAGGGTGAAGAGCGGTCATTTTCAGGCAGCAATATCCCATTGGATTTGTAATAGGTATCTTCTCCTTGTATACAAATAGCTCCGCCGGTTATATCAGTATCACTAATTCTTTTCGCTCCATTGTTCTCCCAATGATTGAGATAAGTGGTATAACCAGGAATATCACTCACCGGAATTAGCTTAATATATGAAATTTCTAACGTTGATTTCACGGATTCCAGCGTTAAAATATTATTTCCTTTTTTAAGATAATATTGAAAAGGACCACTGACTGATTTATCTGCACTTTCTAACTTCATTGAGGTCCATTCCGGATTTTGAATTTGGCCGGGTGTCGCTTGATTCTTTTTCACATTCATTAAAAAATCCTTATTGCTGTCTACCCACATTCGTTGAAAAGTAAGTCCTTCTGACTCTTGAAAAGGCAGTTCTCCATTAATATACAAATTACGTATAATTGCAGTATTACTGTCAGCCGTAGGATAATATCCTACTTCGATGTGATACATCCCACTTTCCTTCACGTCAATATGATAACTTATACTTCCGATGCTTCCTGTCGCTACACTGCCATCCTCTTGATCAGACCGTTCTTTTAATGAACTTTCGTAATAATCCTTGCCCATTACTAAGATTTCATCTCCGGGGGTTGGATCTTGCAGTCCAGTTTCTTTCATGCGGGACAAATATTCCCCATAGGATGGGATATCGCCTTCCTCCTCAACCAGATGATACTCCCTGGACAAAATAGAGGCCCGTACCGATTGATTATTTTTCTTATTATGATAGGATAAGGCAGTCACACTGCTTAACAGCAGAATAATTACGATGAAAAATACAATTATTTTCCTCTTTTTCTTTTGCTGCAGTTTCTCTTTATTCGTCATCGGCTTTGAATTCTGAATTTGCTTGTTTTTCATAATTTAATCTCCATCTTATATTATTTGATGATGAAAGCGCAGCACCTTTTGACGCTTTCATCATTTGATATATCAGAATTCCAATCACGTAACCTGTTACACTTTGCTTGATATTGTGGGGGAGCTAAGGATGCTCCCCCACAATATCAAACAATAATTATTTTACTAATCCGACTTCCTGCAATGATGCCTGAGCTTCATTATAATAAGAAGCTAAGGTAGAACGGGCATCCGTATTCTCCATATAGATATCCTGGAACGGTCTCCATACCTTCATAAGACCTGCACTGTCTAAGGACCAGCCTAAGTCAGCCTTATATCTTCCATGTGCCCAGTCATATAATTCGATATCCTGTTCTGTATAGAAGCTCCTTGGCTCACCAAACTCTGCACCAATGTTTGTTTGCACTCCGCTTTGTTCATCCAGATATGCCTGATGCATCCATTCCTTGCCATCATCAGAAATTGCATATTGATAATCCTGGGCAATTAAAGCCAATACCTCACCTGGAATTCCGGTTTTATCAACAGCCGCCTTTACAACCGCATCCATGCCCCAATAAGCACCTGCTACCCTATAGTTATCGCTTAAGGTTGTGTAATCCCCTGTACAAGTTACATTAGAACCCCATGGCCAAAAAACGATACCATATTCAAATCCTAAACCGCCCAATTGCCATGGTTCTGCTCTTTTAAGTACAATTCTCTCATCATCCACTGCATATGCAATATCATTCTCAGTAACTTTTCCTTCTGCGTCTCTGATCAGATAAGAAGGGAACGCAATACCGGAATCCATTAATTCACGATAGAATTCCGCAGCTTCAATCAACGCTTCGTCCATGTATCCAATCTTACCGTCCGAATTAAAAATATAACTGCCATTTGCAGCCGCAGCCATTACGCCCCAATGGAACGGATATTGACCTATTGCGTATTTACCGTCCGGTAATTTAGATTGTAATTCCGCTAAGTAAGCTTTCGCATTTTCATAATCCCATTTCCCTTCCATAAACATATCCGTAGGGGTCTTTTCCATGCCAAGTTCTTTCAAATAGTTTCTATCATATACTAAGGTCCAGGCATCACCGATATTTTCATATGCCACACCGTATACTCTGCCTTTCCAGGATGCCACATCAGTATAAATAGAACCCACTTGTAATAAATCCAGGTAGTCAGTTAAATCAAACAGGATATCATTTAAGTAAGAGGTTACCATGCTCTCCGGGTTTAAATTGATAATATGAGCCGCCGGATCACCTGCTGCAATAGATGCGATTAAGATATCATCATCATTATACCCGTCATAACCTTCCATTTGAGCTAATTCTAATTTGATATTGTACTTTTCTTCTACAAATGTCTTCGCCTCTACACGAACGATATCATCCGTGCTATCAACGTTATTCCATGCAGATCCAAATACTTTAACTGTTACCCCGCCAAAATCATAGGTTACTTCCTCTGGTTCCGGTGTTACTTCTTCTGCGGTATCTTCCTCCTCATCCTTCTCCGGGACAGTTGTTGGTGTAGGATCAGGATCAGCTTGCCCTGCGGTATCCTTAATATTATCCTTGCCGGCATCCTTACCGCATCCTGCCAATGACAGTACTAACACAAGTGCTAATACCATAGCTAAAATTTGTTTCATTTTTCTTTTCATAACTTACCTCCTTTTATTTTACCTTTATGAATAAACAGCGAACTGTTTATTTTCCACTTCATCCGGCTTATCTCCTGCCTGCTATTTCTCTGCTGCAGCTTCCGGCAGAATGATAATTTCACCTTCCCGATAATCAATTCTTACCCGGTTTCCGGTGATTTTAGCAGCTCCTAGCATATCCTTTGGCAATTGAACCCTTCCCGCCTTATCCAGAATTGAATATTCTTCCTTCTCGGCAATATCCTTCATCTGTTCCATCTCCGACGGATGTATTACCTTATTCAATAGTTCACTGCTGATCTTTCCGTCTCTAATGGCTGCAACACGGTTCACCTTGCTTGCAAGCTTCATATCATGGGTTACAATAATGATTGTTGTTCCAAATACCTGATTAATCTCTTTTAAAACGGAAAAAATATAATCTGATGTCTTTAAATCCACTGCACCCGTTGGCTCATCTGCCAATAATAATTTAGGGTTATTTGCTAAGGCAACCGCAATTGCAACCCTTTGCTGTTCCCCTCCTGATAACATAAGGGGGTATTCATTTTTCTTGTGTTCTAATCCCATTAATTTTAGAAGCTCAAGAGCTCTTCTTTGTTTTACCTGATTATTTTCAAACATCATAGGCAGCTGGACATTCTGAAGTGCCGTCAGATAAGAGATCAGGTTTCTTCCGTTGCTCTGCCAGACAAAGCCTACGGTACGCCTTTTATAATCGATAACTTCCTTTTTATTCAAGCGGAATAAATCCTTGCCGTCCACATATAGCTTTCCTGCGGTGGGCCGGTCTAAGGCTCCAATCATATTTAAGAAAGTTGATTTTCCGCTTCCGCTGTTTCCGATAATTGCCATCACTTCTTTTTCTTCAATGGCAATATCCAGCCCCTGGAGAGCCATTACTTCTGTCTCGAAGGTTTTATAAATTTTAACCAAATTATCACATAGTACCATTGGATTACCAGCTTCCAACTATCTCACCATCTTCCAATTCATAGCCTTTATCCCCCAGTTCCATGATCCCGGGATCATGGGTTGTCATCACGACTGTTAAATTTTCACTTCTTACAATATTCTTCAGCATTTTTATCACCTGCAGACCCGTATTCGTATCAAGGGCTCCGGTTGGTTCATCCGCAAACACAATACTTGGCCTATGAACAATGGATCTGGCTATTCCAACCCGCTGCTGTTCGCCGCCCGACATCTGTTCAGGCATATGGTACATTCTCCTCTCAAGACCAACCATCTTAAGGCATTCTATTACACGTTCCCTGCGATCACCCTTGTAATCGGATAAACGAAGTGCAAACTCTACATTCTCATAAGCAGTCATCATGGGAATTAAAGCTATGGATTGAAAAACAAATCCCATTTTATTTCTTCTTAATAGGGCCCTTTTACTATCATCCCAATTTCCGATATTTTCTCCCTGGAATAAAATCTCTCCCTTTGTCGGCATATCCAGTGCACCGATTAAATTTAACAAAGTAGTTTTTCCTGATCCGGAGCGGCCCTTTAGGATCGTTAATTGCCTTTGCTGAATTGTAATATCTATCTTTTTCAGCGCCGGAAACAGGGTGCTATCAGACAACGGAAAATCTCTTCCCACCTCTTTTGTTGATATAATAGGTTCCATCAAATTCTTCTCCTAATCCTCACCAAGTTTTAGAGCTTGTGTAATCTTTGTTTTAGAAATAAGAACTCCTAAGATTCCAATACTTACGATAATCATAACGGAAACCGCTAAAATAATTTGCATCGTATCCTGTGTTCGGTTGATCACTGTCAAAGGAAGTATATTCTCTTTACTGGCATAGGCAATCTGAATTAACGGAACATATAATTTGGAAGTAATAATTCCCACCAATACCCCGGCTATTACGGAGGTCCCTGTGATGAAAATCTGTTCATTAACGAGTATCTCCATGATTTCCCTCATCCTCATTCCCATAGCACGGAATATACCGAATTGCAAGGTTCTGGATTGAATAGATAAAATCCAGAAAATAAAAAACCCTATGATGCATAATAATAATACCGTTATAAATCCAACGGTCAGCATTCCATTGGTCCCCTGCAGCACCGCGTCATTTTTATGGTCAATGATAGCCTGAGCAGCATCACTATAATAGCTGATTGGTATCCCTTCTTCCAATAAATAATCATATACTTCTGAGGATTTTCCATCCGTCTTTATATATATGTGATAGGGTACTATTCCCATCAGGGACTGTAAATGAGAACGGTGAGCAACAATTAGGTAATTCTCAACATCCAAGGCTGTTCCTCTAAACTCTAGGACAGAGGCTGGATTAAATCGCGGCCAGTAATCCACAAATCCAAAAATAATTCCTCTTGTCTGATATCCATTCACTGTATAGTACAAAGTATCCCCCAATTGATAACCCATTTCCTTACGGAAGCTCTCAGATACTAAAACCCCATAGGAACTTTGATTCATTGCATTCAGATAATGGAACCAATGGGTATCTAATAATTCATTGGTGAACCAGGCAGTTTCTCCAAACTCCTTGGTGTCAATTCCCATTAATTCAATTTGCCTATTGCCATCTACAGCGGCACTCCCCATATAAACCTTTGCTGCACTTTGCACTCCCTTAATATTTAAGTATTTATTGAAGTCCGGTTCCTGGTAGGATAACCGGGTTGTTCCGGTGCTGTCTGCCGCCACTATTTTCTGGTTGTCTCCCCACATTTCTTGTAAAACAATCTCGGCACCATTTCTGTAAAGTATATTATTTTCATCATTGGCATTGATTGTTCTTGCAATTTGTACATTAAATATTCCCAGTGCAATGGTTAGAATTAAGAACATTACAATAAAATTTTGCTGATGGCGGAACCTTATTACTCTGATAAAAGAAGCATATAACGGGGGATTCCAAAGCTTTTTGCCAATACTAAAAATAATCTGAACTAAAACCGGTATTAGTCTGATTACAAGAAATCCTGCTCCCAGAATAAATAATGAGGAGGAAAAATACAGTAATGGATCAAGGCTCTTACCTTCTAAAATCTGCTCTGTCAATTCCGTTTCTTTTCCGCGAAAACGAAAGTAACCATATCCACCGGTCAAAATCGGTATAAAATCTAATCCCAGCCTTCTCCCAATTGACAAACTGCCAAGGGAACCCTTCTTTTGCTTGTGTTCTACAATAGTCGTATCCCCATACCGCAATACCGGGATGATTGTAACAATCATAAAAACCAATAGGGAAATGAAACAACACAGCAGGATATTTTTATTCCATATATTAAAATATAACCTTTCTCTGATTACAAACTCCATAAATCCATTGGAAGATCCAAGCACCTGACAAAGTAAAATACCTATGGGGATACCCAGGATACAAGAAACAATTCCAAGAATAAGACTCTGTCCCATATATAGTAAAACAATACGGCTCTTTCCAATCCCCCTGCTTTTCATTACTGCCAATTCCGTATGCTCCAATGCAAGTAACTGTTTACTGACCATCATGATGAACGCTGCCAGAAGAACTAAAATCGGCATCTGTAAAATCCATAAGGTCTCCCCCGTTTTGTTCTCTTCCTGCTGAAACTGCTGTAATACCTCTATGTAATTATCCGCAAAGGTGACAGCCGTTTGCTGCTGATCGTAGGAATGATATTCTTCTGTCACATTGATTAGATTTATCACTTGTTCTGCCGTTAAGTTGTGATAGTCAAACAAAATCTCCCAGGTTCCCCTGAGTGCATAGCGGGGAGTATCAAAATCCACAAATAATTCTTCAAATAATCCTTGGGGCATAAATAACATGGTTTCATAACTGCTGGGGTTTTTCACCCAATAAGCATCCCTGACATCACGGTATCGGAAGACACCGGCAATTTGTACTTGAACCTGGTTTCCGTCTTTATCTGATAAATTGGATATAGCTAAGATTTCATCCAATAATAACTTCTGTGCTGCCAGCATTTTTTCACTGACCATTACTGATATAATTCCACGATTATCTCTGTTTTTTTGATATACTTCTCCGCTTACTATTTCTATATGTTCTTCTAATTCGCTTAAATATCCTAGTTGTAATTGAAGTATCTCTTTTTGATTGTTTCTGGTAATCTGCGGAACAGATTTTACAGATACACTATAATGAGTGATGAATTCCTTATATGGTATTCCAGCTTTTTTCCCCATATCTGCGGCCATGCTTTGTACTTCTTCAAACACTTTGCCATTATGCCTTTTCTTTGATACAACGGTCAGGCTGGAGTTTAGTGTCATTTTCATCGGATACTCATTATGCTCTTCCATATAATGATCCATTTTCCTCGATAGCATTCTTTTCCATATACCATCGGAATAATAGCTGATACAGCATATAATCGAAACAAATAGTACATTTCCGATTAAGATACATAACATTAACCACTTTTTACTCAGTATTTTCTGTAATAAGAACCCCAACATGCTACCGACTCCTATGTAACCGACTTATCATAATACTACTGTAATACAATCTCCCAGCCTTCTGCCGCACCATCTAAGATACAGACATATTCACTATTGCTCAGGCCGGCTGTGATATATCTTTTTTTTACCGCTCCATCCTCTAAAAGCAATACATAACTCTTACCTTTTTCACTATAAACTCCTGAGCGGTTAACCATAAGTGTCTGTTCCACCTTATGGATACTGGCTTTCACTAAAATATTCTCTAAAGTCTCCGGTTTCACCGAATGATCCTTTAAAACCACCAGTGCTGTGTTTTGCTTTAAAGGCTCGCTCAACACTTGGTCCGATTGAATTACTACCCCTTCGTATTCCTGCTTTTGCCCTGCTTTACCAGCTTCCACTGTGACAGTCATATTGTAATACAATTGCTCTTTCTCATCCGTTACTTGAATATAACGCTCCTCTTCCGAGTGCATCATTACGATCCAGCGGCCGTCTTCTATCTCATCGCCTTCTTTCATATATGCAAGCTTATCGATAGAGCCATTCATCGGGGCATAAATGGTATTGGTATTTTTTGTGTTATTCCACAGTTCAATTTTCTTTTCTAAATATTCTATCTGTTCTGTTATACTGGTATGGGATTGCTGATATTGACTCCTTGCCTCTTTCTTCAAAAGTTGATATAATTCTTTTTCTTCTTCCGTACCTTGTGTTATGAGCTGATCCAGCTTCTTTATGTCATTTTCATATTGTTTGGTTAAGGAGTCCAATTCCTTTTGGTACATTGTTTTTTCAAGGATCCATTCTTCTTTTTCCATATCAGAAACTGAAATCTTACACTCCGCCAGGGGATCTCCCTCCCTCACAAAATCTCCCTGCTCAACAAGATATTGATAAAAAACAGCATTTTCCTCCATGAAGGATAAAGATACACTGTTGGTATAGATAACTGTGCCCTGAAAGGACACAACATTCTCATAGGTTCCTTTCAAAACCGGTGCGGTACGCAGGGCGATTTCATCTTGTACCAGATTATCTCCAATGACATAAGTCTCTCCCGTTTCCTCTGCTGCTTTCTTGCAGCCTGCTAATAATATAAGGAAGCATAGAACGACCATCCCTATTATCATCTTATTTGGCAACGAGAACAACCTCCCCTTCTTGTATATTAGAGGTTACTTCTACATAAGAAGCTGTCATCAACCCGATTTCTACTCTGGTTATCTTCCATTCACCCCCGGATAACACATAGATATAATATCCTTCCATATCTGAATATAGGGCATCCACCGGAACATAGTTAACATTCTCCCTGCTCTGAGTAACCACGTAGATTGGAATATAATCTCCTACATCTATGACAATATTATTATTCCTTAGCTGCAGATTGGTTTTTCCTTCGGAACTGCTGATATAGCTTAGGATATTATCACTTTCCTTCGTTTTATCTTGTACTAATGTTACTTTATTTCCATGTATCATTCCATAGATTTCCTTTGCATTAGATAAAACACTATCCGTTAAATAAGAACATTCAAGAAATTTCTTCTCCGTAGCAAGGGTACATACTATGGCTGCAGCGTTTATTTTTTCGCCCTTACTGCTTCCCTCCCGATAAACAACTGTTCCGTCTTCCGGTGCTGTCACGGCAAAGAAATCCTCATTCTCTATTCCATCATATTTTGTCAATCCTTCATGGTTCTTTGATGATAATGCTTCCAGCTCATTTTCCAACCTTGTGAGGGCATTTAGATACTCCTTCTCAAATTCTAATTCCCTCATATCCAATTGAATTATATCAAGTTCAACGGAGGACGTATCATTTCCCGCTTTCTGTAAAACCCTTAACTTTGTCTCTAATATATCCAGTTTCAACTCTATCTCTTGCAGCCGGTATCGTGTATCCTCCTTATTTCTGTCCCAGTCACTTGTTACTAAATCATTTGCTTTATAAAGCACCGCAATAACATCACCTTGCTTCACATAATCCCCCAAAGATACACTCCATTCTTTAATTATCCCTGTTCTTTGGGCTGCTATTTCTATTGTTTCAGGCTTTATAACGCCATCATAATACTCAATCAAAGCCAAATCACCTGTTGTGACAACGGCCGTATCTTCTTGTGTTTTTATTGACTCACTTAATATTGGAATGATATCCCGGGCTCCGGAACACGAAGTTAAAAAAACAAGAAAGAAAGCAATGGCAATTCCCGCTATTTTTTGTTTCATGGTACAATCTCCCGAATTAACCGACAATTACATGATCACCCTCATTTACTCCATTCATAATTTCTATATATCCATCGGCTGAAAATCCGGTACTCACTTCTTTATAATCACGGATTCCATCCTCATTTAAATAGAATATGACCGGCTGTTGGTCCAGTACGGTAATTGCTTCTTCTGCTACATAAAGAACATTTTCCCGCTTGTCAATTGTTATTATCGTAGTTCCTTTCTCCCCGGCACCTATTTCTCCGCCAGAATCAACTAATTCAAAATATACTTCATGATCCGTTTCTTCTATCCCAAGCTTTGATGATTCTACTACGCGAACCAGGTATTCTTCCTTATCTACCTGTATTGTCATTTCACTGCCTTTGACAAAATACCCGGCATATCCGGTCTTTGCATAAAAATATCCATCCTTATCATCGGATATGGTGATGAATTTGCTGCCTCCATAAGAAGTATGTCCCGATGATATTGGTTTCAAATAAGAAACAATACCATCAACCGAGGTATATATTCTACGTTTCTCCACCTCTTGCTCCCATTGATGAATTCTATTATTCAAAACTGCGATTTTATATTCCCCTTCATGAATACGGCAATCATAATCCCATCTGATCTCCTCTGCCGAAGGAATAAATTGCTGTTCCAATTGACTTAGCTCCTGTAATTTAAGTAATTGCTTCTGCACTGCTGCATCTGCTTTTTTCTTAAGATAGGTAATATATAATATTAACTTATCTCGTTCAGCCCTGGCTTCTTGAATACTGGAAAGATAATCCTCTACATATAATTCAGCCAATAAATCTCCCTTCTTCACCCGATCCCCTTGCTTCACATAAACTTTACCATAAGGTTCACCTGCTATGACGAAACCATAATCCTCCTGAGTAAATGCCATATAGGAACAGACAACCTTTTCCTTATGTGCCAATGTTCCCTTTTGGACTAGTACATATTCATAATCAACTTCATAAGAGGATAATAAAAGAGAAGTATCATGCTCAAGCTCCCTGGGTAATAGATTACAGGAACACAATAGCATGGTAACTGCTATTATACCGCTAAACCTGTTCCACCGTTTCACAGCATCTCACCTCATCAAAATATCAATAGGATGTTTTTGTAAATCATTTTGTAAACTAATGTTTAACATTTTTTAATCTATCCATGTCGAAAAACCTATCATTTTAACTTATATGTTTACATTACTTATTTACAACAACATTATATTACACCAAAAACACTCCTGTTGTCAATATATATTTACTGATTTTCAAATTTAATTTAAAACTTATTTGTATAATATGCACAATACGTTTGAAATGATCTCTTTTTAACATTTTAAATAATATTAAAACAATTAATTTAACATTATTTATTTTATTCCAGGTATAACCATATGTTTTTATTAATATTTATTACATTAATTATTACAGTGTGTGATTTTGTAAAAGCTTCTTTTATCATTTCGCATTCCATCAATATCTGCCGATGTTTTTAGAGTAAATGTTAATTATAATTTACAATTCATTCTTCTTAACCCTATCTTGGGTTATTCCGTTTATTATACACATTGCACTGTTATATTAGCAATTATAATGTTAATTATTTTGTTGCAATTGTTAATGCTCAATGTTATAATCTAATGAAAGAAATTTAATAATTTTCCAATAGAAAGGAATACATATGAACGTTTCATATCGCATACCTATTCCGGCCGTAGATTTTACACCGCCGGTATATACTTGTAAAAGAGTAACGAGACCTTTTGTTTTGGATGGTAATATTGAGAAAGAATTCTGGGCAGACGCAGCATATACAGATTATTTTCTGGACATCGAAGGTTCTCACATGCCTGCACCCAGATATACTACCAGGGCCAAAATGCTATGGGATAACCAAAATTTATATTTTGCAGCTCGGTTAGACGGCCCTGAAATATGGGCTACATTGACAGAACGAGATTGTGTTATTTTTTACGATAATGATTTTGAAATTTTTATTGATCCCGATTCAGACACACAACAATATTATGAATTTGAGATGAATGCCCATAATACTGTTTGGGATTTACTCCTTACTAAGGCATACAGAGATAAAGGTAAACCGGTAAATAGTTTTGATCTGCACGGTATGCAAAGTGCGGTCTATATTAACGGTAAGCTTAACGACCCTTCTGCGGATAATTTATATTGGTCCGCAGAGGTTGTTATCCCATTTGCTGTTCTTTATGAATGTGCTCAATATAATCGCATACCAAAAAACGGTGAATATTACCGCATTAATTTTTCCAGAGTACAGTGGAAGGTTGATCATATAGATAATAGCTATATCAAGCAAATCAACCCTGAAACCGGAAAACATTATCCCGAGGATAACTGGGTATGGGCACCTACCGGGGTGATTAATATTCATTATCCTGAATTATGGTCCTTCGTCTTCTTCTCTGATGAAAGCAAAAACGAGGAAGTCTACATTATCCCAGAGGATGAACGTATCAAATGGGAGTTAAGAAAACTCTATTATGCGGAACAAAGTTATTGGGATGAAACAGGACATTTTACCAATTCCTTGGACAGCCTTACAGAAGTATTAAGGAGACTCAGCCCAGTTGAATGTAACAAAACTGTTAAACCATTGTCTTATGTCATAGAGACAACCTCTCATTCCTTCGAGATCCAATGTCCTAATTATGACAATACAGGTATCATAGCGATATTTTCCGATGGAAAAATCGAGTGTATTTCACGTTAACAATATTGAGAAGGGAATAGATTGGAGGTTCATATGAAAAAAGTCACTATGCAAGATATCGCTGATGAACTTGGTATATCCCGCATAACTGTATGGAAGGTGTTAAAAAGTAAAGAAGGTGTATCCGATAGTCTCTGTACCAAAATCATCACAAAAGCCAAGGAGATGGGGTATCATGTACCGGACGATTTAAAAATTATAAAAGAAAAAACCCTAAGACCAGAACTGACCACTATTTCCGTTGCAGTATCCAGACCGGAAACAAGTTTATTTTGGATTACTATTATTCATGAAATCGCCAAAGAAATTGCAAGATATAATATTAATTTAACCTATACCTATCTGCCCACCGCAGTACCGCCGGATTACGTACTTCCTCCTATGCTGACAGACGGCACAAAAAACGGTATCATTATACTAAATGTATACGACGAAAACCTGCTGCTCGCTTTAAGTAAATTACCTATTCCAAAGGTGTTTATGGATACTGTCAGCTCCATCCCCTTCAGCGAATTAAATGGTGATTTAATTCTTATTGACGGCAAATCCTGTGTATCCGAAATTGTAGACTACATCATCGAAAGAGGAAGAACAAAAATAGGCTTTATCGGAGATATTAAATATGCACAGACAAATTATGAGCGTTACCGGGGTTTTGTTCATTCTATGGAAAGCCATAATTTATCCATACAATCAAAATTCTGTATGACAGGCCATATTGGTATTGATACTTATAAAGAAGAAATAGAAGAGTTTCTAAAACGTATTACAGATATGCCGGAAGCCTTCATTTGCGCAAATGACTATGTAGCCAGCTTATTATACCAATTATTAACACAGCAGGGCTATCGTATCCCTGAGGATATTGCAATCACAGGATTCGATGGCAACAGCGAATTCCAGGGAAGCGCCGAACTGACTACCGTGCAGGTACACAATAAAGATATTGGCATTCGTTTGGCGCGCCAAATCCTGTATCGCATAGAGCACCCTGATGCATGTTATGAAATAACCTACCTTCGATCTGATGTAACCTATCGCAATTCAACTAATTTTTAATTAGTTAAGGAGCTGTCGCAAAATAGACTTGCTGAAAAATATTGCATAAAAAATGCGTCTAGACTAAGCTTCAAAAGCTGTTTCAAGGCGCATTTTGTACTATTGATAGGATTATTTTGTATAAATTGCGATCACCGATTCATTTTGCGGCAGCCCTTCCTTGTTTTGTACATTATTCCATATTAGAATAATCAATTTCCGTCAAAAACTGATAGTTATAATCTCCTCGTTCATTGGTTGTATCATAAATCAGTTCTTTCGACAATTCAGGCATAACTTCAAAGGTACCCTTTGGTGTGACCAATCGAATCGGAGAAAACACATTTAACATTTCTTCATTGACAAGAATTGAGACTTTCCCATCCACCGTGTCTTTTTCAATGGTAATCGTATTATTTTCCTTATTGTAATTAGCCACTATTTCTCCCTCTGTGACTGAACGAGATGCCTTCAACCAATAAAAACAAGTATGATTGCGCAGGTCAGCGCGATTACCAAGATCCCATACCACACGGGCAGGCAAGGGATTTCTGGTGTATCTCTCCAGGAAGTGTATTGCGTTGGTATCCATTGTAATTGTTTCCGCCTCTTCCTCCTTATACCAGGCAAGATTGTCAGCATATACGATTTGGGGATTTAATTTATTGTCGTCAAAATTATGCCCCTTCTGGTAATGAATAAAAACATTATGGTCATAGCCTCCTCCATAGGTCTTACTCAGTTCATCTAATTTAAAATCATATTCTGCCGTAACCTTATGACGGTTATATGCATAATCCAATTCACCTACCTGAAGTTGTATCGGTGTATTATAAAGATTTATCACACTGGTTCCATTATGATGGCCTGCCGACATATGTGCAGCTGCAAACCGGTCAGCCATACGGGGCGCCACCAGATAGACACCATCACCGCCTGCGGAAAACCCCATAATATACACTCTATTGGGGTCCACATTATAAAAGATTATCATATTCTCAATTAATCTGTCGTACAAAGGGAAAGATTCCGGATTTCCATGCGTATCCCATGTATCCCTGACCCCTCTTGGATTTACATAAACACCACTGGTAATCCCCATTTTGTAATAGCTGGCCATATGCTCCCATTGTTGATTATTAATATCCGGTGTATCCCCATAACCGCCGCCATGCAAAGCAATAAATAAAGGATATCCATTTTCACCCGGCTCCCCTATGATCTGAAGGCCATATTTCATCTCTGCATCCTGATATTTCATAACACGGCTCTCTATTTCATTTTTTCTAACCTCATCCTCAGATTGTTTTTGAAGGTACTCCCTCCAGATCTCTTTCCGCACTTTATAAACAGCTTCCCTATCCGATAACTTTAATTCTGCCATAGTCATTTCACTCCCTTATTCTTTTATCCTTCTCCTTGCATTAACCGATCACTCTTGCAAACATATCAACACTGCCAACTTGATATCCGCAGCATGCATAGAGACCCTTTTGATGTCCTTCCATAACGATACAAACGGGCAATTTCTTTTTATCTACTCCGGTTCTTTCTTCCAGCATTGATAACACCTTATCGTTTTCATCTTTCCAGAAAGAAAGATTATGGTATGCGTTACGAACTTTTACAAAGGTATCATCCTTAAATTCCTGGTCATCCTTAACAACAATATGTATCCTACTGTTTTGCAACCCTGACATCTTAGCCATTTCCAACATTTCATTGAACAAATGCTCTGTAGGCTCCTTTCCGGTCTCAATAAATAACAATAGATTTTTTCCTTCTTTGCAGAGATATCTTGATGAAACAGCTTCGCCTTCTAAGGTCTGAAGAGAAAAATCATCCAGTTCATAATCCATACGTAATTCCTTAGGGTCTACTAAACCGCAGTATAAATTTACTTTCTTTTGTTCCCCTTCCTGTAGAGTAAAATAGTATTCGGCACCAATCATACTTCCGCTGGCCATTCGTTCATTGGTCAAAATTCTATATACTCCGGGCAGCAAAGTAAAACAGAGTTTATTCTCGGTAAATTCTTTATTCCACAACTCAAGAGTCTCATAACTTCCATCTTCTTTTCTATAACCCAATGTAAACTGCTGATAGTAAAGCGGTATCTTGCCCTCCGTAACACTTAATTGCAGGTGAGCCGCTCTGCGTTGTTTTTCGTCAACAAAAACAAATTTCTCTCCATCAAAATATTGCGGCTCCAGGTAAATCTCATCCAGCCTCGCAGCTAATCCATAAGTACGGCAAATGGCTATAAACAATACTTTCTTACTCATAGGCGTTCCAGCCCTCACCTTCATCGTACCTTCCGGTGTCCCAATGATGGTTTCATATTCCCTTGCCGGATGATAGGCGATTTCGCTTTGAATGTATTCCCATAATTTCTCCGGATGCTTCGACAGCTCTTCTCCCCTATGCCCCAATTCATTTCTTATACAGGCTCGGAAAGCAGATATTTTCTCCATATAGATATTGGGAGATAATACATAGCGCGAGAAGATTTCATCCTCATATTTGCCCTGATATTGAAACCCCTCCAGATGACTGATTAAAACATCCGCCTTTGTATCTCTGAAATCCTTTCTTGCCAATACGGATAAAAGAAGTTCCTTTTGTTCCAAGCTATGTCCTGATACTTTTTCTTCCAGGAACAATCGTATTTCATCAAAATTACCTTTTGCTTCGGATAATGCTCTGGCAATACCGGCATAACCCTCAAACCGCTTTCCATAAGCTTCATCGTAATAAGAATCAATCCGATTCTGTCTCAAGATATCTGCAAGTTTGTTCCTTTCATCCTGTTTTCTTTCTTGTTCTGGTGTCATATCAGCGGCACTTACCTCTGCACAATCCGGTGCCCCAATTCGGAACTTATTCCATTGATCAAAATTAAGCTCCTCCTCTCCGTCTAATAGAAAAGATATCTCATCATGATCTTTTACATTGACAATTTTCATCTTTCCCCTGCCATTATGTAATACATGGAGATGGATATCCCCCTTCCCCAGTCTTATGGACACCTCACCTTTCTCATTTGTCTTCAATATGGTAATCGGGAAAAATTCAGCAGAGTTGATTATTTCAAATCTTACTGCGGCGTCTTTTACCGGCTCTCCTTTTTCATTCTTTACAATCACCGTAAAGGGTTTCACCATGGCATACCTGCTGCTATTATTAATTAATGTAACGGTTCCATCCTGTTCAGCAATTTCTTCCCCTTCACATCCAAAGCCGGAAAACACTCTGGAATGAACTACCATAGCTCTGGATGCAGCATAGGTAAACCATCCATTATTAAAAATGGGTTTCGGCTCACAGGCACCTGTAAAATACCATTGCTCTCCATCCCAAATCTCTACCCATGCATGGTTAGAGTCACTGTGGCTCCAGCGAGGTACATAAATTTGTCTCGCTGCTATCCCTACGCTTCGTAATATGGTTACCAAAAATGTTGATTCCTCACCGCACCTGCCAAAACCGCCTTTGTAAACAGTGACAGGGGATGCGGTTCGGATTGAAGTGGATCGATAGGTAGCCTGCTCATAGCACCAATTGTTTATTTCAAGAACCGCCTCTTTCAAGGGAAGATCCTGTATTCGATCCTTCACTAAATCAAAGAAAAATCTTCTGCAATCGGTAATATCCTCTGAATTAATACGATGTGACAGCACATAATTAAATATATAGTCCTCCGGGATATCCTTCCTATAAGGAGAAGACTCCAGTAAATCCGCCGTATGTTTCGCATAACCATAAAACACATCAAAATCATAAGCGCCAACATCACTCAATGGCATATAGGCGTACAGATATTTCATAAATAAAGCCTCTACTTGGGACAGCTTATTGATTCGTTCATGAATACCCTTGGCCTTATGGCCAAAAAAAGGAAGTGCCTGGTTATAATCCTGTTCTATCTTATCAATGGTTTTCAATTGAAATCTCATATCATCATCCTCCCATTTAATCCTGCAGGTTCTTACTATTTTCTTCGAATTCGCAATACCTGACCAATCGGCACTTCTCCATGATGCTTCGGAAGTTCTGCCTGGTATCCGCCAGGTACCTTTTTGTAGTGTATTTGTTCCTGTGACCCGATCAATTCCATCCCTTCCACCTCATCATGGAAGGGAAGGAACAATTCCTGTTCCGCTTTCCCTTCTTTATCCGGATACATTTTGAAGGCATAAATATATTTTTCTGCTTGTTTCTGCGTAAATGCGATACCGTCCTTTTTGTATGGCGCACATACTCTTGTGCCATAAATTCCCTCACCATGAATTGACAGCCACTCTCCCAGTCCCTTCATAGCCTTTAAAGCACCTTCCGGAATACGTCCATCCGGCTGAGGTCCGACATTCAACGCTAAATTTCCGCCCTTGGCTACGATATCCACTAATAAGCATGCCAGTTCTCTGACCGTTTTATAAGTATCCTCATATTTAAAAGAAAAACTAGTCCCCATGGTAATACAACTTTCCCAGGGAATCATAAGTGGTTCGTCAGGCACACATTGCTCAGGGGTTACATAATTTTCATATGGACCTCCCACCGTTCGGTCTGCACTTAATACCCAAGGCTGGACCTCCCTTATTTGATCCATTAATTCTCCCAGTCGTATGTCCTGCCCGTTTTCCTTGCATACCCAGCCGGCATCAAACCATAAGATATCTAATTTACCATACTCCGTGGCCAATTCCTTTATCTGGTTATGGGTAAAGTTCACAAACTCTTCCCAAATTTCCGGATTTTCGACCGGTAGATAGGATGGACCTCTGGACATAAAGGTACCAGGTTCCCTGCCATTAACCCAGTAAGAAGGAACGGTCCAATCGGCTTTTGAAAAATAAGCTCCTATGCCTAATCCCTTCGAGCGCATGGCATCAAATAAATGTTTGCAGATATTGCTGTATTTATGGGTATGAAAAGGGCAATCCGGCGCAGTTACTTTATAATCCGAATACTTAGAATCAAACATACAGAATCCGTCATGATGCTTTGTAGTGAATATGAAGTACTTAAAACCGCCCTCCGCGGCAGCAGATGCCCATTTATCCGGTTGAAACCGAATGGGATTAAAGGTTTTATTTAAATCAAAATATTGTTTCTTAAAGGTATCGGCATCCACATCCCAGTCCACATCATTTCTTGACCAATCCCCATCCCCATCACTCAGTGCCCAGGATTCTACCAGCCCGATCTGCGAATATGCCCCCCAATGCATCATCAATGCCAGCTTTTGATCCTGAAACCATTCTAATTGCCTTAGCAGTTCCGGCTCCGTTGGTGCTGCATAGGAAGCGATACCGCTATAATTATGTACTCCTTCCTTTATACCCTCCGGTTCCTGTGTTTCTTGAACAAGTTCCTGTTCTTCCTTTGTTGTAAGTCCCAATTCATCCATTGCTACGCCTCCTTTAACTCCTGATATAACGCATTAAGTAACACTCTTGTCTTATCACACTTATGCTCCCAATAGAACACACCTCCATAACCATGCTCAATGGTATATTTTGCTTTCAGTCTTAAGGATTCCTCATCATCATAGGAAAGAAATGAGGAGCCATCAAATAAATAAGGTGCTTTGGCTTCGTTATCCCAATAGCGAATGTACCCATTCTTATTAATGTATTCTTTTACTAAGACATCATAATCCGGTCCGTAACTTCCTCTTGTGTCACTGATCTGCAGCAGCCCATGATTACGGCTGTTTAAATTAACCCACTTTCTGGAATAAAATGCCGCTCCCATTAACAGCTTTTCCTTAGGAACACCGGACTCATGAAATAACCGAAGGGCCTGATCGCAACTATTCATGAGTACATCTCCCACATTGGAATATAAAGGTGTATGATGACCTGACAGAGAATGAAAACCGCATTTCAGATCATAGGTCATCAAACAGATATAATCAAGATATTTCATAAGCTCCGGGAGTTCCACACAGTGAAGATAATATACATCTGCTCCTGCTGCGATAGAAAGAATTCGTTTCTCACCATCAATACTATTTAGATGCTGACGAATGGCTTTACAAAGTAAGGTAAAATTCTGTTTATCATCGGCCGATACATTACTCCCATTACAGGGGGAGCAAGGATATTCCCAATCCAGATCAACGCCATCCAGATCACATTCTTTCACAATCGCGGCTAAGTTGGATGCTGCTTTTTCTCTTAGCTCTTCCCTTTTGCAGCAGATTGAAAATCCGCTGCCGCCTGCTTCCACAATGGATAAGATTATTTTTATATCAGGATTCCATTTTCTCATCTCTGGCATAAGCTTTACGATTCTATGGTCTTTTGCAGAAATTGTACCGTCACTATGTATATGGCCGAAGGCAATATTAATGTGTGTTAATTTTTGTACATCCTCTTTCGTAATATCTCCACTGCCGACGTACGCTAATAGTTTCTTTTTCATGTATAATTACTTCCCCCTCACTACGCAAATATTATTTTAGTATGTGAGCCATAATACGTTTCGTAAAAGTATAAATATTTCTATATCTCTTAACATTGTTATATAACATTATGAAACAAATAACAAGTTATTTTTAATATTTTTATGTATAAAGTTAATTTTATCGATTATTTGATTCTATTATTATAACAACTGTTTAAAATGTTAAATATTTAAATTAACATTTTATGATCTACTTAGCACCAAAAATGGGCTGTTTCTCCACGAATTTATAATCAGTGTAGAAACAACCCATTCTATTTAAAGTAATACAACCTTTCCCTGCCAGAAAGTATGGCAGCCGTCGGATAACATCAACTGCAGCTCTCCGGCTTCCGGTCTGAACTCCATTTTATTATCCCAGATTGAGACCTTTTCTTCGTCAAGATGTAAGGCCGCTTTTTTCGTCTCTCCCTTATTAACCCACACCTTGATAAAATCCTTCAGTTCCATAACGCGCGGTATGACGCTGGACTGCATATCCCTTGTGTAAAGAAGCAGCAGCCCATAACCGTCATAGTTGCCGCAGTTGCTTATACTAACCTCCAATCGAATCCTGCCCTTCTTTATATGGCTTAAAGCCAGTTCGATTCTGTCGGAAGGTTGGTTTTGCCGCTCCTCTTTTCTGCAATCTTCATGATACAGGAACTTAAGCCTTATCTCACTGTATTGAAAATTCGTGTAGGACAAACCGTATCCAAAGGAATACAGGGGGCTTTCCGGCATATTATAATAACCCATGGCCTTATAAGAGTCCTTGTAATTATAATAAACCGGCAGCTGGCCGACATGCCTTGGCAGGGAGACCGGAAGATGGCCCGAAGGACAGGTCTTTCCAAACAGTATTTCAGCAACAGCCTGCCCTCCCTGCATTCCAGGATAAAAGGCACATAGCAGGGCTTTGGAATACCGGTCTATTTCTTCTACCGCATAAGGGCGGCCTTGTATCAGGACGGTAATCACCGGCTTTCCCGTTTGGTATATTGCTTCTGCCAGCCGGGTCTGCAAGCCGGGCAGGCTTAAATCCGCCGAATCTATTCCTTCCCCGCAGTCCATATCCAGACCTTCCTTTAATTTTGCCGCACCGTTTGCATCAAATTCAACCCTTGAAAACCGGCTGGAGGAACCGCCCAGGACAAGAATCACAGTATCACAGCCTTCTGCTAACCGGACAGCCTCTTCTATATAATCTTCCTCTTTCTTAATTAACCCGCAGCCTTTTGAGAATTTTACTGTTACCTCTTCTTTGCTGTTCCTAAGGAATTCTTTTATCCCTTTTAATACGGTAATCCCGGCTTCCCCACGAACAGGCGGCGTATAATCTCCCAGCTGATGATAGATTTCATCTGCATTTGGTCCGATTACTGCAAGAGAGCGTACTTTATTTCCGTGCAAAGGAAGGATATTGTCCTCATTCTTTAACAGGCACACGGATTCCCTGGCCAGTTGAAGTGCTTCCGGATGGTTTTGGTAAGAATAGTACGCAGATCTATCCTTCTCTTCCATATAAGGCTTCTCAAAAAGGCCCATTTCAAGCTTCAGCTTCAATACCCGGAATACGGCCCTGTCAAGGTCCTCCGGATCCAGGAAGCCGCTGTCATATGCCTCCTCCAGCCTGGTAAACCCTTCATCCCACAGGCTGATGTCAATACCGGCCTTTAATGCTATGGCTGCCGACAGCGCATTATTCCCCGTCATACCATCCAGCCGGTCAATCGCCAGGCCGTCTGCCATCACAACGCCGTCAAAGTTCATCTCTCCCCGGAGAATATCCGTCAGCAGCTTCTTATTGCTGTGGCAGGGTATGCCGTCTATCTCATTGTAAGCTGCCATGATTCCTTTCACTCCCGCCTGACAGCAGGCCCTTGCAGCGGGCAGATGGATTTCCCTTAATTCCCTTTCTCCGATCCGGGCGGCACTGGCATTGATTCCGCCGGTGCCTTCTCCCTGGGCACAGAAATGCTTTGCTACGGCAGCTATACCGTTGCTCTGGATTCCCATAACAGCAGCCTTTGCCAGCACACCGGCAAGATAGGGGTCTTCGCTGTAGCACTCTTCACTTCTTCCCCACCTGGGATCTCTTAGGATATCCAGCACGGAAATAAGCGCCATATGGACTCCCAATTCTTTCAACTGACTGCCGCAGACCGCATAGGCCCTTCTTAAAAGCTCCGGATGAAAGGCGGCACCGGCATTGAGATTCACCGGCAGAAGATATCCGTCAAGGGCCTGGTGTCCATGGGGGCATTCAGAGCTTAACAGCATGGGAATTCCTAATCTGGAATGTTCCAGGACATATTTTTGAATCATATTGTAGGTTTGGGGACCAAGGATGCCGGTCAGTCCGTTTTCATAATTTTTCCCCGACCAGGGGTCCGCCCGATGCAGTCCATAGAGCACCCCCAAGCCTCCATAATACTTTACTTCTTCTTTCAACTCCCTGCTTAATACAACATCGCTTCCCTTTCGTTCATAAGCCTGAAATCCGTATAGATGCTGGTTAAGCTGCCCTGCCTTTTCCCTCACTGTCATATGGGATAATAAATCCTTTGCCCGTTCACCCGGAGAAAGTCTGCTATTCTGATACAAATAATTCATCCCGACCTCTTATTTGAATTTAATCTTATAGGTTTTTATCTCATAAGGCTTTATCTCAAAAGCAAAGCCCTTTTCCGTTGCGGGAACAGCCTCAATTGCCTCTTCCAGCAGGTTGCACTCTTCGATAGACTGAATATCCGCTGGAATTCCAAGGCTGACATTAGCTTTGGTTAAGGCATTCTCAAATTCATAGATACGAAGGACTATGCCGTCTCCATCTTCCGCCTGCTTCACAGTCTCTATCATGACATTGGATTTGTCAATGGATACGTAAGAAGCAGCCTCACCGGGGATACCTCCCTTCACTGCATAAGCCGGCTGGTTTAAGCCGGCAGCTTCCCTGACGGTACCGGCTGCTCTCCAGGTTTCGGCATGAGGATAGAGGGCATAGGTAAAGTAATGCTCTTCCTGGTCCGTCGTAGGATTGGGTTCAATACCGGATTTAATCAGGGTAATCGCCATATTGCCGTCCTTTATGGAATGACCGTATTTACAGTCATTTAACAGACTGACACCATAATGGCCTTCCGATAAATCGATCCACTTGTGTCCGCAGCTCTCGAATCTGGCAACATCCCAACTGGTATTGCTATGCACCTTCCTTGTAAGGTTGCCGAATTGAATGTCAAAGGCTGCTTCATCGGAGTGGATATTGACCGGGAAGTGCACTTTCAAAAGATGCTGGTGCTCTTTCCAGTCAACATAGGTATCAAATTCAATTCTTCTGCTGCGGGCGTAGAAATATATCTTCTGCCGGATAACCGATTGGCTGACCCTTCTGTCTATTTCCAGGGTTGCACGAACCTCGCCTATTTCCGTCCATTCCATACGGGAAACCTCGGTGATATCCCAGGATTTTTCCGTATAGAAGATATCAATATCCCAGTTATCAAAATAAATGGGCTTATCCTCATAGATCCGGAACAGATTCCCCTGCTGTTTTGCCTGTAATACTTCCCTGTCGTTCTCTTTGTCATAGAGGGAGGTAAACAGTCCCTGTTCATCAAGCTTTATGATATAAAAAGGTGTTTCGAGGCAATTGCCGCTTAAAAGGAAAGGCGCCTCCCCTTCCCTGTGGCTTACTGCTTCAAAGGTCTTACTTCCCTTAGACGGCAGCCCTTTCAGGAAGGCAACCCCGCCGTCTGCCGTTTTCTGAACCGGATAGATATTACCGGCATCATCCTTAAGGGCTTGTATGTCCAGGCCGTCCAGATGAACAATATCATCCCGGAGGAAGCCCAGGGTGTTAAACACAGTAATTCCTTCCCCGCTGCCGGTTAATGCTCCCAGACGGTCTGTTATCATCGCTTCGGCCTTTTCTTTCAGTTCTGCATATTCCTGCTTCGTAACTTCATATACCTCTTTGATGGAGGAACCCGGCAGGATGTCGTGGAACTGGTTCAGCAGCACCTTCTTCCACATTGCATCAAGCTCTTCCGCCGGATAAGGGATGTTCTGCTTTAATGCCATCACGGAAAGGAGCTCCAGGTCCATCAGCATCAGCTCGCTCTTACGGTTGGAACGCTTGTTTCTTGCCATGGAAGTATAGGTTCCCCTATGGTATTCAAAATAGAATTCCCCTTCCCATACCGCAAGCCTTTTATTGCCTTTCACCCTGTCATACAATTCATCAAAATACGTTCCGGAGAATTCCTGGCGTACTTTTGGTATTCCTTTTATCCCCTTTTCCATGCGGATGGAAGTCTCTAGCATCTCTCTGGTGGGACCGCCGCCGCCGTCTCCGTATCCATAGGAAATCAGGATATCATTGTTTATGTCTTTATTCTGATAACGCATCCAGCCGCCCATAATGGAATCAGGATGAAGCATACCATTATACGTGGTAAAGTATTCATTGGCACTCTGGCCCACTCCAAGGGTAGAAATAAAATGGGTAAGGATTTCTGTTCCGTCAATGCCCTTCCAAAGCAGGGTATCGTTTGGTATCTTGTTAAATTGATTCCATGCCAGCTTCGTAGTCATAAAATAATCAATTCCGGATTTCTTCATAATCTGGGGAAGTGCCCCGGAATAGCCGAATACGTCAGGAAGCCAGAGAATCCGGTTATCAACGCCGAATTCCTCTTTAAAGAATTTCTTGCCGTGGATAAACTGACGGACCAGAGACTCTCCCGAGGTAAGGTTACAATCCGCCTCTACCCACATACCGCCTTCCGGCTCCCATCTGCCTTCCTTCACTTTTTCCTTTAACCGGGCATAAAGCTCCGGATACCTTTCCTTAAGAAAAGAATATAACTGGGGCTGGCTTGACATGAATTTATAATTTGGATATTCCTCCATAAACTTTAAAACAGTGGCAAAGCTTCTTGCAACCTTTTCCCTGGTCTGCTCTACGGTCCACCACCAGGCAACATCAATGTGAGTATGGCCGATGCAGGTGGCAATCACATCTTCAAAGCCCGCCATATCCTCGTATAAGGCTTTCTCAAGATATTGATCCGCCGCTTCCAGGGATTCATAAAATTCTTTTGAGTAAGGAATCCGAAGATCCAATAAATTAACGCAGTTATTTAATACCGTCTCAATATCCTTTCTTACCTTATCCTCCTTATCCATTCTGGAAAAGGCGCTCAAAGGAACATGGATATCATAATAGAGCTTTTCAATCTTGGGATCAATCTCCATCATTTCCACGATCAGATTGAATTCACTATGAATCGTTCCCGTATAGGACTGCAGATCCAAATGGCAGGTCTGCCCGGAGACAGCTTCCTTTGTCAAAAGGACCCTTCTGTGATTCATATCAATTCCCTGGGTTGCCGCACCGTCGACAAATAACAGGAACTGCGGATTCTTACCGTCATCCCATTCATCAATCTGTGTTCTTACATTCATCCATACCGCTTTGCCATCCATAGACCGGGGTACCGTGAATTCACCGCGGAACCAGTAATGTTTATCCGGGCCGTACCAATGCATGGTTTTACAGTCAAATCCTTCCCATTCCTCTCCTGCCTTATCTGCATCCTCCGGATGGACATAATTCCCCCTTTTGAACTTCCAGTCATCAACAGGAACCTTCTGTACCACGGAAAGCTTCTTTAATTGGTCGCAGATTACACGAATCCGCTTATCTAAAAATACCATAGACACCTCTTTCTACCTTGAAGGTTTTATATTCTTTTATTACTTCCTATCCTGTATTTTATCAACGAATCCCATACGCTGTCTACCTGAGATCTAAAACTCCTCCATAGCTGCCATTAATTCATCAACCGTTGTAAAGGCCAAGCCCACTACGGTATCCGCACAACCATAATAAATGGCAATTCTTCCGGTATCGGCATCTGTTAAGGCTGCACATGGAAAGATCACATTAGGCACATCCCCTGTTATTTCATATAATTCACTTGGCGCCAGAATATAATTCCTGGTTCTTTTCTTCACCTTCCAGGGTTGATCCATATCCAGCAGGGCACATCCTACGCGGTATACAAACCCGTTGCAGGTTGCCAGAACACCGTGGTATATTATCAGCCATCCCTCATCTGTTTCTATGGGAGTCGCTCCGGCTCCAATTTTTGTGGACTGCCAGCCGGAAACTTCAAAATCGCAGGTTCCCATTACATACCGGTGATGCCCCCAATACTCCAGATCATTGCTCTGACTGTAATAGATATCCCCGAAAGGGGTATGGCCGTTATCACTGGGCCGGCTTAGCATTGCATATTTTCCATTAATTTTTTTTGGAAAAAGGACTCCGTTTCGGTTATAGGGGAGGAATGCATTTTCCAATTGAACAAAGGTTTTAAAATCAAAGGTATATCCAACTCCGATAGTCGGACCATGATATCCGTTGCACCAGGTAATATAATAACGGTCTTCCATATAACAAACCCTCGGATCATAACGATAGACCTTTTTTGTAATCTCCTCGTCCTCTCCGATGAATTCTATAGGCCCCGGCTGAATGTCCCATTGAACACCATCCTTACTAAATCCCGCATAGATGTCCATCGTTATGGCCTTACTGTCACACCGGAATACCCCTGCATAACCATCCTGAAAAGGCACTACTGCACTGTTGAAGATGCTGTTTGATGTCGGTGTTGCCCCTCTTCCGATAATCGGGTTAGAATCATATCGCCAGATCGGATCCCGGGACCCTTCCGGTTTATCCTGCCACGGAAGATTCTGACAGGACCTTCCAATAATCTTACTCATCTGTTATCCTCCATAATATTATGATTAAAGCATCAAAAGCACCTTTTGAAACTTTAATGATATGATTAGTCAAGCACTGCTGTCTGACATTTGCCGCATGATTTATCTGACAATTAGAATTAAAAACAAATCCAACTTATTTTCAAAATATGACAGTTTCGAGTGTCTAAAGGTGCCTTTGACACTCGAAGCAAGATTTAAACGGGCTATTGCAAAACCCCACAGCGAACCCTCTGCCTGTCTTTGTAACAGCCCGTTTAATATTTACAACACCTCAATTTTATTTGTATCCAAGCAAAAATCTTATGCATGGAAACATAGTATCTTTATCCTGGAACAGTATATAAAGCTCAGTCCAACTTAATTTCCTACTTATAATAAGCATTAATCTGATTCTGTACTTCTGTGAGAATGGTATCAAGTCCGGCAGCTTTTAATTCGTTGGTGATCTTAGCCGCTGTCTCTTCAGGAGCAGCCGCACCTGTTAATAATTCACTCTTATACTTGTTGTATACTTCTCTGCAGTTGGCAAGTTCATTCTGAATATTGGAGTAATCTGCGTTAAATCCTAACAGAACAGAAGGTTTTGCACCTTCATTTAACGCTTTTACTTCATCCCACTGATTAAACTCATCTGTTGTCAACTGGGAAACCGTAAAAAATGTACCCTGGGTATATCCTGCCATCTTCCAGTCTGTATTAAGCCTTTCAATTTTACCGTCCTCTGTGTATTTGAAGTTTTCTCCTTCAACACCGAAGTAGAAGGCATCTCTGACTTTCGAATCCAGGTTTACAAGCTGTAAGAATTCCAGGCACTTTTCAGGATATTTTGCGCCGGAATAAATGGCGTTTACTGAACCGCGGACCGTTTCATTGGAAACTATGGTATCGTTAATCTGAATCGCTTCGGCTTCTACCCCCATATTAGGTCCCCAGGTGGTTTTTGCAGCAGAAGGCCAGCCCTGAGCGATACTTACCGCTTTATATGTTGGTGTTTCTGAGGTGGAAGGGGCATCGGGGTTAATGATACCGGCTTTATACCACTCATTAATGATTTTCAGCTGGGACATAATATCTTCCTGCTCCAGGGCATTTACCACCGTACGGCTTTCATCATCATACCTTACGCCAACGCAAGGAATTCCAAGCCCGACGGAATCATATAAGCTGAAAATCATGCTAAGTCCGTTCTGATCCATGGGGAAAGCCGCAATTCCTTCTCCTTCTGTGATTTTCTTCAAAGGCCCGGTAAGGGCTTCCAGGGTATGGATATTCTTATAATCAATGCTGTATTTATCCGCCATCGCCTTATCCCATACGATAAAATTGGACATGGAGGAATCTTTGTAGGTAGGAATACCATAAACACTTCCGTTAATGGATACCGCACTCCAATAGTCCTCCGGAATATAGCTGTACAGATCAGGAGCGCTGGTTTTTACAATATCCTTGATATCATAATAGGCACCTAAAGCAGCATCGCTGGTAAAATTACTGCCGTCAGTAAACAGAATATCAAAATATTCACCGGAGTTGACAAGGATATTTCTTCTGTTTCCCCAATCGCCCCATGATACAACTTCCATATCGATGTTAACCCCGATTTTTTCTTCCAAATATGGATTGATCTGTGCTAACCAGGCATCATAATTGTCGGGCATGCCGCTGCCGACAGCAATCCACTTTAAGGTTACTGTCTCTTTGACGGATGTGTTTTCATTATTCCCTGCCGGTGTTGCAGTTGCTCCATTGGTTGTCCCCGGGTTGTCTGTGTTTTTCTTGTTCTCATTTGAACCTTTGGAGCATCCTGCAAAGATTGTGCTGAGGATAAGCATGAGAGTTAATAACAAAGCCATCTTTCTTTTCATAAAATACCTCCTGTTTGTTTGATTTTATTTATTAAAGTAAATATACTTTTAATAAATCTTTACTAATCCGCCGGGCATTCTCATCATCCCTTTACGGAACCGATGGTTAAGCCTGAGACAAAATACCTTTGAAAAAACGGATACGCACAGGCAATGGGTACCACGATCATTACAGCTATTGCCATTCTTGCCGACTCTGTGGGCATCATATTCTTATATTCCTGGACGGATAATCCTGCTGACGGATTATTAGCCAAAAATTCCACATTCATTTGTATTTTATTTAAGATAGCCTGCAGTGACATTAATTTATTATTATTAATATAAAGAGAGGACTGGAACCAGTCATTCCAATAACCAAAGCTTAAAAACAGCCCGATGGTAGCCAGCAGAGGCTTTGAAATAGGTAATATGATCCTTGTATAAATACTGAGCTGATTGGCACCGTCAATTTTGGCCGCCTCCACAATAGAATCCGGTATACTGGTTTTAAAGAAGGTCTTACATATGACCACATTATAAGAGGATACCGCCAGGGGAAGGATCAAGGCCCATATGGAATCCTTTAAATGCAGTATATTAATATTTACCACATAGGAGGCCACCATACCGCCGCCAAAAATCATAGGAATGAATACCACCCAGGTCAAGAATCCTTTCAGCTTATACTCAGCTCTGGATAAAACATAGCCCATGGCGGAGGTAAGCAGCAGGCCGATTATGGTTCCCAATATGGTAACCAGCAGGGAAACCCCAAAAGCACCCAGTATCGTCTCCTTTTCATTCCATAAGAACAGATAGGCATCCAGGGAAAACTCCCTGGGAATGAATTGGTATCCCCATTTCGCGATGGATTGCTTTGATGATACCGATATCATAATTACAAATATAAAAGGTACAATCGCTGTCAGAGCACATATCACAAAAATAATATTAAATATAAAGTTAACCGGTTTTGAAACTCTATTTAATTTATAGTTAGAAGCAGCCTCTTTCTTTTTTCCCGACATCACTTTTCTCCTTCCTCCAAGCTTGATTTATATGATTGCATACTCGTCATCCACTTTTTTCACGATCCAGTTCGCTAATAAAATCGTGATGCAGCACGCAGCAGATTGCAGAAGTGATGTTGCAGACGTCATTCCAATAGGTGAATTCGATCTTATTGCATTATAAATATAAGTATCGATAGTGGATGAAACATTATAAAGGGAAGCCGGTATCCCCCTTGTCACCTGATAAAAGAGTCCGAAATCAGAACTAAAGATGCCGCCGATACTTAAGATGAACATCATAATTATGATAGGTTTTAAACATGGTAAGGTTATATATTTTACCTGCTTCCACTTTGTAGCTCCATCAATCACCGCCGCTTCATAATAGGTAGAATCAACCCCTGTGATACACGCCAGATAAACAACGGTTCCATATCCGACACCCTTCCACATCTTCATAAAAACGAGAATGAAAGGCCAGTATTTCGCTTCCATATACCATTGAACCGTTTCCTTCCCCATAGCATCCAGAATCTGATTAAAGATACCCTTATCCGAACTTAGAAAGGAAAAAACAAAATAACTTACAACTACCCAGGATAAGAAATGCGGAAAGAACATACAAGTCTGATAGATCTTCGATTTGACCTTGCCATGTATCAGGCTGAGCATGATTGCCAGTGTAACAGGAATCAGAATACCCAATATAACAAATACGACATTATATAAAATAGTGTTACGCAGCAATAACGCAAAGCTGTTTGATTTAAACATGTACACAAAATTGCCAAAACCGGACCATTCACTATGTATCAGGTTATAGAGAAACCCTTTACGCGGAAAAATCCTATAATTCTTAAAGGCGATTACCACACCAAACATGGGTAAATAACTGAACAGCACATACCATACAAAGGTAGGCAAAGCCAGCAGTGATAATTGAGTATCATCTTTCGTCCAGTGTCCTTTTTTTGTTTTTTTCTTATCCGAAGCCTTTTTCATATCAACCTCCATCTGCCGTTTCAGCGTCATACAAAGCCATAAGTGAGTTTATTCACTATGTAAAAATCAACCAATGAAACTTAACCTATGCCATAGGTTGTTAATCTGACAATGCAAAACAAATCATAATTTATATTGTTTTCAAAATATCTTTTGTTAACATTTAGGTTAACATCATTTCTGAAATACTAACATAATTTTAACATGTGTTTTTTCTTATGTCAATATGTTTTTAAATGTTTTAAACAATTTTTCTTCTCATAAACAAAATTTTATATGTTTTTTTACTAATTTAAATTTTTCAAAAAAGTAAAATCATTATTTTTTCTAAAATATACTCTATTAACAGTATTTCCAACATATCATTAACCGTTTACATATGTTAACACTTTTACAAGGTTATTATTAATCTTTGTTTCATTAATAAAGTCCTACAAACCGGATCACAGGAGCCACCCGGAATTTTTTAAAAACAATCTTCAGTGCTGTAATTCTTGTTGGAGTAACCTCACATATCTTCTTATACCCAACTGTAGTCCCGCTATAAATCAGAAGATTTTCCTGGTCTTCGATTTCTGCCCATATTTCAAAAGCTTCTACCCGCTGGCTCAGTCTGATCTGCTCCTGGAGAATGATATAATGAAGCAATTCCGCTTTCTGCAGTTTGATTATAATTTCGCAGGAATCACAATAATCAACGGCTTTCCAACAGCTTTCATCGTCCTTTACAATATTGGCAGCCTGATGTCCCTCCTCTGTCGGCGCTGCCTTTATAATTGCCTGTTCCGCATAATTACGTTGAAATGCTCCTCTGATGAAATCTCCCAACTCTGTTAACCGTTCCTCATCAAATCTTGTAATATATCCATCTTTATGAGGGGGTATATTAAGCAGCAGTACACTGTTACCTCCGACAGAATTAAGATAGATCCGCTTTAAATCATCGAATGCCTTTACCTGCTGATCTTCTGCTTCGTGGTAGAACCAGCCCGGCCGGATGGACACATCCACTTCCGACGGATACCAGATCAGGTTCTTCGCCTTTCTTACAACATCACGGCTGCCAAGATCTTTTGTCTGTTGGTCCAGCCCCTGCTTGCGAAATTCTGCATCATCCGCTTTCTGGGAATTCTCCATGATATCCGACTGGGAGAAAACCTCTGCCGGTACAACACTCCATTCCGATTCCCTGCAATCTCCCGCCTCATTTCCGCACCAGCGTACATCCGGCCCGCATACGGCAATCACTGCTTCCGGCTGCAGCATCCGTATCAATTCATAATAGCGTTTCCAGTCATATTCCTGTTTCCTGCCATTGGGACCTTCTCCGCAGGCTCCATCAAACCATACACTGTACAGTTTGCCGTACTTCGTTAATAACTCCGTTAACTGTCCGCAAAAGAAATTATTATATTCCTCTCCGCTGCCATAGACGGGTTCATGCATATCCCAGGGGGATAGATATACCCCCAGTTTTATTCCGTATTTTTCACAGGAAGCGGCAAGCTCTGCAACAATGTCCCTTTGCAGCGGAGTATGCATCACGGAATGCTTCGTATATGCCGTATTCCAAAGACAGAATCCGTCATGATGCTTTGCCGTTATGATACAAGCCTTTATTTCAGCTTTTTTCAAAATTTCACACCACTGATCCGTATTTAAGTTTTGAGGAGAAAATAAGGATATATCCTCTTTCCCCGTTCCCCATTCGCGATCCGTAAAACTATTCATCCCGTAGTGAAAGAAAGCCGTATACTCAAGCTTCTGCCAATTAATCTGATTTTCCCCTGGTACCACTGATATTAATTTTTCCATAAATGTTTTCATTGATCCATTCTCCTTGTTCTCATATACTTTTTATTAAAAAAACCCGGCTTTTACACCAGGTTTTCTTTATTTTTTAAATGCTTTTTATTTATCACTCCATATCCTTCCAAGGGCGGATCCCGAAGGAAAAATGAAATGCCTTCTCCTTAAGCCTGTATTTTTCTATTAATTCCGGGCCGCAGCTATGGGAACCAATGCCGCTTACTTTATAATCCACCCGGACTACTGTTTGATTGCCGGGTTCCAGCTCATGGTTGTGCAGGGCATTTGACAACTGTTCCGAATCATAGTGGGATACATTGCACTCAAAGCCTTGTTTTGAATAAAATTCCACACAGGTTCCATTTTCCTCATACACCTTCAGATATTTCACACCGGTATGGTTGCCATGCTCTTGAGGCATTATATAGGGAACATATTGGCTGGTTACCGTAGAATGATACCGCCCGGTTTTCACATGATGGCACAGATCAATATAATTTTCATAAGGTCCTTTTCCGAAATATTCAATTTGTTCCATCTCCTTCGGTAATACAAACTCAAAACCGAATCTCGGCAGCCATATACAGTCTTCGTGAATGTTTACCTCCATATCAATTACCAGATATCCCTGATGATCTATCCTGTAACAGGCTTCATATCTTGCAAAAGGTTCTCTTGCAACCCCTGCCAGGCTTCCCTTTACGAAAACAGCAATACATTCTTCACCGTCTTTTCTCCATTCCATATGGTAGCACTTATGGAACAAACGGTTTATATTCCACCCGCGGTAAGTATCCGTCAAAAGCCCCCATTGATGTTTTATGTACCTGTCGTTGTCTGTCGGCGCCCTCCAGGCCGTAATCTTTGCGGCTTCTTTCAGCAGGTTCTCTCCCTTCACACCAAAACCGGAAAGAACCCCTCTATTCTTGTCAAAACAATATTCAATATCACCGCAGGTGACCGTTAATATATCCTTTGTTTCTTCTGCCTTAAGGACACCCTCGGATCCTTTTCTTTCCCAGCTTTCAAGGGGCACCTGGGGTAATTCAAACTGTATCATTGCAGTTTCATAACCTGCTTCGGCCCACTGGCAGTCATACCGCCTGACCAAGGACAGATTCAGGCAGCAGCCCAGTCTGCAGCTGACCGGAAGCTTATATGCCAAAGTTATTTTCTTTGACTGATGGGGTTCCAGCTCCACTTCCAGTTCTCCCCATTCTACTGTTTCTCCGTCTGCTGTTATTTCCCACTTTAGCAGGAATTCATTCAAATCAGTAAAATCATAAAGATTTGTTATGCTTACCTCGCCGCGGGCACTGTCAAGCAATTCTGCTTTTATGTACTGATAGGCGGCCTTTGCCTCTAATGAGCCGGCCTTAAGGCTTCGGTCTGCAAAAACCAAGCCATCCACACAAAAATTCCCATCATTTGTGGCTTCCCCGAAATCTCCGCCATAGTAATAATTCCCGTCCTTTAACACGGCATGGTCGGCCCACTCCCAGATGCATCCGCCAATCAGTCTGGGATAACGGTAAAACATATCGGTATAATCTTTTACATCTCCCGGCCCATTTCCCATGGCATGGGAATATTCGCACAAAAAATAGGGCCTTTCCTCTTTACTCTTCCCCTCTCGTTCAAGGGTTTCCATGCTCATATACATATAGCTGACCACATCAACGCAGGAGGGATTATCCACCATATTGGCTCTTTCATAGTGTATTAACCGAACCTGATCCCTGGTTCTGATCCATTCACACATTTTATTATAATGGGTTCCGTATCCGGATTCATTTCCCAAAGACCACATAATAATACAGGGATGATTTTTATCCCGCTCTACCATCCTTCTTATTCTTTCCAGCAAGGCTTCTTCCCACAGCGGATTGTCCGTAAGCCAGTCTTTGGCATAGGCCTTATATTCACATCCTGTTGACTTGGTAGAGAAACCATGCATTTCCAGATCTGCCTCATCCACTACGTAAAAGCCATATTGGCTGCATAGTTTTAAGAATTCCGATGTGGGCGGATAGTGGGAGGTGCGTATTGTATTGATGTTTAACTGCTTCATGGCAATGAGATCTTTACGGATATCCTCCATCGACATTACATGCCCTTTGACCGGATGAGTATCATGATGATTCACACCTTTCAGCTTCACGGAAGTTCCGTTGATCAGCAGCTCTCCCCTGTTGCTTGTACCGATGGTCCGAAATCCCACTTGTACCGGTATGAATTCCTCCGGCGTTTGAAATACCAGGGTATACAGATTCGGGGTCTCTGCCGTCCATAAGTTTGGAGTCTTCACTGTATAGGCAACTTTGCCGCCCATCACCTGTTTTCGCTCTATCAGATTCTCTCCGTCGTAAAGGCTGCTCCATACAGGCAGCTCCAACCCATTATCTTCCTGGTTCAGAATATTGACCTGAGCCGTAACTTCGGACAAATTACTCTCTATTTTAATATCCTGTATATGTACTTTCTCTCTTGCTAACAGGTATACATCTCTAAATATACCGGATAACCTGAAAAAATCCTGATCTTCCAGGTAACTCCCATCGCACCACTTCAGTACTTTAACTATTAATTGATTATTGCCCTGCTTAAGGTATGGCGTTATACGAAACTCCGCGGGCATATGGCTCCCCTGGCTATAACCTGCCTCCTGCCCGTTCACATACAGATAGAAACAGGAATTAACTCCTTCAAAGACAAGATAAGTCTCTTTCTCTCCCCAGGCTTCTTCAAGCTGGAACATTCTTTTATAAACACCACATGGATTTTCGTCAGGCACATAGGGCGGATCCACGGGATGGGGATAATTAATGTTGGTATAATAAGGTTTATCATACCCGAACATCTGCCAGTTTGACGGAACCGGAATACTGTCCCAATGTTCAATCATCTCCGGCATATCATAATATCTTTCATAATACTTAAAATCCCAGATACCATTCAATAACTTATAAAAGCGGGATTGCTCCTTCCCATCCTGCAATGCCGAATCCAGATTATCATAGGGAATGAAGTAAGCTCTTTCTTTTTCTCTGCCTTTTTGCAAAAAGGACGGATCTTGCCAGTCTGTTTTCTTCATAACAACCTCTTTCTATGGCCCTTTTAAACTATTTATTCACCTGTTGAGTTCCTGTAAATAACTTTTGTGCGGACATAAGTAACTTCATAGGGGTCATCCGTATTATCTATCCGGTATAACAGCTGTTTTGCCAGGCGTTTTCCGATCTGTGAATTGTTTACCTGAACGGTTGTTAAATTTTTTGTGTAATTGAATTCATTATTATCATCATAACCGGATACCGCCACATCCTCGGGAACCCTGTGTCCATGGCTTTCAAGATACTGAACCAGTATATTGGCAACATGATCATTCACGCAAACAAAGGCATCCGGCAGCCGGGTAATGCCATCCATAAATTCCTCGATGGTTTTAACATAGGTTTTTAAAGTCATACTACCGGTATAGCAGATATTCGGATCAACGGATAATCCAAACTGGTACATTGCCGAGACATATCCCTCATAACGTTCCATATTGGTTTTTGCATATTGTATATCACCAATAAAGCCTATTCGCTGATGGCCTTTCTTAATCAAAGAGGTGACTATTTCCTTAATACTGTCCCTGCCTTCCAGAAGCAGCAGATCGCCGTTTAAGGTATCCATGGTCATAGCTGCAACAATATCAAGAAACACCTTCGGTATTGCCAGCTTATTTAACAGCTGGAGCAAGGGTTCATCATATACATTCATAATAATAATTCCCTGAATGCTCCCATCTGTTAAAGCTTGCGGGAGTACATAACCCTCCGATATATGCTCCGGAAGGTAAGTGTACATCAACCCGATTCCGCTATTGGAAAACTCTTCTGCAAGCTGGTGGATAATTTTTACCCAGAATGCCGAGGTCTCCGGCCGGGATACCACCACAGATACTAATGTTTGTTTCTTCAACTGTAAAGACAGTCCCGCTTCCTGGAGTATGGACGGCTGGTAGTTTATCTCGGCGGCACATTCCAGCACCTTACGTTTCATATCCTCGGAGATACCCTCTTTGTTATTAAACGCCTTCCACACTGTCACCCTGGATATCCCCAGCAAATCTGCTATATCTTGTATTTTTGCTCGTTTCATCTAATAGAACCCTTTCGTTATTTTACATATGATTTGTTTATATCTGTCTATTCATGTTATATGAGATTATATCATGAACAAAGGACGTGTTCATAATCTTGTTGCTCCAATCGGAAATCGCAAGCAAGCTTGCGTTTCCTCATTCCGCTTTCATTATATCATAACTCGGTACCAAGCAACAACATGTTTTTATTAATGTTCATATTTATTAACATTTGTTAACGAGCCTTCTTTTTCACAATGGATTGAAAGATCCTGCGGAATCGTCGGAGGCTTGAAGAGCACCCTGGAGGCATCCATTTCCCGGCACTTAAGCTCTTCTGAGATGTATTTTCTTATATTCCAACAACAGCCGCTCTGCCAGCTCCTGTCTGGGGTCCATGTCAGGAGCGTGTTTATATGTATAACCGGTATTATCATCCTTGTACGGCAGGAGATACATTTCCATCAGAGGTAAATACTCTAAAGCAATACTGGACTTCATCAAAGCTTCCCCGAATTGGCCCATTATTGGTTATCCCCTGCCACTCACTCCAGTTCTCATTCTCCCTTAACAAGGGATGCCTGACCTGCGAGGCATTTTACTCTGTCATATTCCTTCCCGGAGAATAAGCTGCATTCAAATAATCCTTCATATCCGTGGAATTCACCCGTTCAATGACATAGCCTTCCCCCTCCTGCCTGGTCACAATCCTGCCATGGGGCAGGGTAACCTCCCGGTACCGGAGAGTGCTGTTATCCGCCGTCCTTTCCTGCCGGATATCCGTATAGCTTGCCGGACGGGCATATATCCGCTCCAAAGGCATTACCGTATACAACATCTTCTTACCTCTCCCCTTCCTTCAAATCGATCATTTCATTGATTTTGGCCAAGGCTTCCTTGATTCCGCCAACCTCATTAATAATCCCCTTCTTCACCGTCTCATCCCCAACAAGAATCGACCCCACGTCCTTAGCCAGCTGATTGGTAGCCAGCATCAAATCACGAAAGCTGTTATAATCAATATCAGAATGGGTAACAACAAATTTGATGATACGATCCTGTATCTTCTCAAAATATTCAAAGGTCTGGGTGACGCCAATTACCGTACCATTCATACGCACCGGATGAATAATCATGGTTGCGGTAGGAACAATGTAGCTATAGTTTGCGGATACCGCCAGCGGAACTCCGATGGAATGGGAACCGCCAAGAACCAGGGAGACGGTGGGCTTGCTTAAGGAAGCAATCATTTCCGCAATGGCCAGCCCCGCCTCCACATCACCCCCAACTGTATTGATTAAAATCAGCAGCCCGTCAATCTCAGTGCTGTCTTCAATCGCAGCCAATTGGGGCAGAACGTGTTCATACTTTGTTGTTTTATTATGCTGGGGCAGGCACTCATGCCCTTCGATCTCACCGATGATCGACAGAAGGTGTATTTTATGGTCTCTTTTCCCGTTATCCAGTACCGTTTGCCCATATTCATTTATTTTCTGATCCTTCAGGTCTTCATTTTCTTTTTCCAGCTTTTCTTTCTCCTGCTCCTCCTGGTTCTCTTCCGGCTGCTTTGCTTCAGTTCTGTCCGTTTGCATGAGTTCGTTCCTTTCCCTGTCTCAAATAAATTCCCTGCGTTGCTTGCAACGTATATATAGCTTATTATGTGATAAGATAAGAATTTTATTCGATCGTCGGAAAGCTTCAAATCCAATAATCTCTCCTGTCTCCATTTTCCAGTTCCAGAACAAAATTTCTTTTCAGCATCAAAAAATATTCCAGCTCTTTCATCACCTGATAGAGATGCGCCCTCGCCTCGAATTCTTCACGGGTCTGAGGCAGCCGGTCATTCCGGAAATACTCCTTTAGCTGTTCCAATTTGGCCAGCAAGCCGGTTACATTATTCTTTTCATGAAAAGACAGGGCCGTATCTTCCAGAAAGCCGGCAACCTTCTCCGCTTGAACAGGAAGTGTGCCCATCTGCGCTATGGTTGATGCAATATCCTTCAGTACGCCGATCTGAAGCCGGCGCATCTCCAGATAGGATACAAAATATCTGGTATCACTAAGGAGATGGTTGCCCGCTTCTTCATATGCGGTCTCCAGAAGCCGCTGGGCCAGCCGCTCCAGCTCTGTAAAATCCGGGCTTTTTTCCTGCCCCTTAAGAAATCCTCCGATTCCTCTTAGAGCCTTCTTCATCTCCTCCTCCAGCCCCATCTGCTCCCTGCGGATTCTATGGATGTTCCTGGGCATCATTAAATTAAGAAGGATTCCGATTCCCATGCCAATAAAGAGGATTCCAATTTCATTCACAATCAGCCTCAGGCCCATATGACCTTCCACAAGAAAATGCGTCATCAGCACTGCGTTCATGGATATTCCGTCCTTCAGTCCCAACAGAAAGCAGAAAGCTGCAAAAAGAGCCACAAAGAGACCGAAAGCATAGGGTGTATAGCCCATGCTTTGAAAGATCAGATAGGACAACAGCACCGCAAGCACAAAGGCCTCCATTCTCTTTACGGCAATGGACAGGGTTTCCCTCTTCGTATTCTGTATCGTAAGCAGGGTTATAATTCCGGCAGACGGACTGTAGAGCAAGCCGAAGGCATTGGCGATCAGAATGGCAATTGCCGAGCCTGCGCCTGTTTTTAATAAAAACAAGATATTTACCGATCTTAACCTCTCTGATAATCTCATCTCTCCACCTCATTTAAAAACTCTCCGGCATTCGGTTTTGTTCCGTGGCAAAAACGCCTTTGCAGTTCTTTAGCAATAGTCGTTTTACCGGACCCGGAATTTCCTCTCAGTACAATAATTTTCGGCTCTCTATTCATTCCATCCCCCATTTTAAAACAGCGACAGCTGCTGATATTTTGTTTCAAACTCCTGTAAATAAGCGAAAACCTCCTCCGTTTTCCAAAGAATATTGTGCTGACGGCATGTTTCTTCGAAAATACGCATCAAGCGGTTATGCTTCGGACTGTCACACATATATGCATTTCCAAAGGCCTGGATATACCTCTGTTTCATTCCGGGAAAAAGCCGGTCAAGCTGGGCATAGAAATATTCTCTGTCGCCCTCCCTTAAAGTAACTCCAAAACCAAAGCATACGATCCCCCGGACCTTGGCCTGTATGCAGTAATCCAGCAATCCCCGCAGGTTTTCCTCCGTATCGTTAATAAAAGGCAGAATAGGGCTAAGCCATACAACCGTCGGTATCCCGTTCTCCCGCATGACCTCCAGCACATGGAAGCGCTCTGATGTGGAGGATACATTGGGTTCCAGCTTCCGGCATAACTCCTCGTCATAGGTAGTTAATGTCATTTGAACAACACATTTCGTCTTTTCATTGATCGCCTTTAATAAATCCAGATCCCGGAGGATCCGGGAGGATTTGGTCAAAATTGTGAGCCCAAATCCAAACCGCTCAATCAGCTCGAGGCATCTGCGGGTCATCTGCAGCTCTTCTTCCAAAGGGATATACGGATCACACATTGCCCCCGTGCCAATCATGGACGGCTTCCTCTTCCGGCGCAGCTGCTCCTCCAGAAGCTGCGGAGCGCTGCGCTTCACCTCGATGTCTTCAAAATCATGATTAATTTGATAACAAGTGCTTCGGCTGTCACAATAGATACAGCCATGGGAGCAGCCGCGATACAGATTCATATTATTATGGGGGGAAAGTATGGTTTTATAATCGGCATAGTGCATATACGGCTGACCTCCTTTTCGATGCGGAACAATTAATTTTTAACGGTATTATAGCATACGGGAATAACAATGTATACCATAGTCATCCATTCTTTGCCTAACTGCTTGCACTCTTGTAATGCTTCAGTCCCAACCTCCAGAACCATAATGCAAATGCCGTGAATACGCCAGCCACACTTAATGCCTGTATCAGTCCGGGAACAGATAGTGTTCCCGAGACCAGCTGTGTAGGTACCGTAGCCATCACACCATAGGGAAGTACAAAATAAAATACAATCTTAAACATTCCCTTGAAAAGCACTCCGGGTATTTTAAAATTGAGCGTCAGCATTTCATCTTCCAGCCGGTCAATCGCGTTGGCTGAAATAACAAAAAAAGGGATCGTGCGTAATATCAGCTCCATATCATAATACAAAAGGGTCATGAGCAAAAGAAGGATAATGTAAGCGCAGATAAGCGGTACGGTTACCGCAATCTCCAGAACAGAAATCCCATAGGCAATGATCCCGCCGCTAAGGAGCAGCAGCGGTGCGGAACCGGGATTGACATTCTCAAAGGTCAGCCGTAAAAGCGTGTTTCCCGGCTTGGTAATGTATAAGTCAAGTGCTCCTTCCCGTATCTTTTGCGGAATGGTCAGCACTCCAAAAAAATAGATCAGCATGTTCAGCCCGTTAATCATGGAAAATGTCCCGATGAAAACCAGCATCTGTCCGCGGCTCCAGGCGCCGATGGTATCAACCTGGCTGTAAATAATATTGAAGGTTAAAAGCTGTACAACAAATAAAACTCCATCCGCCAGGAAAGCTCCAAAAAAACTTAACCGGAACACCATCATATGGGAAAGCTTTAACCTAATCAGCAATCGTATAAAACGTAAATTTTTCATCATATTCCCACCCCGTCATACTTAATTCTAAGGCGGCGGTATGTGATATGCACAAGCAAAACCATGACCGCAACCCAGATCATTATCGCCGTCAGCCCGGCCACCCCTTCCTGCAATCCCAGTTTTCCCGTTAACAGCATGGTCGGAGTATAGCTGACATAGGTAAAGGGAAGAAAACGCAGCGCCCAAAACACCGGCTCAGGCAAAAGAGAAAGGGGTACTATGGTGCCGGTGGCAAAGGAAAGCAGCGCCCCTTGAATATGCAGGAAAAAGCCGGTATCCTGAAACTTAAAGGCAAGAATTCCGATGAAAAACTGGTATACTACCATGAAAATCAAGCCAAGGGGTATCATTGCCATAGCACACAGGATCACGGGCCAATCGGAAGTAATGCCCGGCGTTATGCGAAACACAGCCAAGCTCAGCATCGCGGCAATACCGGAAAAGATGGCATAATATCCAACTGCCCCAAAATTCTGTGCCATAAAATAATATAGGGGGTTGGATGGTATCACCATGTATTTTGAAAATGTACCGCTCCGGATTCTCCCGGAGACCTCTCCGCTCACTCCGTCCGACATTTCCAGGGAAGCAAGAAAGGAACTGATCAGATAGTAAGAAAGCATCTCCTGATAGGTAAAACCACCTATTGTCTCACGCTCCGCAAATATGGTGCTCCATAGAATAAAGGCAAACAGAATCCGTCCAATGGTTGCAAGGGCCGTCATAGCCACATCAAACCGGTATACCAGCTGAGACCGAAACACTATCTTTGCTGTATCTATATATTTTTTCATCCGTGTATCCCTCCCCCGGCATAAATCCGCTCCACTACGCTGCCGATGTCTTCTTCCTCAACAGAGATATCCTTCGGAGGATTATCATGCATCATGCCTGACAGCAGAATGCCGTTTAATTCCCTTGGAACCAAAAGCACTATTTTATGCGGGTCCTGTTCCACTACTTCCACACCGGCGGGAGGGCAAATGACAGTTTCGTTTTCAAAAATTACAGTAACTTTTTTATGCGTCTGATATGCCTCAAAAAGCTTTGCGGTATCTCCGTCATACAGCTCTTTAAACAGCCCAAAGGTATCCGCCGGAGTCAGCTCAAAGAAGAGCTGGCTTTTCTGCCCCATGACAACGGCATATTGCTTCTTGAACGCATTTTCCAGCTTGTTGGGGTAATAACCCAGTACCGATATCTCACCGGAGCTTGGTGCTATGATACCCGTCAGCATTTTTACAAGGGTGGTCTTCCCTGCCCCGTTGGGGCCGATTAATCCGACAAATTCACCCGGTTCAACAGTAAGGTCAAAATTCGATACGGCGTATTTACTGACAAATTTACGATTGAAAAGGCTTTTCACACTGCCTTTCAAGCCTGCTTCCTTTTCAAATCTCTTATATTCTTTCGTTAATTGCTTTGTTCTGATAATATGATTCAACTTAGAATCTCCTCTCATTAATAAAAAATAGCATAAAAATAGCCCGCAAAAGACACACCACACTTAAAAAAGTGCAGAATGCTCCTGCGGGCAAAAACCTCAATATATGAAAAACAGCGCGACAAGTACTCCTTTGTCACGCCTCATTCATCGAGAAAGGGATCGGGCAATCTGTTAGGTAGTGTCTTTCAAAAGGACAACAAAACCAAGGGGGATATCCCCTTATTGATGCTGCCTTCTGCAACTGTATTTAGTTGACTCTCACCATAACAGATAATACCGACATAAAACACCTCTCCTTAAATTAATATAAGGTGATTATAACATATTTCATTAAAATGTCAATCACTTACGAAAGATCTAACCCTTGGCCCCATGCTCCGGCTTCAGATACTTTTTCTCAAGCACCTCAACCCCGACAGGCCTGGAAAAATAGTATCCCTGGCCAATATCACACTGGCTGGTTTTCAGATATTCCAGCTCGGAATGCTCTTCAATTCCCTCTGCAATGACATTCAGCCCCAGATCCTTGCACAGACCGATAATGGTAGAAACAATGGTCTTCGCCTCCTTGCTGCAGCCAATATTCTGGACAAAGGACCGGTCAATCTTAATACAGTCAATGGGCAGGCGCACAATATAGCTGAGGGAGGAATACCCTATTCCAAAATCATCAATGGCAATCCGGAAGCCCATCTCCCGCAGCTTCGCCAGCCGTCTGATACTCTCCTCCATATTCTTAATCAGGAGCCGCTCCGTCAGCTCAATCTGCAGCCAGGAAGGATCCACATCGTATTTCTGTACCATATCGGACAGATCCTCCAGAAACCGCTTCATCTCAAAGGTTCTGGTGGAAACATTAATGGAAAGCAGAACCGGTACGGAATAGCTTTCCCGCCAGTTCTGAAGATGCCTGCAGGCATTCTCAATTACCCAGTAATCGATATCCGTAATGCTGCCGGTCTGCTCCGCGACCTCAATAAACCGGTCAGGATACAGCAGTCCCTGTTCCGGATGCAGCCAGCGGATCAGAGCTTCCACCTCCGCCAGCCTCCCATTCTCCAGATAGAACAGAGGCTGGAATACCAGATAGAACTGGTTATCCCTTAAGCCTTGGACAATCTCCGCCTGGAGCAGAGTTGTGCCCATAAGCTTCTTGTATATCTCCATATCATATTTTTGTATCAGATTGCTTCCCTGCATTCTGGCATAATTCTTGGCGTGGGTGAGCGCCTTCAGCGGTTCCTCCGCCCCGGAGTCCTCATTCCAGAGATAAAGTCCGATACTGAAGCGTATATTGATGGCCCTGGTATCAATGAGATAGCTTTCACTGAGGGCCGCAAGAATACTCTGGGCCAGCTCCTCCAGTTCCTCTTCCCCAACCTCTCCATAAGCCAGTACAACAAATTCATCCCCCTTATAGCGGTAGATTCTATAATTCTCATTTAGACAGCATAAAATACGCCGGGCAACCTCACAGAGCACAATATCGCCCACCGCATAGCCATAGGTCTCATTCACATTGCTGAATTTATCAATAGCCACCATAATCAGGGAGAAGCCGGGCCCGTCCTTCTTCTGTTTCAGGAATGCCACATCCTGCTCTAATACATACTGGTTTAACAGAGTGGTCAGCGGGTCGTACTGGGTCAGGGACTTAATCTTATCCATCATCCGGTTGAAGCTGATTCCCAGCCGCCCGATCTCATCCTTGGATGCCCTGGTAAATCGTATGGTAAGATCTCCCTTGGCTCCTTTGGCGAAGAGGCGTTCCATCTCCACAATCGGCCTTGAAAAGCGGCTGACGAATATGTAAGCCGTCAGAGAACTTATCACCAGGGTAATGCCCATCACTACAAGAAACATCCTGCGCAGGCTGACCAGATAGCCTAAGGCTTCCTCTTTATTGGTACCGATGTAAATCTTCCAGCTGGTCTGATCGATACTTGCATAGCCCGTTAAGATATCCCGGCCCTCAAAGCGGTACTCTCCATATCCGCTCTCTGCTGTGGAAGCCTGTACAAAGGCTGCCAGGGATTCATATTCCGGATCCATTGCAGCAAGCTGAAAGAGATTGTATTCTCCCTCTTTCCTTTCCGTCGCAGAACGGGAAAGGAAGGAGCCTGCTTCACTGATGATATACGCCCTGCCATTCTCATCATAGCTTCTGCTGGAAGCAAAATCCGATAAAAAATCCGCATCCATCCTTGCGATCAATGCTCCCTGTATGACATCCCCCCGGTAAATGGGCGTGGCGACCATAACCACTGATTCCTGGACTTTACGGCTGATGATAACCTCTGAGAAGGTAAGCTTCCCGGCCAAAGCACTCCGGATGTAATCCCTGTCACTGAGATCCAGCACGGTCTCATCCAGGTAATGGGTGATCCCATTCCGGTCTACCACGGCAATATTCAGATAGTTTCCTGTAATCTGGCTGCTTAATATCTCCTTCTGGGCAGCCCAATCCATCGAGGCCACCTTCTCATCCTTTGATATGGTGACCAGCGGTGTGACAAACTGATTTAAGTAATAGGATAGATGTGAGGCTGATTCTATCGCAACCCGTTCCATTGACGTATTCACTTCTGTGACCAGTATTTCCTTAATACGCAGGTATCCGCTGATTCCCATTGCAGAAACTGAAATCAGAATCACAATCAATGAAAATACAATTCCCTTTGTCTTAACGCTTCTCATTCGTTCTCCCTATATTTCTTCCTTAAAGCTAAAATAGAAAAGACACATGACCAGTTTCTTAGATCAGGGGTGCATATAAATGCTGGTACCGGTCAGAGAAAAGCTTCATGTGTCTTCTTAATTATAGTGTAAGGTGCATCTCTTATAGCTGTGCTAAAGCCTGTTCGATATCTGCAATGATATCCTCAATATTCTCAATTCCTATGGACATCCGGATTAAATCCGGTGTGATCCCCGCATCCTCCAGCTGCTGATCCGTGAGCTGGCGGTGGGTGGTGCTGGCAGGATGCAGAACACTGGTCCTGTTATCCGCCACATGAACTACAATGGCGGCCAGCTTAAGGCTGTCCATAAACTTTATTGCCGCCTCTCTTCCCCCCTTAATTCCGTAGGAAATTACGCCGCAGGAACCCTTGGGAAGGTACTTGCCGGCAAGCTCATAATACCGGTTCCCCTGGAGTCCGGGATAGTTCACCCAGGCAATTCTGTCATGTCCCTCCAGGTATTTGGCAACCGCCAAGGCGTTGCTGCAATGGCGTTCCATTCTAAGATGCAGGGTTTCAAGGCCCAGGTTTAACAAAAATGCATTGTTCGGCGCCGGCGCCGAACCCAAATCCCGCATCAGCTGTACTCTTGCCTTGGTAATAAAGGCCGCTCTGCCGCAGTCCCTGGTATAGACCATGCCGTGATAGGAAGCATCCGGGGTGGACAATCCGGGGAACTTGCCGTTATCCCAATTAAAATTACCGCTGTCCACAATTACCCCTCCCAGCGCAACCGCATGTCCGTCCATGTATTTTGATGTGGAATGCAGTACGATATCTGCTCCGAATTCGATAGGTCTGCAATTGATGGGTGTGGCAAAGGTATTGTCGATAAACAGCGGAACACCGTTGCTGTGGGCAAAGTCCGCCAGCTTCCCGATATCGGCGACCACCAGGGCCGGATTGGCAATGGTCTCGGCAAATACCAGCTTGGTATTCTCCCTCACTTCCTTCTGTAGCTCTTCCACAGGTGCGTCCGGATCGATAAAGGTAACCTCGATGCCCATTCTCTTAAGGGTAACTGCAAACAGATTGGTAGTTCCTCCGTAAATTGTACTGGCGGAAATCATATGGTCGCCGCTGCTGCAGATATTAAGCACCGCAATCAGACTGGCGGCCTGTCCGGAGGAGGTGCACATAGCTCCGATTCCGCCCTCCAGATCCGCAATCTTACGCTCCACGCAGTCCACCGTGGGGTTAGCCAGCCTGGTGTAGAAGAAGCCTTCTTCCGTCAAATCAAACAGCTTGCCTACATGTTCACTGGAATCATATTTATAAGTAGTGCTCTGATAAATCGGCAATACCCTGGGCTCTCCGTTCTTCGGCTGATATCCTGCCTGGATGCATTTCGTTTCAATATGGTAATTGCTCATAAGCTTATCCCTTTCTATTCCAAATATGTATTTTTATTCAAAGAACGTTACATGTAATCATATCCCGTCCGAAAGCATTTTGTCAAGAGCTACCTTAGCCCCCCGTCAATACTGCCGCGGCATCCACGGACAGATTGTGATCCCTGTATTGCCTGGGAGTCATGCCCCTGGCATCATGGAACACCTTAATAAAATAGCTGGAATCATTGAAGCCGCAGTCATAAGCAATCTCCGTGACAGAGGCATCCCCGTCCAAGAGCCGGCGGCAGGCACATTCAATCCGATAATAATTCAAATATTCGATAGGAGTCCGGTCCGTAAGCTTTTTAAAAAAACGGCAAAAATACCTGGGATTCAGATCCGCGATCTCCGCCAGGGCTTCCAGTGTAATCACCTCTGTATAATGCTTCTCCATGTAGGTTATGACATCCTTCAGCCGTTCTATGTATTTTTGCGAGGCAGGATTTTTCCTGTCATACCCGCTATATTGCTCCAGGCTGTACAACAGGCCCATCACTTGATACAACACCCCCTGCGCCATGAATTCGTAGCCCCTGCTCCGGCTGTGAAGAAGGGAGAACAGCTCCTTTGCCATCCGGTCAATTCCCTCATCAATTCCGGATAAAAGTACGGGAAGACGGATTTCATTCCCGATTAACCGCTGCAGCCATTTGTTGCAGATATGGTTCCCGCCCAGCAGCAGCTTGGGGTCAAATACGACGCATTCATAGATGCAATGATCAGGGATTCCCCCATGCAGCACCCCTGCATGGACAAATAAAATATCCCCCTCTCCCGCCAGATACAGCTCACCGTCCAATGTTAACCGAAAGCTTCCTTCAATTATCCGAATTATTTCATACTCCGGATGCCAGTGACAGGTCATCTGATAGCGGCGGCTGTCGGGGTCCATACGATAAAATGCCAGAGGAAACTCATAGGTTCCCTGCTGTCGTCTTTCCTTGAAATCCAAATACTTCATCCTACACCCCAAAAGTGAATATTTTTATATTATAAGTAATTATAACACAAGAAAACCCAGGAACACAATGCTATAATTGATTTTACTTATAAATATATAACAGTAAAAAGGAGGTCATTGCTATGGCAAAAAACAGATTAATCGGTGATTATCCCGTAATCGGGATCCGCCCCACCATCGATGGGCGAAGAGGGGTTCTGAAGGTCCGGGAATCCCTGGAACAGCAAACCATGGACATGGCCCGCGCCGCCGCAGATTTATTCCGCGAGAATATCTGCTATTCCAACGGAGAGCCGGTTCGTGTTGTTATTGCGGATACAACCATCGGACGGGTAGCGGAAAGCGCCGCCTGCGCCGCAAAATTTAAGAAGGAAGGGGTGGATATCACCCTCACCGTCACTCCCTGCTGGTGCTACGGAGCAGAGACCATGGATATGGACCCTATGACAATCAAGGGCGTATGGGGCTTTAACGGCACAGAGCGTCCCGGAGCCGTATATCTTGCCTCGGTTCTTGCTACTTACACACAGAAGGGTCTTCCTGCCTTCGGCATCTACGGAAAGGATGTTCAGGATGCAACGGATACCTCCATTCCTGAGGATGTCCGGGAAAAGCTTCTGCGCTTCGGCCGTGCCGCTGTTGCTGCCGCAACCATGCGTGGAAAATCCTATCTCCAGATCGGCTCCATCTGTATGGGAATCGGCGGCTCCATCATTGATCCCGCCTTTATCGAGGAGTATCTGGGAATGCGTGTGGAATCCATCGATGAAGTAGAGATTATCCGGAGAATGACCGAGGGAATCTACAATGAAGAGGAATATCAGAAAGCCCTTGCCTGGACAAAGGCAAAATGTAAGGAAGGCTTTGATAAGAACCCGGATGTTCTGCAGAAATCCAGGGAGCAAAAGGATAGCGACTGGGAATTTGTCGTCAAGATGATGGTAATCATCAAAGACCTGATGAACGGAAATCCTAATCTTCCCGCCGGCAGAGAGGAAGAAGCAGCCGGACACAATGCCATTGCCGCCGGCTTCCAGGGGCAGCGTCAGTGGACGGATTTCTATCCCAACTGTGATTTTGCCGAAGCCCTGCTGAACACCTCCTTTGACTGGGAGGGGGCCAGAGAACCCTATACCCTGGCAACGGAGAACGATGTATTAAACGGCATCGGTATGTTGTTCATGAAGCTGCTGACCAACCGTGCCCAGATCTTCGCCGATGTCCGCACCTATTGGAGCCCCGATGCGGTAAAATCCGCCACAGGCTACGATATCGAAGGAAAAGCTAAGGCTTCCAACGGATTTATCCATTTAATCAATTCCGGGGCCGCCTGTCTGGATGCCTGCGGTGAGGTCAAGGATGAGAACGGTCAAGGCGTTATAAAAAAATGGTGGGAAGTTACCCCTGAAGACCAGGATACAATTCTCAATGCAGTCACCTGGAACGCGGCAGACAATGGGTATTTCCGCGGCGGCGGCTTTTCCTCCCGCTTCGTGACCAGAACGGAGATGCCGGTAACCATGATCCGTCTGAATCTGGTGAAGGGACTCGGCCCCTGCCTTCAGATCGCAGAAGGCTGGACCGTCGCCTTACCGGATGAGGTAACAGATATTCTTTGGAAACGCACGGACTATACCTGGCCCTGTACCTGGTTTGCTCCCAGAACCACCGGAGAAGGCGCTTTTAAAACCGCTTATGAGGTAATGAACAACTGGGGTGCCAACCACGGAGCCATTTCCTACGGCCATATCGGCGCGGACCTGATCACCCTCTGTTCCATGCTGCGAATTCCTGTAAGCATGCATAATGTTCCCGAGGAAAAGATCTTCCGCCCCTCCGCCTGGAATGCATTCGGAATGGACAAAGAGGGACAGGATTACAGAGCCTGCCAGACATACGGTCCCCTGTTCCGGTAATCACAAACCGTCTCCTTTGTGGATAATATCTGCAGGGAAATCAGGACGGCAATGACAAAGGGAACATCAATAGATTATCAAGAAAAGAGGTGTTTCAAATTTTAAATCACATTCCTAAAATTTTATCTCCTGAATTGCTGAAGGTTCTGTGTGAAATGGGTCATGGGGACACCATAGTCCTTGCTGACGGGAACTTCCCTTCGGAAAGCATCGGCAAGGATTCCATCGTAATACGTGCTGACGGCCACAATATTCCCGAGCTTCTGGAGGCCATCCTCTATCTCCTGCCTCTGGACCCCTATGTAAAGGAGCCCGTATCTTTGATGGAGGTAGTTCCCGGGGATAAGGTGGAGACCCCCATCTGGGAGCAATACACACAGCTGGTTCAAAAATATGACCCTCAGAAGAAGCATGGTATCCGGCATGTGGAGCGCTTTGCTTTCTATGAAGAAGCGAAAAAAGCATATGCTGTCATCGCTACTGGAGAAGCTGCCCTTTATGCCAATATCATACTACAAAAAGGTGTTGTTCTCTAAAATAAATCATGCGCCCTGCTGGACGCCTGCCCGGCAGGGCGCATGATTTGCAAGTGAATTCGCATGTTACTTTTACATCATTATTTAACCCCCTGTCACGGGCAAGAAAGAAGCTCCAGAAACAGCTTATTTTCAGCATTTCTGAAGCTCAGTCTACTATTCAAGCTCAATGCGGTAGGCCCGTTTGCTCCCGGTTTCCAGCACATCCTCACAGGGCTTGCCCAGGTACTTAAAAAGTGAAATTTTTGTTGGTCTTGCAATGATCAGGATATCCTCCGGTTTCTCCGGATATATTTCTCCCAGATGAGGAAACTTTTTCGGATATTCATTGATGAAGTAGGAATGTCTCTTCGGATGGCCGAAGAGCTCCGCGATGGCCTCGATTTTCAAATTCCCGAATGCCAGTGCCACATTGGGATTCCGCCTCATCTGCTCCACTTTTTCACTGTTTCTGCTTGTCGCAAAGAGAATCGTCAGGCCATCATTAATATGGGCCATTGCCCTTGCTGTCACCTTATTATTAGCAGAAGTAGCAAGAATGATATTATCTTCTGATTGAAGCTTTTCTGTGATTTCATCGCACAAATCATTATAATTCAATTCCATCCTCATTTTAATTACCTCCGAAAATATAAGTGCCTCACCATGGATTAATTATTTTCAGTAACCTCGATCTTACGGATTTCCTTCGTCCTGATTTCCCTGCAGATATCATCTACAAAGGCGGCTAAGGGCTTCTGTCCCTCATCTCCGAGGAAACGGCTTCTTACGGATACAACTCCCTCTTCTTCCTCCTTCTGCCCGACTACCAGCATGTAAGGAATACGGTCCAGGCGGGCCTCCCTGATCTTATAACCGATCTTCTCCGCCCTCTCATCCACCGTTGCCAGCACGCTGTTCTTCTGCAGCTCTTCCTGTACCTTTCTCGCATACTCATGGTATTTCTCAGAGATAGGCAACACTCTTACCTGCTCCGGGCATAACCAGGTGGGGAAGAGACCTGCATATTTCTCAATCAGCCAGGCAAGAGTTCTTTCATAGCAGCCCATGCTGGTTCTATGAATAATATAGGGACGAACCTTCTCTCCGTTCTGATCCACATAATACATATCAAACTGCTCCGCGATCATGGCATCCCACTGGATGGTGATCATAGTATCTTCCTTACCGTATACATTCTTAGCCTGGATATCCACCTTGGGGCCGTAGAAAGCAGCTTCGCCGTCTGCTTCCGTGAAGGGGATCTCAAGCTCGGTCAGCACCTTGCGGATTCTGCCCTGAGTCTCCTCCCATACCTCTTCCGTTCCGATATACTTCTCCTTATTGTTAGGGTCCCATTTGGAGAGCCGGTAGGTTACATCCTTCTCCACACCCAGAGTAGTCAGACAGTACCTGGCCAGATCCAGACAGCCCTTGAACTCCGCATCCATCTGATCCGGGCGGACAATCAGATGTCCCTCGGAAATAGTGAACTGCCGAACCCGGGTCAGACCGTGCATCTCTCCGGAATCCTCATTACGGAACAAGGTAGAGGTCTCGCCGTAGCGCAGAGGAAGATCCCGGTAGGACTTCTGACTCGCCTTATATACATAATACTGGAAGGGGCAGGTCATAGGACGAAGGGCGAAGACTTCCTTATCCACCTTCTCATCTCCGAGAACAAACATACCTTCCTTGTAATGATCCCAGTGTCCTGAAATCTTATACAAATCACTCTTTGCCATGAGAGGAGTTTTGGTTCTCACATAACCCCTGCGTTCCTCTTCATCCTCAATCCAACGCTGCAAGGTCTGGATGATCTTGGTTCCCTTGGGCATCAGCAGAGGCAGTCCCTGGCCGATGACATCCACCGTAGTGAATAGCTCCATTTCACGGCCCAGCTTGTTATGATCCCTCTTCTTAATGTCCTCCAAATGAACCAGATATTCCTCCAGCTCCGCATTCTTCGTATACGCCGTACCATATACCCTGGTCAGCATCTTATTCTTCTCTGAGCCTCTCCAATACGCACCGGAGGAAGAGATCAGCTTAAATGCCTTAATTCCCTTCGTGCTCATGAGATGAGGTCCTGCGCACAGATCCACAAAGTCTCCCTGCTGATAGAAGGAAATCTCGGCGTCCTCCGGCAGATCCTGAATCAACTCCACCTTATAGGGCTCCTGGCGTTCCTCCATCAATGCAATGGCCTCAGCCCGGGGAAGGGTAAAGCGAACCAGATCCGCTCCCTCCTTGATAATCTTCTTCATCTCTGCCTCTAACGCATCCAAAGCTGCACGGTCAAAGGGAGCAATATCAAAATCATAATAAAAACCGGTATCAATGGAAGGGCCAATAGCCAGCTTCGCTTCCGGATACAATCTCTTGACAGCCTGAGCCAGAACATGGGATGTCGTATGGCGGTAAGCCGCCTTTCCCGCATCATCATGAAAGGTCAGGATATTCAGGGTACAGTCCCGGTCCACCAGGGTCCGAAGATCTGCCGCCTTACCGTCCACCTCACCGGCACATGCCATTCTTGCCAGTCCTTCGCTGATATCTGCCGCAATATCATACACTGTCATTGCTTTGTCATACTCTTTATAAGAGCCGTCCTTTAATGTTATCTTCATTTCAAATTCCCCTTTCTATTATTAGCACCAGCCTAAGCAATAAAAAAACCCCTCTCTTTCGATCTGCAGTTCTGCTTATCGAAAGGGACGAGCGTATGGTCTACGTCGCGGTTCCACCCTTATTGGTGTATCACACCCACTTCATTAAGATGATAACGGAATCACCGGACCGGATTGGGGTCACTCGGAGGTAGTCTTCCCATGCTTCCTAATAAGGTACTTACACCAAAAATACCTCTCTCTGAATTATTCCGCACAGTACTCTTCTCGTCAACGTTTTAAATTCGCTGGATTCTATTCCACGAACAAAATATGTTCTTGTAACCTATATTACAGGAACAAGAGCGTGTTCCTGTAATCATGGTATACAATACAGATACCATTGTTCTTATAACCTATATTATAACACCCTCTGGCGGAATGTCAAGGCACCATTCATCACTGATCGCAAATATATGAAACCGCTGCCGCCCACTCAACAGATATTATAATAGCTCCGACAGCTTTGATCCATCCTGCAGGTTGCCCACCAGGGAGACGGAGGTTTGCTCCATATCCAGATAACGGCTGGCAAATTCCTTCACGCCTTCCAGGCTCACCTGGTTCACCCCTGCTATCAGTTCCTCAATGGGGATCAGCCGTCCGTGGTTAAGCATGGATTTGCCATTGGCATTCATTCTGCTCTTGGCACTTTCATTTCCCAGTATCAGCTCTGTTTTAAGCTGCTCCTTCGTCATGGACAATTCCTGGGAGGTTACTCCCTTTTTTCTGATATCGGCGATAATCTGCTGAATCTTCTTCGCAACGGCAGGGGCCTGGGAGGGATTCATAGCTGCATAGATATGAAATAATCCTGTCTTCCGGTAAGAGCTTCCATAGGAGTAAATGGAATAGGTAAGCCCGCTGTTTTCCCGGATTCTTTGGAACAGTCTGGAGCTCACACTTCCGCCCAGGATGGAATTCAGCACGGAAAGTTCATACCGCTCCTCTGAAAGATAGGAAATACACGGAAAGGCAATATTGTAATGAAGCTGCTCGATATCCTTATGCCGCTTGCAGCGTACACGGTGGTATTCCGGCACTTCCTCTTCCTTCTTCTTTGCGCCGCTCGCCGCCTTGATTCCTCCAAATTTGTCCTTCAGCAGCTCCAGCACAGATGCCTCTTCAAAAGAACCGGCTACGGATATGATGATATTCTCACCCACATAGTATTGCTCCATAAAATCCAGTATCTGTTCTCTTGTCACTCTCCTGACAACCTTCTTCGTGCCGGAGATCATATATCCCAGAGGGTGATCCTTCCAGATCCTCTGCTGCAGCAGCTCATGCGCCAGATCCTCGGGAGAATCGTCATACATATCAATTTCTTCGATAATAACACCCTTTTCCTTCTTCAGAGCCTTCTCATCAATCAGAGAATTTGTGAGCATATCCGCAAGAATATCAATTGCAATGGGAAGGTGCTCGCTTAAGGTAGCCGCGTAATAACAGGTACATTCCTTGCTGGTAAATGCATTCATATTTCCGCCGATTCTGGCCATCTCATCGGCGATCTGCTTCGCATTGCGGCTCCGGGTTCCCTTAAACAGCATATGTTCTATCATATGGGCTATCCCATTATTGCTTTCCGCTTCATTGGCTGAACCCGCTTTAATCCAGACGCCGAAGGCCGCACTCTTCAGATAGGGCAGAACTTCCGTTACTACAGTAATTCTGTTGGATAATTGATGAATATTGGTCATATCGGGTTCCATCCTTCTCTAATTCTATTTTTTAAAACAGAGGATGTCACGGACCTTCCCATCAAAACTTCTTTTGTGGTATGATCCGCGGCATCCTCCCATATCATGGCCAGAAGAATCTGTTACTATTTAATCTGTGTAATAGTATACCCCTTGCTGTCCAGGATATCAAGAATGCTGTCATCACTTAAGTAATGTCCGCTTCCTACAATAACAAAATAGGTCTTGTTTCCGTCCGCCTTCAACAGTTCCTCGATATACTCTGCCATCGTCTTATTACGCTCTGTAAACAGCTTATCATAGTATTCCTGGATAAGCTTCCGCTCTGTATCGGTCATTTTGTCATCCACAACATCCTGTGTCTCATATTCAAAGGTGGTAAACTGCTTAAAGCTCTCGGCATCACCCTTGCGCCACAAATCCAGCATGAGATTCAGACCCTGTGCGGCGGAGGTCTTATTGGTGCCCTCCATTACCTCGAGAACCGAATCAATGGTATCGTTAAGAAGGTATTCCTCTAATTCGTCGGAAAAGCTGTCCAGCATACCGGCCTGACCCTTATAGCCTTCCAGTTCCATAATGGGCTTCCCGGTGAGAAGAGCATTGGTCATAAAGGTCATATCAATTCCCAGAGAAGCTCCCTGAGATGCTTCCTCCACTGATCCGGTGCCTGTAACTGCCAGAGAAGAAAAGGATATGTAAATATACCAGGGCTTCATCAAGGAGATCTGCTCTTCGCCAACACCAAAGATCTGTGCAAATTCGACCACCTTGTCATAGGTCTCCTTTGAAACATGATCCTTCAAAGTGGTTCCATCGGTATAGACCGCCATATTGATCAGATCCATGGCGCCCGTCGTATCAAAGGCATTAAGCTCTACGCCCAAGACATCCGCACTCTGGTAAGCGTCCCATATCTTGCCGCTGAAGGGATAGATCTTCGTGTCAGCCATATGAATGGAACCCAGCATGTATACCGTATTGCCATTGGCCTTTGTCTCCCAGAGAAAACCCTTGCTGCTGGCATCCAGCTTGTCATAGATATCCGCCACCAGTCTTGCCGCTAAGACACAGGCCTGCTCATAGGAACAGATATCCTTCAGCCCAAGCTCACCGTTTTTGCCGGTGTAGATTCCATTCTCCTGCGCATAAGACACAGCATTGGTATCCCCCCAGGGCAGCTCCTTGGCAAAGGTAAAGTCTCTGGCGGTATCATACAAATAGCCAATAACCTCTTCCACTGTCTTTTTTTCAGGCATTTTAAAGGAAACATATCCGGCTTTCTGTATGCCGTCCATTTCCAGCAGCTTACAGCGGAATCCTGCCAACAGCCATTTCATATCGGCAGTTGTGATTGCCCGGGTCATGTCCCCCTCATACCAGCTCAAAGGATACAAACCGTAGGTATCTCCAGTCACCAGATCCATAAATGCCCAATCGCTGAAGTTCTGTCCTGCATTAAAGCTTTGCAGCTCGTTACCGGTTGCTGCTGATGCCCGACCGACAGGCAGCATGCTGATACACAGCATAAGAACCAGCAGTAAAGATAATAATCGTTTTTTCATAATTCCTTTCTTTCCTTTCTGCATATAATTATTTGTGAATTATCTCAACAGTTACCATTCCTGTAATAAATTCACAAGACCAATGATAACTGCTATCCCACCGGATGTCAAGTTAAGGTATGATTAAAAACTCCGGGAAGAAAGCGCGGAGGATCCTGTCCGCTCTCTTCCCGGAGATATCTTATTGTGAAACCTTATTTCGCATCCTTGATGCTGAAGCTGATTCGGCCCATCTTGTCCTGGCCAAGGCATACCACCTTAACAATATCACCCAGTGTCAGTACATCCTCCACATGCTCCACTCTATGCTTTGCAATCTTGGAGATATGAACCATCCCTTCCTTGCCGGGGGCAAATTCGATGAAAGCACCGAAGTCCTTAATGCTGATTACCTTACCGGTATACTGCTGACCCTCTTCAAACTCGGTAACAATCATCTTAACAATATCCACCGCCTTCTGGATGCTTTCCTTATCCAGGCCGCAAATCGATACGGCACCGTCATCGGTAATATCAATCTTCACTCCGGTCTGGTCGATAATGGCATTAATGGTCTTGCCTCTCTGACCGACAACCTCACCGATCTTGGAAGGATCAATCTTAATCTGAACAATCTTCGGAGAGTAAGGGCCAACCTCGGATCTCGGCTCCGCAATTACAGGAGTCATAACTTCATCCAGGATATAGGTTCTTGCTTCCTTGGTTCTGTAGATTGCTTTTTCAATAATCTCTCTGGTCAGACCATGAATCTTAATATCCATCTGGATTGCGGTAATTCCCTTATGGGTTCCCGCAACCTTGAAGTCCATATCCCCGAAGAAATCTTCAAGGCCCTGGATATCTGTTAAAATAATATAATCATCATCTGTGTCTCCGGTTACAAGACCGACTGAGATACCTGCTACGGGAGCTTTAATCGGAACACCCGCCGCCATCAGTGACAGGGTGGAAGCACAGATACTTCCCTGGGAAGTAGAGCCGTTTGACTCCAGCACCTCTGAAACCGTACGGATTGCATAAGGGAACTCCTCTTCGCTGGGAAGAACCGGAATTAAAGCACGTTCTGCCAGTGCGCCATGGCCGATCTCTCTTCTGCCCGGACCTCTGGAGGGCCTTGTCTCGCCTACGGAGTAGGACGGGAAATTATAGTGGTGCATATAACGCTTGCCGGTCTCATTCTCGTCAATTCCGTCCAGTCTCTGGGTCTCTGCCAGCGCGCCCAGGGTAGTAATGGTAAGCACCTGAGTCTGACCGCGGGTAAACATACCGGAACCGTGGGTTCTGGGCAATACATCAATCTCGGCGGCCAATTTTCTGATCTCGGTCACCTTTCTGCCGTCAGGACGCTTCTGATCCTTTAAGATCATCTTGCGCACCGTCTTTTTCTCGAATTTATAAATGGCTTCTCCCAACAGCGGAAGCCATTCCGGATGGGTCTCTTCATATCTGGCAGCCAGACGGTCTGTAATCTCCCGGATGTTTGCTTCCCTTACCTGCTTCTCATCGGTAAATACGGCAACTTCCATGGCCTCCGGTGTGATAAAGCTTACCATATCTCCATACAGATCCTCGGGAGTATCGCACACGATATAATCATGCTTTGCCTTACCTGTCTCGGCAACAATCTGTTCAATAAATTCGATGATCTTCTGATTCAGTTCATGAGCCGCGAAGATCGCTTCGATCATCTTATCCTCCGGAAGCTCATCCGCCCCCGCTTCAATCATAATTACCTTTTCCTTGGTAGAAGCCACCGTAAGAGACAGGGTTGACTGCTCTCTCTGGGTAGAGGTAGGATTGAATACCAGCTGTCCGTCCACCATTCCAACCATGGTTGAGGCGGTGGGTCCGTCAAAGGGAATGTCAGAGATGCAGGTGGCAATTGCAGACCCCAGCATAGCTGTTACCTCCGGGGAACAGTCCTGATCAACACAAAGCACCAGGTTGTTCAGGGTTACATCATTCCGGTAATCCTTGGGGAACAGCGGTCTCATGGGACGGTCAATGACACGGGAGGTGAGAATTGAATTCTCGGAGGGCTTGCCTTCTCTTTTGATGAAGCCTCCGGGAATCTTGCCTACCGCATATAATTTTTCTTCATATTCCACACTCAGGGGAAAGAAATCGATTCCCTCTCTGGGCTTGCTGGATGCGGTAGCAGTGGATAATACCACCGTATCGCCGTAATGCATTAAAGCTGCACCATTTGCCTGTGCCGCTACTCTTCCGATCTCTACGGTAAGAGTTCTGCCGGCCAGATCCATTGAATAACTTTTGTACATATTTTGATCTCCTTTTCTCAGAAACAGCTCTGTTTTGAACTGCTCCTTATTCATAATACTCAGAGCCGGAGGTGCCGAAACAACTGAAAATTCCACCGATGCGGCGCTCGATGATCTTTTCAGAAGTCTCGGGATGTCCTCCTGCCACTCTAATTTCATAATTATACCACTATTATATCCAATGTGCCACATTTATTTTCATAATCAACATGAAAATGAAATGTGGCATGGAATTTTCTATGCTTCGCCTGTATCGGCAACAATATTCCTGAGCCATTTTTTCTTACGGTAGCGCATAACCCCAAAGATAAATTTATAGATCTCCTCTGCCATAATCATGGCATATACCACATGGATCGGCAGCTTTAACACCAATCCTCCTAACACCGCCATGGGAATTCCAATGAACCATACGCTGGTAACATCCAGAATCAAGGCCGCCCTGGTATCTCCGCCGCTCCGCAGAATCGCAACAATAAGCAGGCAATTAACCATTCGGACAGGCATATACAGGGCAAAGACCGTAAGGCATAGACGGATATAATAATTTACCATGTCGGACATTTCAAATATCCTGATAACCGGTTCCTTCACCAGCATGGTTATGGCCGCGCCAATCAAAGTCAGGCCAAAGAGCAGTAGAATATAATATTTTGCATGCTCCTCTGCCTCCTTCAGCCGATCCGCTCCCATTTCATTGCCGAGGATTACAGCTGCCGCACTGCAGATTCCGAAAAACAATACCAGTGCAACCTGCTCCACCGAACCGGTAATCGTAATTGCTGCTGTTGCCGCATCTCCCATTCTGCCATAGACCAGGGAATACATGGTGACCCCCAGTCCCCACATAAATTCATTTGCAATAACCGGCAATGCCGTTCCTAAGTATTTCATTACAAACGCCCGGTGAAGAAATGCGATACCCTTCTCCGTAGCTTTGATATACTTTATGTGTACAAAATCTCCTACTCCGCCGTCTCCGGCCTTATGCATGTATACCGCAAGGAGCATTGCACTGGCCTCTACTGCTCTGGCCAGCAGGGTGGCAATTGCCGCACCAGCGACCCCCAGCTGGGGCATACCCAATTTACCAAAGATTAAACCATAATTAAATACAATATTGACAATGATGGATATCGAGGTAATCACCACCGGAAGCTTAACATAATTCATACTGCGCAGAACCGCAACATAGCAGTTGGTGACAGCTGTAAGGGGATAGCTTAGAGCAATAAAAACCAGATAAGCGGCTCCTATTGCCATGGTCTCTTCCGACGGAGTAAAGATACGCATTACCAGCTTAGGAAACAAAAGCCCCGGAATAACAAAAAGAAAAGAGGCACTCACCCCGATGATCAGGGACACTCTCAACACCCTCTTGATATTAAGCAGCTCCCGTTTACCATAATATTGAGCGGCCAAAATACTGGAACCGCTGCCGATACCAAACATCAATAAGGAAAACACAAAGAAAACCCTGTTGGCCAGTCCGACTGCCGCCACCGTTGTTTCTCCCAGCCGTCCGATCATCAGAGTATCCACCAGATTCAACACGTTATTCAAGAGATTTTGTACTGCTATCGGAATGGTAATGGCAACGGTTTTCGATAAAAAAGCCTTGTCCTTCAGCATATTCTTGATCAAATTCATATCCTTCCCCCATCAGCGCCTTTCTTCTATTATAAACACAAAGGCCATCCCAATATTAGCACAAACGGCTATATAATGGGACAGCCTTACAATCAAATCAACCTCTGATTACTTTCTTAAGCCTAAACGCTCAATAAGATTACGGTATTCTTCGATATTGGTTTTCTTCAGGTATTCAAGTAAGCCTCTTCTCTGTCCAACCATCTTAAGAAGGCCTCTTCTGGAATGATGATCCTTCTTATTGATCTTAAGATGCTCTGTCAGCTCATTAATTCTCTCTGACAGAAGAGCGATCTGAACCTCCGGTGAACCGGTATCCTCAGGTGTTCTGCCAAAGTTCTTAATAATTTCCTGCTTTTTCTCTTTGCTAATCATTATAAATTCTCCTTTCATTTAAAACGCCGGATACCAGGAAAGAGGTCGGAGTGTCCAATTTCTGGGCATCGGCTGATTATCATTAATGTATCTATCGATACCTTAGGTAGTGTACCACATTGCCTTCTTATTGTAAACATCTTTTTCATGAAATATTTCACTGTTGCAGTTCGGTCTGTGGATGCGGCGGGACATGATGCTCCCTCACACACAGGATGGAAGACATATGACTGGATTTGTATGTCACAACCGTACAAGTTTGTTCGTCTGTGCCATACAAATCCAATCACATCTCTTCCATACAGTGCATTATGGGAGCATCATGTCCCGCCGCATCCACAGACCGAACTGCAACTTACCTTAATGTCCCGTGTATTCCGATTTATCAATGAGATTGCCGCAGGTTACCAGCACCAGCGCCGCTACCAGCAGGCAGAACAGAGTGAAAGGCAGAGTGCATAGAAAATCCAGGGCAGGCGGCAGTAAAGCTGCTGCTATCACTGATATTACAATGGCCGGTCCCATTACTGCGGCCAGCAGACCAATACTCAGAAAAACCTGTACCAGCTTATTGGGCTGCCCGCCCAGAACTCTCTGGTAGAGTATGGTAAGAGCCACAAACACCGCACCGGATGCCGAATAAGCCGCCGCGGAAAAGAGACAGGTCAGAAAATCAATCCCGCTCAGACTTCCCAGCACCACAAACATCAAAAGACCGTCAACCGCATGTTTCATAAGAGAGGTCAAAGAAGCAGCAAATACTTTTTTAATAGACTTCTCCGGAATCAGATAGATGTAAGGCTTGACAAGCTCCGCCTTCAGCGCCCCCATCATGGAAAAAATAAATTGCAGGTAAACCGCCACGCCCAATACGCCATAAGCAGCAATGGAAGGGGCCTGCAGTTTTCTGAAATAATAGCCTGCAACTCCTGCGCCGGCTATGAGAAATGCCGTATATAAATCGATAAAAACAAACCTGCTTCTTCTTCTCAACTCAAGAATATGCTTGTACAGAAAGATATTGGCACCCGCTCCACGATGAATCCCAATCTCATTTTCCTTCAGCTTGCGAGCTTTTCTATTCATCTTCTGCACGCTTCTGCCTTCCTTCACGGCGCTGAGGTTATGGAAGGTCATCTCCGTAGACACCAGAACATCCTCGTAATAATCTGCTTTTCCCCTGGTCAGCAGGGCCATCACAATACCGCCCGCTCCCAGATAAAGAGCCAATGCAATAAGCATGGTTCCCAAGGAACCCTTCACAACACCGTCAAACAGCATAACAGACCATCCGGCCACAGGAATAAACCCAAACCATTTCTGATCCATCAAGCCTAAAAATGCACGAAAGGTTCCGATCTGTTCCGTTCGCTGAATTGAAAAAGCTCCCAGTAAAACTAATACAAATAAAAAGTAGACTATGATCATCACCAGCTTCTTCCGGAGAGGATTCCCGTTGGAAAAAATATAGATACCGATGGCCAGCAGCTGGCAGAACAGAACCATTAATGCATAGATCAGAAACAATGCGGCAATTTCACGAAAACCGTATCCAAACTGCGTTTTCAGATTGCTCACCTGGTATAGTATGAACAGAGATCCGAGAAGTGAATTTCCCATGGTACTGATCAGGCCATAGAGCAGAATTTTCTTAGAAGAGATGGGGGCCACAAAGAGCAGTCCCACATCCGGCATCGTAAACAGACTGGAGCCGGTGGATAAGCCTGAGTTCATAAATATCCACAGATAGAACAGGCCCAGACCGGCTAATATAAGATATAAAATCCTCTCATCCGCCAGGCTGCGCTGCGCCGTCTCATTGTCCATGACCGCTAGCATTACAATAGAAAACACACAGAAGACAGCTATTACCAGATACAATATCAGCATCGCCGGCTTTTTCTTAAGGGAGAGAATGCGGTTTTTAAAACGGGTCAACATCAGATAGGTTATTGCCTTCATGCCTGCTTCTCCCCTTCCGTTATCTTGAAGAACAAAGCCTCCAGGTCTTCACCGGAGCCTTCGATCTCCTCCCTCGTCCTTCTGGCGGCAATTCTGCCGTCTATCATAATATTGGCACTGTCCCAATACCCCTCCACACTGTCCAGCATATGGGTGCTGATGAGAATGCCCGCTCCCTGGTCACGCAGTTCCACGAACAGCTTCTTTAATTCCTTAATTGCATGGGGATCCAGCCCCACCATGGGTTCGTCGAAGAGAAGCAGCTTGGGCTGGGGCAGCAGGCCGCAGCAGATACTCAGCTTCTGCTGCATTCCTTTGGATAATTCATTGCCCAGCTTCTTGCTTTTATCCTCCAGCTCAAAACGGCGAAGCAGCTCCTCTGCTCTCTCTTGCCAATTCTGCAGGGAATATGCCCTGGCGATGAACTCCATATGCTCCCATACCGTCAGCATATCATACAGGGCGGGTATCTCCGGGATATACCCCAGATCCCGCTTTGCCTGCAGGGATTTATTCTCGTTTCCGTTGATCAGAATACTTCCTTCAAATTTCAGCAATCCGGCAATGCTTTTTATGATGGTGGATTTACCGGCGCCATTGGGTCCCAGAAGAACCGATATTTCCTTCGGGTTAATATCAAAGCTCACCTGATAATTGGCAATCAGCTTGCCATATCTCTTTGTTACCTCTCTCACCGACAGCATAAACTTCTACCCCCTGTTAAAATAATTCCTGCCAAGGAGGATGTCTTCCTTCATCCTTGCAGTCATTTCCTCAATTGTTCCAAATTTCAGCTCGGGCCGGATATGATAAAACAGTTCAACCTCAATCATCCTGCCGTACAGATCTTCATTAAAATCAAAAAGATAGGTTTCCACGCCGATATTTTCTTCTGCTCCCACGGTAGGCTTGTATCCAATGTTGGTGACACCCTCATAGAGTCCGCCATTCACACGGGTCCTGGAAACATAGACGCCGCAGGGAGGCAGCAGTTTTGAGGAGGGGGGAATCAGATTTGTCGTGGGTATCCCTATGGTGCGCCCCAATCTCCGTCCGTGCAAAACCTCGCCCCGTATGGTATAGGGGCGGCCCAGCAAAAGATTGGCGGTCTCAAGATCCCCTTCCTTCAACGCCTTGCGGATGGTGGAGCTGCTGATCACCTCGTTTCTCCAGGTAAGCTTGTCACAGTCAATCACCTTATAGCCGTAGGTATCCTCACAGGCCTTTAGAAGCTCTACATCTCCCCTCCTGCGACGGCCAAAGCGAAAGTCTTTCCCAACTGCTATTATTTTAACATCCAGCTTGTCCACCAGTATCTCACGGATAAAGGCCTCCGGCTCCATTTCCCTGGTTGCCTCGGTAAAGGGATAGGAAATCAGCACATCCAGCCCCGAGGATTTCAGCTTTGCCACCTTTTCCTCCTCCGTGTAGATCAATTCAAACTCCCGGTCGGAGAACAAATTGCCCGGATGCATTAAAAAGCTGAACATAACGGCTGTCAGACCCTGCTGTTTATAAGAGATAACAATATCCATGAGCTGCTGATGCCCCTTATGCAGTCCGTCAAACTTTCCCAGGGTTACCGCTGTATTCTTATATTTGAATTCCGTTTTTCCAGCTATATATTCCATAAATAATCTCCATCCTGCCGGCACCAACGAAAAAGATACCGGATGCTGTCTGTAGTGAATTACTCTTGCGTTAAGAACATTTTCACCGGCCTGAACAGCTTCTCTTCCTCTTCATACCGGTATAAGCCAATGAACTGCTCCTCACTGTCATAGACCCGGACCAGCTCACTCATTCTCCCTGCGGCAGAGGTTCTGACATGCTCCGGTTTAAACAGGTTCCCATTGTAAATCAGCTTATTGTATTCGCTGAAGACTGTCACTCTGGAATAATGGCAGAAGACCTGGTCAATGGTCACAATATACGGCTCCAGTCCTTTTTCCTCCACCAGCCGTTCCAGCTGGGAAAGGGTAATTGCATTCTCCAGGCGAAAGCTTCCCACCGCCGTTCGCACCAGACTTGTCATCGTCGCTCCGCAGCCCAGGCTGTCACCAATATCCTGCAGCAGGGTCCGGACATAAGTACCCTTTGTACATTCTACCGATACGGTGAATTCCTGCTCTGTTTCATTGTATTCCAACAGACGGATCTCCTTCACGGTCACCGGTCTTCTGTCCCGCTCAATTTCCTTTCCTTCCCGGGCCAATTCATACAGCTTCCTGCCATTTACCTTAATTGCCGAGTACATGGGGGGAAGCTGCATATATTCTCCGGTAAAGCTCTGCAAGGCTCTCTCCAGCATCCCCCTGTCTGCCTTTACCTCCGAGGTCCTTAATACTTTGCCGGAGATATCCTGGGTGTCTGTGGTAATTCCAAGCTTTGCCTGTGCCAGATAGGTCTTGTCCTTATCCGTAATAAGATCCACCAATTTTGTTGCCTTCCCGATACATACCGGAAGAACGCCCTGGGCATCAGGATCCAGGGTTCCGGTGTGGCCGATTTTTTTCATTCGCAGGATTCCTCTCATTTTGGCAACAACATCATGGGAGGTATAGCCTTTTTCCTTGCAAATGTTAATAATTCCATCCATTGGCTGTCTGCACTCCTTATCAAAGCGTTTTGCCTGCAGCAATTTGCTTCGCTATTCCTTCAAGCAAAACGCGGCGCCCGCTATTTCCTTCAACTGTGCTTCGATATGTACAGTGAGGTTATTGATCACATCATGCATAGAACCGTGCAAGGTACAGCCTGCGGCCTTAACATGGCCGCCTCCGCCAAAATAAACGGCAATTTTGCTGACATTGACTTCTCCGTTGGACCGCATACTGACTTTATATTCATGGGGTTCCAGCTCATAGATAAAGATTGCCACTTCCGTTCCCCTGGTCACTCTCAGCTGATCGATAATTCCATCCAGATCCGCCGTAGTGGCTTCATAGAAACTCAGCATCTTACGGCTGAGAGCTGCAAATACCACCTTACCCTCCAGCACCAGAATACTTTCCATGAGACAGCGTCCCAGAAGCTGGTTCTGTATATAGGTCTTTGCATAAAAGGATTCATCAATCAGCATGGAATGATTAATTCCCTTGCTGATCAGCTTGCCGGCAATATTCATTGTCTTCTCTGAGGTATTGCTGTGCTTGAATACGCCGGTATCATGGATGATGCCCACATATAAGGCCGCCGCTGTTTCCTTCGAGATATCCTCCTCATCCATGAGGGTGTACAGCACCTCACAGGTTGAGGAGGCATCGGCCACCACATGATTCACCCTGCCAAAGAGCGGATTACTGATGTGGTGGTCAATGTTGATGGTCTTGTCGGCAGCATTATAAAAGGTTAATGCATTGCCCAGGCGGTCCAGACTGCTGCAGTCAAGGGAAATGAAGGTGTCGTAATGTTCCCCGGAATCATGGGTATACGTTGCCGGCAGCGTATGCTTTATCTCCTCCGTACCCTTGAGGATACCGAATTCGCTGCCGAAGGGCTCCAAATATACATCCACCTTTTCAATCCCCAGCTTCTCTTTATTCTGTGTCAGATACAGATAAAGCGCGGTACAGGAGCCCACACAATCCCCATCCGGCCTGATATGGCCGGCGATGGCTATTTTCTTTGATCCAATTATTTCTGCATTAATTTTATTCATAGGCTATGATCCTCATTAAGCATTCAATTGATATCCTTGTCTTCCTCCTCTTCCTCATGACGGGAGGTCCTGCTCACTTCATCAATCAGCCTTGACATATTCACTCCGTATTCAATGGAATTATCAAGGAAAAAGGTGAGCTCCGGTGTGTTTCTTAAATTAAGGGTTTTAGCCAGTTGTCCCCGTATATAGGATGCCGCGCTTTTTAACCCTTTCAGGGTGTCCTGCCTGGATTCTTCCTCTCCCAATACACTGATGAATACCTTTGCCGTCTTCAGATCCGGTGCAACCTCTACGGCTGTCACCGATGTCATGGGATTGATCCGGGGATCCTTGATCTCCCTGCTGATTAGTGTGCTGAGCACCTTTTGTACTTCGCCGTTAATTCTGGTGTTTTTAATACTGTTCTTTCTCATATTAATAACCTTGCTTTCTCTATTATCTGGGGACCTCGGCCATAATGTAAAGCTCTACCTTGTCGCCTTCCCTGACGTCATTAAACTTCTCGAATACAAGGCCGCATTCATAACCGGTAGCCACTTCCTTCACATCATCCTGGAATCTCTTCAAAGAAGAGAGAATTCCTTCGTAGACTAATTCATTGCCCCGGTAAATTCTGGCCTTGCTTCCGCGGATTACCTTTCCGTCCAGAACGTAGGAGCCGGCAATCGTTCCAATCCCCGATGCCCTGAAGGTCATACGAACCTCTGCGTGACCGACAATACGTTCTTCAAATACAGGATCCAGCATTCCCTTCATTGCTGCCTCAACATCGTTGATGGCGCTGTAGATAACCCGGTAAAGCTTAACCTCTACCTTCTCCCTGTCCGCTGTTTCCTTAGCCGCATTATCCGGCTTTACATTAAAGCCGATGATAACCGCATTGGAGGTGCTGGCAAGAATAACATCAGATTCATTGATTGCACCAACGCCGCTATGGAGTACCCTTACGGCAACCTCGCTGTTGCTGAGTTTTAACAGGCTCTGCTTCATGGCTTCTACCGAGCCCTGTACATCCGCCTTGATAATCAGATTCAGATCCTTGATATTACCGGCTTGAATCTGCGAGAACAGACCATCCAGGGATAATTTTGCCTTAGTATCCGCCAGCAGCTTCTCCTTGCTCTGGGTCACATAAGCGCTGGCGATGGTTCTGGCCTCTTTTTCGCTGGTGGTAGCCAACAGAGTCTCGCCGGCATCCGGCACCTCGCTCAGACCTAACACTTCTACAGGTGTAGAAGGTGTTGCTTCCTTCACTCTCCGCCCCTTGTCATCATTCATGGCGCGAACCTTGCCGAAGGCAGAGCCTACGGCAACATTATCGCCTACACGGAGGGTACCCTTCTGCACAAGAATAGTTGCAACGGGACCTCTGCCCTTATCCAGCTCCGCTTCGATGACAATTCCTCTGGCATTCCGGTTGGGATTTGCTTTTAACTCACTCACTTCGGCTGTCAGCAGAATCATCTCCAGCAGCTGGTTGATTCCCTCTTTCGTATGTGCGGATACCGGTACGAAGATGGTATCTCCGCCCCAGTCCTCGGCAACCAGCTCATATTCCGTCAGCTCCTGCTTTACACGCTCGATATTGGCACTGGGCTTATCGATCTTGTTAATCGCTACAATAATCTGAACTCCGGCTGCTTTGGCATGGTTAATGGCTTCTACCGTCTGAGGCATTACGCCGTCATCCGCCGCAACCACCAGGATTGCAATATCCGTAGACTTGGCTCCCCGCTTACGCATGGCAGTGAAGGCTTCATGTCCCGGTGTGTCCAGGAAGGTGATCTTCTCATTCTTAATTTCAACTACATAGGCACCGATATGCTGTGTGATGCCGCCGGCCTCCCTGGAGGTGACATTGGTCGCGCGGATGGCATCCAGAAGTGAAGTCTTTCCGTGATCGACGTGACCCATAACACATACCACCGGAGGTCTTTTCTCCATGGTATCGGGATCTTCCTCTTCTTCCTTCAGAAGCTCCTCCACCTCATTAACCTTGACTTCCTTTTCTGCTATAATCTCATAATCGAGGGCGATTTCCTCCGCCTCTTCAAAGGTAATTTCCTGATTGAGGGTTACAACCCTGCCTGCCAGGAAAAGCTTTTTGATTAAAGCGGCCGAAGGCTTCTTCATCTTATCGGCTAATTCCTTGATGGTCAGAACCTCCGGAAGGATGATTACCTTGATCTCTTCCTCCACTACCTGTACGGGCTTAGGCTGAATAAACTGTCCCTTTTTGGGAACCAGCTTTGTCTTGATCTCATCTTCCGTTTCATTATTGCGTCCTGTATTGATCCGGTCTTTATAGCTCTTTTCCTTATTAATGCGATCCCTGTTTCTTTTATTGCTATTATCGTTCTTCTCGGCAACCTTCTGATCCAGTATCTGCTGGTCAAAGCTCTTGCGCTCTCCAACACCCTTACCGGCGGCTTTCCTGGGCTGGGAACGATTGCCGTAATTCGGCTTATCATCCTCGTCCTTGCCTCCGTCTTCAAAGCTGCGCATACCAAATCCGCCGCCCGGACGCTGGTTGCTCGGACGGGAATAACCGCCCTGGCTTCCATAACCGCTTCTACCCTGCTGACCGCCCTGGGGTCTGCCCTGGTAGCCGCCTTGCTGGCCGTAACCTGATTGTTGATTGTCTCCCTGGTATCTGGGACGATTTCCTTGGTAGCCGCCTTGTTGGCCATCTCCTTGGGGCCTGGGGCGATTCCCCTGGTAACCTCCCTGCTGGCCTTCTCCTTGGGGTCTGGGACGGTTCCCCTGATAACCGCCTTGCTGACCTTCTCCCTGCGGTCTGGGAC
>JAEWYQ010000024.1 GCA_023395555.1 Bacillota bacterium
GTATTGGCGATATTGGTGTACCTCCCAGGCACGGACAGCCATCGTAGAGCATTGTTAGAGCCGGTTTTGCGGACCGTATCCACGAAAATCCGGTTGAATTCATTAATAACCGCCGTGTCCCGGGCAACATTGCTGCCTTCCCCCGTCACCTCATTCATGGATTCAAAAATCACATGCTCATCGTAGTCCTTAAAGCGTTCCGCAATTCTTTTCCATACTCCTGCAAATTTTTCTTTTACAGGCCCCAGATTCTCGGCGCTGACCCTGAGCCAGCCCATCTGCTCCGCTCCGTCATGATGGATGTTTATTATCACATACATGTTGAGATTCACCGCATAATCCACGATGTCCTGTACCCGGCTCATCCATTTTTCATCAATGGCATATGCATTGGTATCATCAATCATCGTCCCCCAGGTCACAGGTACCCTTATGGTATTGAAGCCCATATCGTGAAGAGCCTTCAGCAAGCCCTGGGAGGTCTCCACATTCTGCCATACGGTTTCACCGGGGGTAAAGCCAGTATGTCCGTCCATGGTGTTCCCCAGGTTCCAGCCGGTTCCCATCTCCGCGACAATCTCCTTGGCACTCAGTTCCCTAAAAGGCATCCGGGCACTCACTGTCTGGGTGTTTTCTGCCGCCAGCGCCTGCCTGACCAATACGTTCCCCTCGAAAGACGATATTGCCAGCATCAGAACCATGATGCAGGTCAATAGCTTTATTCCAATGTTCTTATTTTTCAACTTCGGGCCCCCCTTTTGTCTCCTTCTTCACGGCTCCGGGCTCTTCTTCAATCTTCCGGAAGAAATACAGGGCAAACCCGCTCACCGTCAGCATGAAACAGGCAGGCCCTATCAGAATTCCCAAAAAGATCGTCGTGGAGTTAAACAGGAATAACATGCCTTCCAGTGCCAATAAAATCACCAGGAAAATAGTTCTCACGAAATACCTCACGGAAATATCCACGGAATTTTTCAAGGTTCTGAAAAAGGTATTCTCATATCTTGCGCTTAAAGGAAAGGCATAGAGAAATGCGATCCCAAACACAAAAGCCGCTATCATGCCAAAGATAAGCAATAGAATCGGATTATTTTCTATCTTATTAAATAACTCAAAATCCAGGTATACAATATAGGAACAAAACAGGCAGGCCAGCCCCAGGGGAATCCCCTGTTTCCAGTTTTTCCGAAAAGCCCGGATGAACTCCCTTCCCACATATCCTTCCGTATCATCCACCATCTTCAGTGTCACCGCATAGGCCGCTACCGTGGCGGCCCCTATGGTGATCACGGGCAGAGAGAATAACAGCCACAGGAAATTAAGCTTTATCATATCCCACAGCCTGGATAAAAATTTGTAAAGGGTACTGTCTGTGCTGAACATCTTCATAGGGCTAACCTGCCTTTCCGTATTATTTTCTTAAAGGAGCCTGCAGGGCGTTCCTAAGAGCCGCCTCATTCTCACACCACTTGACACATTTATCATAGCCATAGGATTTTGCTTTTCCGCGCATCTCGTTGACAGCCGCATTGAATTCCGCATCATCCTTCGCATAAATGGCCCTCCAGGAGTAATCCTTCAAACAGGTGGCAACCTGCTGCCAGGTAGCTTCAAAGGCTGCATCCCTTGCGCTTTCCGAATAGCTGGTGGGGATATCCACCACATAGCTTCCCTTGCTCATATATTCATCCACCGTCTTGCTGCCTGTGGTCTGTCTCCAGTCCCTCTCCGTATCACAGCGGCCTTCCGGCACCTGGGTGCTTGCCCAGAAATCGCTGTTATACCGTTCGCCCGATTCCGGATTGATATCCGAGGTCGTCCAGGTGGTGTTATTGATCTGGAACGCTCCGTCATTAAAGGAAAGTCCGCCCCATTCCTCCGGCATCAGCACGGTTCTGTCTTCCTTGCATTTTAGACCGAAGTCCGTGAAATAGGTCTTTCCCTCTTCATTGTAATCCCAGCAAAGCCCCTTGGGACCGTAATCCACCGTCAGTCTTCCCTCCGGTGTGCACAGCCAGTTAATAATCTCCATGCAGAGCTCGGGGTACTGGGTCTTGGAGCAGATGGACCACACCCGGTTGCCTCCCAGGGTGCTTAAGCCTGCTACGATGGGGGTAGCCTCGTCGGGCTTCAGGCTCAGCATCATTTTATTCTGGCCGTAATGCTCTTCCTTATTGTATGCCATGGAGCCCGCATAGTTGAAGATGGAGAAGAAGACGCCTCCGTTCTGCACCTTTGCAATCATTTCATCATAGGTCTGTGTCATGGAGTCCGGATCCAGCAGACCCTTTTGGTACAGCTTGTTGAACCACTCCAGCATTTCCAGATAGGGGCTGCCGGGAGCCAGGGCCTCATAATATTCACCGTTGGTTACATTGTAGTGGCCGAAGCCCATTTCATCATAGCCGTAATATGCCGTAGCCAGAGCCTTTACATACATGACATAATTGCCGTCCCAATCCGGCCACAGAGACATGGCATAGGTAGGCTTTCCGTTGTCATCGACAGGGCAGATGGCTTTCATCTGCTCCAATACCTTCATTAAATCCTCCAGGTTGCCCACCTTGGGCTTACCCAGCTGCTGATACAGATCCCAGCGGATATCCCAGGTATAGAAGAAGGCATCATGGCTTTCACTGCTGGAGGCCACATTGTGTCCAAAGCCATAGATCGTATCCGCCTCGCCGATCAGCTCGCCTGCTTCATTCTTCGGTGCGGACACGAATTTATTCTTTTCCAGGGCATCCTGCATATGCTCCCAGATGTAGGGACCGTATTCCTGTACCAGGTTATCTTCCTCCCAGTCATACAGAAGGCCGGCTTCCACAGCCTGCATATACTTCTTGCCATCTGCACCCCATACGATGATGTCGCCCAGATCCTGTGCTTCCATCCGGGTCTCATATACTCCATCGCTGTCGGGAACGAGATTAATCTTTACATTGAATTTATCTTTTAATATTTTGCCAAACCAGCCCTGCATCTCACCGGAGAAGTTCGCCAGTTGACTGTAGACCGTGAGGGTGATCTCCTCCCTCTGCTTTTCGGGAGCTTCGGTCCCTTTTGGGTTATCACCGGGCTTTTCATCGGGCTTTTTGGTTGTCCCGCAGGCAGTCAGACTGGTAACAGCCATCATTACAGCCAGAACCAATGCCAATAATCTTATTCTTTTTTTCATATTATTCCATATCCTCCTTTATTTCATGAGTCCATATTGATACCATAATCAGCCCTTAACAGCGCCCAGCATAATCCCCTTTTCAAAATACCTCTGCATAAACGGATAGATCATCAGGATGGGGATGATGGATACCATGGAAATGGTATATTTAATCACCTTGGAATTCAGGGCGCTCTGTACGATGCCTTCCGTAACCGCCGATCCTGCCCCGTTCAGCAAGGCTCCTATATTGGAGCTGGTGGTCAGATACAGGTAAAGACGGTGCTGCAGGGTATATAATTGCGGTGAATTCTGCATCAGAATCAGGGAATCCGTAAAGGAGTTCCAGTGCCCCACCGCACCAAAGATGGCGATGGTGGCCAAGATGGGTTTACACAGCGGCCATATGATACTCCTGAAAATGGTGATATAGCCCGCCCCATCCATGAATGCACTCTCTTCCAGCTCTGCCGGAATGGATTCGATATAGGTCTTCACCAGAATGATATTATAAGGAGCCACAATGCCGGGAATGATATATGCCATAAAATTATTGGTCAGTCCCAGCATGGACATATTCAGATACCAGGGAATCATTCCCGCATTGAAATACATGGTGATTACCAAAAACCGATACCAGAATTTCCTCTTCCACATCTGCTGTTTGGTGACCAGGTATCCCACAAAGGCGGAGGCCACCACCATAAGAACCGTACCGATCAGGGTTCTGGAAATGGAGACGAAAAAAGCCCGGCCCACCTCGCTTGCTTTCAGCAGATTCACATAGTTATCCACATTCAGCCCTCTCGGTATGAAGTTGATCATTCCCTTTCCTACCAGATCATTGGAGGAAATCGTATTGATAAATAAATAATAGAAAGGAAAGATACAGCTTATGGTAAATATGATGAAGAAGGAGTGGTTTACTATATGGAATACCACATCCCCCGGCTTCCGCTTATACATCCGCCTCCGCTTCTTTTCATACCGCTTTTCTTCCTTCTCATTGTTTCTTTCCCGTGCTGATTTTGCCATTCCGATACCTCCTACATAATACTTTCGCCGCGGACCAGCTTGGATATTCCGTTAGCGCTGAATAAGAGCGCCACACTGACCAATGATTTCACCATACCTACCATGGTGGACAGGGATATGGCTCCGTCCTTGATACCTGATTTATAAACATACAAATCCAGAACCGTGATCATATCGGTATTGGTAGCATTCTCAAACACCAGGTACTGATCCATGCCGTTGCTCAAAATTCCTGCCACCGACATCAGGAGCAATACCATATAGGTAGGAATCAGTCCGGGCACGGTAATATGCCACATCTTCTGAAAGCGGCCCGCACCGTCCACAATAGCCGCCTCATAAAGCTGCTGGTCAATTCCGGAGATGCCGGCAATATAGATAATCGCACTCCAGCCAATGCCCTTCCACATTCCCCAGGCCAGCATCTTCAGCCAGATATGGCCGGAGCCCATCAGCATGTTCTTTCCTTCCGTCCATACTCCCGCATTCATGAAAATGCTGCTGATAAAGCCGTCGGATGCAAAGATAGCAAGGGCGATGGCATAGACCAGAACCCAGCTTATGAAGTTGGGAATCGTCGTAAAGGTCTGTACAAATCTTCGGATGGCATTGTTCTTAATCTCGGACAGAAAGATGGCAAACGCCATGGCACACCAGCTGGTGGCAATCCCCAGACCGCTCATGGCCAGGGTATTGCGAAGCACCCTTATAACATCATTGCGGGTGGCTTCATTCTCGAACAGCATGGTAAACCACCGAACGCCTACAAAATTATCTGCCGACAAGGTACCGCCGGAAACATAATCATAAAAGGCATACCGCCATCCATAAAGGGGCAGGTAGCCAAATACAAAAGCCAATGCCGCAAAGGGCAGAAACATTAAAAACAGCTTATACTTGGATTCTATTTCGTACTTTGCCTCCGCCGCCGGTTTCGGCAGAAGAACCTGAGCAACCAGGGATACAATAAGGATCAAAACTGCTATTACAAAGAAAAAGAGCCAATTTTTCAAGGGAAGGGAAGGAATTACCTTCTCCGGCCTGTTGGTAGCCGCCACCTGAGTATATGCCATATAAATGCCGAACAGGCCTGCCATCTGCACCACAGTCCCCCCGATCCCGAACCAGCTGCCCAGCCTCTTTAATTTCAGACTTCCGATGGACATGCAGGCCATGGCTGCCACCGCTGCAATCCCCAGGCATGTTACTGCGGACGACAGGAAAAGCAGTACAAAGGAGCTCTCCTGAAGCCATCCCTGATTAAATGCACGAATTGTCTGGCTGGTCAGTCCGGAATAGGATATGCCTGAGGTAAACAAAGACATATTCCTGTTGACATACTCACATATTTTTGCCGGATTAATACCTGGAAAGAACATCATTACTACGGAAAGCAGTGCACCGATTCGCACCGCATAATAAAGATATCCTGCTATTCTTTCCCTTGCTGAATTACTTCCATTCATTCTCTACCTCCCAAAATCCACGGGTAACCGCATTTCATTTATTTCCATAAGACGCCCGCTGTTCTCTACGGAAAAGGAACAGAGTAAGGACTCTGCTCCTCTCTCTGAACTGACCCCTGTCTACTTGACAGGGGTCAGTTCACCCTTTGTGAGCTCTTATTTTTTCTTCTTTTTCGCAACAACAATGCCTGCCGCTGCGGCTGCAGCCACCACCACTACGATGATAATGATGATTACCGCGGTATTAGGCCCTGATTCCGCAGGAGCCAGTGTCTCTACCGCCTCCGGTGTCACTTCCGGTGTTGCCTCCGGCGTAGCTACGGGGGTGGCCTCCGGTGTTGCTTCCGGTGTGGTCTCCGGCACTGCATCATTGGCAAATCCGCTTACCTTAAAGCTGATCTCGATGCTCTGGGTAGGAGGTGCATAGTAGGGCAGCGCCTCGATTGCCTTATTCCAGATATTTGCAAAAAGAATTTTCTGGAACTGTTTCGATTCCGGATCCAGATAGGGACTGGCCAGTTCAACAATAACCTTGCCGTCCATCTTAAGCACAACATCAGAAACCACTACCGCCTCATTCACCGGCAGATCAGTGGATATAAACAATAAGTTAAACAGTCCTTCTTCTCCAAGAATGGCGGCATCGTTGAACTTTCCGGAGAAATCATATCCGGTCAGAGATACGGTATAAGTGCCGTTTCCTTTCATTTCTACATCGGTAAAGGTACCGCCCTGGCCGACCCATTCGCTGTCCTGAATAAAGCCCAACTGATCATAATAGCCGGATTCCAGGCCGTAGCTTGCATCGTCAAAGCTATTACGGAAGATCCAGGTAGGGGTCTGAACACCCAGATATGCGTGATAAGTGCCGTTGGGATCAAATTCATTTACAGGTCCCTGGTCCGCTGCCGCGCTGACATAGATGGAAGGTGTAATCTCAAAGGTGATTTTCTTGAAGGCCTTAGGCGCCTCTGCGAGATACTTGTCACCCCATTCATTATAGCCGCCGCCGATACGCAGGCACTGTGCCTCGGTATAATCTCCCGTGCCCTCAGCCCAAATGGACTTGCCTGCCGAAAGATCTGATGCGACCTCCTTGCCATCCAGGTACACTTTTACATCAAAGGTGCTGTCGGGAGAGATCAGAGTTGAATCCTCTGCTACGAAACAGGGTGCCACGAACCAGGTATAAAGTATTTCCTGGGGAAATTCCAGAGACAGGGTGGTGGTTACGCCGTTCTTCAATTCTCCGTTCACAGCCGTCACTTCACCTTTATTGGAACCGCTGCCGTCACCATAGTACTGCGCATCCCATGCATTGCTTTCCGCAACGTCACCGCCGAAGGCGATAAAGGCAGGATAACTGGCATCACTGAGAACGGCCTGAGCAGCTGCCGTCTCAGCGGGGGCGGCTGCCTCTCCCTGCGTCAGGCTCTTCAGAGTTATGGTATACATGATTTCCGTACAACCGGAGGGAGCTTCCGGCAGATACTTGTCAGCCCACTCATTGTAACCGCCCTTGAGACGGACGGCCTGTGTTTCTGTATAAGTACCGGTACCCTCGTACCAGTATTCCTTTTCCCCAAGAGTCAGATCAAGGGTATCCGTGACATCCTTGCCGTCAATGGTAACCTTATCAATGGTATAGGACAGCTCTCCCACACCCTCTGCAACGATGACTGGCGCCATATACCATGTACGGGTGGCTGCCTCAGGCAGTTTTACACCAATGGTAACTGTGTCCCCCACTTTCGCCATTGCAGTTGTGCCTTCGATGCCGCTGGCATTGTCTGCTTCGTTTGCCCAGCTTAAATTCCAGGCATCTGCCTGAGATTCTCCGCCGTATGCGAGGAACATCAGGTATTCGCTTTCTTCTGCCGCTGCCTTCAATGACAGGGCAGAAAGCATCATTGCGAATGCAAGAAAAGAGACGAATAACTTTTTCATTTTCCTTTTCATAAATATACCCTCCTGTTTTTTATGCACTTAATCGTTTTCGATGCGAAGCGTCAAGTGCTGTAGATACCTTACATTCACAGTTTATACGAATATCTGCCAGAAAAAAACCATTCCTTTTTTATATCTTATACGTATATTTTTTTACATTTGAATAAAGATGCCGCTTACGAACTCCTGCGCTGCCGCGTGGTTGCCTTCAGGCAACATCTACCCATGCGCACAGATTGTGCATTTTGTGCGGCATGTGCATCCTGCGGAGCATTTTATCGTATAGGACGAACTTTCCTATACGGCAAAAAACGGCTTTCGTGCCTCCTGCATACCGGTTTCCCCCCCCCAGGGGAATTCCGGTATGCAGAACACAAAAACCGTTTTGCTGCAGAGCCATATTCGCACTGCTTACTGCGCTTTTTATTTTATTTTAAAACGAATTACATTCCAGGACTGCTTATTCAGAGTGGCATTGGCATTGGCGGCATTCACCTTGGTCACTCCGTTATTGTGGGGCTTCACATGATCCGGGGTTACGGCGCTGTTGACTGCTTTCAGATCCTCATGCTCCAGTACGATATGCTCCACCAACTCCATGGCTCCAAACTCCCGAAGGGCAATCTCCAGCTCCACGCTCTCCTCCAGGGAACGATTTACTGCAAATACGGTCAGCTCCCCCGTTTCTTCCTCGAAGGTAGCAATGGTCTCTACATAGGGAACTTCCTTTTTCTTCTTGGTGCTGTAGCTGTCACAGCTTACCACCGGCGACAAAGCCACGCCCTTTCCAAAGTTGGAAGCGTGGAGGAAGGGATAGAAAATGGGCTGAACCCAGGCTGCTCCGCCCTTCTCCGTCATAATCGGGGCAATTACGTTCACCAGCTGGGCCAGGCAGGCCATCTTCACCCGGTCACAATTCTTCAATAAAGTAATCAGAAGACATCCCACTACCAGGGCATCCTCAAAGTTATAGATATCCTCCAGCTGAGGAGGTGCAATCTGCCATTTCTCCAGCTTCCGATCCGCTTCATTACTGTGGAACCATACATTCCATTCGTCAAAGGAAAGATAGATCGTCTTATCGGAATGCTTCACTGCCTTCACATAGTCACAGATCGCCGCAACGGATTTGATGAACTGATCCATATCCAGGGAGCAGGCCAGGAAGGAAGGGGTGTCATTCTCCTGATTGCCGTAATAATTATGCAAGGATAAATAATCCACATAGTCATAGGTATGCTCTAAAACCGTAGCCTCCCATTTGCCGAAGGTGGGCATGTTGAGGCTGGAGCTTCCGCAGGCCACCAGTTCAATGGTGGGATCCAGATCCTTCATCACCTTGGCGGTCTGGCAGGCAATCCGTCCATACTCCTCCGCCGTCTTGGCGCAGATCTGCCAGGGCCCGTCCATCTCATTGCCCAGGCACCATACCTTGATGCCGAAGGGCTCCTCAAAGCCGTTGGCACGGCGCAGGTCGCTGTAATAGGTTCCGCCCGGGAAGTTACAGTACTCCAGTAAATCCTTGGCTTCCTCCGGTCCCCTGGTACCGAGATTTACAGCCTGCATTACCTGGGTTCCCACACGCTTCGCCCATTCCTGGAACTCATCAATTCCCACCTCGTTGGTCTCAATGGTCTGCCAGGCCAGCTCGGTCCTTCTGGGACGCTTGCTCCGGTCACCGATTCCATCCTCCCAACGGTATCCGGATACAAAATTGCCGCCGGGATAACGCACGATGGGCACCTTCAATTGTCTTACCAGCTCCATTACATCCTTGCGGAAGCCCATATCATCCGCCGTGGAATGGGCCGGCTCATAGATGCCCTCATACACCGCTCTGCCCAGATGCTCAATAAAAGAGCCATAAATTCTCTCATCCACATTGCCGATTTTAAAATCCTTGTTCAGTATTAATTTTGCCTTCAATTTACGCTTCTTCCTTTCCTTGATCTTTAAATGATTAAAACCATGATAATTAGTCTTCTCTTCATTATCAGTTATAGCATATTGACATCGGAATCTTCAATGATGTATGATGTTTTCATACTGATGAATCCGACTTTCCACAGAATGGAGCCCCACTATGATTGTTCATGCCATCGGCTTAAATTACACCCACAGCAGCCACTTCTCCATCCAACGGCCAAACGGCTCCGGAGATTATCTTTTTCTATGTTTCAGAACCCCGGCCATCCTTTGCCTGGAGGGGAAGGAATACCGGGCGGAGAAGAATTCCGCCATTTTATTCAACCGGGGCACGCCTCAGGTCTACCGTGCCGGCGGCTCCTATTATACCAATGATTTTATCCATTTCGACGCAAAAGCGGAGCCGGATCTTCACAACCTTCCTCTGGATGTTTTGATGCAGCTCCCTTCTACCAAACAGATTGGCAGAATATTAAAGGATTTATACCTGGAATATATCTCCACGAATGCAAAACGGGCGGAGTCCATGGATCTGCTGCTGAGACTGCTATTCGTAAAGCTCCATGAGCTGACAACCTATCAGCCCGAGGATACAGTTGCCTATGGCTATTATGATTCCCTGCTGGGCCTTCGCTCCATGATTTACCGCCATCCCGAAGAAAAATGGACGGTAGCCCGCCTCGCCCATCAGGTAAGTCTCAGTCCCTCCCATTTTCAGCGATTATACCGGAAGACCTTTGGGACCACCTGCATTGCCGATGTCATCTCCTGCAAGCTCCAATATGCCAAGACCTCCTTAACGGCAACCAGCGATACGGTCCGCGATATAGCCGCCCGGTGCGGTTATGAAAATGAAGAGCATTTCATGCGCCAGTTTAAGCAGTATATGGGAATGACACCCACGGAATACAGACTGATGAACCATGAATTCCGTCCGGCGGGTTTACCCGGCAAACCACTCGGCTGAACATACAAGAATAGCATTGTATACAAGAATGGCATTATAGCATTATATAAGGAATAACAGAATCTCCGGCTGCGGCTCTCTACTTTCCTGCTTTCCCAGGGGCACTGCTCTGCTTCTGCCCCCTGCCCTTCCTCCGAAAGAAGGTATCCACAATAAAGATACCCAAAGCAATGGAGCCCGCAATCTGCAGGGTCTCAAAGAAATAATGGGAGGTATAGCCCACATTACCCTCCACGATGCTGAGTACAATCTGATACATTCCGGCACCGGGAACGAAGGGAATTACTCCCGGTATCAAAAACATGGTTACCGGGGTTTTATAGATTCTGGCCAGAATGTGGGAAGCCAATGCCGCCAGCAGGGTAGCCGTTAAGGTGGCCAGCACCTTATCCTTCATATATTCCAGGCTCAGCAGATAGATGAACCACCCCAGGGCACCGGTCATGCCCGCATGAATAATATACCGCTTCGGCAGATAAAACAGGACGGAGAAGGCCGCCGTCGCAAAAAAAGCACTAATTCCCTGTATCAGCATAGGGCATATCCTTTCTATGATTCTTTCTATAATAACCAGGAAATAAAATAATCAAAAAATAAAATTAAAAAGTCCCATACCAAGACCCACTCCCACTGCAATTCCCAGGGATATGACAAAGGCTTCCATGGCCCGTGCCGTTCCTGAGCTGTAATCCCCCTGGAGGGTATCCCGTATGGCATTGGTAATGGGAAGGCCCGGAACCATGGGCATAATGGAGCCAATGGTAATGAGGCCGCGGTCAATTCCCGGGAGATACCTGGCATATACCAGGGTTATAAAAGCAATAACAAAGCTTTTCGCCATATCAATAATGAAAGGACTCCCAATCCGGCGGTCAGCCGCCTTCCCGATGAGCACAAGGAGAATTCCGTTGACACCGGCCAGAATACAATCCAGCCATCCCCCGCCGAACAAACCGACAAAGCCGCCCATGGAGACAACCGTCGCCAGGGTGATGGTCAGGCTGGAATACGGCCTGCTGGCCCGGATCTGCTCCAGCTTCTCCAACGCCTGGGCCGCCGTAATGATCTCGTCACAGATATTCCGGGATATCTGGTTCACCTCGTTGATCCGGCTCAGATTATTGGACCGGTTGGCAATCCGCTTCACTCCGGTGATGGTTTCTATGGAAGGGTCCGACAGGGTTGCAATAATGCCCGTGGAAGTGGCATACACCTCCACCGAAGCAAGGCCCGCGGTCCTTAAGATGCGCACCATCGTATCCTCCACCCGGTAGGTCTCCGCTCCGCTCTGGGCCATAATCTCACCCGCCAGCATTGCTGTGTTAAATAATACCTTATAATCCATTGCTCTCCGTTCCGCTCCCTGCACTTCATTCAAAATTCTTACCTATTTTACCACAAATGATCTCCGAAATAAAGATACAGCATAAAGCTTCGGCTATCTGTTTTTTCTATTCATAATTTCCTCAATATTATCCGGGGTAACAATAATATGGGGCTTGCGTATATATTTCCCATTGATCAATTCAATGGAGGCCGGCAGCTCCTGATGAAACACCACCGAATAGGCCAGCTCGATGATGCCTTCGGCCTGGCCGAAGCTGTCATTGAGAACCGTCCCAATCATATCGCCGTTCTTCACTGCTTCAAGACCCACCTGGGTCCCATCGATTCCTACCACTACCGGAGGCTCCTCCATATTCTCCTTCTTCATGGCGTCAATTGCTCCGAGAGCCATATCGTCATTATTCGCAATGACAATTTCCATCTCATCCCTATGGGTCTTCAGCCACTGTGACATCCGGGTCTCCCCCTGCGCCCGGTTCCAGTTGGCGATCTCATCCCCCAGCTTCTCCACCTGGATGCCTGCTTCCGTGATTGTCTTAATCACATACTCCGTACGGATGGATGCATCCTGATGACCTGGTTCTCCTTCCAGAATGACATACTGCAAGACCTGGTCCCCGTTCTTATCGATCCCGGCAAAATCCCTCCCACAGGCATCCACTACAATCTTCCCCTGCATAATTCCTGATTCCAGCGCAACCGCCCCCACATAAAAGAGCTTCTCCCAGCGCTCCAGGTCCTTCTCCACCAGCTCCCGGTTGAAGAATATCACCGGAATATCCGCATTCATTGCCATATCAATGGCTGTGGAAGCATCCGTACGGTCCACCAGGTTAATACACAGGATATCATATTCTTTCTTTATAAACTCCTCCACCTGGTAGTTCTGGGACACCTGGCTGCCACCCGCGTTGACGATGTCCAGGGTTATGGTAATGTCCTTCTCCTGCTCCATCCGCTTTACTTCTTCCTTCAGATATTCCACGAGGCTGGAAATAAAGGTGTCATATTGATTATAGATGCTGACCCCCACCTTCATGCCGGTCCGTTCCCCATCCTCAGTATCCCTGCCCTGGTGCCCTCCGCTGATATAGTTCACCGCAAAGATACAAAGAATGATAAAGGCGATAGCCGCAGGCAGTGCAATCCTCTTTATATTCATACTGTATGCCGGCCCGATTCTCCGGCCTCCCCTCCTTATTGTACAATCGGAAATACTAGTCTCTGATTCTTAGGCAAATACATGGTAACCTTATTCACGGTACGAAATTCAATATCAACACCGGGCTTTTTCTCCCCCTGTCCGATTCTGCAGACTGCCTCCCGGACACTCAGGTACCCCATGTTAAATTCATTCTGGAATACAATGGATTTGATCAGTCCATAATCAAGATAATGTACAATTTTGTTGGTGCTGCCTATGCCATACACATCGATGCCGCTTTCAGCCTCCTGCACCGCATCGATTACTGCCTCCAGGCTTCTGTCATCCAGCGCGACAATGACATCCGCCGGCTCCTCCTTCAGCTTTTCCTGCAAAAATGCGGCAGCATCCGCATCCTCCTCCGGTTCCCAGGGCCTTACGGTACATTTTGTATACTTTAGACTGTCAAGAAACCCTTCGTACCGCTCCGACACGCTGTTGCGCTGCAGATTATCTACAAACACCGCCACTGTTTTGTTCTCGTCGCCGCTGAGATACACGGATCTTCCTATATTCAGCCCCATACTGTAATTATCCGCCGAAATATAAGTCAGCCCCTCCGCATCCTTAATGCTGGTCTCCACCAGCACAACCGGTACGGATGCCGCATACTCCCGGACAATGCCGGACAGCTCCCTGCTGTCGGCGGCGGCAAGAATAATCCCCTGGGAACCGTTGGCAATCTCACGTTCTATGAGACTGCTTTGCTCCCCGGCATCCTTCTCGCCGGTGGTGGTGACAAAATTAATCTCCGCGTGAAAATCCAATGCCCCCTGCTCCAGGCCCTGCCTCATCGTCGCCCAGCGGTCACCGGCCCCCGATCCGTATACGATGACGGAGATTCTCGCGGTATTATTCTTTTTGCTTGTGTCATTGATGTACCGATAGCTGCTGATAACCAGAATACCGGTGAGCCCCAGCAGCAGCGCTATGACCAGCGTGATTTTCAAGCTTTTTTTCACCGCTTCGCCTCCTTCCAAAGGATCCCCCTATGCTTCCGTTTTTTCGTAGGGTATATTAGGGAGATGAATGTGAACCGTGGTGCCCTCATCCAGGATGCTCTCAATCTCCAATCCGTATTCTTTGCCAAAAAATAGCTGAATTCTCTGATGGACATTGCTCAGTCCGATACCGGAGCCTTTTTTATGCTCCCGGTTTTCATCCGTCAGGACATAATCCAGGGCCTCCTCCGGTATGCCCAGCCCATTGTCCGCAACGTCGATATAAACCTCGCCGTCCTTAAGATATCCTCTTACCTTAATCTCTCCCTCCCCATCCATATATTCCACGCCGTGGTAGATAGCATTCTCCAGCAGAGGCTGTACAATCAGCTTAATGGTACTGCATTCATTGATCTCCGGGTCGATCTCTATATCCACCTGAAAACGGTTCTTATAGCGTATCTTCTGGATATAGAGATAGTTCTGGGCATGCTCCATCTCTTCCCTGATGCTGATAATATTCTTTCCCTTGCTCAAGCTGATGCGGAACAGATTGGCAAGGGCCGTTACCATAAAGATTGCCTCCTGGTAACGTTCGCTTTCCACCATCCATACAATAGAATCCAGGGTATTATAGAGAAAATGCGGGTTAATCTGGGCCTGGAGCGCATCAAACTCGCTCTTGCGCTTCTTCTCCTGCTGGGTTACCACCTCATCCATCAGCTCATGAAGCCGGCGCACCATGGAGGTAATGGTCCTTCCCAGATGCCGGATTTCATAGGAGCCTCCGATATAAATATTCAAATCCAGCTTGCCGTACTCCAGATCCTTCACAGAATCATCCAGCTTTTTAATAGGATTGCCAATCAGATAGGAGACAAACTGGTTTGCAAAGAAGATCAGCATGATGGTCAGCAGCAGTATAATTCCGGTAAAAAACTGCATCTGATGGTAGCTCATATAGAATTCCTCGGCGGGCGTCACATGGATGATCTTCCATCCGGTATAGCCCACGGTTCTTACGGTAACCATCCTCACCTCCCCCTCATAGGTTTCCTCATGGGTACCTTCCTCATAATCAGCGGCGGCCTTATTATTTTCATGTAGCAAGCTGGAATTAATAAGATTTTGCTTGGGATGGTAGATAATCTCCCCGCTTCCATCGATCAGATATACATAACCGCTGTTGTTCCGGTTCATTTTGGTAAAAATCTGTTCGATCCCGCTATAATTCATATCAACCAGAAGAATTCCCCGGCTGATATTGCCGTTTCTCGTCAGCTCCACCACCCTGCTCAGAGAAATCACCCAATGATAATTAAAACTGCTGTCATGAAAGAGATTTTGGACATGGGGAGTGGAAAAATGCAAATTCTCTATCTCCTGATTCGCATTGACAAACCAGCCCTGGGTGGTGGCATTCAGCCCGGTTTTCAGGTTACTGATGGGCGTGGCTGCTACCAGCGTACCGTCTCCCTGGAAGCAGACGATGCTCACCAGACTATCCTTATTGGCCTCATAGAGCAGGCTCATCTCTTCCTCCAGGGTCTCCTTCGCCAGATCCTTCTTCTTAATTACGGTATAATACATGGAGTTGGAGATACGCATCATACTGCGAAGATAAGTGTTCAGGTTCATATTGACCTGGTCGATGAGCTGCTCCTTGCTCTCAATGGTCAACGCCTTTGTGGAGGCGGCATAACGGGAATAAACCATATAGCCGCTGAAGCCCATCCCAAATAATGCCACCAGGGAAAAGGAGATGGACAGGGTAAACTGTATGGTTCTTCGCCGGGAATATTTTATAATTTTTAAGAGCAGCTCTTTCATCCTGGTCTTCATGAGTGGTATGCCTTTCCAGTTCTACAATACTATTTGGTAACAGTTCAGCCTGGTGCGGGGCGGAGGACATGGTGCTCCCATAATGCACTATATGAAAGACATGCGATTGGATTTGTATGACATTGACGAACATGCATGTACGGAAATGGCATATAAATCCGGTCATATGTCTTCCATGTTACTATTATTTGCTCTTGCGGTAATTGGAGGGTGACACCCCGTATTGCTTTTTAAACACATAGCTGAAATAATTCGGCTCCGTATATCCCACCATGGCTGATATATTATAGGTTTTTTCATCCGTCGTATTCAGCAGCCAAAGCGCCTTTTCCATCCGTACCTTGGTCAGATAATTGATAAAGCTCAGGCCTGTTTCCCGCTTGAATAAAACCGAGAAATAAGTGGCGCTCACATTGAGGTAGCTGCACAGGGTATCCACGGATAATTCACTGTCGCAGTAATGCTCTCCCAGATAATCCACCGCTTTATTAATCAAAAGCTTTGCCGTATCGGTGCGCTCCCGGCGTATGCTGCTTCTTACCTTGACGCATACCTCCAGCAGCCATTCCTTCAAGGCCTCCAGGGAATGAAACTGGTATATCTTACTGTTAATATTGAAATCCGGGCCGAACACCTTATCCATGTCAATCTGATAGGTCCAGCCCAGCTTAAAAATCTCCGTCACCATCTCCATCAGGGATACCTGGTATAGTTGGATGGAGATGTTGGAATTCCGGATATAATTCACCAGCTCCTGAATTGCCTTAACCAGATTCTCCACTTCACCCAGCTTGATTTCCCGGAGAATGTTCTCCGTGTATCTGCTTTCCCAGATGTTTGGCACATTGTTCTGGGTTTCCACATCCCGGATATAAATTGCCTGGTTGGCATCGAACAGAATGCGGTAATCCAGGGCGTTCTTCGCTCCCTGGTAGGAATGGCTAAGCTCCATCAGATCATTGCACAGGCTGCCGATCCCCGCGCAGGTGCTGTGCTCCAGAATACGGAAGGCACTCTTGCAAATCTGATCCATGGTATGGATAAAATCCTTGCTCTGCTTCGGGTCTTTCAATAAGGCAATTACAACCACTGTCTCCAGATTGAAGAAGCTGATAAAATCCAGACAGGAGGATAAGTTCTCATCCGCAATCTGCTTCAGGGACAGAGTAATCAGGCTGCTCCCGCCCATATACTCCTCCTCCGGCCTTGTCCTGCCGCCCGCTGTATCCATATGAACAATTCCGGCCATATAACAGGGCGCATCCAGCTTCATTCCGTAGACTTTCATTAGCTCCCCGACCCGTTTTCTCTGAAGCCTTCCCTCCAGGATGCCCATCAGCAGCTGTTCCTTCAGCAGGGGAAGGCTTTCAATATAATAATTGCGCAGCCGCTCCATATCGCGTTTGCTGTTGATCTCCGCATCCAGCTTCTCCTTGATCCGTTCAAATACCCCTTTCAGCTCAATGGCGTTGATGGGCTTGAGAATGTATTCCTCCACCTCCAGCTTGATGGCCTCCTTGGCGTATTCAAATTCATCAAAACCGGAAAATACGATAATCTTAAAATCCTTGGTGATTTGCTTTAATTTTCTGGACAGGGTCAACCCGTCCATAAAGGGCATTTTTATATCTGTCATGACAACATCCGGGCGGAGATGCTCCGCAAGCTCCAGCGCATCCTCCCCGTTATCCGCATAACCGATTACCTCAAAGCCGATGCTCTCCCAGTCCAGCTTTTTAATGATCGCCTGGCGTACCTCCTCTTCATCGTCTACAAGTATCACGGTATATCGCTTCATTCCTGGTCTCCTTTTACACGATTGATGTCACCGAATATCCTTATTGTACCAGATAATGCCTCCTCTTGGGAAGTCAAATATTATCTGCCTGCTGCGCGGGTCCGGGCTGTCCCATCAGCCATATTTCCGGACGATAAAATAGAGCATCATAATCACCAGGACCGCAATCAGGCTTCCAATTATGATATCCAGGGTCTTCAGGGAAACCGGTATCTTATCATAAAGCTTCTCCTTTGCATTCCGCGTATCCTGTTCCTCATTCTTGATTCCGGCATCCTCCTGCCTGTCCTTCTTCTCTTCGTCCATCCCATTCTCCAATCCTGACCGCCGCTGCTGTGATCCGGCACCGTCACATCTATTGTACCCCAATCCTCCGGATTTCATTGCAATCCGGGAGTAACACCCGAACTTGCTCCATCTATTGATGAAAGCGTCAAAAGCACTTTTTTGACGCTTTCATCATCTAATGCAAAAGGATATATAACCACTTCTGCAATTATACATCCCTGTTGCTTTATTCCTGATATTATCTCTTCGCTAAGTATTTTCTTAAGTCAAGCGCAACTGCAATAATAATTACAAGGCCTTGGACAATATAGGTATAGGAGGATTCCACACCCAGGAATTGGAGAGATATCTTAAGCAGCTCAAACACCAGCACACCGATGAGAATTCCGGATACCTTACCGACGCCGCCGTTGGTGGATACACCGCCGATGGTACAGGCTGCGATCGCTTCCAATTCGTAACCGGCACCCATATTAACGGAGGTTCCGCCGGATTTTGCTGCCAGCAGGATGCCTCCCACCGCATAAAGCATTGCTGCCAGGGTATAGATGATGATTTTGGTTTTGCTGGTGTTGACACCCGCAACCTCGGCAGCGCTTTCATTGCCGCCGATGGCATACATATATTTTCCGTGTCTTGTCATATTAAAGAGCACCCACATGAAGGCTCCGAATACCACCGCAATAAATAACAGATAGGGAATTCCCAGGAAGGAACCGCTGGCGATATGGGTATAGTCCGTTCTCAGACCGCCGATGGGCTTTGCTCCGGTAAATACCAGGCAGATCCCATATACCAGGGTCTGCATTCCCAGGGTCGCAATAAAGGGCGGAACCTTCAGGAAGGAAATTACCGATCCGTTAATGAAACCAAAGACTCCGCAGATGATAATCGTGAACAGGAACACAAGGTAGAGATTGATCTCCGGCAGCTGCGGGAACAGCTTTGTGCTAAAATCAGACCTCTGCAGCAGCACTGCCGCGATACAGGAGCCAAGCCCCACAATGCGGCCGGCAGAAAGGTCGGTTCCCTTCGTAATCAAGGCTCCGCTGACACCAAGGGCAATAATAAAACGTCCCGCGGTATTCACGGAGAGGTTCTTGAAATTGCTGATTGAGATAAAGTTCGGCTCACTGATGCCTACAAATATTACGATCAAGGCAATAATCAGTATAATCGCGTTATTCTCCAGAAAACGTCTTACAGATTTTGTGTTAATCGCTGCTTTATTCATATTTTTGTCCATGTATTTTATCGCACAAATTACCATGAAAGTGCTGGCATGGACCCGGTCCCCCCTTCGTTTATTAATTCTATTTCTCTATGCAAATTTGGTCGCCAAACTCATAATATTCTCCTGGGTCGCTTCTTCTTTCCCTACCTCACCGCTCACCCTGCCGTCACACATAACCAGAATTCTGTCCGACATACCGATCAGCTCCGGCAGCTCCGAAGAAATCATGATAATACTTTTTCCCTGCTTTGCCAGCTCGGCAATGATGGAATAGATCTCATATTTCGCACCCACATCAATGCCCCGGGTCGGTTCATCCAGGATAAAGATATCGGGATCATTGGCCAGCCAGCGGGATATGATAACCTTCTGCTGATTTCCGCCGGACAGGGACTGTATCTTGGTTCTGCTGCTGGGTGTCTTGATGCTGAGCTTCTTCACATTCTCCTGCACCAGATTCTCGATTTTGCGGTGATTTAGAAACAATCCCATTCTCAGGTATTTGTTCAGGGATGCAATGGAAACGTTCTCTGCAATGGACAGCACTCCGAAGATACCGGTGGCACGTCTGTCCTCCGTCAGCAGGGCAATTCCCTGGTTGATTGCATCCTGTGGATGCTTGATTCTCACTTTCTTTCCCTTATAGGTAATGGTACCCTCCCGGATGCCGCGGATACCAAAGATTGCTTCAAAGAGCTCGGAACGCTGGGCTCCCACCAATCCGCCGATACCCAGTATCTCCCCCTTGCGAAGCTGGAAGCTGATATTTTTAAAGGATTTTTCAGTGATTGAGGTCAGATTCTTCACCTCAAGCACCACCTCGCCCGGTACATTAGATTTGGGAGGATATAAATTCTTTAATTCACGTCCTACCATCCTGGTAACAATCATATCGATGGTCAGTTCCTTTGCCCCCCAGGTTCCGATATACTGGCCGTCGCGCATAATAGTAACATCATCGGAGATGCTGAGGATTTCATCCATCTTGTGGGAAATATATATAATGGAAATTCCTTTTTTTCTTAATGAATTAATGATGTCGAATAGATTATCCACCTCATTCTGGGTCAGAGAGGAGGTCGGTTCATCCATAATTATAATTTTGGCATTGGCAGAAACCGCTTTGGCAATTTCGATTGCCTGCATCTGAGATACGGATAAGGCAGACAGCTTGACCTTGGGGTCGAAATTCATTTTCACTTCCTTCAGCAATGCTTCCGTATCCCGGTACATTTTTTTGTGGTCAACAATAAAGCCGAATTTTCGGGGAAAATTACCGCAATAAATATTCTCAGCCACGCTCCTTTCCGGGATGGGCTGCAGCTCCTGGTGCACCATGGCAACCCCCTTTTTCAATGCATCATAAGGGTTGACAATGTGCGCCGGTTCACCGTTTAATAAAATCTCACCTTCATCCTTGGAATAAATACCAAAGAGGCATTTCATCAAGGTAGATTTACCGGCACCATTCTCGCCCACAAGGGCATGAACCGTACCCGGTCTGACTTTTAACTGCGCATGATCCAGGGCCTTTACGCCGGGAAAGCTTTTGCATATGTCATTCATCTCTAACAAAAAGTCCGACATTGGTTAAACCTCCTATAACTGTATCCGTTGTGAACAACGTTTAACCCCATGAGGGCTGCTACAAAGCGTATGACTGGCTCTGCAGCAGCCTTCCGGAATTCAGGAACTATTTTGTAACCTTTACATAATCAACCGTGTAATTCTTGTCTAATGCTTCGCCGGCAACCGCCTTTACTGCAACATCCGCCGCGGTATGAGCCTGGCCGATATGGTCATTCAGAACGGTACCTGTGATTTCACCGCTTTTAACATAAGAAACCACTTCGTCAAGTGCATCCACACCCACCAGATAGATGTCCTTGCCAACGGTCCTTCCGGCGGACTGGATCGCCTGGCGTGCGCCGAGAGCCATAGCGTCATTGTTACAGAATACGACCTCGATGGTATCGCCGTACTGTGTCAGGGCTGCCGCTACGATTTCCTGTCCCTTTGCCTGGTCCCAGTCACCGCGCTGGGCAACTAATTCTTCCACTGCAATTCCTGCATCCTTAAGAGCTTTAATGGAATACTCTGTTCTGTACTGTGCATCTACGTTCTCCGGATCACCGATTACCATTACATAGCTTACCTTGCCGTCGCCGTTGATATCACCCTTATTCTCTAAATCAACAATGATCTCGCCCTGCATTGTACCGGACTGTCTTGCGTCCGCACCCACATATGCAATTCTGTCCCAAAGATCCAGGTCTTCGGCGGTGGGCTCACGGTTGATGAAAATACAGGGAATATTGGCATCCTTGCACATATTAATTACAGTGGAGGCCGCGGAGGACTGGACCAGATTTGCCACGATAACATCGTACTTATCCGCGATGAAGGTCTGAATCTGGTTGGTCTGCTCTGCCTGATCGTTCTTGCCGTCAACTACAGTTACCTCATAGGTAACCTTATCATTGCTTAATTCCTCTTTGAAATATCGCTCCAGCTCCTGCCGGTAAAGAGTCATGAAGTTATCGTCAAATTTGTAGATCGTAATGCCTACCTTAACTGTTTTTGCTGCATCAGGAGCTTTCGTTGCCTCTGGCCCGGTTGTCGCGGCAGGGGATTTTCCTTCCGGCTTGGAGCCGCAGCCTGATAATAAGGCTGCCAGCATCACAACACTAAGTACGAGCACCATAAATTTCTTCATATAAATATCCTCCTTTTTGAAGCCCTCGCTTCGATTTTATACGGCATATGCCGTAATGTAAGTGATCGGAAATTACTTTTTACATTTCCGATAATGTAATTTTATTACACTTGGAATTATAACAAATACCTTTTAACAATAACATACAATTTTCCTCTCAGAACCCTCAAAATTATTCACTACTTATAATTTTCATGAATTATTTTAAATTTTATTGTATGTTTTTCATTACCTTAGTAATTTCGATCTCTTACTTTCGTAATACTATATAAATTTCAGTCTGATTAAAAGCCCGTAATTTATACATATTTCAATACGGGGAATCATACGAACCATTCATTCTATGACAGGGCAATATAGGATGAGAGGACAATATAATTTGATTTTTAGGGAAAACAGCAGAATATATGCGTAGTTTTAAGACTTATATTGATATATAATGATTGCATCAAGACAGCAGGAGGAAGACTGTCGGAAGCTGCCGCACAAGGGGACTGTTCAGCCTGCGGCAGGGAGAATTATAACACAAGATGCATCGTATATAATAAGAACATTGAAAGTGAGGTAAGGATATGATTTATGAGAACAACAAGGTCTCGGACCTGAATATCGCCTACATCGGCGGCGGCTCCAAGGGATGGGCCTGGAGCTTTATGACGGATCTGTCCATCGATGATCAGATCAGCGGCACTATCCGGCTCTATGATATTGACCAGGAAGCCGCCCGCAGGAATGAGCTCATCGGAAACAGCCTGCTGGAGGATCCCGAACGGACAGGGAAATGGCACTATGTCACCTCTCCCTCTTTAAAGGAAGCCTTAACCGGGGCTGATTTTGTCGTCATTTCCATTCTGCCCGGAACCTTTGAGGAGATGCGTTCCGATGTCCATGCCCCTGAGAAATACGGTATTTACCAGTCCGTTGGAGATACTACAGGCCCCGGCGGCTTGCTCCGTGCTCTGCGTACCATACCTATGTTTGTGGAAATTGCCGAGGCAATCAAGGAATTCTCCCCCGATGCCTGGGTCATTAACTATACCAATCCCATGTCCCTCTGCGTGAAGACGCTGTACCATGTATTCCCCGGTATCAAGGCCTTCGGCTGCTGCCATGAGGTATTCGGAACCCAGAAGCTGTTATCCGATATGTGCACCGAGCTGCTGGGAGAAGAGAATATTGACCGAAGTGAGATTCATGTCAATGTGCTGGGAATTAATCATTTTACCTGGTTTGACCGTGCTTCCTACAAGGGCTATGACCTGTTCCCCCTCTACCGCAAATTCGTAGATCAATATTATCATGACGGATATTCCAAGAAGGATGAGAACTGGATGAATTCACCCTTTGCCTGCAACCAACGGGTCAAATTCGACCTCTTCCGCAACTACGGGCTGATTGCTGCCGCCGGTGACCGTCACCTGGCAGAATTCATGCATCCCATTTATCTTAAGAATCCCGAAGTGGTCGCATCCTGGGGCTTTTCACTGACCAGTGTCGATTACCGTATCGAAGACCTGCACAAGCGCATAGAGAAATCCGGCCGGTATTTGAAGAAAGAATTAAAGCTGAATACCAAGCCCTCCGGGGAAGAAGGAATTCTCCTGATGAAATCCCTGCTGGGGCTGTACCGCACGGTCAGCAATGTGAATATTCCCAACTCAGGGCAGATTGCCAACCTTCCTCTGGGCGCTATCGTGGAAACCAATGCCCTCTTTGAAAGAGATCATATCAGCCCTGTATTTGCCGGAGAGATTCCCGCGCCTGTGCTGGAGCTGGTTCTCCCTCATTCACAGAATCATGACCGCATCCTGACGGCTGCCCTGACCTGTGACCGTAAGCTGGCTCTTGAGGCCTTCTGCAAGGATCCCCTGGTCACTCTGACAGAGGAAGAGGCTCTGCCCTTGTTCAACGAAATGCTGGAAAACACCCGGAAATACCTTCCCGGCCAATGGTTTAAGTAAGAAATCTCTTACGATACTTTAAGGGAGACAGCTCCAGGTACTTTTTGAATACCTTCTCAAAATAAGTAATACTGTCATAGCCCACAAGCCCGGCAATCTGCGTGATACTGAAATCGGTATTCTCCAGCATCTGCCGGGCTTCTTTGATACGGACCGCATTGATGTATTCATTGACGGTAAATCCGGTGACCTCCTTGAAGCTGCGGCTTAAATAGCTCTTGCTCAAATAGAAGCTCTGTGCAATATCCGCCAGGGAGATATCCTGCTGGAAATTATGGGTGATGTATTCCGCAATTTCATTGATTTTCCGGTATTTTTCAGAGGCGGCAGCCTCCGCCTGCATACCAGGGCTCTCTCCGTTCCTGCAGCGGTAGGCAAAGAGGATCAGCTCTGCCAGTCTGGCTTTCACCGCGAATTCATATCCGGTATGCTTTTTCGTAAGCTCGGAAACCAGATCGGAAAAGATTCCCTCCAGATACCTTTGCCCCTGGTCATTTAATTCAATCACACCAAAGTCCCTGGCAAAAAAGCTGCGGATGTCAATATTATCATACAGGCGGAAGATGTCCTCTAACGCCTCCTCCGTAATCAGCGTCAGAATCCGTTCATGATAAGCAGTGCCGCCCATGACAGTCTTGTGAATCTGATTGCGGTCAATCATCACCAGGCTGCCCTTCCGGATATCGTAAGCCTGGTTCTCGATAAAATAGCAGCGGTTGCCATTTACCAGGTAATAAATCTCATATTCGTTATGAAAATGCTTTGACGCCATGTTGAAGTCGGAATCCCGCTCCATTCTCTCTATCGAGACTCCGCCAACCTGACCGAAAAATATAATATGATCCATATAGATAACCATACATTATCAGCAATGTATGCCTTTCTCACTGTGTGCAAACTTTTTTGAGCCTGTAGCTAACAGCAGCCGGTTAAATGCGGTCTCTTCCCTCGGATCGTCTATCTTCATCGGTTTCTCCCTGACGATATGCTCTGCGTAAAAATACAGACGTTTGGTATAATCATCCGTTCCGGTCACATAGGGAAAACGGACTGCCGCAGAGGAAAGCTCCGGATAGACTTTTCTATTTCATCCAATGTTCCCTATAGCGTCCGGCTTACCAATTGTTCACGGCATGCTCCGCGAAGGAGACCAGTTTTTCTATTTTTAATTCCGTACCGTCCTCCAGAACTGCCCGGCCTGTGAATTCTCCGAACATCTGATGACAGCAGTTATCCACCCATAACAGCTTGGTTTTGGTTGTTCTGTCATATCTGGGCGTCAGGACTAAATCAAGCTTTCCATCCGTATCATGGATATGCCAGAGGCACATATAGTCCGAACCCAGCTCAAAGCTCACCTCTCCCAGCTTACAGATATCATCTCCGTAAAATAGAATATTTTCAGTGGCATGACTGGTATTTCCAAAGCCGCAGCCCAGGTTAAAGCCGAATATCCGATTGTTCACCAGCCCTGTTCCGTTGCTCCAGTACCATTCATTATGGAAGGGCCACACTCCCCTGCCCCAGTCAAGCAATCCATAGGAATCTGCGGAAGAGAAGCAGTATTGCTTCTCACCATACCTTACAACGCCCTCAGCCGGCATGCAGTTAATCTTGTGGTTATAATAGAAAGCCGTCGGGGATTCATCAAAGGGTATATTGATTACCAGAGAATTCCGGTTTTGTCTGGTCAGAGTTACATCTGCTTCAAAATCCTCCCATTTACAATAAAGACGGCGCACATCGCCCTTGACCTCAAAGAATATCTCACCGCCCTTTTTCTCATATCTGACCACATGATCCTTCTCCGCATCCTCCGGCAGATGCAGCGACCCAAAGGGAAGGACCAAAAAGGTGCCTTTTTCCGCAAGGCGCTCTCCCCTTTCAAAATCAAAGAACATGATACCGGCCTGCCCTGCATAAGCGGCATGGCCAATGGTAAATTGCAGGCACATCCTCCGGTCAGTTATCTGATAAAAATCCCATTCCTTAATCCGAAAACAGGATGCTTTAATCGCTTTTCTCCGGTATGTCAGAATGCTTTCTGTAGAATAACCGGGATAAGGCGAGCCCTTCTTATCAAGGACCGGCCCGGGCTTCTCAAATTTTATCTGTGTCATAAGCTCTCCTCTCCTCCCTTCCGATTCGCTGCTTTCCGCTTACGCAGCAGCTTTCCTGCGGGCAGCATAGGCAGAAAAGTAGCCAGTGTTAACACGGAAGATACCGCAAACAGGATTTCATTCGGAATACTTCCCTCCACTCCGTCTACCACCGCCCTGGTACCATGATAGGTAATAATATAATTCGAAATCATCGGCCCGATGATCATTGGGATACAGACAAAGAACAATTGCTTAATTCCCTCAAATTGTCCCCGCTGCTCCTCGGGATACAGGTTCTTATACCAGGCAGTCAGCGTCTGCAGGATGACCACATATCCCGCACCGGTGAGCAGCATGCCCGCCGCCAGCATAATCAAATGCCCGCTCATGCTTATGGTAACCAGCCCAAGGGTATTCACCAGCAGCGCAAATGCGATAACCCTGACATTATCTCCTCTGTCAATCAGGCGGGCAGCAGGTATGGTCAGCCCGACTGCCGCCAGCAGGCTTACCCCCTGAATGAGACCCGTCATGGTATAATCCATTCCCAGATAATTCACAAAATAAATGTTAACATAGGGAAAATACACATTAAAGCCGATAAAATATACCATCATGACTACGAACACCCAGAACAGCTCCCGGTTCTCTCTTACGGTACGGTAGCGGAACACGCTGAAAAACTGCCGCCAGAAGCCCCCGGGATCCTTCTTCGCCCGGAGTGCCGGCGCATCCTTCAGTGTAAATAAGGTGAACACTCCAATGGCGGTTACCAGTCCGCCGATCATGATGAAGAAAGCAAAGAAATCCAACCGGTCTATAATAATACCCGATACCACGGAGCCAAAGATCGTCGCGAGAACCGGCATCGTTGCAAAGGCTCCTCCAACCTGTCCCCGGTTCGTCTCATTGGAGATATCCGTAGTCCAGGCACAAAAACCGCTGTCGTATCCGACAGAGCCAAAAAAGCTCATAATTGCATCCATACCGACTACAAAGCAGCCTGCGGCAAATACCGAATGAATCGGCAGAAATTCAGATACCCCGAACGCAATCGTGAAGATTCCCCACAGGATATATCCTATTGCAATAAACGGCTTGCGCTTTCCCCTCCGATCGCCCATTGTTCCGATTAAAAAAGTGGCAAAGGTGGTGACCGCGGCACTGACACCCACCATCCAGGAGATGATATCCGGATTAGGCGCTATTTTGGCATAGACAAAGGAGTTAAACCATGCATTTTCCACATTCCAGCACAGCTGCCCCGCCATCCCCAGGATCCATATCAAAGCCCAGTTCTTTCTGCTGATTTTCTCCATTTTATGTATTCTCCTTATTTCTTTTACTTCCCTTTCCGGTTATGGATTATGATTACTATATACAAAAATTAGATTTCCATAAGGACTTTTACTATAATTACCACAATTATACCCCTTATTCCTCCTTACTGCAAACAGTGTTTTTCTGTTTGAATCAAAAAAGGCGCTGCTTTAAGCGCCTTTCCTTCTAAAAAGAGGTTCTATAATAAATGATACAGCTTACATCAATTGATTATAGATCCGGTCCAGGGTTTCCTCCAATGAAGCATGATATTCTGTCGTTCCGAAATCCAGCATGATCTTGCAGGACTTGTCCGTAATCAGCTCCATATTGTCCTTGAGATACTTCTGAAGCTTATGGGTTACCTTGATGGCAGGCACCAGCCCGGTCTCAGGCAGTACGACCAGAAGATGCTGGGCATCCCAACGGCCTACCAGATCCAGCTTGCGCAGATGGCTGATCAGCAGCTCCCCCATGGATTTGGCCACCCGGGTGACCACCTCCTGCTCCTCCTGGGGATTCACCAGCTTAACCAGGGTAATTTCGCACAGGAGCAGGGAGAAGGGATTGCCATATCGGTTATGGCGCGCTATCTCCCGTTCGATGTTCTCCAACAGCCCTCTCTGATTCGTCAGTCCGGTGGTGCTGTCTATTCTGATATGATTCTCCATCAGCTCATCCAGAGCCGTTTTCGCATTGAGAAGTCCTCTCAGATCATTGAATTTATTAATCATGGGCTCCAGCTTCTCATAGCCGAGATAGACTCTCCACTGTTCCTTTTCCAATATGATCAGCTTGGTAAGGCTGTCCTTCTGGGGCATATCCATGACAATATTATATTCCACGGTATTTACGCTGAATTCCAGGACATCGCTGAAGCTCTTTCCCTGCAGCATTTTGTTCTTATATACGCCGTAAAGATCACATTTGAATTCCTTCATGGTGTAGACCTTGGATACCGCTGTCTGCCAATGGATGAAATCATCCCTGGTAATATTGCGCTTATCCGTGTCGGATATCATATCATAGCATTTGGAATATTCATTTTTCATGATATGTCGGAAGTACTGCTCCAGCAGCGCTTTGGCAGACAGAAATCTCATATCGCCCTTTGCCTGACGGTCGCCGGATGCAGCACCGGCAGCGGACTGGGAAGCTTTTGCATTGGAAGAGGGAGACTTCGCACCTGCAGAGGCTGTCTGGGCACCGGCCTGGGGTGCCGGACGGAGATTCCGGTTCTCCCAGAGCCGGGTATATTCCTTGCGCTTCTCCGGATCGCTGAGAATAGAATAAGCCTCGTTGATCAGCTGCATTCTGTCATCATTATCATTGCCCGGCCTTACATCGGGATGATATTTGCGCGCCAGCCGCTTATAAGCGCTTTCGATAATCTCCGGCTCCGCCTGGTAATGAACCTGGAGGATCTTGTAATAGTCATTGGTTTGCTGCATGCCTTCACCGCCTTATCACCTTATCATATGAATCTGTTGGTTGGTATCATCTTCCGAATTCGGACAGCTGCAGCCCTTTGTTACGGTCAAGGGCGGTCTGAATGCTCCAGTTATGAACAAAGAGAAGCAGCGGATTCCCTTTCAGGTCCTTCACCTTCTTTGTATCCGAGGACACACTGAGTTTGCTGACATCAATATCCTTATTCTCCACCCAGCGGATGAATTCATAGGGCAGGGGCTCCATTCGGATCTCCACCCCGTATTCAGATTCCAGACGGAACTTCAATACATCAAATTGCAGGGTGCCTACCACCCCCACGATAATTTCCTCCATGCCGGTATTATACTCCTGAAAGATCTGGATCGCTCCCTCCTGGGCGATCTGGGATATTCCCTTGAGAAACTGCTTTCTCTTCATGGTATCCACCTGCCGCACCTTGGCAAAATGCTCCGGTGAGAAGGTGGGAATTCCCTCATAGGCAAATTTACAATCCGGTGTGCACAGGGTATCTCCGATGGAGAAGATCCCAGGGTCAAAGACTCCGATGATATCTCCCGCATAAGCCTCCTCAATGATGGTTCTCTCACTGGCCATCATCTGCTGGGGCTGGGACAGACGCAGCTTTTTATTTCCCTGGACATGGTTTACTTCCATTCCCGCGCTGAATTTGCCGGAGCAGATTCTCATGAAGGCAATCCGGTCCCGGTGTGCCTTGTTCATATTGGCCTGTATCTTGAATACGAAAGCGGAAAACTCGTTCCCCAGAGGGTCAATGGCCCCCTCGGTGGATTGTCTCGGCAAGGGCGAGGTAGTCATGGACAGATATTTCTTCAGAAAGAACTCCACTCCGAAATTGGTCAAAGCCGAACCGAAGAATACCGGTGTCAGCTTGCCGCTCAGCACCTGGTCAATATCGAATTCGCTGCTGGCGCCGTCGATCAGCTCGATTTCCTCCGACAGGATATTGTGATTCTCTTTGCCGATCAGTTCATCCAGCCCCGGATCACCCAGCTCCGCCTCCACCGTTTCAACCTCCTTCATGCCGTTATGGGCGGCATAAAAGCGGGAGATATGCTTCTTCTCCCGGTCATAGACTCCCTTAAAATTCTTGCCGGAGCCGATGGGCCAGTTGATGGGACAGGTGCGGATTCCGAGAACGCTCTCGATCTCATCCAGCAATTCAAAGGTGTTCCTGGCCTCCCGGTCCAGCTTATTAATAAAGGTAAAGATGGGAATTCCCCTCATGACACATACCTTAAAAAGCTTCTTCGTCTGAGCCTCCACGCCCTTAGAGGCGTCGATTACCATGACCGCCGAATCCGCCGCCATCAGGGTGCGGTAGGTATCCTCCGAGAAATCCTGGTGCCCCGGCGTATCTAATATATTGATACAATAACCGTCATAATTAAATTGCATTACGGATGAAGTAACCGAGATACCACGCTGCTTCTCGATCTCCATCCAGTCGGACACCGCGTGTTTGTCCGTCTTCTTGCCCTTAACGGAGCCGGCAAGGTTAATTGCTCCTCCGTACAGCAGCAGCTTCTCTGTCAGCGTCGTCTTGCCTGCGTCCGGGTGGGATATAATTGCAAAGGTCCTTCTTTTCTTTATTTCTTCGGTATAATTACCCAATGTAAAGCCTCCAAACTGATCCGTCCGATGCATCTGCATCAGAATCTTCTAAATTTCTAAGTAAACCAATTAATCTTAATATATTAGAAAGCAAATTGTCAAGGGATTTACATGGGGAAATCAGAGATTCCATACTTTGTTACTATCCCGTTCTCCTGTCGATACCTCTGAGGGGAAATTCCTATCTCTTTACGAAAGACATACGTAAAATAACTTGCACTTTGAAATCCGCATGAGACTGCGGAAGTGTTGTAACCGGTGATATTCCGGCGGATGTCGTTGCATATATTATTTTAAGTACAGAAAATTAGACGTATGGGCATAATATAGGGATGATCCAAACAGGGGACTGACGTTGTCAAACCTTTTCACTGGAAAATTCACGCACCAGATCAGAACGTTTGCGGATGGATTTGAACCATCGGTGCGTTGCCGCACACCACCTTAGCAGAGTGGCACCATAAACCTCTCGGACACGCAAACAGAGTGGATGGGGTAGGACTCGAACCTACGATGTTTCATTGTGACAGATTTACAGTCTGCTGCCCTCGCCGCTAGGCATACCCATCCATAATAGCTCCGGCGGGATTCGAACCCGGCATTTCCGCCTTGAAAGGGCGATGTCCTCACCTTTAGACTACGGAGCCATATTGCAGACTCTGTTACAGGGTCTGCTGTTTATTTTCCTTTCACGCACTTATTCCCATTGCCTCGTCTGACATAACAAGAATATCATCAATCTTTACTCCGAAGACCGCTGCCAGAACCACCATATTGTCCATGGTTGGCAATGCTGTTCCATGCTGCCACTTGTATAAGGCCTGCGGTGTGGAGAAGCCGAATACCTCCTGCAAATCCTTTACCGTCAAACCGGCACCCGCCCTCAGATTCATAATATTCTGTCCCGTCTTAACCATATCAATGGTTGGGATTGTAAACATTTCATTTTCCTCCTGTTCCGGCGCCGGCCAGAACAGGTATGTTCTAGTCAGATGCCTTAAAATTATAGATTGGTTTCATTACATCGATTACAACTACCGTTTCTCTAATCACATCGATAATATCCTCCAGGGACTTATACGCCATGGGCGCTTCATCAAGCGTAGCTTCATTGACAGAAGTAGTGTAAACACTCTCCATCATCCTTTTATATTCGTCCATAGAAAGACTTTCCTTTGCTTTTCTCCGTGACATAAGACGGCCTGCTCCGTGGGGTGCGGAATAATTCCACTCCGCATTGCCTTTTCCTGTTGCCAGCACACTTCCGTCCCTCATATTAATTGGAATCAGCACCTTTTCATCTTTATGGGCTGCAATTGCACCCTTTCGTAATATCATTTCGTCTGTGTCAATATAATTATGGACGGTATGAAAAGCCTCTGAGCCTGGCATTTTGGTTCTTTCCAAAATAACTTCCGCCATCTTCTCACGGTTTCTTTTTGCAAAATGCTGAACAAGCTTAACATCATGCAGGTAGTCCTCAAAGTAGGTTCCATATAGAAAGCATAAGTCCTCCGGCATGGTTGTCTCTCGTTTATTCCATGATATTTCCTCTAACGCCGCCTGGATTTCCTGCCGTTTTCCTGCCGCTTTGTAGGCCCTGATGATCTCATCCCTCTGTTGAAAATAGTCCTCTTTTCCCTTGTTTAAGTCGATTGCAAGCTGCTGATATATTTCCGCCACCTGTTTTCCCAGATTTCTGCTCCCAGAATGAATCACAAGATATTTTGTGCCGTCCTGGGCCTGATCTACTTCAATAAAGTGATTGCCGCCTCCAAGGGTACCCAGACTTCTCTCCAGCCGTTTCATGTCACGAAGACTTCTGCAGCAGCGCAGGCTTGTTAAATCAAACCTCTCCTGTCTTCCCTCCCATACATTCATCCCGGAAGGGATGAAATGTGCTGCTTCATCCAGCTTTTCAAAATCAATCTCTCCCTTGCCGAGATTAACCGTATACATACCACAGCCGATATCAACACCTACGATATTAGGAACCGCTCTATCTACTACCGTCATCGTAGTGCCAATGGTACATCCCTTTCCGGCATGGACATCCGGCATAATGCGAATTTTACTGCCCTTCGTAAACTCATAGTCACACATTCTGCGAATCTGCTCGATTGCTTCCTGCTCTATTATTTTGGCATAGCAGACTGCCGTATTTACCTTTCCTTTAATCTCCAACATTGAATTTCTCCTTCCTTTTTATAACTACCCTGAGTATACCCCGTATGAGGCTTGAATTCACGGCATCCCGATTAAAAACCGAGTGCTCGCCCAGCTGAGAACTGAGCTAACGGAGTATAAAAAGACCGCTCATCCTATAGAAGATAAGCGGTCTTTTGTCAGCAGCTTGTTATTATACCATGTCCTCATGCGGCCATGGTATCCCGCTCTGCGGCGGGATGCACACTTCACTGTGCTTCGGCACTGATATCTGCACATTTCAATCGACTTTTACTTATCTTATATGGACGCATCAATTTAAGACTCTGTATTTTATCCAGTGTCTCGTAACGTTCACTATTGAGGTAATAAGTAAAATTAATTGCCATGTTCATTGTCTTTTCCCCTCTGGACTTTTGCCCGGTTTACTTCTTTCTATCTCATACTTTACCACAGAAATCTCTGGCTGTCATTAAACTTGTGGTATAAATTTTGTGTTGCTTGTTATTGATTGGCTTTTCTTTTTATTATTGACATATGTCAATAATAAAAGTAAACGAAGCGAGGTGAGGCGATGCCAAGACCCCGGAAACACCGGCGTGTATGCTCGCACCCGCGATGTACCAGTTTCAGGCCATGCGGTGAGAGCGGACAGGGAATCACAATGACCCTTGACGAATACGAGGTCATCCGTCTGATTGACCTGGAAGGGCTGACACAGGAGCAATGCGCGGAACAAATGGAGGTTGCCCGTACGACGGTGCAAGCCATTTATACCAACGCCAGAAAAATACTGGCACAATGCATCGTGGAAGGGCGCCCTTTGCAAATTGGCGGCGGTGATGTGCTTTTTTGTGAGCATCACAACGCATCCTGCGGTCAAGGCTGCTGTAGGCGGAGAAATTCTAAAAACGAAGAAACGGAACCGGAAGCGAGTAAACATGGCAAAGAAAGCTGCTCAGGATGCAGCAAGGGAAAATCATCCGGATGCAGGAAATTGAATGGTTTTGACCAAGCTGTTTGAGGAAATGGAGGCAAAGAAATGAGAATCGCAGTAGCATATGAAGGTGGAAAGGTGTTTCAGCATTTTGGACACACGGAACTGTTTAAGCTCTATGACATAGAGGCCGGCAAGATTCAGGGTACTGCTGTCGCGAACACAAACGGCAGCGGCCATGGCGCATTGGCTGGCTTTCTGAAAAATAAAAACGTAAACACGCTGATCTGCGGCGGGATTGGTGACGGTGCAAAACGTGCCCTGTCCGAAGCAGGCATTGAACTGTACGGCGGACATGACTGCAGCAGCCACGGTGATCATCATCATCATCATCATCATGAGGGCGGGCATTGACTGCGGTAGCCATGGTAAACATCATCACTAGGATGGAATGATTGCGACAGCTACGGTCAACCCTATCGCCGCGAATGAAAATGTATTTGATTCTGCTAATATTAAAATCGATACAACTACTTAAAATATACAAAACAAAAGCCGGGGAGATCATTGATATTCTCCGGCTTTTCTATGCTTTTGAAAGCATCATGCGAAAAGCTGCCTGTCAGCCTCAGGCCCGCTTAACCGTTGTGAGCTCCGGTAAATTCATGAATCAGCGCTTTCATATGTTCCGTTAAATACTTGTTTTTATGGTGTACCAGTGAAAAGCTTCGTGTCAATGACATGTCTGATATATTGATTTCATGCAGTTCCCCTTGCTGTACGTAGGGGCTTGCAACACGCCGTGACAACACAGATATCCCGAGGTTTTGCAACAGTGCGGAAAGAATGGAATCAAAGCTGTGGGAGGTCCATTTCACATGGATCGCCGCCTTATGCTTTTCCAATTCTCTCTGAAAGAGCTCCCGTGTGCCGCTTCCGTCCTCCCGAACCAAAAACGGGCATTCCAGGATCTCCTGAAGCCGGACAGCTTGCCGGCCCGACAGCGGATGGCTTTTGTGGCAGACCAAAACAAGCTGATCCTCCAGCAGCGGATGCAAGAGAATATTCCTGTGCTTTGTCTGCCCCTCCACAAAGGCAAAATCCAATTTGCCGGTTAATATATTCTCCTCGATCACCGCTGTGTTGTCCACCAGCACCGAGACGAACACATTGGGATTGCCCGCTTCAAAACGGCGCAGGACAGGCGGCAGAACGCTCTGACCAATTGTAATAGTAGCACCTACCGTAAAATGCGGGGACAGCGCAAGTCCGTTCATCTCCTTATCCATGGCACCGGTCAGGCTCAGAATCTGTCTGGTATACTCCAGAAGGCGCAGGCCTTCCGCAGTCATATACAGCTTCTTCCCAATCCGGTTAAACAGTAGAATCCGGTATTCGCTCTCAATCTCCTGAATTGCCTGGCTGATGGTGGGCTGGGCAATATGCAGCTCCTCTGCCGCCCTGCTCATATTCATGTGACGCGCTACCGCCTGAAAGATCTCCATAGTTCGTATCGTCATTGTATCACCTCCTATAGCAATATCCCTATTATTTTTATTTATATTATATATTTTACACTATATATATTCAAGCGTATAATAGAATAAAAAACACAAGAGGTTATTAAGGATGAAAACAGAAATTGCCGGCAAAACCGCCGTAGACGCATCAACCGCAGCCCACCTGCATACCCCTGCTTCTCCTCTCACCCCGGAGCAAATCAAAAGCGTGAAGGGGCAAGGCTTTCTCTATAACAAGGGCACCCGTAATTTTTCCGGTCGTGTCATCACCGAAAACGGTATTTTGACCGACCGGCAAATGGCGGCTGTCACAGAGGCGGCAAGACGCTTCGGCAATGGCAGCATCGCCCTGACCGTGCGTCTGACGCTGGAGATTCAGGGGATTCCCTTCGAAAAGATCCCGGAAATGGTTCTGTTTATGGAAGCCCACGGGATGCAATGCGGCGGTACCGGCTCCAAGGTGCGCCCCATTGTCGCCTGCAAGGGAACCACCTGCAGCAATGGCTTATGCGATACCTCCACTCTGGGGACAATCATTCATCGGCGCTTTTATGAAGGCTACCGGCAGGTTATTCTCCCCCACAAATTTAAGATCGCCGTGGGCGGATGCCCCAACAACTGCATCAAGCCGGATCTCAACGACGTTGGTATTGTCGCTGTCCGGTCCCCTGAATTGATTCTTGACAAATGCAGGGGATGCGCGAAGTGCGGCGTCGTAAACACCTGTCCCATGGGGGCCGCCTCGGTGGAGGACGGAAAAATACGCATTAATACTTCGCTCTGCAACAGCTGCGGAAAATGTGCGGGGAAATGTTATTTTTCCGCCTTGGAAGGTCTTGAAATACAATACCGGGTCTATATCGGAGGAAGATGGGGCAAGAAAGTCCGTCAGGGCTCCCCTCTCTCCAGGCTCGTCCCTGAGACAGAGGCGTTGGACCTGATTGAAAAAACCATCCTCCTGTTTAAAAAAGAGGGCGTAACCGGTGAACGGTTCTCCGATACCATCGAACGTCTTGGCATGGATTATGTGGAAGCCGCACTGTATGGTACAGAGCTTTTGAATCGGAAAAGTGATATTTTAGAAGTTCGGACTTAATCCTTACTATGAAATTTATTAGTTACTCATAAATTTCCTAATATCTTTACTCTCTTTAGTGTCTTTGTTATAGTTGAAAAAAGGCAGATAACAGGCAAGGGGTATCGCAAAATCACCAAAATAGAGTGATGGAGCGATACCCCTATTATTTTTACGCCTCCAGAACCCATACTCTCATCTGGTTCAGTCCCCGGTTCCCCCAGGCATAATATGGAATTGCTTTTATTTTCACCGTTTCTCTGACCGGAGCCTCTTCCGTATAAAGCTCCTGGGTGTTGGTCTTTACCCTTATCCCCTCCAGGGTCAGAGGAATGATTCCGGACAGAAGATTTTCCTCATATTCTCCGGCCTCGATTACTGCCTCTCTGGGAATTCTCAGCTCCTGCAGTCTCTCTCCGTTATCCACGCCCTCCAGACAATATACGATGGGGCCGCGCATCAGCGCAACTGCTCCGGCATTGGCCCTCACCTCTGTGTTGGCATACATTCTGGTAACGGGCATATCGAAGCTTACCTGGATCTGGTCGCCCTTTTCCCAGTTTTTTTCGATATATACATAGCCATCCTTTCGCAGCTCCTGATAATTTATTTCCTTGCCATTGACCGTAAATACCGTATTCTTCGCATAAGCCGGAACCCTTATGGCAAGAGTGAATTTCGATGCGTTCTTCGGGTCTACCGTATAGACCGCCTTGCCTTCCCAGGGAAGCTTTGCTTCCAGGGTGATATCCGCCGCCCCGGCTTCCAGCTTCGAGCCGATGAAGAGATGGGAATAGATGCAATCCTCTTTCTCATGCCAGATATACTTGCCCAGGGAGGTCAGCAGTCTGGCTACATTGGGAGGGCAACAGGCACAGGCATACCATCTGGGCCGTTCCGGCCTGACATGCCGGTAAATGGAGACCTTCCCCGACACCGAAGGATCCACCTCCAGCGGATTTACATAGAAGAATCTCTGGCCGTCCAGCTGCATACTGCTGATAATGCCATTGTAAAGCTCCTTTTCCATAATATCGGAGTATTTGGAAGAAGGGGAAATCTCCAGCATCTTATGGGCGAAGAAGACCATCGCCACCGAAGCGCAGGTTTCTGCATAGACCGTATCATTGGGCAGGTCATAATCAGCGGAAAATGCCTCCCCATGGCTGGTGGAGCCGACTCCTCCGGTAATATACATTCTCTTCCGGGTGATGTTCTCCCAGAGGGTCTCACATGCCTTAATCAGGCTCTCGTCCCCGGTCTTTGCCGCCAGCTCCGCCATGGCGGTATACATATAGACCGCTCTGACGGCATGTCCTTCCGCCGTCTTCTGCTCCCTCACCGGTGCAAAGCTCTGGTTATAATGGGTGTCCGCAGGGTCCATTCCAAAATGATTCCAGTCCCTCTTCTTCGCTTCTTCCTTAAAGTAATCCGGGTTCTGTCCCCGTTCATTGATAAAATATTCCGCCTCACGGAGATACTTCTCCTTCCCCGTAGCCCGGTAAAGGCATAACAGCCCGATTTCAATCTCCTGGTGACCGGGAATTCCCTTTTCCTTGTCGGGGCCGATCCGGTCAATGATGTGATCCGCCATCCGCTCCATGACCTTCAGCAGAGTATCCTTCCCGGTGGCCTCATAATAAGCGGCGGCGGCCTCCATCATATGCCCGGCGCAATACAGCTCATGGCATTCCAGAAGATTCTGCCAGCGGTGCTCCGGTTCCTTGATTGTGAAATAAGTGTTGAGGTATCCGTCCTCCTGCTGTGCCGCTTCGATAATGCCAATGATTTCGTCCGCTCTCTGCTCCAGCTCCTGGTCCGGTTTTAAGACCAGGGAATACGCTGTTGCCTCCAGCCATTTAGCAAGGTCGCTGTCCTGGAATACCATTCCGTAGAACTCGCCCTGCTCCATGCCTGCCGCTATTTTAAAGTTCGCTATGGCATTGCTTTTCTCCGCGTCGGGAACCTGGTTGTTTAATATCTTTTCCTGGTACGGTATTACAACATCGGTAACCAGCTCCTGACGCTTCGACCAGAAGCCGTCTGAAATTTTTACTTGATTTACTTTACATTCCTTTGCTTTGCTCATGACTCCTCCGTTTGCTTTCCTTGTGTTTCATTATACTTTTATTTCTTTATTTCCTTTTCAGCTTTTACCCTATTTTGTTTCCTTCTATATCATACAGATTCGGCGTGTTGTCCCAGGGCGCCGGCAGCTTGGTATCCGGGTAGATCCGGGTCATGAGTTCATAGCCCTCTCTGTCATACCTATATAATTCCTCTCTTGTATTGACCGGCCCTCTGGTGCCGTCCCATGCGCCGTCCTTCCCCTCCTCCATGACATTGAACCATATGGCGGAGAGGGTAGCGAAATATTCCTCATGATTGCTGATGGCATAGGTGTTAGGCCATTTATCCGCATTCTTTGCTGCCAAATGGGTCTGCTTCACCTGATTGCTCAGCTGCTTATCCTCCAGATAATCGATCCCGATCAGGTGGAGGCCATGGGCAAATTCATGAACTAAAATCATCTCATTTTTATAAGTGGTTGCCCGCTCTCCTCTGACAAAACGCATTACATTTACTTCGGATATGGAGGATACAGGGCCTTCCACGGTCCCTCCAAAGCCCTCCACATGGCGGTCCATCACATGGTAACCGCCCCTGTGTTCCGGTACGCTGTAAGCCGTTTCATGAATGCCGTAGATTGCCACTTCCGCCTTATGTTTACGCAGAACCTCAGCAACCTCAGGCACCTTAGACAGCATAATATCAATAATCTCCATTGCCTTGCCATGAACATGGACATCCACATCTTCACTGGATTTAATGACAATCCCGTCCTTCGTTGTTGTGAACACCTTATAAAAGGGATCATAATCCACGGTATATTCTTTGGTATCATCCGCACACTCTCCATTGACGGCGCAGATTTCCTTACTTACGGCAACTCTCATATCCTCCAGACGTGACAGATCCACATCCTTTTCAAAGGTCAGAGTAGTCCGCTTCTCATCGCACTGATATACTGTCCCTGCTCCCCAATCCTCGCCGGGCTCTTCCAGCTTCAGCCGTTCACCGCCTACGGTGACAAAATAATTATCATTGCATCTTCCATTTTGTATTTCCTGATTCCAATATAATTCCAGGCGCCTCAAGTCAATGAGTCTCGCTCTCTTAATCTCCGGTATCATCTGTTGTCGTCTCCATTCTCATCATGGTGTCAGGCACCGTCCTCGGTGCCTGACACCCTTTCTATCCATCATTCCATCACGTCATCTAACACCTTTACCGTTGGCTGCCTGACATCCTTCGTCCGTCGTGGTGCCTGACACCCTTTCCATACACCGTATATATGCCTGAAAACTCTCATGATACACCTGGTAGAGCGGTTTGAATACAATCCCTTTCTCTGTATAGAGGAATTCCAGACTGTTTTCCTTCTGAACTAAAATCTCCTCTAATCTCCGGCCATCCTGCTTCAGGGTGATAAATTCCTTCTCTTCGGTAATTGCCGCCAAACAGTAGGGACCGTAGAAAACCGCCGCAATCTCTTTGTCATCCGGGGCCGCTTCAAGGCGCAGGGCGCAGGGGAAGGATACCTCAATAAAATCTCCCTCTCGGAAGCTTCCGTTAATCAGAAGATATCCGCCTTCTTCCTTCGGCTGGGATACGGTCTCCCCGTTGACACTGAGACAATAATTACCGCTACTCCAATCCGGTATTCTAATCTTCAAGGTAAGCCCCACGGCGCCAGCTCCGCTCATCGTCAGCCGGATATCTCCCGGTCTTATTTCATCGGCTGACAGCGTTACCGTGAGGTTCTTTTCCTTCCATTCCAATACGGAAGGGAGGAATTGATTGATATACAGCTCATTCTCCCGGTAGAAATAGATGCTTTCCACATATTTAAAATGGTTCTCCAGACCGGTTCCATGACAGCAGGAGTTCTCCACATCAAAGCCCTTGGAATGTCCCGGTGCCAGGGGAAGGAAGTATATCGTTCCCCCGTTGGGTTCATGGTCGCAGGTGGAAAGAATGTGGTTGGTCATGGTTCTATCATAATAATCCATGTATTTCTTCTCCGGCCGGAAAGCATACAGCTCCCTGGTCAGCTTCAGCATATTATAGGAGGCGCAGGATTCCGCGGTATTCTTTGTCAATTGTCCTGCAATCTTATTAGGGGCATGGAACATCTCGCCCTCTCCGGTGCCGCCGATTGCATAGCAATGCGCCCCTGTTACCGCCTCCCAGAAGAATTCAGCAACATCATAATAGTACTTCTCCCCGGAGGCGCCAAACATTTTTATAGCTCCCACAACCTGGGGAATGTGCTGGTTGGCATGCATTTCATCCAGAGCATCCGCTTTAATGCTCATGGGATAGAACAGCTTGTCGTTGTCAAACAGCCTCGCTGCCTCCATGTATTCCGCCTTGCCGGTGATCCGGTACAGCTCCGCCATGGTTTCATTCATTCCGCCGAACTCTCCGGCGATATACATGCTCCACATCCGACTCCTCTGCTCATGGGTCAGCCGGGACAGCCGGGCATGTACCCAGTCTCCCACCTTGGCGACGATCTCAAGGGCTTTCTCGATTCCGGCCAGCTGATAGCAGTCCAGAAGTCCCGACATGATCTTATGCAGGGTGTAATAGGGAGCCCATATCTTAGGATATCTGGTATACACCTCCAGCAGGTCAAACTGTTCCTCGGAATAAGCGCTTAAGAATCCGGGATGATATCCCTCCATCTCCTGGAAGGCTGCCTGGCATTCTCCCAGCACCTCCACCATATAAACAGCCTTTTTCCGGATGGCTTCATCCCTTACCGCACGGTAGCACAATGCCAGAGCCGAGAGATAATGGCCTGTGGTATGTCCCCGCAGCAATCCGTCCGGTGAATCCCATCCGATCATCTCCGGTGCGCCCAGGGTGTCAAGCCCTGCCGCTCTTCTGAAATTATACAGCATCTGGTCATCGTCTACGGACAGCAGGAACTCATGGCTGCGGTCCTGGGCGGCTTTGAAAGGACTGTCGCCGTACAATCTGACCTCCCCGGCGTCAAAGCCGTGGATTACATGAGTGTTATTCCCCTGGGGCTTCGCCCGGCGGACAGTTGCCTTCACCTTAGCGGTTACGGCAATCTTCGTGCCGTTGAGCACACCGCTTTCCTCGTAGCTGCCTTCCTGTTCATATACCCTGCGTCCGCCATTCTCCCAGGTTACCGCATGGGTTATGGTACGTCCGTCGGCAGTATCAATGACAGTGACCTCCGGAAGATAGAATTCTACTCCGGTGCCGGTCTCCAGCTCCATGGGATACTGTCTGGTCACCTGTATCTTATTTTCCTGCTCTAATACCGTTACCGTATATACCCTGGTCTCCTCCGCCTCTCCATGGCGGAAGGTTGCACGCAGCTCAACCTCACGGTTGCCAATTCCAAAGGCGGGCCTTATTACCTTGCCTTCCTCCGTTATGATCTTATCATTGCTGGTCTCCCAGGTGATGGCAGACCCTGAGGGTCCCTTCGCCGGAAGCTTCAAATCAAATTCTACCGTATTCAAATTGCCGAGATACAGCGCTTTTATGTCACTTTGTATGATTTCCAGATCCTGCTTGTTCATTGCAGCCTCCTTCATTTATTTTATTATCAGCAGCTATTTTATTTCATTATGGTAAGCAATTCCTTCGCTCCTGTTATCGGAAGGTTTATTACGACCTCCTCATTCTCCTTTAACACTCGGATATCCTGTCCGATGCAAAGCTCACGGTCGCCCAGGCCTTCTGTCATAATCTTCAACTGAACGCACTGTTTACAATCTGTGCTGCCGGGATTCAATCCCGTTTCATCCAAGGTTATGGAGAGGCCGGACAAATCCTTTTTCATAATCATCGGTGTCTCCGCCGAGAAATGTCCCTTGTCCGCTTCAATATGAATTCGTCCCTCCGGACCCACATAGTGGAATCTTCGCCCAATTCCATCCCAACAGGTCATGATGTACTCATCTTCCTTTTCTTCCAGAGAGCCTCCGTAAAGAACCGTCCCAAAGACAGGATCCTTGGCAAGAATCATCGCATTGCCCCGCAGCGCCCCGCAAAAGCCCAGATCAATCTCACAGGAATAGTACCAGGAGCCGAAGCCATGCTCCTGTCCCAGCCAGGTAGTTCCATGGTCCATGGGCTCAAAGCCTCCCCCTGCCGCACCGTCATGCTGCTTTCCGGGGAACCAGTAACCGTAATTGCTCTCCTCATCACCGCTATTTAACAGCGCCCAGGAGCTTAACAAAGAACCGTATGCAAGGCGGAGAAGGGAATAAGGCTCCTCCGAATAATACAGTGCATAATCCAGGATCGCCATGCCTCCCATCTGGGACATATAGCTTAACAGGTATGCATTATTACGCCCCCGGTAATCGCTGCCGTACCAATAGTAGGCAGGCTCCAGCCAACCCCTGCAGGCAATATTGCAGTCCATCTGGCTTTCATGGAATTGGACAACGGACCGATAAGGCACCGGTTTATCCCACCGGTCCTCCCTTTCCTTCATCTCGCCAAAGGAGTAGGCATCCTTTGCAAAGAAATTGGTGGATTCAAATCCGGTGGTATCAAAGGGATACTCGGACTGGAAGACATCCGAACGCTCCAGAACAAAATATTTTACCTTCCGGTTCCAGTGCATGGACAGTCTGCGTGCCTCCGCCTTCCTATCCTCCTGCTCCAGAGCAGATACGATTTCGGGAATAACACACTCATTGTAAAGGCCGGTCTTATAAGCAGACCACTCCTCCAACTCACTGGGAATCAAGAACATCGCCAGCGCCGTACGATAAGCCCTGTATAAATAAGTCTCCGCGGAGAGCTTTGTTGTAATATCCTTATAGTCCCTGGCAACCCGGTACAAGTTATAGTACATCAGTGCAATATGGGGATAATCATAGATACGCCACAGGTGGAGCTTTCCTCTCAGCCCCTCGTCCTGGGAATTCCGGTTGGTATACCAGTCCGGTATCCCGTAGATGCCATAAGGATAGGGCTCTTCCTCTGTCTGCTGAAGACCTCCCCATACAAAGTTCTCCACATAGTATTCCAGTGCATCCACTTCCGCCTGTACAGGATATTCCCTCAGCTTGCCGGACAGGAATGCCGGCTTCGATAATCCCGGATCATCACAGGTTACTTCATAGATACGCCAGCCCTTGATATCATCATAATGATCCGGTCCCAGCATTACACCGGTCTTATTATTCCATTCTGCCAGAAGTCCGTTGTACCAGACCTGAGGATTTTTGTGCTGTTTATCTGCAATAAAAGCGCCGCGCTTCTTAATCAGGCTTTCCAACGCCTCCGTCACGAAGAAATCCACATACATGGCGCGGCCGTCCAGATAATTCACCGTAACTCTATTCTCTCCAAGACGCTCCAGAATCACTTCATAGATACTGCGGTCTCCGTTTTTGGCCACCAGCTTCATCTTTGTCTGCCCGCTGTATTGGGGGCTCAGCGCCAGCTCATGCCTGCACCGCAGGCTCAGCAGCACCCTTTCCCTCCTGGGCACGGTCAATCCGGGAACCACGTCCACATCTACCTGATCAAACCGGACGAACACCTCTCTGGCCTCCTCATAATCCTCCGCCCAGGTATAGACGAACTCATAGAGTTTTTCCTCTCCCGGCTCCAGACTGATCCGGGTATCCCTGGGGTACACAAGGATATTCAGGCATTCCTTGTCCTTTTCCCCCTTCAAAATACGGGTGTCAAACCGGGAAACGGCAGTGCCGTTCTCCGGCATCAGCACCAGGAAGGGTCCCTTTCCGTCACAACGGATAAAGGTGCTGTGACTGCCATGGCCTCCGATATAATGATGCCCGATGACCTTGGCGGCAGCGGACTCATCCCAGGAAACCTCCGAATTGCAGGGCATGTCAAGGCTGACATTGCATAATACCAGCTTCGTATCCGCTATGTTTTTCACTCTCAGCCTGTGATGCAGCTCTTCATCCCTTAAAGAATACTCCGATTCAACCTCCAGGCAGCCATCCTGGGCCTGTCCCTGGTAGAACAGCTTTCTTTTTGCAATGACCTGGGGCTCCGTTTCCTTGTATTTCTCCTGTTCCGAGGGAAAGAATTCCTTCTTCTCCCCTTCGGCGGTCTCATAGGAGATCAGCGCCTTTGCAAAGGCCATATCCTTCCCGATGAACTGGGTTCCTTTCGTGTCACGGGGGCTGCTCAGGGCAAACAGCTCTCCCTTGGATACCTTTATATCAAAATATCGATTTGTCAAGTAGTACATCATAGCCCTCCTAAATTAAGCCTTTACTGCTCCGATTGTAATACCGCTCACAAAATATTTTTGAAAAAACGGATAGATCACCAGCATCGGTATGGTTACGATCATGGTTACCGCTGCTCTCATGGAGGTGGGAGTCATATTCTTGAGCTCCTGCAGCCGCTTCTGGTCATCGATGAGCTTGGCCACCTTATCCGCCTCTAACAGGATCTTTCTTAGGGTGAGCTGCAGCGTGTCATACCTGCCGCTGGAATTGTAAATCATTACATCAAACCAGGAGTTCCAGTGACCAACCGCCACCATGATGCCCACTGCCGCAAGCACCGGCTTACAGATGGGCAGAATAATTCGAAAATAAACTTTCAGCTCTGAGGCTCCGTCCAGCCGGGCGGATTCCGGCAGCGCTTCAGGAAGCCCTCTGATATAGGATGAGATCAGCAGCATGTTAAAGGCATTCACCAGACCCGGAAGCCAGTATACCGTAAAGGACTCCGTAAGGCCGATGCTGCTGTACAATAGATAAACCGGTATCATACCGCCGGAAAAATACATGGTAACCAAAAAGCCATAGCTCAGCAGCTTGCTGCCCTTAAAATCCTTAATGGTAATGACATAGGCAATCAGCGCGGAACAGATCAGGCTGGTTGACGTACCCACCGCAACCCGGAGAACGGACATCATGGTTCCCGACAGGAGATTGCTTCTCCGAAAGGCATAGAGATAATTAGCCAGAGTAAATTTCCTGGGCCAGAAGTACAGACCGCCCCGGATGGTATCCGATCCTTCATTAAAGGATACGATCAACTGATTCCAGAAGGGATAGATCATAACAAAGGCAAACAGCAGCATTCCCAAGGTATTAATAATATCAAATATCCGTGATCCCATGCTTTGTTTTAAAAATGATTTTTTCATACTTACATAACCTCCCTAATTAAAACAGCTTGGTTTCCATGACTTTTTCCGAAACCTTATTGCTGGCAATCACTAAAATAAATCCGATAATTGACTTAAATAAACCGACTGCTGTGGAGAAGGAGTATCTTCCTAATTGCAGACCATACCGGTATACATAGGTATCAATGGTCTCATATACATCCTTGGTCAGCGGGGTACCAATGAGCAGCTGTGCTTCATAACCGGCATTGAGGATACCCCCCAGTCCGAGAATGAACAGCAGCACAATGGTGGGGCGGATGGAGGGAATGGTTATGTGCCATACCTTTCCGAACCGGTTAATTCCATCCACGGAGGCCGCCTCATACAGCTCCTGGTCAACCCCTGCGATAGCGGACATATAGACGATGGCGCTCCAGCCAATTCCTTTCCATATGTTAGCCGCCGTCAGCAAGGTCCAGAAATAATCCGCCTCGTTAAAAAATGCAACCGGCCTGTCCGTGAAGCCCAGACTCAGCAATAAGCTGTTAATCGTTCCTTCGCTTCCCAGCAGCATATACATAATGCTTGCCATAACAACCCAGGAAATAAAATACGGCATATAGGATATGGTCTGAATCGTACGCTTAAACAATACATTTTTTACTTCATTTAAAAGCAGTGCAAAAATAATCGGTGCGGCAAATCCAACGGTCATACCGAGACCGGATATTACCAGGGTGTTCCGGAATATTTTCCCCATATCAGGGAGTTTAAAAAATTGAATAAAATATTTGAAGCCTACGAAGGTACTGTCTGTAAGGCTTTTTCCAGGCGTATAGTCAAAAAACGATATGACATTGCCGGCCAGCGGTATATAGCAGAATATCGTCGCCCAGGCCAGAGCCAGAACAGTAATAATCCATAATTCCTTGTGGCGTTTAAAGGATCTAGCCCATGAGCCGGGCTGACTCTTGCTTTTTGTTGTAGTTTTCATTCATGCACCTCATGTATACTTATATAGTAAGAAGGGGCAGTTAGACAATGCCCCCTCTTTGGCAGTTATAAGTAATTCTTATTTGCCTTCAAACTTCTCCAGATTTGTCTTATAAGCATCCTGGTTATACTTTGTCAGCTCTTCCAGACCAAGAACATTACAGGTCTCCCTGGCTGCAAAGAATATCTTTTCGCATTCTTCCGGTGACTTTGCGGTAATCATCTTGTTCCATTCGGTTTTGATGGTATCCTCGATGGTTTGCTTGGTTATGGTGATATCCGCTTCCGCATCATAGCTTACGGCAAATAAAGTAGTGTCCTTCGCCGGAGCCTTATAATACTGCCAGCATAACTTGATACCCTCGCTGGCAAAATCGCCGTTTTCATCAACCGGCCAGAAGTCATATGCCGATACTCTTGTGGCTCTGGGATCAATCATATCAAAATTGCTGCGTCCGTCTGTCTTCAGCCAGTTCATATTCGTTGCAATCGCGTATGCGATACAGCTGTTGGAATCTCTTACCGTATGGAAGAAGTCATTCTTCGGATATTTGTCGGGATTTAAGATCTCTTCGTCAAAGATCCATTTTCCGTTTTCATCAATCTTCCATACATTGGCCTCACTGGGGGCACCCCAGGAGGAGATGAAGTTACCGATCTCGCTGTTCTGCCAGTTCAGGAACTTAATTACGCCTTCTACATTTTTACACTTATCCGTAATAATAGCGCGGTAGCTTCCGGTGTAGTTGCTTGTAAGTAAGGTTGTATCTTCCAGAGTTAATCCGGGGCCTGCTACGGATACGTTCATAAAACGCTTGTCCACATTGTAGCTGTCGCCGTCCTGGGCCTGCCAGTACTCATGACCGCCCGTCCAGGCATACCACCAGGTACCGAAGTTGCCCAGCACCTGTCCGCTGTTCATCTTTGTTGTAGCCTGCTCATACTGATTGCTCATATAATCGGGATCAATCATATTCTCCAGATATAATTTATTCACAAATTTGGCAATTTCCAGGCCCTTATCGCTGTTAAGCCAGTGGGTAAAGGTGCCGTCCCCGTCAACCTGGAAATTGTTGATGAAGCCGTATGCCGCCAGCATTGCATTGAGGAAGTTCATACCCTTGTCATCACTGGTAAAGCCATAGGTCTTCTGTCCGTTGTCATTGGTGGGATGGTTGGCAAGAACCTTCTTCATCACCTCATAGTACTCTTCGGGTGTCTTATAAATCTCTGTTTCGCCCAGTTCCTTCCACATATCATAGCGGATACCAAAGTCACGGCCCGCCACATTGGGATTCTCTCCCCAGTACTGAGGCAGCTTCTTCAGTCTTCCGTTCTCATCCTTCAGCATGTTCAGATAATTGCCCATACGTCTGGTGATATTGCTTCCGTATTTCTCAATATAAGGAGTAACATCCACTGCCTTACCCTGGGCAATGAACTTATTGGCCATATCATCGCTCATCCAGGTGATTACTTCCGGATAGTCGCCGTTGGCCAGCATCAGGTTCAGCTTCTCCGTCATGTCATTGCTGTAGTACTCCAGATTGATTTTTACATTCATGTTCTTCAGCAGCCATTCATCCATGATCTTCTTGCCGCCTTTTTCATCCGCCAGAAACTCTTCCTGGTCGCCCTCACCGGCATAAACTGTGAACTCCAGCGTTTCCTCAGGCACAATCCAGCCCCATTCATTGGGAGTTCCTGTCTCGTCCGGAAGATCGGCCACATCCACATCCTTGCCGCCCTTATCACCCGTTTTCGAGCCTTCTCCCTTGCCGCAGCCTGCCAGACTGAACACCATGGCAAGAACCAGCACTACACTAAGTACCTTTCTCAGTGTTTGTTCATTAATCTTTTTCATACCTTTTGCTCCTTTTAATGTATTTTAAATTAATTGCTGCCAATTGGTACCAGGTTTATACTGTAGTCTAATTCTATGTTAAAAAAGAACTATCCTTCATAGTCTCTCTAGCAATCGATTGCATTATGCCTAAAAATTTTTAAAGCTTGCCTACGGAGTCACGGACAATCAGCTCGCCTCTCACAATAATTGCGTCTTCCTTCGATCCGTTCTCAATCACATCAAAGAGCATCTGTGTTGCGTTAAGCCCCATCTCATAAAGGGGAAAGGATACGGTGGTAAGCTTCGGTGTAACACAGCTGCTGTCATCCTCGTTATTGTAACCAATCACAGAGATATCCTTTCCAACGGTCAGGCCGAACTTCTCAGCCGCCTGATACACTCCCTTACACATCTCATCATTGGCAACCACGATTGCCGTGGGCAGTTCCCGGTTGCTGAAAATCCTTACCGCCGCCCGGTATCCGCTCTCCATCGCCCAATCTCCGTCGGAAATCCATTCTTCACGAATTCGGCAGCCATGCTCTCCCATCCACTCCTCATAGGCTTTATAACGGATGGCCGAGTGAAAGGAGGTGGCGGGACCGTTGATATATCCGATCTCCCTATGACCCATCTTAAACAGATAGTCCATCCCCAGCCGGATTCCATAGCGGTCATCCGGCAGAATAACATTCTTGTCCAGATTATTCCGGTTCACATATACCAGGGGAATGATGTTGTTGGTGCAGTACAGCTCGTCTCCAAGCTGCGTTCCGGCGATGATCATTCCTGCAAACCTCATGGATTCGCACATACGGATGGTCTTCTTCGGCTCCATGCCGATAGGAACTACTACAATATTATACCCGCGGTCTTCGGCGCCCTTCTGTACCCCATTGGATAACGCGCTGGTATACATAGACCACCGCTTCTCCAAAGAAACCAGGGCTATGATGTCGGAATTGCGTCTCCTCAGCTGGCTGGCGATGAGATTCGTCTGATACCCCAGCTCCTTGGCCTTATCCAACACCATCATCCTGGTATTCTCACTCACCAGTTCCGGCTTGCTGAATACACGGGATACGGTACTTGCACTTATATTCAATTCGGCGGCTATATCATATATCGTTTTCATGTTGTTTTAATCCAGCTGCTCTTTCTTAAGATATTTTATGCAATCGAAATCATGTGTTTATTATTACACAATATCTTTTCTGCTGTCAATATCTTTTTTATATTTTTTTGAAAAAAATACATTTCTTTTGTTTTTCTTTGTGCATATTGTGTACCCTCCAAGACAATTCCATCAAATTCTTCTTCCTGTTTACGATTTCTATTGACAATTTACTTTTCAAAGCTTAGTATGAATTTATAAGAAACGAAAAAGGAAAACGCAGCGAATATCGTTATAATGATATCGATTGCATTTCAATCTATTAACCAGGAGGTACATTTATGGATGCTATGTTTCATTCTGAGAATCGCAAGGCTCTGTACAGCAATATGAACGACCATTCTCTTGCGATTTTCTTCAGCGGTCAGCCGGTTCGCAAATCAGCCGATGAAGACTATCCCTTTTTCACCAACCGCAATTTCTTTTATCTGACCGGTATTGATCAGAAGAAGACCGTTCTTCTCGCCGAGGTTCATGGCGGTGAAGCCAAAGAGACTTTATTCCTTCTGCCCGTCGACCCTGTTGCAGAGCGTATGAGCGGCCGCAATCTCAGAGGTCAGGAAGCCCAGGATCTGTCCGGCATTACGGAGATCGATCCGGAGCCTTCTTTTTTACAGAAATTAGACCGCAGTCTAAACTCCGGTTGTATCAAGGAGGTTTATCTTGATTTTGATAAATTCCGCCCCGATGAGCCGGATAATGACGCCTTCCGGCTGGCGGCCTATATCCGGGCCCGCTATCCCTTCCTTCCGATCAGGGACAGCCACCATATTATGAAAAAGCTCCGTACCTTTAAGAAACCCTGTGAAATCGAGGCCATGAAGAAGGCCCAGATCATCACAAAGGCCGGCATCGAAGCCATGATGAAGGCTTCCCGGCCCGGATTGTACGAATACCAGTATAAAGCGGAATGGGATTATACCCTGGCACAGCACGGTGTTCTCGCCCCTGCCTTCCCCTCCATCGTATCCGCCGGAAGGAACAACTTCTATATCCATTATTATTCCTACCGCGGCCAGGCCCAGGATGGGGATATGGTCTTAAATGATGTGGGCGCCATCTGGGACAATGAATGCAATGATGTATCCAGAGGATGGCCCTGCAACGGCAAATTTACGGAAAGACAGCGCCTGCTCTACGAATGTGCGTATGAGACCTCCAATTACATGTTCAGCATTTTAAAACCCGGACTGCCTATGAAGTTCGTGGATGAGACCATCCGCAAATACAATTATGAGCGTCTGAAGGATATTGGCTTATGCAAATCCTATGACGAGGTAGGAAAATACATGTGGCACGGCGGAGCCCACCATGTGGGTTACGATGTCCATGACGTGGTAGACAACACTCTGGATCTGGCACCCGGAATGGTCTTCTGCGTGGATGTGGGTATTTACAATGAAGACTGGGGAATCGGCTTCCGTCTGGAGGATAACTGCCTCATTACGGAACACGGCTGCGAGAATCTATCGGCTCTTACCCCCAGAAGTATTGAGGATATTGAAGCATTTATGGGAAAACGTTAATCTGACGGTCTGGGAGGACTTTTACCTTGGGTAATATAAGCCGTAAGGCTACTTTAAAATCCTGGACCGGAGCCCTGGGCGGCGCCCTGCTCTATGTCCTTTCCTACAAGCTTTTTATTGTGCCGCTGTATCTGTACATAGGCGGCTACCCCGGAATTGCCCAGATTCTCAGCAATCTGGCCTCTGAGCTGCTTCACATCCGGGTGAATTTCGACCTGGCGGGTATTATTTTATGGATTTCCAACCTGCCCATGTTTTTTCTTGCCAGTAAGATTGTAAACAGACCGTTTTTTGTGAAAAGCATCTTCACGGTTTTATTCATGTCTGTTACAATGGCCTTGATACCGGCGCCCGGTGCCCCCCTGCTCACCGACACCCTGGCCTCCTGTATCGTGGGAGGCGTGCTGTCCGGAGTCGGGGTGGGGATTATGCTCCGCAGCGGAAGCTGCGGCGGCGGTCTCGATATCCTGGGACTATACTTGTCCAAGAAATACCCCACCTACAGCGTGGGGAAGATCACCATTATTGTAAATATTTTTGTCTATTCCTACAGTGCCCTGAGAGATAATCTCCAGACCGCCGTATATTCTCTGATCTTCGCTCTGGTTGCCGCCGTGATTACAGATAAGCTGCATTTTCAGAATATTGTCACCTGTGCCATCATCATATCCAAGGTGACGGGGATCGAGCGTCCTATTATTGAGAATATGAAGCGGGGAGTCACCCTGTGGCGCGGCTACGGGGGTTACCATATGCAGGAGTCCTATATCTATATGATCATGATCTCCAAGCATGAGATTAATTATCTGGAGCAGCTGGTGAAGGCCATGGACCCTACGGCATTTATTGTTTTAGATGAAAACCGGCATACCATCGGTAATTTTGAGAAGAGGTTTGATTCTTAATGATTTCCTTAATCACAAATATACAAAGATATTCCCTGCACGACGGAGCGGGCATCCGGACAACGGTATTTTTTAAAGGCTGCCCCCTCCGGTGCATCTGGTGCCATAACCCCGAGACCCAGAGCTATGACTCTCAGCTGCTGTATGACAGGGAGCGCTGTCTGGGGTGCCGACGATGCGGGGCGGCCTGTCCCAGCCTTGCCATCCGTTATAAGGACGGCAAGGTGATAACAGACTCCGGACTATGTACCCGGTGCGGCTTCTGCGTGGATGAATGCCCCTCCGCTCTGCGCCAGATTACGGGAAAAGCCTATACAGTGGAGCAGTTAATGAAGCTTCTGCGCCAGGACCTCCTATTCTACGAGCAGTCCGGCGGAGGAGTAACTCTGTCCGGGGGAGAGGTCATGAGCATTGACATGGATTATCTGGAAGCCTTGATGCTGCAATTGCATGACGATGAAATCCCTGTAAATATCGACACCTGCGGTTATGCACCCTTTCAAGACTTTATGCGTATTCTTAAGCTTACGGATACCTTTCTGTACGATATCAAGGTGATGGATCCGGCAAAACATCTGCGCTTCACCGGTGTGGATAATACGCTGATCCTTGAGAATTTAATCGGACTGAAGGATGCCGGGGCCCGGATCAATATCCGAATTCCCGTAATCACCGGGGTAAATGCATCATCAGAGGATATGGAGGATATTCTGCACTGGCTTAAGCTTCAGGGGATGCAGGGGTATCCGGTGAATCTGCTGCCCTACCACAATACCGGTTCGGGCAAGTATGAAAAGCTTGGCGTGGACTATGAAGGAACGGATTTTGCCGCCCCCTCCGGGGAGGAGATGCAAGCTTTTGCCCATCAGTTCCTGCAGGCAGGCTTCACCAGCGTTAAAATCGGAGGATAGAAAGGAGAATTCAATGGAAAGAGAAATAAAAAATGCCCGGATTAAGGCGTTGAGAAAGCTTAGCACAGAAACACAGCCCCGCATTGATATGGAGCGGGCCAAAAGTGAAACCCGGACCTATGGGAAATATCACGGGAAGGTCTCGACTCCCGAGCTGCGCGCTTTGGTTTTAAAGGAATACTTTGCCGCAAAAACTCTTTATATCGGCGACGGAGAGCTGATCGTAGGCGAAAAGGGGAATGCTCCCCAGGCTGCGCCCACCTTTCCTGAGCTCTGCTGTCATACCATGAAGGACCTTCAGGTTATCAATGACCGGTCCCTCATTAACTTTAAGGTGCAGGAGGAGGATTTCCGGCTCCAGGAGGAAGTGATTATTCCTTATTGGGAGAACCGCTCCATCCGCAGCAGGATTTTCGAACATATGACTCCGGAATGGAAGGCCGCTTACGAATGCGGTATTTTCACAGAATTTATGGAACAGCGGGGTCCGGGACATACCGTCGGCTCTTCTGTTATTTATGAGAAGGGCTTTCTTGACTTTCAGAAGGAGATTGACCAGGCTCTGGAGAAATTGGACTTTATGCAGGATGCGGACGCTCTTGCCAAAAGCCAGGAGCTGAAAGCCATGCGAATCGCCTGCGATGCCATCATGGTTCTCGGACAGCGGTACGCGGACTATGCAAAGGAGCTGGCGGAAAAGGAAGCAGATCCCCAACGGAAAAAGGAGCTGCTGCAGATCTCTGAAAACTGCCGGGTTGTCCCCGCCCACAAGCCCCGGACCTTCTGGCAGGCAATCCAGATGTACTGGTTTGTACATCTGAGTGTGACCAGCGAGGTAAATCCCTGGGATGCTTTCTCTCCCGGCCGCCTCGATCAGCACCTGTATCCCTTCTACCAGAAGGATACACAGGACGGCCTGCTGGATCAGGATCACGCCCTGGAACTGCTGGAATGTCTCTGGGTGAAGTTCAACAACCAGCCCGCGCCTCCGAAATTCGGTATTACCATCAAGGAAAGCAGCACCTATACGGATTTTGTCAACTTAAATACCGGCGGAATCCGTCCCGACGGAGAGGACGGGATCAATCCCGTCAGTTATCTCATTCTGGACTGTATGGATGAGATGCAGCTTCTGCAGCCCAGCTCCAATGTCCAGATCAGCAAGAAGACGCCCATGAAGTTCCTAAAACGGGCCTGTGAAATCTCCAGGAAGGGCTGGGGACAGCCTGCCTTCTACAATACGGATGCCATCGTACAGGAGCTGCTGAATGCCGGCAAATCTCTGGCAGATGCCCGTCTGGGCGGCGCCAGCGGATGTGTGGAAACCGGAGCCTTCGGCAATGAAGCCTATATCCTGACCGGCTATTTTAACCTGCCGAAGATATTTGAACTGACCTTAAACAACGGCTTTGACAAGGTTGCCGGAAGGCAGCTGGGCCTGCCCCTGGGATATGCGGCGGATTTCAAGACCTTTGAAGAGCTGTTTGATGCATATAAGAAGCAGATTGCCTATTTCGTGGATATCAAGGTAAGGGGAAGCAATATTATTGATCTCCTCTATGCCAGAGAGATGCCGGTGCCCTTTCTCTCCGTCATCACCAATGACTGCATCCAAAAAGGAAAAGACTATAACGCGGGCGGCGCCCGGTATAATACCAACTATATCCAGGGCGTGGGAATCGGTACCATAACGGATTCCGTTGCTGCGGTAAAATACCATATTTACGATGAGAAGGGCTTTACCATGGAAGAGCTGATGCAGGCTCTGGAGGATAATTTTGAAGGTCATGAGAGAATCCGCAGCCTCCTTCTGAACAAAAGCCCCAGGTACGGTAACGATGATGCCTATGTCGACACCATCATGAAGGAAATCTTTGAATACTACCAGGAGACAGTGACCGGAAGGCCCAATATGCGAGGCGGCACCTACCGGGTGAACATGCTTCCCACCACCTGCCATGTCTATTTCGGTGAGGTTATGATGGCCAGCCCCAACGGCCGCCTTGCCCACAAGCCGGTATCGGAGGGGATCTCCCCGGAGAAGGGGGCGGATCGGAACGGCCCTACCGCCGTGGTGAAATCCGCCGCCAAAATGGATCATCTGCAGACCGGAGGAACCCTGTTAAATATGAAGTTTACCCCCAGTGTCGTGGCCGGAGAGACGGGCCTCACCCAGATGGCGAATTTAATCCGGGCCTACTTCACCATGGACGGGCACCATATCCAGTTCAACGTGATTGACCGCCAGACACTGATCAAGGCCCAGGAAAATCCCCAGGAGCACTGGGATCTCATCGTACGGGTCGCCGGTTACAGCGATCACTTCCGTAATTTGAGCAAGGCATTGCAGGACGAGATCATAGAACGGACAGAGCAAAGCTTCCAGTAAGAATACCCTTTGGCCGGTGATTCCCATTACCGGCCATATTACAATTCAGCCCATGGATGCCGGGGATCTGATGCTCTCTCATACACAGGCTGAACACGGCTATTGACATTTACGGCGTAATATGTCACAATTTAACAGGTACGATGCAAAATCGCAAGTACTTAAATATATTCTCTCCGGCAGGGCTTCCTGTGCCGGAGAGTAAAATCACAGGAAGGATGTTTAATATGGGAGATAAGAAACCGGTAAAGAACCGCATTATAGATGCTGCATGGGAGTTGTTTCATGATAAGGGTTACAGCAGCACTACGGTAGATGATATCATCAGCCGTTCCGATACTTCCAAGGGCTCCTTTTATTATTATTTTGCCAGCAAGGATGAGCTTCTTGATACCCTGGCGGTTCGGTTTGACAATAAATATATCGATCTGATTAAAGAAATCGATCCGGAAATGAACAGCTATGACAAGCTGCTGCTGTTGAATTATGAAACGGCTCTCTATACGGAGAAGAATGTTGATGTTGAGCTTCTTACCTCTCTCTACTCCACCCAGCTGGTGACCCGGGGAAATTGCAGCCTGCTGGATCAAAACCGTTATTATTACAAGGTCCTAAGCGAGCTGGTGGAGGAAGGTCAGAGAAGGGGACAGATCAAAGCCGACAAATCCGTCCGGGAGATTGTCCACTATTACAGCATGTGCGAACGTTCCCTGATTTATGATTGGTGCCTTTACAGCGGCGACTATTCCCTCTCGGAATTCAGCCGGGAGAATATGGCTTACCTGATGGAACATTTTCGCCTTTCACCTCAGGCTTAAAAATGTTACATAATATACTGCAAAAAGACCCGGAGGTTCTATACTCCGGGTCTTCCAATGTGTTCAGCAATGTCAGTCCATTTTCTTAACTTCTGTAATCTTCGCATCAATTCCAAACATCTTCAGGTATTGGATCAAATAGATCTGCATGGATGGGGCGAACTCTCCCGGAAGCGCGGCCTCCAGCCCGATGGAATATTTATTTTCTTCCTCCGAAGCTTCCTTCTTCTTCGCCGGGTCCTCTTCCGTCATAAAATGAAAGGTATATGCCTTCTTCAGGGCATTGCCTGCACTATCCTTCACCGCGGCGGCAGGAATACTGACCGTATAATCCATAAGATAGGCAAGCTCCTTCTTCGGGGTAAGAATTAATAAATTGTTCTCAATCTCACAGGTATAAGCGACAGCCTTGGCCGTAGCCGTCTTAATGCTGATTTCATTAATGGTCTTCCCTTTCTTGATTTTCTCACTAAAGCGTATTACTATCCTGCTCTCCCGCATAATATCAGCTGTTTTATCCGCCGGACTGGTCTTCGTAACCGCCGGTGCCTTCGTATCCTTCTCTGCAGCGGCATAGGCAGGCACTGTCACATGGATCAGCAGAGCCATGATACAGACCATCACAAGCCCTTTCTTTATGGTATTTTCCATCGTATCCTTTGATGTATTCCTCATTATATTTTTTATCATATTCTTCATCGTATCCCTCCTCCTATCATTTTACCGGTTATCTTTACCTCATTATAACAAACGCAAAAAAGCCCTGTCAAATACATATGTCCCCATTCCTGGAATTATTCATTACAGTTCAGCCAGGGTCCTCCCCCTCCCCGAACCCGGACCGGTATCCCCGTATTTTCCTCCCTTTCCAGTAATCCGCCATAGGAACAGTGCATAATGATGAGTTACAATAGTCTTCGTAGCAGCGAAGTGTGATGTATTGCACAATTCACACAGGAACAATCACCATGGAAAGGAGTCGATTATGAAACGACTAACTAAGATACTGATGATCGCACTATGCATTCTATCCTTCCTGCCGCCGTCAGCCGCTCTTGCCGCCAGCTATACTGTGGCAGCCAATGATTCCCTTTATAAGATAGGCCAGCTCTTTCAGACGCCGGTCAGTACCCTCAAGCAGGAGAACAGCCTGTCCTCCGACACCATCTATCCGGGTCAGATATTATCGGTATCCGCTAAGCTGCATACGGTAAAAAGCGGTGACAGCCTGTACACCATCGCCAAGCAGTACGGGGTACCCCTGGATTCACTTCGGAAGGCCAACAACAAATGGGACAGCCAGATACGCCCCGGCCAGAAGCTGCTTATCCCCGGCGTACCGGCCTCCGGCAGCTCTGATGCGGTTATCTCCTATACCAGCAGTGAGCTCGACCTGCTGGCCAGGCTCATCGAAGCAGAAGCCGGCGGCGAAAGCTACCAGGCAAAGGTCGCCGTTGGAGGCGTCGTTGTCAACCGGGTTCAAAGCCCTGACTGGCCGAACACCGTCAAAAAAGTGATCAACCATGTTGCCGGAGGTTATTATCAGTTCACCCCTGTAAAGAACGGAATGATTAAAAAATCCGCTTCCGCAGACTCGGTTAAAGCTGCCAAAGCTGCACTATCTGGCAGCGATCCCAGCAAGGGAGCGCTCTTCTACTTCGATGACAGCTCTACCAACGCATGGCTGTGGGCCAAGACCAAAACTGCTTACATCGGCCGTATGGTATTCGTTAAATAAATTTAAAAATAAAAACACCCATGATACAGGCAGCAATGCTCTGCCTGTATCATGGGTGTTTTTCTAAAAGTGATTTCAAAGTCCGCCGCTACTTCTTCAGGGAATATTCCAGAGAAACAATATTGCTGTTATCCTGTGTTCCGTTCCATTGGGTGTAAACCAGCTTTTCGCCGGACGGGCTCCAGCAGGTGGATGCGTTGCTTACATCTACCGCAATCCGGGTGGATTTTCCGGTTAACATGTCATAAACGTACAGCCCTCCCACCGCAGTACTGTTTCCATCCTCCTTCAGGCTGTAGGCAATCATGCGCTGGTCAGGCGACCAGGATACTCCGCCCAGCTCAACCCCTTCGGCGATGTTTCTTGCATTGCCTCCATCCGCGTCACAAAGCTGCAGAAGCTGCTTGGAGCCGCTATATTGCAAGACCAGCATCTGATTTTCATCCGGAGCAGGAAACACTCCAAACACATCGGTCAATCCCAGGTTCGATATTTCCCCGTCCGACACATTAAGAGCCATCAGGGTGAGATCGTCGGTGGTATTGAAATAGACCGTATCCTTTACTTTCCTGATAATATACACCGCCTTTTGGTCCAGCTCCTTCAAAGCAGTTATTTTTCCGCCGATACCGGCATAATAAGCTCCGTTCATATAGCCTGCCCCCATCACCGTATCCTCATCGGCCCAATAGGCGCTGCCGACATTTCCAAACGCTTCACTGGTAATACGAAACTCCTTCCGGCTCTCAAGATTGAGCACGTAATAGGTTGGATCGCCCAGGCTGTTGCCGTAGTACAACAGATTTTTCTTGTCCGGGGAAAGCTTCGCCCCGCCCAGATTAAGCTCCTCCTGCTCTGTTAACAGCTTGTATTCCTTGGTAGTAAGATTATATAAATACAAGCTCCTCGGGTAAAAATCTGATAATTCCTCCAGCTTCATTTTCTCTAAGGTTTCATTTTCCTTTGAAACAATTACGGTATCCTCATCCAGCCAATCTGAGATTTCCAGCTTCTCATAGGTGTTAATCCCGACGACGGAGATAACCGGTTCGCCGGCTTCCTTCCTGTCACTGTCATCCTCCTTATTGTCAATGATTGTGATGGAGCTTCCGGGCTCTTTTACGGTTACCCTTCCATCTCTACTTTCGGTACCGCAGCCTGCGGCAGTGATAATCAAAAACATTGCACATAATGTTTTGGCAATTTGTGTTCTTTTCATCATAGAGCACCTCCTTTTTTCTATAGCTTAAGATTATCAGGACTTTGTTTCCATACAATATACAATGATAAATATCCTGTAAACAATTGTATCTAAAATGTAAACATGATTTCAGCAAGCCTGATCACAGCCTCACGGGTCCATCTCCTGATACAAATCGCAAAACCGGTCACTTCATGGCTGGGTAACTGCCGGAAGGGAAGCCGGAAAGGAAACTCTGAAGCTTGAGCCTTCGCTCCCGGTATTGATTAAGGCAATGCTTCCGCCCATTAATTCCGCATGCTTCCTGACAAGGGCCAATCCCAATCCGGCCCCTCCGTTCTCTCTCGCCCTGTTTTTATCAACGGTATAAAAGGGTTCAAATACCTTATGAATCAAATCCTCGGGGATGCCAATACCGGTGTCCTTTATTTCAATATGCACCTGCTGGGATGCCAGATAGGTTTTTACAAAAATGGAGCCATTGGCCTTATTGTATTTAATGGCATTATCCAGAAGGTTTATCAATACGATGGTCAGGCTGTCCTTATCCCCTTCCATATAAGCTTCCTTCAGTTCGGTATGCAAGCCGATTCCGAACTTATCCATCCTCCCCTTTAAGCTGTTCAGCGCTTTCTCCACCGCCTGTTTCACTTCCAGCCTCTCAAGCTTCCGTTCAAAATCATATTTTTCCAGAGCCGATAATTGCAGAACCTTATCCACCATTTCATACAGACGCCCTGTTTCACTTTGGATATTGGGGATGGCGGTCTGCAGGAGGTTTTTATCATCCGGATACATTTCCAGCAAATCAAGATATGCTTTGATTGAGGTTAAGGGTGTTTTAAATTCATGGGTTACATTTCCGATGAATTGCTTCTGCTGCTGATCCAGCAGGGACAGCTTATGGACGGCAAGCTTCAGTTTATTCTGCTCGTCCTCCATCCCCTGTATGGTTTTTCTGATCTGCCCGCTCATGGCATGGATTCCCCGGCTTAATTTACCGATCTCATCCCTGCGCTTTAACACAGCGGTTTCATAATGGCCTTCCCGTACCCTGTCCACCATTTTATCCAGCTTTATTATGCCAACGGCAAAGGAATTATAATACAGATAGCCGAGGAAGAAGCTCAGAATAAATAAACCGGCCCCCACATAGACAAACAGCTGCCGGATATTCTCATAAAAACGATGATGCTCCGCCAGGGAATAGTAAAGCTGTACGACACCCACCTGCTCCTCACCTGTCTTTAAGGGGGTCAGGTAATACAGCGCATCTCCTTCCGTCAGATATGCGGTTTTATTATCAAGGGCATAGCCCAGCGTTTTCTTTATATTGTCAGACTCCGTATCCGTCACCTTTTTACTTACCCGCTCTCCCCGACTATTGTACAGAACCAGGGATAACCCGCTGATCAGTTCCAATTGCTCCGCGAACTCCTGGCCCCTGGCTGTCAGGAAGGTCTGCGGCACCTTGTTTTCCTCCGATAAGAGTCTTTGCATAAAATACGTATTTGCAAGCTTTGCCTGTTGGGCCAGGTACTGTTCATACTGGCTTTGCTGGTTGGTTTTGATTCCCCGCAGCACCAGCCAGCTTAGGAGGACAACCACCACCAGCAGCAAAGCAGCGAGGAACAGGCTGAACTTTACTTTTATACTAATTTTCACCGCTTCCTCCCAAGGCCTTGTAGCCTATGCCATAAACCGTCTGTATCATCTCCTCATACTCTTCGCCCAGCTTCTTTCTAACCCGCTGGACGTGAATATCCACGGTGCGTGTGCCTCCCGCGTAATCCATATCCCAGATCAGCCCAAGAAGCTGCTCCCTTGTATAGACCCGGCCGGGATTGGACAATAAAAGGGCCAGCATATCATACTCCTTCGGTGTCAGCTCCAGCGGTCTGTCTCCTGCAAACGCGGTTCGTTTTTCCCTGTGAAGCACGACTTTGCCCAGACTGACCTGATCAGACTCCTGCTTCTGCTCCGCCTTCTGCATTCTGCGCAGCAGGGATTTTAAACGGGCAAGCAGCTCCCGCATATCAAAGGGCTTGGTGATATAATCATCCGCTCCCAGCTCAAGTCCCAGTATTTTGTTCACAATATCCTCCTTGGCTGTTACCATGATAATCCCGATCCGCCCTTTATCCTGGAGCTTCTTAAGGATATCATATCCATCCAGCCCCGGCAGCATGACATCTAAAATAATGGCGTCCGGCTGGAACCGGACAAAGGTATTCATGGCTTCATCGCCGCGATAAACAGCTTCCACGGTATAGCCCTCCCTTTTCAATGCGTAGGTAATTGCATCCGCTATCTTTTTTTCATCCTCTATGACCAGAATTTTTTCATTCATTGCCCCGCGCTCCTTTCCGTCGGATATTCCCGGATATCTGATATTTTATGATAACACAAAAAAAGTATCCGTCATAGTTCACTTAGAGGATACTTTTTCTGCAATTCTCAAAGAAGCTCGTCTATCTGAAGCCCCTTTAAATCTTCCTTATATATATTCTGTTTTACAGCGTACTCCATCAGCTCCGTCATCGCCTCCGGCTGAATATTACCGCGGCCCGCGCCGCCTCCGGCATAGTCCATATAGAGGGCGGCCAGACGCCGGGGCATGACTCCCGAATCGGAAGCCCGAAGCCACTTCAGAATCTCCTTCAGTTTCTCTTCCAGCTTTCTCTTCTCTTCCTCCAGCTTTTCCTTCTCGTCCTGCTTTTCCGCCTGCTGCGCGGCCTCTTCCGCCTTCTCCTCCTGCTCCTCGTCAATCCGCTCCTTGCCTTCTTTCAGCAATAGATCAACGATTTCCTTTACCGAAGCCTCAAGAATATCTCCTGCTTCCTTCTGTGCATCAACCATGGCATGGCTCTTCAGGCGCTCCTGCTCGATGGCGGTTATTGTCTTTTCATCCGCAATGATTCCCTTGGCGGCGGCCTCCGCCCTCAGCCTCCAGGTATTCTCCATCCCTGCATTCTTCAAGGCTTCCTGCTGATACTCCGTCAGGGGACCCATATCGATAACCCGCTTTCTCTCTTCGTCCGTTAAAGACTCCCCATCGTAGAAGCATTTGATCAAGGCGTTGACATCCTTCTCTTCCTCACTATCGGCTTCTACTCCATAGCCTTCTCTCAGCATCTGCCGTCTTTCCTGAAGCTTCCTTATCTCTCCGGCAGCCTCATCCAGGATCGATTTCAGCTTCTGCTGATGATCCTTCCGATCGGATACCGCCTGATCTATCTCCAGCTCATTCTTATGCTGGTCGAGAATCACCTTCATTGCCTTCCTCTGCGCTCCCAGGCGGGTATTCTCCACATCGCTCTCCGGGAGATTAAGGTCGCCGGCAAATATGGTACCCGTTCCCTTCTTCTCTGTCTGCCGCCCTGGTGCTGCCGCCGTATTATTCTTTGCCGCCTGCCGGGCCGCCTGCGCAGATTCCGCATCATTCATCGCTTCACCGAATATATCCGTTCCCGCTGCCTTCACTATCATCGTCGTTTCCTCCTTGAATTAACCTATTCCGCTTCTCTTTCCGCCTTAATAATATAACCTGATTCCTATATCGGAAAAAGCTGGTCATAACTTAACCCGCAGGAGGATATCTTATCCTTTTGACAGTTCCAGCTGCTTTAATTCATCCGCCATATTCAGCGCAAGGATATTCCAGTTCAGGAAGCCTCCGTTCATCACCGGCTCACCGGTATAGGGATCGTAATATTCATGCATGCTTCCGGTCTTCTCCAAATCTCCTTCCAACAGCCTCCAGGTCCGCTGACACAGATCCCTGGCTTCTTCATAATAGCCGTAATTCAGCATACCTTTAAATACCGCATAATTGGCCACCAGCCAGATGGGCCCCAGCCAGTTGGAGGGATTATTGGTGGCGGACAGATCAAACATCTTCTCATCCTTTGCCAGGGTGGTGATGCCATAGGGACTGTGGAAGGTCTTCTCATCCCTGCTGTGCCCCATCAGGCTGGCTGCCTGTTCCTTGGTTGCAAAACCGGCCAGCATGGGGAGGAAACCGGACCAGACCCGGATTTTGATGGGAAGGGTCTTCCAAAACACACCCAGTCCCTGGTGGAACCAATCGAAGGAACGGGTTTTTATATCCACATCCGCAGAGTAGAAGAAGGCATCCCTGGGGTCCCAGCATTCCTGCATAACCGCCTGAACCAGAAGCTCCTTTTCACTCAGGTAGTACTTCTCTTCCTCCTCTGATTCTTCCAGCACCGATAATATCTTCGCCATAGCTGTAAGCTCCATTACCATGAAGCTGTTAAGGTAGATATTGGCCGTGGAGAACTTCGGCCTTCCGAAGGTGGCAGGATCATTATCCATTCCGATCATGATATCATCACACCACACATACAGACCGCAGCTTTCAAAATAATAATTCTTCTTATAGCACTCGAAATACTTTCTAATCCCTGCCAGGTGGGGGCGAATCCATTGGTAATCTCCTGCAAAATCAGAGATCAGCGCAATTTGCTGGCACAGGAAGGGCTTATGCATGTTCATCAGAATCCCTTCCTCATGCTTCATATTGAGATAGGGTCTCGGCCAATTGGCCACCTCGATCATCATAGGGATATAGCCGTCCTCCAACTGATGATCCATAAAATTATAGATATTTCCCTTCGCATGACGGATCAGTCTCTCCGTAAACGCCTCATCCTTCTTATGCTTTGCGTAGCAGATCAGGCCGTACACCGACCAATAGGTGTCCCAATCCCATACATTTCCGTCATATACCGAGCCCGGATCAATGAAGGGATGGCGGATGAAGCTCCTGGGCTCCTTAAAAACCTGCTCCGCATGCTGCTCCATATATTGATACAGACGTGTGCTTTTCAATTCCATGCCGCTACCCTGCCTTTCTCTTCTGCCTCTATACTTATATCTCTGTCTTTTATCTCCGTCGTTTGTCTTTCGGTCTTCCTGCCTATCATAACTAGCCCTTAACTGCTCCCGAGGTCATACCCTCGATTACCTTTTTATTCAAAGCGATATACAGGATCAGCAACGGCACCACGCTCATGGATACGGAAGCAAAGATGGCTCCCCAGTTCTTGGCGCCGAATTCTGTTTCAAAATACAGCAGACCGGTCTGAACCGTCTTTAAAGTGGAGGAACTGATAAAGGTCATGGAGAAAATCAGGTCATTCCATTTAAAGAAGAATTGGAGTACCAGCACCGTAACAATGGCATTTTTCATTAGGGGCACCACGATATGCCACATCATCTTGTAGATGCCGCAGCCGTCGATAACCGAGGCCTCCATAATCTCCATGGGCAGGGAACGCATATAGCCCCCAACCAGGTAGAAGGAAAGGGACAGGCCGAAGGCGATGTATACCAGGATCAGTCCGGTTCTGGAATTCAGAAGATGCATCTTGTTATAGATCTGGAACAGGGGAATTAATGCGGTTGCTACCGGCACCATAATGCCCACTCCAAAATATGCGTTGACCCGCTCTCTCCATTTCCAGTTCATCTTCGTTAAGGCAAAGCCTACGGTAACGGAGAAATACACGATGAACACCAGAGCCACCAGGGTATTGATCAAGCTGTTCTTAAAATAGGTGGACATATGCCCCCTGGTCCAGGCATCCACATAATTCTGCCAGAAGAAACCGTCATTCAAAGCGTAGGCCGGTTTTGCGGTCCACTCGTATTGCTGCTTGAAGGAGGCGGTGATCAGCCAGAAAATCGGGTAAATTTCAATGATGCACAGGCCAAGGATCAAAAGCTTGATTAAAACTGATTTTATCGTTTTCATATTTGCCGCACTCCTTTCTATATTTCTTTGTCAAACCGGCGGATCAGCCTGGAGCCTAAGAAGCATAATACAAAGATAAAGATTGCAATTACACTGCCGTAACCCATCTTATTGTAGGTGAAGGCCACATTATACATGTACATGGACAGGGATTTGGTGGCGTTGCCGGGGCCTCCTCCGGTGAGGGCCAGAGCCGACTCAAACATCTTCACCGTACCGGTAAAGCTGAAGATCAGACAGGTGATGGTGATGGGACGAAGGAGGGGAAAGAGAATCCGGCGGAACAAATTCCAGCCGTTGCAGCCGTCGATCTTCGCAGCCTCAATCACTTCCCCTGAGATATCCAGAAGCGCTCCGTAGTAGATGACGGAGTAGAAGCCCATGGCTACCCAGATATCCATTGCACTGAGGCAATAGAGGGCGGTGGAAGCCTGACCGATCCAGGGCTGCACATATTTCTCCAGGCCCAGGTTGGCAAGCACGCTGTTCAACAGGCCGTAATTGGGCTGGATCTCATAGATCTTGGTGAACAGCTGTCCCACTGCAACCGTAGGCAGCACCACCGGAAAGAATACCAGAGTACGGATGACGCTCTTAAAACGCTTCAGCCAGAAGTTAAACATAAGGGCGAGCGCAAGTCCAAGCCCCACCTGTCCCAACATAACAATGGCGATATATCTGATGTTGACCCATAATGCCGCAACGAAATTTCTGTCCTTCACTAAATTCACATAATTTTTAAATCCTGAAAATTCCCATTTTAAACCCGGTGTTCCACTATAAAAAGAGTAATAAAAGGACCACAGTACCGGTAATATCACGAGCACCGAATATAAAATGAAAGGAGGAAGTACGAATAATGCAATTGCTTTTTTATTCCCTAATACCTTGTTCATGTTATCTCCATTCCGCCTTTCGGCCTTTCCCATTGTTACTTTTTTGCCCGCTTTCCGGCAGGGCAGGACTTCCTTACGATATTGTATCAAGAATCCGCTTGCGGACTTGCCTATTATAATTAAAAAGAGGTGCCGGACGTCTTGTCAGGACAAATCCAACACCTCCCATCTTACCTCTTATTTGCTGAGATCGTATGCATCCTGGATAGTCTGCATATAATCCTCCGGAGTGATATCTCCGTTAATTAAGGTCTGAACATTCTCCTGAGCCACGGTGGACACCTCGGAATTCATCTTTGCTTCATACCATGCGAAGGCGGAAGTAGCGCTGTTGATTTTGTCCAGTACCAGCTTAGTGTAGGCGCTCATATCTCCTTCCGGAACGGTGTAGTTATAGCCCTTTACGGAGCCCTGGGTGCTCATGGCCTCATTGCCGATCTGCTCTACGAAGTATTTTAAGAACCAGCTGGTTCCCTCGTCATATTTATCCTTGCTCAGAGCAAGAATATTACCGCAGTTCATGGAGTAGCTGTTCTCATCGCTGATGGAAGCATCTACTACGGGAACATTGAAGAAGCCAATTCCGTCTTCCCCTGCCAGGTTATAGCTGGGGTCATTTAAGTTGGAAGTGAACCAGCTTCCGTTATAGAAGATCGCTGCCTGACCGGTGCAAAGCATGGTTCCGGCTGTATTCATATCAACGGTAGTCACGCCCTGACCGAAATAACCCTTCTGGGCCCATTCCTGAATCTTGGCGGCCGCCTGTACATAAGCTGCATCCGTGTATTTTGTCACGCCGTTGGCTGCTTTAGTCATGGCATCTTCCCCCATCAATCTTACGGTGTAGGCATTGACCAGACGGGTTGCGCCCCATTTGTCCCCCGCTCCGCAGGAAAGAGGCTGGATACCTGCTTCGTGTAATTTTGCTAACACATTTTCAAATTCATCCCAGGTCTTCGGAGCTTCTACTCCTGCCTTGGCAAATAATTCTTTGTTATACCAGAAGCCCTCTACATTCAAGCCGAGAGGAAGGTCATACAGAGCCTCGGTTTCAGATAATCCCTTTAACAGAGATACTGCCGATTCGTTCATATGGCTCATTACCCCAAGACGTTCCAGCTCTGCGCCCACATCCAGAACCTTGTCTGCTTCGACTAATTCCTTCAAGGGTTTACCGGACTCATATACAAAGATATCCGGAAGATCGTTGGATGCTGCCAAGGTGGAAATCTTCATCTTAAGATCGTTTGCGGATACCAGCTCATATTCAAAGGAGAAGTTGGGATTAACCTCTGCCTGGTATCTCTTGGCGATGCTGTTGATCAATACTCCGTTGTCATTATCCTCCGCCCAGATGGAGAGGATTTTAATTGATTTCTCAAGCTGTGGATCAGTTCCCTCCGCCGGTTTTTCAGAACCCCCTGTTTCTGCCGGAGCGCTGGTTGCCGTAGGGTCGTTCTTCGGCTTCTCCGCTTCCTTCCCGGTTTTGCTGCTGCATCCGGCCAGCATTACGGTAACCATAACTGCTGCAAGTAACATAGATAATAATCTGCGTTTCATAAATAGCCTCCTCTAATCCTTCATTATGTACAATACCCTGTGACAGGTATTTGCTACAAATATAAGATATCACAGGTTCTATACAACAACCAGCTGAGCATTTTCTATATTTTGTACACATTTTTTATATTGCTGCCAAAATCGCTATAAAAAACGTACAACCTCAGACCGCCCTTTCCTTTGATCGGATACAGCCCTTATATTCATTGGGGGACTGGCCCACATATTTCTTAAAAATATCACAAAAATGGCGGTAATTATTATATCCCACCATCTCGCTCACCTGGGTCACCTTGTAATCCTCCAGGAGGTATTCCTTCGCCTTCTTAATTCTCAGATTGGTGAGATATTTGATATAGCTCATCCCTACCTCTTCTTTAAAGAGAATGCTTAAGTAGGCCGGATTCAGATTCACAATGGCCGCCAGCTCGTTCAGCCCGATATCCTGGTTGTAATGGCTTCCGATGTATTCCAGAAGCAGCCGGATATCCCTGTGGTTGGCGCTGCTGTTCCGGGTCTCCATATGGCCGATGATTTTGGCAAAAATCTTCCCCGCGTACTCCTCTATCTCCCGAACGGTCTTTTTTGAGCGCATTTCTTCAAAGGAGAGGCCGGAGCTCCAATTGCTGCCCTTCTCCTTCTCCGAGTAGAATTCCGACAGGATGCACAGGAGCTGGAGGCTTTCCCTGCGGAACTGGGTGTTTTCCGGAAAATACGCCTTGATGGCCGCCATATACTGCTGGAATTGCTTTCTCAGCAGCTCGGTGTCATTTTCCAGAATACTTTCCAGCATCCGGTCCGTATATTCCCCCAGCTCCCTGTGAAGCTGCTCCTTATCCTCTCCTGCGGCTGCCGCCTTTTTCTTCAGCTCCTCCTGTTCAATCCAGGAAAAAGCCTCCTTCACCTTGTCAATGGTGACCGGCTTCTCGATATACCTCTGCACCCCCATGGAGAGCGCCCGCCTGGCATATTCAAACTCCTTATAGCCGCTGATTACGATAAAATAGGTATCCGGCAGGAATTCCCTGGCCTCCTCGATCAGGGACAGCCCATCCAGCTTGGGAATACGGATGTCGGTGATGACAATATCCGGCTTCGTTTCCTCGAGAAGCTGCAGGGCTTCTATTCCGTTATAAGCGGCTCCCACCACCTCACAGTCCAGCTTTTCTCTCTTGATAATGGTTTCAATCCCCCGAACCACAATGTGCTCATCATCAACGACTACTACCCTGTACATAGTTACCTCCCCTTACAATAGTTATTCCGTACCGCAGTCCTTAACCGGTGCGGTACGGAATTATAATCTGAACCTGGGTTCCCTTCTCCGGCTCACTGGTTATCGTTACATGGTACTCTTTCCCATAGAACAGCTTGATTCTTTCCTTGATGTTACGGATGCCGTAGCCCCGTTCCACCAGGGACACATCCTCCATTCCCACGCCGTCATCGGTAAATACAAGCTTCAGCACCTCGCCCTCTCTTCTTGCCGAAAAGTAGATATTGCCAGGGCCGATTTTGGATTCCAGCCCATGGTATACCGCATTTTCCAGAATGGGCTGGAGAAGGAAGGTCAGCAGCTTGCTGTCCAGAATCTCCTCCTCCGCCTCGATATGTAAGGTGAAGCGGTCCTGAAAGCGGAAATTCTGGATTTTCATATAATCCTTCATATGCTCCAGCTCCTCCCGGAGCAGGATCAGCTTGTCCCCTCGGTTCAGGCTTCGTTTAAACATATTGGACAAGGCCTGCACCAAATCCGCAATATCGTCCGCCTGCTCGATCAGAGCCATGAAGTAGAGGGCATCCAGGGTATTATATAAAAAGTGGGGATTAATCTGGGACTGCAGAAGGAGAAGCTGCGCTTCCTTCTCCTTGATCTCCAGATTAAGCAGCCGCTCCCTCAATTCCAGATTATTATTTACCAGGCTTTTAAAGCGGTTGCCGATCTGCCCTACCTCGCTGTTGTCAAACTCGGCATCCACCTTCAGGTTGCCTACCTCCACCTTCGACATGGTCTCAGCCAGGGCGTCCAGCGGCCTGGTGATTCTGCCGGCAATGGCTGCAGCCGCGGCAATGCTGATGAAGATCATAATGAAAATGGTCAGAAACAGAATATTCTTAATATAGTCACTGTCGCTTTCCAGTTCTTCCTTCGTGATTACATTGATAATGGACCAGCCCGTTGTGGCATTGGGGTAGGAGCTGAAGAGGTATACCGAATTATCCGCGCCGTAATAGGCATCTACAATCCTTTGCTTCTCTTCTTCCTGTCCGGTGAAATAGACCACCTCTTCCTCTCCCTTCTGTTCCTGGGGGAGAGTGACCATGTACCGGTTGGTTACATAGCCCTCCGTATCCTTGCCGAAGGACTGCTTCCAGATCTTCTTATCAATACTGACCACCAGATACCCAAAGGACTTCTGGGTACCCGGATTAATGAGATTCTTCACATAACAGAAGCAATCCTTGGCCTTATCCTGCAACAGCACATCATGGGGATAGAAGACTTCCTTTCCCTTTGCCTGCCCCGCCGCCTCCACCCAAGCCTCCTCCAGCAGACGGTCCGTGGTGTAATAATGGCTCAGAGCTCCGCTGTAGGCCGTACTCTTCGCATAATATCTCCAGTTTCCGCTCTCATTCACTACCAGCATTCCGTTAATCAGAGAATTGTGGGCGGTAATATTGCCGAAGATATTGTCAAGGGCCAGCTGATTCCTGGCGGAAAAATATCCGCTCCGGTTGGTCTCATTCTCCATGATCTTGATAAAGGAAGCGTTCTCCAGCAGAGTTCTCCCTTCCTCAATGATCTCCTGAAGGTAGATATCCATCATCTTACTGGAGACCTCCAGATTGTGGACATGGGCATTCTGGTAGTTCTTCTCAATGGTTTTCTTGGATATGCGAAAGATGGCCGCTCCTATGAAAACGGCAGTAAGCAGAATCAAACATATCATTGTGATTGCAATTTGCTTGCGCAGGCTGATGTTTTCCGACCATCTGCCTTTTCTAAAGCGGTTCGGCATCCTGTAACCTCATCCAATTTCCTGTTACCGGTTTAATTGCAGCAGCTTTCTTGCCTCTTCCGGTGTTGCTGGCTCCATATCCATGGCGCGGACCAGGTTCGCCAGCTTCTCTACCAGCTGGTAATTATACCGGGCCTGTACGCCCTCCTCCAGATATCTGCTGTCCTCGAAGCCGATGCGGACTACAACGGCTCCCATGGCAATTGCCGCCGCCAGGAAGCTCCAATTATCTCTTCCATAATGGGTCACGCCCCAGAGACAGCCCTCGGGCACAAAGGAACGAAAAGCCATGAGGGCTTCTATGGACGGTTGTATACCCCCCTTGTGGCCGAACACCAGATTAAAGAGCACCGGGTCCCGGAAGGGCTGTTCCTCCCGGATCAGCTGGATATTATTAATCATGCCGATATCAAACACCTCGATCTCCGGCAATACCCCTCTCTCATAGCAGCGTCCGGCGCAATACCGGATATCCTCAAAGGAATTGCAGTAAATCGCTTCTCCCAGATTCGTTGACCCGCCGTTTAATGAAGCGCTCTCCGCTCTGGGATAATCCAGGGGATTGCAGCGTTCCTGGATATTCATCTTCGAGATTCCTCCGGTGGAAACCTGTACCACCACATCCCGCTTCTCCAGAATCCGGTCAAAAGCTTCACTGATCACCGTAACATCCGGTGTCAGGCACCCTTCCCTGGTCTTTGAATGCAGATGGCACATTCCTGCACCACGGTCAACGCATATTGCAACATCCTCCGCCAGCTGCTCCGGATTCATGGGCTCCGGCCCTGCTACCGGAGCTACTGAAATAATCACTTTATTCTTCATCTCTTATTCTCCTCGTTCAAAGAACAATCCGTTCATAAAACAATCTATTTACAAAACAACTCTGTCCATAAAATAATTCATTCATGAAACAATCATTCACGAAGCAATTATCTACGAAACAATCATCCACGAAGAAATTCAATTCGTTTCCGATATTCACATCCGCTATAAATCTATGGAACAAATCCGCAGAATAAATCCTCCTAACGGATTAGTTCAGTTACTACCTGTCTCAGAGTCCCATCCTCTCCGACGTTACCGGGAAAGATAATATAGGGGATGCCCGGAAACAGACTGCCCTCATCGGTTCTCCACACCGGGATGCCGGGTGCCGCCTGCCCCAGAACTTCCGCCCTGGTCACGCCTAATGCCTTTACCCCGATATCACTGGAGGTAATTCCTCCTTTGGCTATTACAAAAGCGGGAACCACCTGCAGCCTTTGAACCAGCTGCTGTACGGCTTCCGATATCTTCACCGACCGGAGCAGGGCTTCCTCCTTCGTATCCTTCTCCACCACCAGAAGCTTACGCCTGGTGTAAATAACCACCGTCTTTCCCTGCCGGATATAGCTGCCGCTTAATCCGGTAACACGGATCACTTCCTCCTCCAGACGGTCTTCCAGTACCAGATCCGAATTAAACTCCAGGAATACCAGCTCCTCCAGCCTTCTTAATTCCTCCAGCTGGGCCGTGGTTTTAGCCGTGTGGGAGCCAATCACTACAATACCTCCGTGCCCCCCGCCTGCGGGAATCGCCTTGCGTGCCGAATCCGCTTCCTGTAAAAAGGGGGCTGTAAGCATATCCGCCTTCTTCAGCAGAGGTTTATCACTTATCCCTCCAATTACTTTAACAAAATCCGCCGCTGTACGGAACAAGTAATATTTTCCTTTTTTCAATTGCCGGTACAGGGCAACACAAAAGGTCTCCAAATCCTTCGGAGCAAGGGCATTGACAATTCCCCGGCCAAAGCCCTCCATGGAAGCCAGAATTGCTTCCACACTTTCCGTCTGTGCTGTTCTAAGCTCCTTAAGGCTTACCGTCTTAACATCCTGCGCCTTGATCCTCCCCTGGGTCTTCTCTTCGATATATTCCCGGAGATCGGAATGGGAGTAACCGAAGGTACGGTCCCCGGCAAATTCCGTCTCGGCGGCAGGAATAAGTTCATCACCGTATTTTACATAATGAATATTATCGATGGTAAATCTGCCTCCCGCCTGGAAAAAGGGAATGACAAGCTCTCCGTCCACCGGCCTACCCAGCCCGCGCTCCAGCTCCTCTTTCAGAATCTCCATTTCCAGAGGATAATGTCCCCGCAGGGTGGAATCACCCCTGCTGATCATAAGAAAAGGCTTCCCCGTCTCCCTGGCTGCCGCCAGCACATTCCGGGCAATTTCAATGTGAACCTGTGCCGTCTGCTCCTCTGTCATTGCCCTGGAATTGGTCAGAACAAAGAACAGCCGGTTCTCCTCCTGAAATCCCTGAAGGATGCTGGCATAATCCCAATGAGTGTACACGGATACCCCATGTACGGTCTGCACACCGGTGGGGTCGTCATCGAGAACCACAAGCTTATAGCTGCTGCCTGCTATTTCCTCCGCCAGCAGCCTCTTCCTGTCCTCTTCATACCCGTGACATTGATATCTTTCGTCTGTTTCCCGATATGATAAATGCATTCCTGCCTCCTCCTACCTGGCTTCTTCCAGACCAAATTCAACAAAACAATAGGTATCTGTCCAATAATTTTTGGTACGGTCTAAAATCTCCGTCGCATCCGCCTCTGATTTGCGTTCCACCCAGCTCCATTTGCCGGTAAAGCTGTCCGGACCCACATTGTAGCATTCCCCGTCAATGTGATGATGAGGCCCCAAAAGATTGCGGTTGGAAGCATAGAACTTCAGTACAATCTGATTCTCGCCGTCCCTTGCCGCTTCCGTGATATCCGCACAGTAAGGCGCCCACAGAGCGGTCTTGACCAGCACTCCGTTCACGGTTATCTGTACCATAGGACTGTTTTGCTTCTTCCAGTCAAGAATAATCCGCTGTTCCTGACGCTTCTCCAGAACGATACTCTGGCTCACAGTAAGACAGCCGGCAAAGAAGAGAAGTCCGTTGGTGGCAAAATCATTGGAAGGAAGCACCTTCGGTGCATCCACGATCTCAAAGCCGCCCTCGGTCACCATGGCATTCCGTTCTACTCTCCGGAAGGGCTTCTCCGACACCACGCCAAAGTCTCCCAGAAGATAAATGCTTTCAATTTCTATATCATAGGTGATCTTGTTCTTCTCCGTCTCATATACATCCTTACCGAAAAGCACGTCATACACCTTCTGAGGCTGGCGGAACTCTGTTTTCAGCAGGATTACATTGCTGCCCGGCAGAACATGGGGCTTAATGGATACTTTCTTGAACTTCTTATCCTTCCACCAGCCTGCCTCTTCATAGGTCAGCTTCGTGCCATTTACCCATATGGTATAGAATTGCGCATCCTCTATGATCACGTAGAACTCTTTGTTCTTTGATAAATCAGCGGAAACATGGAAGGAAAATTCCAGCTCCACCTCACAGGGGCGCCTTAGCTCCAACAGAATATTCTGAAGCCGGATTACCGGAATAGGACCCTGCCATTCTCCTCCGTCAATCCGGTACTTGCAGTAGTCAAGCGTCAGGGAATTCAGATCCATCTCCTCAATCTTCCACTCCTGACCTAAGCTTACGGTAACCGCATCGGATTTCTCTATCCTGCCGCCTGCCGGCACATCTGCCCCGGCTCCCTCCTGCCTCTCTCCGCTCTCCTCGACGAATTGAAGCAAATAGGACTGCATCGGTTCAAAATCCAGGTACAGAGTGGTATTATCCTGCTGGAAGGCAACTTCTCTCTCCTCTTCGGTTCCATCCTCCGCCTTCAGTACCATAACCCTTCCCTTTCTGCCCAGAATCGAAACCTCGGTATGAAAGGACTTCTCCTGACTGTGATTTACCAGGAAATAAATTGTAGACGTATCTGTCTCTCTTTGCTGATAGGAAATATCCCTGATTTCCTTCTCCTGCTCCCGGACACTCAAAGTGATCAGCCTCCTGGATAACAGATAGGGGCGCAGCTCTTCCTCCGTCATCACTTCTGCCTGACTGCACAATTGCCTCAGCTGCTTCGGATCTCCATTGGTATAGTAAGGAAGCTGTCCCATGCTCAGTATAGTTCCTCCCTGGGCCTTGAATTCCAGCAAAAGCTTCAGGGTAATCTCATCCATTGCGTACATATCCGGAAGAATCACCGTTTTATACGCAATTCTTCCAACAACGAACTCCCCGTTTCTCACACTTCCATGCCTTCCGATGATCGTCTCATCTCCAAAATGGTAGCTGATATGCAGGCCGGATAACAGGCTGGATAATTCCTCGAAATGCTGATCCAACGCACGAATCTCATCTGTTCTGGTTCCGTCATAGCTGACGTAGCCGCTGCGCATGGGGTGAAGCAGCAGAACATCCGCCGTCTGATCCCCTTCCGACAGGGCGACACAGAGCCGGCCCAGATAGTCATTGAATCTGCGGTATTCCTTCCACCAGGTCTGCTGGGTGAACAGTGACGGGGGATAATCCCTCTTCCGGCAGCCCTTGATGGTATAGGCCTGAAGATGCTGGCAGATCTGGTTTACGCCGTTGACAAACTGCCACTCCGCTATCCACTTCAACTCCTCGAAGGAGACATCCCATCCGCATAATGCAAAGGATTCGGTAATGACCTGCTTCTTGCCCAGCTGGCAGGCAACGCTTCCTACCTGCTTCCCAATCACCGGCGAGTAGATCATCCGCCGCAGCCAGTCAATTCCCGGCACATGCATGTATTCATAGAAGGGCATAACACCGGCCGTACTGGTCATCTGGCTGAAAATGCTCTCCTCCATCATAATGTGCCCGGTGGACTTGCAGTTATGCTCCTCACACCAGTCATAGATGTTCTTCATATAGTTGAGGGCAAACATCTCGTTTACCGTTGTCCAGAAATCATAGCGGTATTTCTCACAGCCCTTTGTATTCAGATACAGAGCGGGAAGATGATCCAGGATATCATAGGAACAGCGCTCCGAAAAAGCCCGGGGCAGATCATCGGACCAGGCCAGCTCCCCAAAGTTATTGCAGGCCAGTCTGGGCTCATCCGTGAAAAATCCGTGCATATGCTTGCCGAAATCTTCTCCGAAGCGTTTGTAATACTCCTCATGGGTCACCTCAAGAAAGGCATCCATGGCACGTTTGTTCAGGGTATCTACGTAGAACGGATTGGTATGACGGCGGATTGCAAGGATAACCTCTCCTTCTTTTGTCTGTCCGCATTCCTCCCGGCTGATCCGGCGGTATTCCCCGGTCCCCTTATGATAGGCATAGAATGCCAGCATCGCTTCAAAATCGATGCCGCTTCCATCCGCATGTTCCTCCATGGTCATAAACTTCGCATGGTAATCCGGTGACAGCTCCGGCACCCTGCCTCCGGCAAAACCGCTGGGCCAGCCTTCCTCATCGTAAATCCAGCCGTTCATTCCGAATTCTTCCCCGGCTCTTATTCCGGTTTCAATGCAGTCAAACCACTCTTCACTGAGATACGGTGTCTTTAAGCCGGATCTGGCATGCATAAAATACCCGCCTATTCCGGCTTTCTTCATTTCCTCAATCTGATATCGGATCTCCTCCGGCTCCAGCTGGTCATTCCAGGACCAGAAGGGAATCGGCCGAAACTGATTCGGAGGATTCTTAAAGTCTTTTATCATCATATTTCTTTCCCATGCCTTTCTTACAATCTAATCCCCGTGCTTTTGATTTAACACCATCGCAATCGCGGATTTCCAACCCTCATAACGTCTTTGGCATTCCTGCGGCTCCATCTTCGGCTGATACAGCTTCGCCTCATTATCCTGGAACAGCTCCTCCGCCCGGTATAGCCCCATGCCGATTCCGGCCATATAGGCCGCTCCGATGACAGACAGCTCCTCCGATTCCGGCACCCGGACACGGATGCCCTGGATGTCACTCTGGAACTGCATGAGATATTCGTTTCTCGTCGGCCCGCCATCCACTCGCAGTTCCTTTATCTCAAGTTCCGCTTCCCGGCCCATCACCTTCACAATATCCGTAATCTGGTATGCAATGGATTCCAGGGCCGCTTTCACAATCTCCGCCCTGCCTGTCTTTCTCGTCATCCCGCAGAGGATCGCCGCGGCCTCGCTCTTCCAATACGGCGCTCCCAGGCCGGAGAAAGCAGGTACCAGATAAGTCCGGTCCGCCGCATTGGCCCCTTTGGCAATCGCCTCTGTCTCCGCGGCGCTCCGGATCAGCCCCAGATCATCCTTCAGCCAGCTGATTACCGCACCGGTATAATTAATATTCCCTTCCAGGACGTACTCGACCTTGCCGTCCATTCCCCAGGCAAGGGAGGTTACGATCCCTCTGGTACTGAAAATAGGCTTTGTGCCGATATTCATCATAATCGAGGAGCCGGTTCCATAGGTGGCCTTCACCATCCCTTCCTTCCGGCAGTTCTGTCCAAACAACGCCCCGTGGGAATCCCCCATGGCGCTGTGAATCGGAATCGGGTGTTCCAGGTATCCGCCCAGATCCGTCCCTCCGAAATTGGCATTGGAAGCACATACCTGTGCCAGACCTTCCGGATTAATTCCAAACAGTCCGCAGATTTCCTTGTCCCATTCCAGGGTGCGGATATTGAACAACTGTGTTCTGGATGCGTTGGAGTAATCCGTCTTATAGCTCTGATTGCCTGTGAGGCGATAGATCAGCCAGCTGTCCATGGTCCCATAGGCCAGCTCACCTCTTCCTGCTTTCCTTGCGGCACCCTCCACCTCTTCCAGAACCCAGGCTATCTTAGCCGCGGTAAAATAAGGCGACAAATTCAGCCCTGTACGGCTTTGTATCAGGTCTGAATGCTTCTCAAGACTTTTACATATAGACGCCCCTCTGGCGCACTGCCATACGATTGCATTATACACGGGCCGCCCGCTCGTCCGGTCCCATACGACGGCGGTCTCTCTCTGATTGGTTAATCCAACGGCGGCAATCTCCGCTTTATCAATTCCCGTCTTCTCTATGACGGCCCTGGCCACTGCCAGGGTATTGGAATAGATCTGCTCCGGGTCATGCTCCACCCAGCCCAGCTCATTGACGATCTGGTCATGGGGCAGATCGCTCCGCCCCAGAATCCTTCCCTGACTGTCGAAAATAAGCGCCTTGGTTCCCTGAGTGCTCTGATCAATTCCGAGGATATATTGCTTCCTATTCTCCATCGCTCAACATCTCCAATGCGGTTGCTACAATTCCTTCGGTACTGAGCCCGTAATAATCGAATACCTCCTGGGATTTTCCTGCCACTGCCGGGGCATCCGGCAAGGCCAGATTGCGGACCGGCTTCGGGCAATTTCCCGCAACGATCTGGCAGACCATGGCACCCATGCCGCCGATTATGGAATGCTCCTCTACGGTGATCACAGCCTTTACCTTCCCTGCCGCCTTAAGAACTGCCGCTTTATCCATTGGCTTCACACAATACATATCCAGTACTGTGGCATGTATCCCTTTCTTCTCCAGCTCCCAGGCGGCCAGCAATGCCGGTCTCACCATCTCGCCGCAGGCGATGATTGCCAGATCATCCCCTTCACACAGTACGGTTGCCTGATCCAGGGTAAAGGGAATTTGATCCGGTGAACCCTCACTATGTTCGGTGCGCACCTCTGTAGGTGCAGTATTATATTCTCCCGTATTATCCTTTGACCGCAATGGATAGATATCCTCTACCGGATTGCGTCCGACTCTGATATAAGCCGGCTTTTGATCCTTCAATAATGCATCGATCAGGCATTTGGTCTGATGACGGTCACTGGGCAGATAGACTCTCATATTGGGTATGGAGGCCATAGACGCAATATCCTGGTTGGAATGGTGGGTCATACCCAGGGAACCATAGCTAATTCCTCCGCTGATGCCGATGAGCTTTACATTGGTATTGGAATAGGCCACGTCTACCTTGGCCTGTTCCATACTCCTGGTAGACAGGAAGCAGGCCGGGGAAGCGGCAAACACTTTCTTCCCTGTCCTGGCCAGCCCTGCGGCAATGCTCACCAGATTCTGTTCCGCAATCCCTACTTCAATAAACTGCTCCTTATGAGCCCTGGCAAATTCCGTTAAAGAAGCCGAGCCCCTGGAATCACTGCATAATACAACAATCTCCTTATCCGTATTGGCCTTATCAATCAATACATTACAGATTGCCTGGCGGTTGGGTATATTATTCTTCATTGGCCGAGACCCTCCTTTGCTCCAGTTCTTCCATTGCCTGGTTATATTCCTCTGCCGAGGGCACCCTGTGATGCCAGGCGGCATTATTCTCCATAAAGGATACCCCGAAGCCTTTCACCGTATCCGCAATAATCACCGTCGGCTTGCCCTTGTAGGCCTTTGCCTCTCCAAAGGCCTCGCGCAAAGAAGCAGTATCATTGCCAACCGCATGGATTACATGCCATCCGAAGGAAGCCCACCGTTGATCCTGGCTGTCCTGGGACATCACTTCCTCCGTGGAGCCGGAGATCTGGAGCCGGTTGCGATCCACAACCGCACAGAGATTATCCAGCTTATAATGTCCGGCAGCCATGGCTCCTTCCCATACGGAGCCTTCCGCCAGTTCTCCGTCTCCCATTACGGTATAGACCCGGTTGCCCGTACCGCTCATTCTGGCCCCCAGCGCCATTCCGATACAGACGGACAGCCCGTGCCCTAAGGAACCGGAATTCATCTCAATTCCCGCCACCTTATTATTGGGATGCCCGATGTAGATACTCTGAAAGGTGGAATAGGTCAGCAGATCCTCCTTCGGGAAGAAGCCCCGGTCTGCCAGCACGGCGTAAAGCGCTTCCACCGAATGCCCCTTGCTCAGGATAAAATAATCTCTCTCCGGAGATTGTGCCAGCTCCGGAGATATGTTCATCTCACTGTAATAAAGGGTAACCAGGATATCCATCACCGAGAAATCCCCGCCGATATGTCCCGTCTTGGCACGGTATATCATATTAAGCACATCTTTCCTTAATTCAAAAGATTTCGCCTGTAAATTATTCATTCTTACCTCCATTCACTGCATGAAACGGTATCTCTTCATACAAAGCTTGTTTCTCAATACAAAGCTTGTTTCTCAACACAAAGCTTGTTCTTTCATACGAAGCTGTCCTCAACACTCTCCGCGGTCTCTGACACCATGCGTATTTCTTAACATTATGTGCATTCCTGACACCGTGAATATACGTTGCCGGCAATCTATTTATTCGTCGATACTTTATTCCCCCCGGATGTAAGCCTTAACTTCTTCCTCAACAGGATCGTAGAGATCAGGCTTTACTCCGATGTATTTACAAGCTTCATACAATACAGGCACTACATCCTTATGAATACCCACGCAGTGATGGATATACGGTCCGCACACCAGCTTATCCTCCAGCCGTTTCAGGTTCGCCACCTTAATCCACACATAGGTACCCTTGGTATAAGGACCTTCCACACCTTCCGCATTGCCCAGAAGCATGGAGTACTCTCCGTTATCGCCGTCAAAGCGGCACAGGGTCATCCTACCGTGCTTTGCTTCCGCTTCCACAGCACCAGGATGCTCAAAGGCAAGAGGGTAGCCGATGGTAGGCTTTTCTTTTGCTACGGAGATGGGCCATGGTCCGCAATGCTGCAGCAGCTCCCCATTCTCATCATCGGGATGGCGCACGGTCCAGTCCGCGAAAAAGCTCCTGGTATCATCTAACGCCGCCGCCTCTACCAGCAAGGAGGTAATAGCTCCGTGGATATCCGTCTCACAGACAACCGGAATTCCCTCTTCATTTAACAGTGAATTAGCTGCGCAGGGCATGATGCCCAACTCTCCCTGGAGGGCATTCCAGCACTGAATCGCTATGGCTTTGCAGCCGTATTGGCTGGCCAGGCTTTTCATCGCCACCTTTAAGGCCGCCACATTCTCCAGCTGTTCCTCCTTAATCTTGATGTTCATATTGGTTCTGCAATAGTCCATTACCGCAAGAACTTCCTTCTTCTCCTCGTCCTTCACCTTCTTCACCGCAGCAGTAAGCTCCGGCATGGGAATCGGAGACAACTGGATATTAAAGCGCTCCAGAAGCTCTCCCTCGTTACACATGGTGGACCAGAAATCAAAGGGTCTGGGTGCGATTTGAAGTATTCTGATATTCCGGAAGGTCTTTACCACATTGCATACCGCTAGGAAATCAAAAATTCCTCTGGCGAATTCGGGATCACTTAAGCGGCAATTGGTCATATAAGTAAAGGGCACCTGGAATCTGCGAAGCACCTTACCGGTCGCAAACAGGCCGCACTGGCTGTCCCGCAGGCGAATTCCGTTCTCATCCGGCCTCTCATCCCTGGGTCCCCATAGGAGTACCGGAACATTCAGCTCCTTCGCCAGCCTTGCAACCACATACTCCGTACCGAAATTACAGTGGGGGAAAAACAAACCGTCAATCTTCTCTCTTCTGAATTTTTCAGCAATTTTTTCACGGTCCAGCTCATCATAAAAAAGCCCTTCTTCGTTGATATCTGTTATGTCGACAAATTCCACTCCTAATTTCGTCAGCTTTTCTCTTGTTAAATCAGCGTATTTCACTGCATCCGGTGCGCTGAAAATACTTCTTCTGGTGGGCGCAAAACCAATTTTAACCTTTTTCATCAGAACATCTCCTTTTTTATTTTTATATTTTAAGTAAATATTTTATATGTTTTATTATAAACTTTTTATATTATTTTTCAAGTATTTTTACTAAGAATTTAATGGAACCGATAAAACAGAGAACCAGCCAGGGAAAATTTAATGCCGTTGCCTCAGAACTGTAACGCAGGATAGCACATAAAAATCGAAGCATATGCAATGAGATATTGCGGCCGTCGCATGATCTGCTATAATTGGAATAAGGGGGGGGAGAAGAATTTGAAAATCAATTATTATCAAGATGATACACTGAAGGAAAATCGAATAGAGGTATATTACGGCGAGCTGGATTCCGAAATCGCCGGTGTAATGAACTATTTTGAAGCCCACGGGGCGATTATAGGGAAGCGAGATTCCTTACGGAAAAGGATATTTCCGGGTGAGATATTTTATCTGGAAGTGGTGGACAGGCGCTGCTATGCCTATCTGGAGCATGAGGTTTATCAGGTCGATTATAGTCTGAGGGATTTTCAGGAGCGCTTTTACAGCAATGGTTTCATACAGATTGGAAAATCCGTGCTGGTGAATGTCTACAAAGTAACTCATATGAAAACGGATTTTAATATGAAGATGCAGCTTCAAATGGAAAATGGAGAAACTTTGGTTTTAAACAGAGCTTACAAAGCGCGGTTTATCTCATTTCTAAAGAATATGGAGGAGGGAAATCATGAAGCTAATTGACAAGAGATCGTTTTGGCCAACGGTATGCGTGGTATATACGGCCTTATCCGCTACTAAGATTATAATAGAAGCAATCTTTCAGAAAGTATTCGGGAATTATCAGCAAAACCTGGTCATGATATTATTTTTATCCTTTCTGGGAACCCTGGTGCTGTCACAGCATTACCGCCTGAGCCATATTCCCCTTCCGCTGATTATCATCGGACAGTACACCTTATTGGTGGGATGTGTAATGCTTATCACCTGGGTTATAAGCTTTTACTCGGAAGTCCACCCTGACGGTTACATGGATATCTTTCTGTCCTTTACCATTCCGTATGCCATAGGTGCCATCCTGTACTATGTCCAATTATGGAAGGAAGTCAGAAAAATAAACCAGTTGCTGAATAACATTAAAAAGGAGAGCAAAGAAAATGAATAAAAAGGTTACCGGTTTGGATTTTTTATCATTAAGTCTTTACGCATTCGGAGGGTTAGGGCTTGAGGCGCTCTATGCTTACCTCATAGAGCCTGCCCTATATGGGGGACCGATGCAGGATTGGACCAAAGTCCAGATGATATCCCATTGGATTATCACCTGCCTCACCTGGGGGCTGGTGGCATTTTATCTGATCCGGACTTCAAGCAGGAAATACGGCTTTCCCCTCTTCCAGCAGGCACCGCCAATGAAGGTCTGGCAATGGATATCGGTGTCAGGCACCGTTATATTTTCTCTTCTCATGAGTTATATGAGCTGGGATGGCTTCAAGATATGGATGGAGTTCCAGAAAAAAGGCCCGCTGCTCTTTTTATTCCAATATATCTATTATGCCTTTGAAACAGTATTGTTTATGCTGATCATTGTCTTCGGCCAGAAGGCTCTTGAAATCTGGACCGGAAATCGGAAATTCCCTTATGGCGGTATTATCTGCGGACTTACCTGGGGGCTGGCTCATATTTTGACAAAGGGAAGCATATGGATCGGCCTGGAGGGCCTTATCCTGGGCTTCATGCTGGGAGCAGCTTACCTGCTTGTAAACCGGGACATTAAAAAAACCTATCTTGTCTTTCTTCTTATGTTTGTATTATAGACTTTGCTCACCGAGCCTTTGTTGATACAAACGGACCGGATACACGGCAATCAACAAAATAAAGCCATAAGAAGCAGAAAATCATCCGCCTCTTATGGCTTTATCATTATGTACGAAGAGAAAATTAATAGGAATAGGAATTTAATGCATTAAACAGCAGCGCAGCAAAGGATGCATAGAAAATAATTCCCAATACGATTCCGATTGCTGTCATAATCAACATGGCACGGCAGTAATTCCTTCTGCTCACATTTCCCTGTCCAAAGGCCCATACAAACAGCATAATAATTCCGACACACGGAATAGCCTGTACAATAAGCGTGATTAACCAATCACCCAGACTCATGGGTTTTTCCATCGGGAGACCGTTGGGGGCTCCGTATTGTGCTCCATAATTATCCATAGTTTATTCCTCCTGGTATAAATACTAAGCTATTTTATCAGTTTACTCTTATGCCAAAGCATTGCTATTTTATAAAGATAATTATTCTCATTATAAACCATCGGTTCTATATTGGGAAAATCCATCTTCATCCGATAAATGTAGAAACCAATAAAAATAACTATACTTATTATAACATACAACTTTATAATTACTATATAGTTTTTTAATATTTTTTTTATAATTATGCAGTTAAGAATACCAAAAGCAACAAACAGCAATAGCGGATGCATATGAAATGATTCTCGAAAATGTCCCGTCAGCATGAGCTTTGCCGCTCTGGTCATACCGCAGGCCGGACATGGAATCCCGAAGAGTATGACGCTAAAGCATACTGTTCCAAATAAATAGTCCAGGATGATCATCGTAAGGCAACACAATATAATTCCAACCCAATGTTTCTTAACTAATCCAATAAATGGTTTCATCCTGCAACACTCCAAAGTATACTAGTTTTGGCTTATCCTCTGATACAACTGAAGATTTCCAGTAATCCTCGTTTATACTGTGAAGATATCTGCTCTTCTTCACAATGGCTATGATAACATATTCTTTTATATAGATACAAATTTTTTTCAAAACCTATTAAAAAGATGTAAGTTCTGGTATAAAAATCAGTCAAGAGAAAATAAACAGAATATCAAGAAAGCCATACCGTTCCTCTGGTATGACTTTCTTGATATTCTCTCATAGATTAAAAATGCAATGAAACAAAGCTTTCATTATTCAATTGGGACTCTCCCGGGGCAACTGTATGATATCTGCCGTCAGCAAATGCATATCATGGATTAACAACATTACATGGATTTCCTGAAAGCCATGCTCTGAGATTATCTACCGCTATATCCATTAACCTTTGTCTGCTTTCTTTGGGTGCCCAGGCTATATGAGGAGTTATAATGCAATTAGGCGCTCCATATAACGGATTATCCGCTTTGATTGGTTCCACAGACACGACGTCCAGGCAAGCCGCATAAACTTTTCCGCTATTAAGCGCTTCAGCCAGATCCTCCTCTACAATAAGCTGCCCTCTTGATGTGTTGATCAGGATAACCCCATCCTTCATCTTACGGATGCTGTTCTGGTTGATCATCCCTTTTGTTTCCGGAAACAGTGGACAATGAAGAGATATTACATCTGATTTGCTCAACAGTTCATCCAGGTCTGCATATTGGCAGCTATCGGTTTCGTAATCCGTGTTTTTCTTCGTATCATACGCCAATACTTTCATTCCAAAGGCTTGGGCGATCCGGGCCGTATGCCGGCCAATTCGTCCGAATCCAACAATACCCATAGTCTTGCCGGCCAGCTCCATCAGCGGATAATCCCAGAAACAGAAATCCGGATTGGCCGTCCACCTGCCCTTATGTACTGCCTCGCTGTGGTGGGCCACATGGTGGCATACCTCTAAAAGCAACGCAAATACAAATTGTGCAACTGCACTTGTTCCATAGGTCGGTATATTGCAAACGGGAATGCCTTTTTCCTTCGCTGCAAAGGTGTCAACAACATTGTAGCCGGTGGCCAGAACACCGATATATTTTATATTCGTACAGCGTTCCAGGATTTCTTTGCTGATTGGCGTCTTATTGGTATATACCACCTCGGCATCGCCAATTCTATCAATAATCATCTCCGGATCATCCGGGGTTCTGTCATATAACGTCAGATCCCCCAGCGCTTCTATCCCCTCCCAGCTCAAATCGCCGGGATTTTCCGTGTATCCATCTAATATTACAATTTTCATAATTCCCTCCATGAAGGCGCTTTGCACCACCCTAATTCCATTCTTACTGTTCCATCGGAATTTTTACTACTACCTTGCGGTATCTCTCAGGTTCTGTGAGATGGCAGCATGCCTTATGCGCATCATCAGGAAATAAGATATAGAACATTCCCGGCTGCAGCTCGATATAATTACCGCGGCCTTTCATTATAGCGATATCCCTTTCCGGATCATATTCTTCCGATATTTGGAGCTGTTGTACCGGAGCCCATTCCAACATTTCTTTACCGGATATCAGCATAATTACATCCACATATTTTTTATGGAATTCAAAAACGCCTTCCTCCGCCGGATACGTTATCCCCTCCTGAACCATGGAAAAGCCTCTGCCGCATTGATATTTCCCCGCCTGTAAGGTGCTGCTGGAAGTAATAAAATGATATGCCTCCTCCATTCCCGCTATTAAATTCCTATACAAGTCAAAATTCGTCATTTGATCTATAATCATATGGATGTTTCCCTTCGGTCGGTCTTTGCTGTATCTCCCAACTGCTCTCTGATATACTCGAAATCCGCTCTGAGAGCCTGGATCACTCTTATCATATCCGCATTCCAGATAACAATATTCATGCCCTCTTTTGCCCACCGGATTTGATTCTCTATCCCAAGGGATAAGTGATTGCCCACTCCGATATTCTTTGCCCTGCAGCGCTTAATAATTTCGGAAACTGCATGATTCCATTCTTTATCCTCATAATCCTCCGGTACGCCCATATTAACCGACAAATCGTGAGGTCCTATGAAAACACCGTCTACATCCGGCACAGAAAGCATGGCATCCAAATTATGTATCCCATAGGTGGATTCAATGTTTAAAAGCATGATATGGTTATCATTATACGCTTTGAGATACTCTTCTTCTCTCTCGGATAATTTTTCCTCACCATACAAGACCTTTTTCAGCTTCTCCCCCTTGAGCGGCCTGTATTTCACAGCTCCTCTCAACGCCTGTACCTGGTCTACAGTCTCCAGATAGGGAGCCAAAATACCGCATGCTCCGCCGTCCAGTGCCTTACTGACCTCATAAGGATCCGGGGAAGGGACGCGCACGATGGGAGCAATATTCATCGCTGAAAAGGTTTGACACATCCAGGAAACCATAGATCGGTCAAGGGGTATATGCTCTGTATCGATAAATACAAAATCTAAGCCCAATTTTGAAATCTCCCCTATAAATTTGGGATTAGGGGACGATATCATCGTTCCATACACTTTTTTATTCGTTCTGAATGCCTCTCTTAATTCCTTTTGATTCATATTGTTTTCATTCTCCGTTTATATGTTTGTTGTGAATGGTTCTATTGTTCTTTCCACCAGCTTCAATTCTGCCACACAGGGAAATCTGCAGCAGGTGCCCTTTTCCCAAAACAGCTCCAGCCTGCCGGCTTCCATCATTTCTTTATCAATCCTATAGGTATGAGTAAAGAACTCATCCGTATACTGGTTAAAGTTACAAAAATCATAAATCAGGCTATGGTTGGCATATAGCTTGATCTGATTTATTTTACCTTCATTTCCCCCATAGGCATTGATATAGGTAACAGTTAAGCTGTAGTCTCTCTTAGCCAGATCGTTGAGTACGAGCTTCAGCGGGGTTTCATAAAGTACTCCGATACCGGAAATATAATCAATGTGATAGGGCCGCACCTGTCTTTCCATATTCTTCGGGAAATAGGCGCTATGCCTGAAAGTCTTAACCGGTGAGTGGAGATATCCCAGATCCAGGGGATCCAGTCCATCCGCGATGCGAAAGCTCTCCGGATCTTCAAAATTGTAATATTGACCGTTGATGCCGGGATCCTTTTCATTTACCAGGCTCTCCAGTTCATGCTCCATCTCCATATCATCCAAGCGGTTGATTTCTTCAAGCTTGTAAGCCAATAGGGGCAGATTGGTAACCGGTGAATTAATGCAATCCAAAAACGCTCCTCTTTCTGTGCCCGCTCCAAAATGCCTGTCCGTAGTTGGCTGAAATCCGATCTGCTCAAATAAAAGATCACCAAGATGATTGATTTCCTCCTTCAGGGGCTGCGCACAGGAGTGATCTTCGCTCAAGAGATAAAGTGCGCGTTCCAGTCCAGCCCTGCTTCTATCGAATTCGATGATATCCATGATTCTATGATACAATCCCGTTTCAATCAGCAGCCTTTTTTGAATATAATAGTCAAAATATGCCCTAAGCTTGGCCAGATTGAAGCGATAGTTTTTAGCTGAATCCGGTATTTTAGAACTCAGATTTTTGAAAATATAATAACACTGGCTCACAGACCGGCTGGTTAAAAGCTGTCCTTCCAGGTTATCCTCCAATCGCTTTATCCCTCTCATAAAAAACCCGGCATATTCACTATGGAAGAAGAAATTCGCGTATTCCTGCAATATATCATCGGGCTCCGCATCATTATTAAACTCTAAACCAAGCCACAAGAATTTATTTATGTCATCATTAATTCCCTCGGAATAAGGAATACTCCCAATAAAATAATCCTTATATGCGTTATGACACTTCCTGCTGAACCTGGGGCGAGGGTTAATACACTCCCTTCCTAAGGTGAGCGCCATCGTTTGGTCCCAATAGGGGATTGGATACTGGCATATGAGAGAATGTGTAATATCAGGGTAATTTCTGATAGGAAACAGTTTTCCAAAGGTCTCATAAAACTCACAGGGATCCAGCTTTGTCCAGGGTGCATAAACTACGCCATGAAGCCACTCCGGCTGAGATAATGCCAGTTCTGTAAAATCATCCAGCCATTGCTTCGAAGGGCTCTGCTTTTGAAATGATATCCATATCCTGGCTTCAGGGTGATACCTGGCCAGCACTTCCTTCATGGAAGAGCACTCGTCAAAAAACTCCTTCGCTTCCAGGTCTCCCGGATCTCCGCTGGGTACCATAAGATGATCAATATAAGGGAAAGCTTTAAAATCCTTTGCAAATCTCTCCAGCATATCCTCCTTTGTCTTGATATCATCATATTCACTTACGGTAGGATACCATACCCAGACATCCATACCATAAGACTTGATTTCCCGGCTCAAAAATGAGGCCATTTCATACAAATCCACCTTTTGAAGAACACCGACTTCCTTATCATCTGTAATCGGCGGAAGAAGCTCTATGGAGTTTGCTCCAAAGATTGCCAGGTCTCTTATGTACCGGGCAAATATCGCCTTGTCCCAGGCATCATAAGCGTTTGTCTTATCCCGGTACCCAAGCTGCACACCCCTAAGCTCTTTATCCGGCGACTCCCCTAAGCTTATCTTCACCAGCCTGATCGCCTCTTGGGAGTATTCAAAAAGCCTCAGGAGCTTAAACGCGCCATACATCGCGCCTCTGATATCGTGTCCCACAACGGCAATATCCTTCCCTGTGCAAGCAATCCTATATCCATCCTTCTTTTGAAAAGGCAGCTTATCCACAAGTTCCTTTAATTCAGGGTCATTGATATCCGCTTCATAATGATCATCTGTCGTGATAATAATACTGTTTTGACCTTCCCCGTTCAAGCCAACGGAAATATTACTTCTTTGTAATATCTCTTCCCGCAGGATCAGGGCTGTCTTTTCTATTATGGTATTCCTTATGGAATATGCAATATTGATTTCCCGGTACATAGATGCCTCCTATAAACCCACCGGCAGAGCCGGTGGGCCTTTAAGCTTTCCGTATTATTTTCCCTGCAATCTGTTATATGCCTGTTGATAAACAGCCTCCAAATCATTGGCACCCATACCTATGATTTGTTCCACCACCTTATCATAGTCTTCAATGGTGATTTGATTGGTGATCGTCTGTTCGATTGCCGGAAAGATCACCGGATCAATGGTTAGAATGTAATTATCAACCTTCGCTTTTTCTTCGGGTGTAAAGGGCGGTAAGGATCGGTCAAACACAATACCCTCTTCCGAAGACACAAGTGCAGCACGCTCTAAATGATTTGCCCCGCTAAAGTATTTCTCATTATCATTATCCAGATAGAACGGCAGGTTTGACAATCCTCCGCCAAAGCTTTTTAGAAGAGCAGTTAAAGGATTCGCATCGGATTTGAACTGATCTGCATAAGCCGGAATAAATTCAGGCTTTCCGTCTGCCATCGTATAAGATTTCCCTTCGATTCCCCAATTCGTCATTAAAATGCCTTCTTCAGAATAGCACCAGTCAATATACTCCAATAGCCGGTCCAGGTTCTTGACATCCTTCTTGATTACTGTGCCGCGTGTGGTGTAAGGATAAGTTCCTTTCACCGCGCGAGGCTGATTTACCTGATTGTTAAGAAGGGGGATGGCGATAAACTTAGCATCCGGATTGGTCTCCTTCAGTGATGTTTCATAATTGGTCAGGAAGCTCATGTTCTCCATGAAAAAGCTGGCTTTTCCCGATGCATATTTTTGATCCATGCCGTCCCTTTTCTGTGTTGCATAATCCGGATCCAATAAACCTTCCTTATAGAGCTTTGCAAAATAAATTAACAGATTTCTGAATTCCGGTTTCGTCGGGCTGTAGATCCAATTGCCCTGGCCATTATCAGCAAGCGGCTCGTAGTACATGCCCTTTGTCTTATTAATATATCCTGTGCCAAAGGGAAATGCATTACAGATCAGCAGCTTTTCTGTGCCATCTCTTTCTGTCCATGGATAATTTTCCGGATCCAATTCCTTCAGCTTTTTAAGCATGACATACAATTCATCATAATCCTTCGGAAGCTCTGTTAATCCGGTTTGTTTAAACAGATCCTCCCTGACAGAGGGCACCGAATAATCCACAGTAGGATTCTCCCTATAATAGTTCAAGTAATAGGATTTTCCTTTGCTGCCATCGTCGTTGAGCATAAAAGCGCATTCCTTATCCGGATCCTGCTCCAGATATTTCACATAGTTTGGAAGCTTATCAAAATAATCGCTGACAGGCAGAAATAAATTTTCCACATCCAAGGACATTAGCTCCGCTTTTACTCCATCCACCAGATCCGGTACATCACCGGCACCTAACTGGGTCATAACGGTGGAGGCATCGGCAACCTCTATATAATGAAACTCGATGCCAAACTTCTCCTTAATATAATCCAACACCATCGGATCCACCGGCTTGGAACCTCTCTCCACTTCAAAAGTAACCAGCTCTCTTTCCTTACCGGACGACCCTGTAGCCGCCGTACCCGCAGCATCCTTATTGGCGGAATTATCTGTACCTTCTTTACCTTTGCCGCTGCATGCAGCCATTGCTGCGAGCATGCATACACATAGAACTAACGCGCACATCTTTTGAAACCTGTTTCTTCCCATAACCTTTTTACCTCCTCTTTTTAATAGATTGGTTGAGTAAACCGTATCTCACGGTATCAGCTCCTTAGCTCCCATGATGCTCTACCCCTTTATTGCTCCCACTAATGTTCCCTTGATCAGATATTTTTGAATAAACGGATACAGGGACAGGATAGGTACCAGCGTGACAACAATAATGGCGTATTTTACCGTAGTATCTGAGACATTGCCGGTAAAGGATTGGGCTACATCTCCTGTAACGCCATTAATAATAAAATTCTTAATAAATACCTGCAAAGGGAAATGATCTCTCAGATATAGTGAAAAATTAAAGTAGCTATTCCATAAATCAACACTGTAATATAAAAATACGGTAGCAAGGATCGGCTTAGATAATGGCAGAACAATTTTCGCCAGGATTGACAGTTCATTTGCTCCGTCAATACGTGCCGACTCAAATAAGGACTCCGGCAATCCTTGAAAAAACGTCCTCATAAGGATCATATTAAATACATTCAATGTACTTATGAGTAAGGGCGTGATCAGATGTCCCCTTAGCTGGAGCGTTTGAGTTACAATGATATAAGTGGGTACAACGCCGCCGCTGAAAAACATAGTGAGCAATACGATCACAGAAAATATTTTTCGCCCGTACAGATTCGGCCTTGATAAGGGAAATGCGCATAAAATTGTAAGTATCATACTCATAAAAACGCCTGCTCCGGCAAAACCAATGGTGTTTTTGTATGCCTTAACAAAATCCGGTATTCTGAAAATAGCTTTATAGGAATCCATGTTAAATTTCACAGGAAAAAGAAATGTTTCATTTCTCATCACTGCAAAGCCATTACTAAAGGAGCTGACAAGCACATACCACAGGGGCAAAAAAAACACCAGACTTAAAGCTCCAAGGAAGATATAATTTAAGATATCGAATATTCTATATGTAATGCTTTCCTTTATTTTCATGTTCGTACTTCCCTTCTTAAATGATACCGAAAGCTTCTATCCTCTAAAGAATGGACACTTCTCCTGTTTTTTTCGTGATATAATTCGTGACCAATAGAAAACATATGTTTATTACATTTTCGAAAAGGCCTATGGCACTGGAATAACCAAACTGCATGCTTTGAACGCCAATTCTATAGATATACATTGACAGCAAATCAGAAGCAGCCTGATTGGAAGGAGTTTGGAGCATAATTGTCTTATCAAGACTGCTGTTCAAAATGCCTCCTATGGCTAAAATAAACATAATTAGTATCGTAGGCATGATGCTTGGCAGGGTAATACTCCAGATCCGTCTGAACCTTGAAGCTCCGTCCACCGTGGCCGCCTCCATTATCTCCATATCTAATGATGTCAATGCTGCCAAATAGATAATAGAGCTCCATCCGACATTGGACCATATTCCAGTAATAATATAGATAGGCCGGAACCAGTTGGGATCCAATAAAAAGCTAATTCTGTCTCTTCCTTGATTGTGAAGAAAGGTATTAACCAATCCGCCATTTGACATAAACAAAAATACCATGCCGACTATAATGGCGGTGGATACAAAATGAGGGAAATACGAGATCGATTGTACTACTTTCTTATATCTTCTATGTTTTACCTCATTCAGCATGAGTGCAAATAGGATAGGTAAGGGAAAAGATATAATGATTTGTGTCACATTGAGTATCAGGGTGTTTTTAAAGGCACGCCAGAATAAGGGATCCGCTAAAAAGCGGTTAAAATATTCCAACCCGACCCAGGGGCTGCCCCATATACCCTTGGAAAATGAGTAATTCTTAAAAGCTAAAACAATGCCTCCCATGGGAAGGTATTTAAAAACCAGCACGTATGCAAGAGGTACAGCAAGCATTAGATATAGGTATTTACTCTCTTTTATACGTTTTTTAGATATCTTGAACCCAGACAATATCTCACCAGCCTTTCAGATAGATAAAGAAAACGCTTTTATATGTTCTATATTACGGAACATCGTTCTTATTTTTACAGGTAAATTATAGCATGGCTGAAATTTTGTGTCAATAGATTTTTGTTGCTTAGAAGGATAACAGTTCCTTACCTGCCCACAAGGATAATTCGTTTAACTGTTCTATTTCCATCCTGCAGCTTGCTTTAAAAGCTGCTTTATCCCGTACCCTGCTGAAGGTTTCTATGGGAACTCCCCGAAGGGATAAGCTGTATTTTGCATTAACCGGATAGTGCTGATATTCAGCCAGGGAACAGCATCCGATAAATTGCTGGATCAATTGCGCTTTTACGGGCTCCGCTTCAAAATGCTCACAAAGCCATACATAGAATTCGGGATGAAAGTTTGCCATAACACCACTGAAACCACTTGCCCCCATTTTCAAGCTCTGCAGCAAGGTGGCGCTGTTGGCGTTAAACAGCTTTATGCCTGCAGCCTTTGTCAGCTTTAATTTTTCCTCTATCTGCTCTAAATCACAGCAGGTGTCTTTTATGAATTGAAATCTCCCCGTGCTGATACACCATTCCAGAACTTTGGGTGTTAAGGTTCTCTTGTAAGGATGAGGGCATTCATAAATTCCCAGCGGCACTCCCGGAAATGCCTCAAGAAACTGTCCCATTCTTTCCGTCAGGATATCATCTGATTCTTCCGCCTTTGCAAAGCGATTCGGAAGTATCACATAAGCCTTCACACCTTCACACATCATTTCTTCTGCATCCCGAAGCTGTTCTTCCAGTGTATCCGCGGTATGACCGGATGTCACTACCTGCATATCCTTTGATACATTTCTTGTGATAAAACGGATCAATTCCTTTTTTTCTTCTCTGCTTAAATGAAACATTTCACTGGACTGACATACGGCAAATACTCCGGCAACTCCCTTTTCATCATAAAACTCAAGGAGCTTTTCAATCCCCTTATAGTCAATCTTATCCTTGTCTGTAAAAGGTGTGATCATAGTAGGCCATACACCATTTTTAATATTCTCCATGTCGCTCTCCTTTGTTCTTCATTACAGAACGTCGTTCTATAATATGATCTGTTTTCATTTTAGCACCAATAATCACAATTGTCAATAAAATATCCTTGAATTTTTATCCTATTTTTATCTTACTTGTTGATTAATCTTTAGAAATGTGATATAAAATTGGAAAAGAATACATATTGAAAGAGGAGATTAGATGAACGATGAGATTAAGGTCAAATCACTGAAGAAGGCACTGGATATTCTGGACTGCTTTACTGCCCGGACACCCGAACTTGGCATCACTGAAATCAGCACACAGTTAAATCTGTATAAAAGCAATGTGCACAACATTATTCAGACTTTTGAACAGTGCGGATACATTGAAAAAAACCCGGATAATAATAAATATCGTCTGGGCATGAAGATTTTAGAGCTTTCTTACATTATCAATACCAGCCTCGGTATTCATAAAATTGTTCACCCTTACATGAGCTCGCTGTCCAATGAATTAAACGAGGTCATTTATTTTGCCATACCAAAGGACAATCATATATTATATCTCGAAGGCACCTATCCGTCCTCTTCTTACAGTGCGCGCTCTATGATCGGAGAAACCGCGGAAATGTATTGCACCTCACTGGGCAAGGCAATTCTGGCTTTTTTGCCCCACCAGCAGCAGGCAGAAGCTATTTCCGCGCAAAGCATGACAGCCTTTACCCCCAATACCATCAGTGATCCTCAAAAGCTGATGGAAGAACTGGCCCTGGTGAGAGAACAGGGGTACAGTGTGGACAACATGGAACACGAAATTGGAATCCGCTGTGTCGGCGTGCCCGTTTACCGGCGGGATGGAAATCTGCTGGGTGCCATCAGTATTTCAGGCCCATCCCCTCGCATCACGGATGATAAAATCGAAGTATATGCCCGTAAGCTCAAGGAGTGCAGTGCAGAAATCAGCAACTGGTTATAAGAAACGCAAAGCAAAAGCCATAAGAAGCAGAGAATCTTCCGCCTCTTATGGCTTACCTGCATATCTATTCTTGCTGTTACTTCCTCTTTCTTGTATCATCAGCCCCACATTCGCAATAACGAATTAATTTTTTAGTTTCCTCTTATGCCAGAGCTGTTGAATTGAGATCCAGCCTTTTTATGATGTCCTGTTGTATCTCAGGCGAAAGATCTAAAAAGTTAACAAAGGTACCATGAATTCTTACAATATAAATTCCGCTTGGAGCATATTTGGAGGGATTCTTTAATAGCTCAACCAGGGTTTCCGGGGTTGTTACATTAACATATAAGTAAAAGGGTGATGTGTTTTATTATATATGTGCGGGATGGAGAAGAAGGCCTAAGCTCTATGATGCTGTCCCTCCTCCATACCATGAAGCAAATCCTTCATTTCCTCCATAGTTTCAGGCAGATATTCTCTGATAAATTCCAATGCAACTATGACATTCAGACACCATTGGGCAGTAAAATTTGTCTTGATCCAGGGAATTTCCTTCAATTCCTTGCCATCCATTGCAGTTGTATAAGGATAGGAACGAAAGCCTTCCACATCCCTATCGGTTGCCAGCGCATGCAGCAGCTCCTTCCAGGCCGATATGGCCAAAGCCTCATCTTTACTCATCCAGGCAGAATATGCAGCCAGAGAGGAAGCAAACCAATAGAACGAAAAAGGCCTGTTCCTGATCAATCCTTTTGTCTCCTGCTCCTTTTCTTCCCTGGATAAATAATAAAATCTTCCATGGTCAACCAGCAGCTTCCTTAACACATCACTATCCAGCATATCCGCCAGCTCAGCCCATATCTCCGGCCCTCCCATGCAGATCTGCAGATGCATGTTGCCGCTGGTATCACTTTCGCCATGATAGATTAAATGTGCCTGCTCAAAATCATATTCATATTCCGGACCGGAAGCAAGCCCCAAAGGGGTATTATAGATATCCTGAAGTCCGTTCTCTATTTTCTTCCGATACTTCTTATCCTGTGTGCGCTCATATTCCGTCATCCAGTTGGCAACAAAGGATACCCCGTCCGGGCCGCTTCGTACAAATGCTTTTTCTTCATTATCCTTCATTCTCCCTTCCCAAATTACTCATTGTTCTCCTGGCCAGACGGATGCCCAGATGAACGATCCACCAGTTGCCAAAGTGATCCTGGAACAAATCCCCGTGTCCGGAACATTGTACCTCCTTACTGGTATCATTAGCATTGGTCAGAATAGGATTAAAAGAACAATGATGGATCAATACCCTCCCATTGGTACCCAGACAGAATCAGACCATTTTCCAGCCGGATTCGTGGCAGATATAATAAAGTTCCCTTGCTGCTCCAGCATTGCTGTCACATAGAATACACCCCTATCATAACGAATCGTTGGCGCCCAAACTCCTCCAGAATCCTTTACCACTCCCAGTGGAAATTGCTCTGCATTCTGTACACAATTACCGATTTATGTCCAATTCACCAGATCTCTGCTATGATAAATAGGGATTCCCGGAAAATATTCAAAAGAACTTGTTACCAGATAATAATCCTCATCTACCCAACAAATACTCGGGTCCGGATGAAAGCCTTTTATAACCGGATTAGAATACTTCATTTATTTCCCTTCTCCTTCCATCATCACTAACTGTATTATAAAATAGCTAAATATTTGCGTATATAATAAAAACACTGAATAATATCAAAAATTATTGAAACGTAAAGTGCAAGGGTTCCAAATTTAATGATCCCTTTTATTTTTTATTTAACTCAATAAAACGAAAAGGCTACTCAAACTTGGATATTGAGTAGCACTTTCGTTTATTATCATTATATTTGCCTTTTATGACTTTCTAATTATGCCTTCCATCACCATATTCTTTCCCCGTTTACCGGGAGCTGGAATGGCGTGATCTCATTCTTAGGAGATATCCCACTAATGCAATTAAGAAGATAATCAAGACTGCTGCAGTTATCACAGCTCTTTCAGTCCTTTGCCCTGTATTCCTTCCTTCTGCGTTGGCTTCTTCCTCAATACTTTTTGTATCGGTATTTTCCCTCTCAGCGGAATTCTTCTTGTCAATGTCTCTGCCAGAGGAAGCTTCTCCAAATCTGTCTCCGTCGGCGGCTTTGCCTGCAATGTCCGCATCGCCGCTGCCGTCTCCCTCTTCGTTACCGCTCTCCGCCGTTCCATCCAGATAAGGGGTCAACACTCCGGCTATCACCTCGTATCCTTCTTTATTTGGATGGAGGCCATCGGATACATAGTCAGGATTACAATACCCATCCTCACCCACAAAGGCAGAATAACAATCTACGAATTTCACATAATCATATTCCTTGATCATATTTTTTAGAGCCGCATTCATATAAATAATGCTGTTCTGCTGATCTTTGAAAAAGGCATCTGTCGTGGGCAGGACACTGATGACAAAAATCCGGGTTTCCGGATATGCCTCATGGGTGCTTTCAAACATTTCCCGGTAATTCTTAATGGTGGAAAATAGCTGCCTGCCTCGCCCCAGGTCATTGATGCCGCATAATATTACGATCTTCTCATAGTTTCCTTTGAGCAGGTCACCCCACCGTGCCGCCACCTCCGTGGTTGTCTGGGCTCCAATACCATAATTGACACAATCCTCGCGGCCCAGCACCGTATTCCAGTCCCCATATTGAAAAAGCGGGTTCTGAACAATACTATCTCCAATAAAAGCAATCCCCGTGAGAGCCCTGTCCCAGGTACCGTCTCCCGTATCCGCCGGTTCTCCTGTTCCGGGAATGTAAGAAAGCTCTTTCAGCTTCACTGCTCCGGAAGTATTGGAGTATACATGGATGATATCCAATCTGGTAAAGTCCCTGCCATAGGCCTGTACAAAATTCTCATACAGGAAGACCATGCTCTGATTTCCATTCTCCAACCGGGTTATTTCATCAGGATAAATCGCCTTCCACTGGGGGCCCCCGGAAGCACTGGCAAAAGCCAGATAAACGGAAGCTTCTTCCCCTTGAAGCTCAGTACCGGCCTCCACGCGAAAATAACTGCCCTCATTCATGGCCGCTCCATCAAACTTTCCACCCACATGCTCGGTAAAAAAGTAAGTCAATTCCCTGTCCTTACCGCTGCCTTCTGCAGAACCCGCAAACAGTAAAATCTCCCCTGCCTTTGTATTTTGTCCATCCGATTCTGCATAGGCCGGACTCCTATCCGCCGCAAGACATGCTGCCAGCAGAAGGGTTGCCCCAATCTCCCCAACTAATCTTTTCATGGTTTTTGCACCTGCTCCCCCCATTGACTCCTATTTTTCCTTTCCTATCCCAAGTACTTTTGCAATTGTTTTTTGCAGAACCAGCTTTTTATCTCCTGAAAACTCCCAGAACATAACACCTCCCAGGCCTTTTTCCACCGCATATTCTGCTTTGGCCTGGATTGACTGTACATCGTCGTAGCCGATCCAGGTGGTGCCGTCGAACACATAAGGACATTGTGCTGTTTCATCATAATAGCGTACAAAGCCGTTCTTATCCGCATAATTCTCCATAAGATCCCATGCATCGAATGCCCCTGCTTCCCAGGTACCCAGGCCATATCCAATACCAGCGGGCACCTGAGCCGTCTGGTTGATGCCATTATTCTCTGTACTTGTGACATTAGTCCAGCCTCTTCCATAAAAAGCAAGTCCCAGATTTATATCCTTTCCAGAAATTTCCGCTCCTAAAAAGGCCGTTACCGCCGTATCTATACATGCCTGACCACTGGCATCATACAGCGGGGAGTTAAAACCGGTCACATTCTCCCAGGCGCCGTGGAAATCATAGGTCATAAGATTGATAAAATCAACATACTTCATTGTCTCCGATAAATTTGCATCCGTGATAAAGCGATCCGCGGCACGGGCGGCTAACGTCAGCAGATAAGAGTCTCCCTTCGGCTTTTTCCGTTCATTCAATGCCTTTCTGAGGGCTTTCATCAGCATGGTATAATTCACATTATCCGCCGCGCGATGAGGAATATTGTCCCCGCCCTGCACAGGGTACTCCCAGTCAATATCGACACCGTCCAGTCCATATCTGACTACAAAATCTGCAGCTGAGGCGGCAAATCGATCACGTTTCACCGGATCTGCCGCTACATCGGAGAAATTAGCCGACCAGCCCCATCCGCCGATGGAGATCAATACCTTCAGCTTTGGATATTTTGCTTTCAACTGTCTCAGCTGTCCGAAATGTCCGCAGGCGTCTTCGGCGCTTCCTCCCAGCCCCGTCCCAAAATCCATTGTTAAATCAGTGTTTTCATCCCCCACCATTACTTCGCCGTCTTTACTCAGATTAGCGAAGGCAAAGTTGATATGAGTAAGAAGGTCCGGGTCAATATCCTTAACCACGACGGCTCTGTCATAGGCTGACCACGAAGTAAAATATGCAATGCTCCGCAGTCCCTCTTCTTTCCTCTTCGGTTTTTTAACAATTTCCGATATCAGCGGATCAATCGGCGCCGGTGTTATTTCAACGGCTTTTTCGGTATTTGAATCCGGTACTTTGTTTTTATTATCGATTTCCGTCTCCTTTTTTACTCTGGAGCATCCCAGCATCCCCAGAGCCAATGCGGCTATCAGCAGTCTGGCTTGAAAGCATTTCTTTATTTTCATGATTTTCCCCCGATGTACCCGCTCTATGACTTACATCCCTATAAATCATGCTGCATATTTGTATTTATCTTAACATTTTCCCCCTATCCAGGCAATATCTATTATTATTTTTTCCGTTTTTTGCCGTAACCTTCCCCAGCTCAGCCGCCGGATTAAGAAAAGCCACTAAAAGATCACAATTCAGATCCTTTCATGGCTTTCCAGGCATAGGTGTTACGGCAGGATATTTCCAGCCGCACGATAGATTCCGTACCACTCCTCACGGGTCAGATAAATGTCTGCCGCCTTGATGCAATCCTTTAAGCGCTCCACATTCATCGTCCCGGTCACCGGCTGCATATGCGCCGGGTGGCGAAGAAGCCATGCAATGGCAATGGTGGTATTGGTAACCCCGTATTTAGAGGCTATCTCATCAATTTTGGCATTCAGTTCAGGGAACTTCTCATTATCCAGGAACACACCCTGAAAGAACCCATATTGGAAGGGTGACCAGGGCTGTATCGTAATATCCTTCAAGCGGCAGAAATCCAGGATACTGCCGTCACGGCTGACAGCGGACTCGTCCAGCATATTGACATGGATGCCTGCAGAAATCATGGTAGCATTGGTGATGCTCAGCTGAAGCTGGTTTGCCACAATGGGCTGCTTCACCGATTTCTGAAGAAGCTGTATCTGCATGGGATTCTGATTGGATACGCCAAAATGACGGACCTTTCCGCTGCTATGGAGCTGATCGAAGGCCTCGGCCACCTCTTCCGGCTCCACCAGCGCATCCGGGCGGTGCAGCAGCAATACATCCAAATAGTCTGTCTTTAATCTCTTCAGAATGCCGTCCACCGATTCCAGAATATGTTCTTTGGAGAAGTCAAACATACCCTTTCGGATGCCGCACTTGGACTGGAGTATTACCTTTTCCCGCACGGAAGAGCTCATGTGGATCGCCTCCGCAAAGATTTCCTCACAGGTACCTCCTCCATAGATGTCTGCATGATCGAAGAAATTAGCACCGCCCTCCAGGGCTGTCTGAACAAAGCGCTCCGCTTCCGGCTTGCCTAATCCATTAATACGCATACAGCCTACCGCAATTACCGGTACCTGCAAATCTGATTGTCCTAATTTTATAGTTTTCATTGTTTGCTCCTTTCTTTAAAAGAATCTCCTTTTAATTCAGACATATCCTGTTGATCTTTCTCTGGTTCACAGGATACGCCATATCTTGTCCCAATATGCATCACCAGCAATTTCATATTGTGCCCATTGCTGTATCAAGTATTATATACCAAATCATACTTGATTTCTATCACTCAATCAAAACTTTTCATCACTTAAGCAAAAATTTGTTACAGTTGAGGGGTTGACTTGACACAGGGTATCATGTCCCCTCACACACAGGACGGAAGACATATGAATGGATTTGTATGCCATATCCGTACAGATTTGTTCGTCTATGACACACAAATCCATTCATATGTCTTCCATACAGTGCATTACGGGGACATGATACCCTGTGTCAAGTCAACCCCTCAACTGTAAAAAAAATTTCGGCTTTATTATAATCTTTTATGATTGACATTTTGGTTTAATGGCATTAAACTATATCATATAGGTCTAATATCGTTAAACCCACAAGGAGATGATTATAATGATAGAATATAAACTGGGAGCAATGGAAACAAAATTTGCAGAGCTGATATGGGAGAATGCCCCCGTTTCATCCGGCGAGCTGGTGAAGCTGTGCCAGAAGGAACTGACCTGGAAAAAATCAACCACCTACACCATGCTGCGCCGGCTTTGTGAACGCGGTATTTTTGAGAATACCGAAGGTACTGTCTCAGCCCTCATGAGCAAACAGGAATTCCATGCCCTGCAAAGTGAGAATTTTGTAAATGAAACCTTTGCCGGGTCCCTCCCCCAGTTTCTTGCCGCCTTTACTCTGCGGAAGAAGCTGTCGGAGAAGGATATTGACCAGCTGCAGAGGCTGATTGATGAGAAACGGGGTGATTCCTGATGTGGGTATATACCCTGCTGCCAAAAATTCTTAATATGAGCCTTACTGCGGGGATTGTTATTGTCAGTGTACTGATCGTCCGCATCCCGTTGAAAAAGGCGCCCCGGATATTCTCCTATGCACTTTGGGCAGTGGTATTGTTCCGGCTGGTATGCCCCGTGTCCTTTTCCTCAGAATTATCCCTCCTGGGCATCTTTCATACACCTGCCCCGACAAACAACAGCATCGCCTATATTCCTCCCGATATCGTTCATACCCCTTCCCCCCAGGTGGATCTGCCCCTGCCGGGGATCAGTGAGGCCATCAACCGCAGGCTGCCCCAAGGGGAGGAACAGACTGTTGCTGACCCGCTGGAATGGCGGATGGCTGCCGCAACAATTGTCTGGCTCTCCGGCATGGGAGCGATGCTGCTGTACAGCGGTATTTCCCTGCTGCTTCTGCGCCGGAAGCTCATCGGTGCGGTGCATTTGCGCGATAATATCTATCTGGCCGACCACATCCCTACCCCCTTTGTACTGGGTATGATACGACCAAAAATCTTCCTTCCGTCAATCCTGGCGGAGCAGGAGCAGAGCTATATTCTTCTCCATGAACAGACCCATATCCGCCGCCTTGACCATGTCTTTAAGGTGGCCGCCTTCCTGGCGCTGACAGTTCATTGGTTCAATCCCCTTGTGTGGGCGGCCTTTGTGACCTTTACAAAGGATATGGAGATATCCTGTGATGAACATGTCCTGAGGAAAATGGGAGGAGAGATAAGGCAGGCATATTCCTCCTCCCTTCTGTCCCTGGCGACCGGACGGCATTTTATTAACGGCAGTCCCCTTGCCTTTGGGGAAGGGAATATCAAGGAAAGAATCCGGAATGCCATGGGCTTCAAAAAACCTGCCATGTGGGTTAGTATTGCTTCGCTTCTCCTTGTAGCGGCTCTAAGCATCGGCCTGGCCGCTAACCAGGTTAAATCCGATCCTTCCTCCGGCTGGAAGTCATACCAGTTCCCGGCTCTTCTGTATGACCGGGTCACCCTCCAAACAGAAGCCAATGTGTACCCGCCTTCCTTTGAAGCCATCCAAGCCGTGCTGACCAATGAGCAAATGGAGAGCAGCATTAATTGCGGCCTTGCTTTTGTCCTGACTAAGCAGGTGGGAGATAGCTGGAGGATTGTGCCATTTAGAGAAGATCTGGCCTTCACAGAGGAGGCTCTCCCTCTCCCCCTCGGAAGCAGCCAGACATACCGCCTGACCCCTGATATGCTTTCGGTTAAGCTGGATGCCGGGAATTACCGTATTGCCACTGATATCTGGTATCCCGCTCCCGAGCTGCTGCCCGACACATGGGAGACAAGGGAGAAACGGACTGTCTGGGCAGACTTCACCATAACCCTTCCTGACAGCACCGGCTGGCAGGATATCCGCATCGGTATGCCGCTGGATGATGTTCATGGGATCATGGGAGAACCTGCCGGTATGCTTTTCGGCTTTTGGGGAGAGATTTATCCTCTGGAAAATGGCTCACAGATTATCATTTACTACAATAGCGAAGCCCTGGTATCTCATATCCGACTGACTCAACCGCCAACGGATGCCTCTCCCTCTGACTCCGGCAAGGACCTGACTAATGCCCCACCTTCTGCCTCCGACGAAGCTCCTTCTCCTTCGGAGGCACCGGCTGCACCCGCCCTGGAGCTCATCGCCGAAGTGGATTTAGACAGGGACGGTCAAGGGGATTCCCTCTGTCTTGACCGGTCTGGGATGCCGGACGAAGCTTATATCACTCTTCGTGTTTTTAATGATAATAATAACGAGATCTGGAGCCAAGACGCCGGTCTTCCCCATGCAGGCTGGCAGTCCCTCTTCCTTTGCAAGCTGGATGGGGAGTACTATCTCCTGCGCTATAATCCCAGCATGTATCAAGGCTCCTGTTATTATTACTATACCCTTTTTACACTGGAAGGCGGCCAGGAGAAGATCATCCAATCCAATCAGCTGGAGTTTGACATAAACGGAACAAAGGAGCTGGACGTTCCGGGGATGATTGCCTTTGCAGAAGAAGTGAATAAGCTACTGGACAGCAGCACTCTGCTCATGAGTACAGAGGGCGGTCACTATACCTTCGGCCCGTCTTCCTCCGAAGACTTCTTTGAGCGGTATTCCTGGCTGGATAGCGTTCCGAAGCTCTATTCCGACAACGACAGCCTTGAAACGTGCCTGAGCATATACAGTGATTATGCCCTTTCAGCCCGCAAGCTCAGTGAGGAACAGACCTATCTTATAACGGAAACAGAAATTGCTTATGCGAAGGATGCCGTGCTCTCCTATTATGAAACCACCGTTTTCAAGGGCCAGGTGACCGATATCGCATGGATCTCAGATGCTGCAGAGTATCAGACGTCCATCCTTCCCCACAGGGTAAAAGACCAGGTAACCGCCTTCCATGTCACTATGTCCGACCATGCCGTACGACAGATTATTCTTACCAAATCAAAGGACGGCGAATGGGAGGTCATTAACGAGGGTGTGTAATTACAACGATGTTCCATATTTTTGTTGTTTCCTTTTTATTATATAGAATGCGTCGGCAAGCACCTGCCTGCCGACGCATTCTATTATTATTTCACTATGATATAAAAATCTTCTTTTTTTGTTACATGACCAATGATTTCCGCACATGGAATACTGTCTTTTAACTGTGCCAAAAGCCGTGGTGCATCTTTTTCCGATACAGCCATCATCACTTTTGTCATAGCCTACGATGAGCCTTTCATCATACCGGGAAGGAAACCCTTCCAGCAGCTGTGACAGCATGCCTACCCCTACTTTAGCTCCGCATCCCGCACAGGCTGCAAGCTTTGTCAGTTGTATCCTTTCGCATTCCTTGCCGGTTGACATGTCAGCATCCCTCCTTGTATTAACTATCCCGGGTTTTAAACAGAATTACATAGCCCTGCCCCTCTTCCCTTACTACCTGTTCTATCTCCCCATGGGGATCCTCCTGGGGGCGGTAATCCTCCGGCCCCTCAAAGCGGACACAGGTCCCGCAGGAGGAGCTGAGATTCCGGGGAACCGGCATAAGCTGAGGAGCCATATTCTCCTTCTGACATTCCTTCTTAAAACGAATAGCACCAAAATGAGAATAAAAGGTTGCAATATAATACATAGTGCCTCCTGTTATTTATAAATTCTAAGACGATATTCCCCATTTTCCTCATTGCTTTGTATTTCATAGCCCTGATGCTGTGCAAAGCGGGTGATATTCTCCAGCGCAGTCCTGTTGTCCACTAACATCTCATATTCCTTCTCGTTGGAAGTCATCGCTTTTTTTATCATAATCACCGGTTCCGGGCAGGAACGTCCTCTTGCATCTATCATACCAGTTTTCCTCTCTTTCCTCAATATCTGCAGGCAATTGCAAAAAATATATCGTTCGTAATTACCTACTCAACACCCGCATCTAATTTTTTTCTTTTTTTGTATTTAAAACTGCAATAATGAGAACCACTGCGATTCCCACAGCAACACCGATTTTACCATTGAGGGTCGGGCCCGCTGCGGAAGAAGCCATTGCAAAATTATGAGCAAATGCAGCTCCTGCTGCCAGTCCAAGCACGGTAACAGCAGAATCCGTATTTCCTTCTCCTGTCAACACCAGCTGACGCAGGGGGCAGCCTCCTAATAAAACACAGGCAAATCCAACTAAAAGCATTCCCAACAGGTTCCATAATCCGTCTGTATGAGCAATGGGCTGTCCCGCAAATCCCGGATTGAAGTTTTTTGTAGCCATATTTACAATTAAGGCCGCCGCAAGAATTGCAACGAATCCGGCCATCAGTTTCCATTCTTTAAATAACACCACATCACGGATACCGCCAACCATGCAAAGTCTGGTTCTCTGTGCAAGGGCACCTACAATCAGTCCTGCTCCTAAGGAGATGGCGATGGCAGCGTGCTTCGCACCAGGGCCTCCTTCTGCCTCTGTAAAGAAAATAAATGCCGGAGCAGCAATCAACAGTACCAATAAAACAATCTGAACTGTCGGCATTACTGCACCTTCTAATTTAGTCAAGGTATAAGTTCTCTTCAAGGTATAGCCTTTATTCAAGAAAAATACACCAGCCAGGATTCCAAGTACAAATCCGATGAGTCCGAAGATAGCATTCCAGTCTCCGCCTGCCAGACGCAGAATCATACGGAAGGGGCATCCCAAAAACATCAGGCAGCCAATCATAACAAAAAATCCGAGTATAAATCTTGTCATGGGAGCAGACCCGCCTCTTGGTGTATACTCCTTCTTTACAATAGCCAGAATACAGGCTCCCAGAATCAGACCGATGATTTCCGGTCTTATGTACTGTACCGCTGCTGCCCGGTGGAGTCCCAAACCTCCCACGGTGTCACGGATGAAGCAGGCTATACAAAATCCCATATTGGCCGGATTTCCCAAAAACACCAGAAATCCTGCAATGCCCCCAATGATAAGACCCGCAAATATAATATTTCGCTTTTCCCCCGCTAATTTCATAAATGTATCCTCCTTGATTATTGAATTGATAGGGTATTTCACATATAAGATTCTATCTCAACTATCTGATTTTGTATAATTGTTTTATTTTATTTTTTTATAGCACTTATAAGTTTTATCTATAAATGTTCTAAAAATCAATATAGAAAATTGCTTATCCATGAAAAAAACAGTATACTGTGATTAGGAAGCAATTATAATAAGAACGTACCACAGAAGGCCGGAGGTATCATTATGAAGCGAATCTATCTGGACAATGCCAGCACCACATTTCCAAAACCGAAATGTGTTTCAGAAGCTATTTGCAGCTTTATAGAAGATTACGGTGTCAATATTAACCGGGGAACCTATTCCACAGCCTATGATGCAGAGGAAATCGTATTTGATACCAGAGAACAGCTTTGCAGGCTGTTTCATTTTCCCGACTGTAAAAATGTTATCTTTACTCCCAATGTAACTGCCAGCTTAAATATCATATTAAAAGGCTTGCTGAAACCGGGGGATCATGTTCTGACCTCCTCTATGGAGCACAATGCCGTTATGCGCCCCCTGGTCCAGCTGAAAGCACAGGGGATTTCCTTTGACCGGATTCCCTGTACCCTCCAGGGAGAATTGGTACTTTCCGCAATGGAGGATATGGTAAAACCGGATACCTGCGCCCTTGTTATTACCCATGCTTCCAATATCTGCGGAACCTTAATGCCCTTGGACGAATTGGGGGACTTTTGTGAAAAACACCATCTTATTTTTATTGTAGACGCTGCCCAGACTGCCGGGGTTTTTCCCATTGATATGGAAGCCATGAAAATTGATGCCCTTTGCTTTACCGGACACAAAGGTTTATTAGGCCCCCAGGGAATCGGCGGTTTTATCCTGAGAGATGAACTGGCGGCACAGATTGATCCCCTTATCAGCGGAGGAACGGGCAGCATTTCCCACCTGGAGGAAATCCCCGACTTTCTTCCTGACCGCTTTGAGCCTGGGACTTTGAACCTTCCCGGCATTGCAGGACTTCACGCTGCCCTTGCTTATCTGGAAACCACCGGCATTGAGAACATCAGAACAAAAGAGCTGAAGCTTACTTCTCTCTTTTTAAATGAATTGCAGTCTCTTAACCAGCTTCGTCTCATTGGAAAAAAGGATATAACAGATCGTGCCCCCGTGGTTTCTGTTCAGATGATAAGTCATGACAATGCCAAGGCAGCCTTTTATCTGGAGCGCGAATTTGGAATCATGACCCGGGTTGGCCTTCACTGTGCTCCTCACGCACACAAAACATTAAATACCTATCCGGCGGGAACCATACGTTTTTCTTTTGGGCACTATAATACCAAAGAGGATGTTATAACTGCCGTTACCGCACTAAAGCAGCTTTGTAGATCATAGCCGAAAGCGTCACAAGCACTCTTTGACCCCTTAATCAAGCATCACATTATAATTTCACACGAAAGGATATTATTATGGATTTCAGACAATTGGAAATTTTTTGCGCCATTGCGGAATGGGGAAGCTTTTCCGAGGCAGCCAGACAGCTTTACCTCACTCAGCCTACCATAAGCAGCCATCTTCGCACCCTGGAGGAAATCTTAAATACACGTTTAATTGACCGTACCACCAAGACCATGGCTCTTACCGAAGATGGAAAACAGTTTTACGAACATGCAAAAAACCTTCTTTGGCTGAGGGAAAAAACCTTAAAGGAATTCAATAAGACAAATCAGAATATGATACAGTTTGGTGTTTCCTCTATTCCCTCTGCCTATCTTCTTCCAGAGATTTTATCCGCTTACCAGGAGCAGGATTCTTCTTTAACCTTTGATGTGGTTCAAGGGGACAGTGCTCAGATTATTGACAGAATACAGACAGGCACCTTGGACATGGGGATTACTGGCAGCTCCCTGAAAGATGAAAATTACTGCTGCAAGGCTATTTACCAGGACGAATTAGTTCTTGCTACCCCTGCAACGCCTTACTATAAGAAGTTAAAAAGGGAGGGCGTTTCTTTAAAACGCCTGCTACAGGAACCCTTTCTGATGAGAGAATATGGCTCCGGCACCAAAAAGGAAGCGGATTCTTTTTTGGAATCCTTAAAGCTGGACACCACTGATTTAAAGGTAGCTGCCCGGATGAATGATCTGGAATCCATCAAACAATCCATTATTTATGGCTTCGGCATTTCCATCCTTTCCAAAAAAGTCACCAAGGATCTGGAACGTGATAACCGTGTCTTAGCCTTTCCCCTGGCAGAAGGGGGAGTCTACCGCAACTACTACTTAATCTACCGGAAATACAATATTCAAAACCGACAGCTTTTAAAATTTATCCAATTTATAGAAGAGTATTTTAAAGCGGTATAGCACTTATTATGCTATACCGCCGATTATTGAGATACTTTCGTCCTTTTATATAGACCTATTTATAAACGCAATATCCTCATTTCTTCCGAACCACCAGACATGGAGTCACCTTGTCCTCAATGACTTTAGAAGCAGCCTTGCCTGCCAAAGCATCTAATACGATGTCCACACATTTTTGGGCCAGCAGATCTATTGGCTGAGAGACCGCGGCGACATCCAGTAATTCCATCCAGGGCATATCATCAAATACCACCAGGTGAGATTCCTTAAAATTCTTGATTTTCAAGGATTTAATGGCCTTTAAAGTGTCAATCCCCAAAAGGTTCGTGCCGGCTATGATGGCATCCGGATTATTTTTTATAATAAAGCGTTTGATTTCCTCCTCCGTTGAGACATTGGGAGGCAGTTTTAAGATCAAATCCTCTTCCAAGGGCAGGTTATGCTCTTTATAAGCCTTTTTATAGCCCTCTGACCGGTGAGGTGTGAACTTAATATTAATGGATAATAAGCCAATCCGCCTGTATCCCTTGCCGATCAGATGGTTTGCGGCCAAATAAGCGCCATAGCTGTCGTCCACACAGATGGAGTCAATCCCCTTATATGCTTTTCGGTATAATTGAACGATGGGTATATTCCTTTTTTTAATGGTATCGATCAACCGCTTATTCTGATCCGATACCGGAGTCATAATAATAGCATCCACCCGGTTTGCCAAAAGCATTTCCAGTACTTCCATTTCAATCTGTACGTTCTCGTAAGAATATCCGATCAGAACCTGATATTTATGCTCCCTCAGCCTATTGACCAAATAACCTAAGGTAATATTGTAAAAGTAGTTGTTGATATCGGAAACGATGATACCGATGGTATTACTTTTTCCATTTCTCAGATTCTTGGCGTTGGAGTTCGGAATATACCCCAGTCTGTCACATGCCTGATGAATCCGCTCCTGCAATTCATCATTGACATGTCCGCTGTTTCTTACCACTCTTGACACGGTGGACACCGAGGTGCCCACTTCGCGTGCTACATCCCTTAAAGTTACCATTATTTACAATCTCCTATTCATTAAATCAAAGGAAGAATCTTTTTACATTTGTACTCTATCTGGCAATTCCGTCCGGTGAAACCGCAGGCACATCAGATACTTTGATATAGTCGTAACGAATATCAGACTGCCAGCCTCTCAGCCCGAAACCACCGGCCCAATAAGGCACCTCATACTCCAGTACAAGCTTATCATCGATGAACATGGATAAGGTTACATATTGATTCGCATCTTCATCCTCCCGATAACGTCCAATAATAGTATATACATATTCTTTTCCAGATTCAAGAGAAAAATCAGCGATCCACCCACGATCCGGAAATTCATTCTTATTATTGGAAGCAATCGGACCTCCGTCCGTATTCCCAGCCTTCCATAGATTCACGGTAGATACCTCGGTTCCCCAGGCAAGAGCTGCATCATACCTGCCCTCCGCAGATACGAACATAGGAACACCGCCGTCATTGCTCAAGCCTTTGTTCTCAGTCGGCAAGAATACCTTTGTTTCAATGCAGAAGTCCTTTAGAAAAACTTCTGTCCCTGTTTCATCGGGGGTGCCAAAGTAAATTGCCGCCCAGTCCTCGGGATTTTTGGATACCGCCCAGCCGTTGCCCTTCTCATCCTTGACTACCATAAAACCGGCACCCTCGGACGCCACATTGGGTACATCGGCCCCGTCTTCCACATCATCAAAGGTAAAATCCACATATACCTTATTGCCTGCTGCTTCTTCCTCCTGTACCGGTTCCTCACCCTCCGGCTCATCTGCATCGGTCTCCGGCTCCTCTGTCCCCTGGGGTGCCGCTGTCGGCGCCCCGGTAGGGGTCGGTGTCTCCTTGGGATTCTCCTTCTTCTCACATGCGGCCAGTCCGAGACCGATTACCAGAACCGCGGCTAACATTAACATAGATCTTTTCATTTTCATACTTCATCCTCCAATATTAATTAGTTTATTAGCTTCAATACCTATCCTTTTTCATCACCAGCCGGATACCAACTGCCAGGATGAGAAAGGATATGATTGCACTAACCATTGTAACCTTGAACTCCAGCGTTCCTTTATCAACGATAAATAACGTAAAAACGGATAAAAGAAATAATACAAATGCAAACTTCAGAAAAAAACTTATATTTCCCATTTTGGAATCCCCTCATAAATACACTTTACCAACGCGCCCTCGATCTCCTGATAGCCGATTGTCTTTTGAAGACATTTATCCTTCCCGTAGATGCACCGGTCATAAAAAGGACAGCCGTCCTTGCGTGCTTCCAGGTTCATCAGATCCATACTTTTTAAGGGCAGCGGTTTATCATGCCTTGCGCTGTCCGGGTCAGGAATCGGAACCGCGGAGAAAAGAGCCTGGGTATAGGGATGCTTCGGACTTTCAATTAATTGCTTCATGGAGGAAAGCTCCATAATCTCCCCCAGATACATGACACAAATCCTTCCGGAATTGGCGATATAACGTGCCGTTGATAAATCATGGGTGATGTATACAAATGCGATACCCAGCTCCCGGTTTAATTCCGTCATCAGATTCAATATGGACAATCTCATGGATACATCGATCATGGAAACCGGCTCATCCGCGACAATTAGCCGGGGCTCCATGGTCAAGGCCCTTGCCATAAGGACGCGCTGTCTTTGTCCTCCGCTCATCTGGTGAGGATACTTCGACAGGAACTGCTCCGCCGGAATTAAGCCTACCCGTTCCAGCAATTCCTCCGCCAGCTTTTCCCCCTGGGAATAGCTTAATTCTTTATGATGTACCCGTATGGGCGCCATCATGGAATCCTTGATTGTTTTAACCGGATTGAGGGCCGCGTAGGAATCCTGTTGAATAAACTGGACCTTCTGCTTATAGTTGGAGTTCATCCCCATCAGACGGTAGATGTTCTCCCCTTCAAAGCGGATCTCCCCTTTGGTGGGCTTGATCAGGCCCGTGATAATTCTTCCCAATGTCGTCTTGCCGCAGCCGCTCTCTCCCACCAGGGCAAGGATCTCACCCTTTTTAATATCCAGATTGATATTTTTAAGTACATGAAAATACCTGTCTGACGAAAATATACCGCCGCCCTTTTCAAACACCATATTTACATCCTTTAATTGCATCAGTATTTCGTGATCAGACATTAGAACACCTCTTTCAGGCATCGTGACAAATGCTCATTTCCTATTGTTTTTAATTCCGGTATCGTCTGTCTGCACATTTCCTCTGCATACGGACATCTTGGATGGAAGACACACCCCCCGGGCAGCTCCATCAGATTCGGCGGGATGCCCTTGATGGGCTCCATCCGGGTTATATCTCCATACAGGGACGGGGTCGCCATAATCAACCCCCTTGTGTAGGGGTGGGCCTTCCGGTTGAACACCTCTCTTGTGGAGCCATATTCAACCAGTCTTCCGGCATACATAACCGCCATGTAATCTGTAAATTTGGCAACAATGGAGATATCATGGGTTAATAGCAGCATGGAAATGCCCATTTCCCTGTTAATCTTCTTTAAAATCGTAAAGATATAATCCTGTGTAATGACATCCAGGGCCGTTGTCGGCTCATCCAGAATAATCAGATCCGGATTCAGTAATAAACTCATGGCGATCATGACCCGCTGCTTCATTCCGCCGGACAGCTCATGGGGATACATCTTCATGATCCTCTCCGCGCTCAGGTTTACAATCGTCAGTACCTCCTGTGCTCTCCTGACCGCATCCGCCCTGGTGGTCTTGTTATCATGCACCTTCATGGTTTCATAAATATGCTCCAGGATGGTCATAACCGGATTCAAGGAACTCTGAGCCCCCTGGAACACCATAGAGATCTTGCTCCAACGAAAGGCATTTATTTGTTTTTCCTTCAGCTTACTGACTTCCGTAACGGTTCCGTCCTTTTCATGGAAATATATTTCTCCGGATACAATTTCTCCCGGTCTTGAGATGCAGTTTAATAATGCCGAGGCAACGGTGGTCTTACCGCTTCCGCTCTCCCCTACCAAAGCCGTCATCTTCCCCCTTTTTATGTCCAGGTCAATATGACTGGCAGCCCGGATGGAGTACTTCTTAAGCTTATATTCCACCGTAAGCTTCTCGATTGTGACTGCATTATTTTTTCCCTTTTCTAATACGTTATTAGCAACGTTTGCTATTTCCTTATCCATACGTTCTCCTATTGCCCTGATAATCTGGGATTTAACGCTTCATCCAGCCCATGTGCCAAAAGAATGGAACCCATCTGGAACAGCATGATGGCTGCAATGGGTGCAAACAAGAAATAAACTGCTTCAGGAATTAATAACGCTCCCGAATCCTTTGCCCGCAGCAGCATTGCTCCCCAGTTGGACGGCTGGAAGGAGGCCAGCCCCAGCAGCATGATGCCTACGCTTCCCGTAATTGCATTTCGCATGATCAAGATGAAATTGATCAAAATATAAGAAGCTATGTTGGGCATCAGTTCCTGGAAAATAATATGTGCTTTGCTCAGCCCCATAACCTTGCATATCTGGATAAAGTCCCGCTCTCTCAGCGAATTGATCTGCGCCCGGATCGCCCTGCTTAACCCGGCCCACCCCCACATGGAAAGAACCAGCGCGAAGCTGAGGGGATCCTCAATGGTAAAAAAGGATGCAAAAATCAATAAAATCGGAAAGCTGGGAATGGATAGGAACAGATTCGTTATCACACCGATTATCTTATCGGTGGCACCTCCCGCAAGTCCGGATACCATTCCGATCACCGTTCCCAGAATGACTGTAATAAAGGAGGTAAGGAGGGCGATCACAAGAACATCACGGGAGCCGTAAACCAATTGCCGGAATACATCCCTTCCCAGGTTGTCCGTTCCGAGCCAATGCTTTGCCGAAGGCGCCAAATATTTATTTACTTCATCGGTAACGGGATTATACTTAAACAATACCGGACCGACCGCAGCCATGAGGACAAAGAATAGCATGATTATCACACCTGCCGTGGATTTTTTATTGGAAAACACAATCCGAACCATTTTCTTTAATCCCTGTGCCGCGGATTTCATATATTTCTTTGCCATCAGGTACTCCTCCTTATCCGAGGATCTATTAGGGTATATAAAGAATCAACAATTAAATTGGCCAGCACAATCATGAAGGACATAAACAGCATCAGCCCCTGTACAATGAAATAATCCCTTGCTCCCATAAAACCGCCGAATTGCTGACCTAAGCCGGGATAGTTGAATATCGTCTCCATCAAGGGCGACCCGCCGAACAAAGCCGCAAAGGACAGCGCCAGGGAGGTAACCAGCGGAAGCATGGCATTCTTTCGTAAGTATCTTTTGACAATGATTTTCTCCGGAATGCCCCTGGCTCTGGCTGCATAGATGTAATCGTCCCCAAGGACGCCGATGGAGCTGGCTCTCATGGACAAAGCCCAGGAACCGATCTGAACGATGGAGAAGGCCAATATGGGCAGCGCCGCATGGTACAGCACATTCAAAAACCATGGCCAGCCTTCCAGCTCCAGCATAATATCATAGTTCCCCTGTACCGGGAAAATCTTAAATTTAACCCCCAAAAGAAAGACTAATATCATACCCCACAGATAATCCGGTATGGAACCGGATACAACGATATAGGATAGTGCCGCCCCTTCCCTCATTCCTTTTCTTTTCCACGCCATATGGGAGCCCATGAAAATTCCGACGGCAAAGCTGAGGAGCAGGGAAATGCTTGATATAAATAAAGTCCATGGTAAAAAATCTTTGATCAGCCCATTCACCGTGATGTCCGGCCTGCGCATGGAAATCCCAAGATTTCCATGCAGCAAGCCTTTGACATAACTGCCTAATTGTACAAATACACTTTCATCCGGATTATAGTTCAGCAGGGATTTTGCTAAGCTCCTGGCTTCTTCAAAGGATATCTTCCGTTCCATCATTAAGCTCTGGGCGTAAGTATCAACCGGATTGCCGGGCATCATTTTTATTAATAAGAAGCCAAAGACCGCGACTAATACCAGAGTTAATAAGGCAATGAATAAGCGCCTCCAGAAGAATCTGGTTTTATTCATAAGCTTCATGAATAAGGTTATCACTTTGTTCTCTTCCTTCCTCTTCGCTTTCAACTAAATCCTCCCCTATTTCTTCGGTTTGTAAAACTCAAGTGAGAAGTTTATGCCCTGTGAGAAATACAGGTTTGTCCTTGCCACCTCAAAGAATTCCTTCGTACCTACCTCCGGGACATAGGCCACATTTCTGCTTTCCTTTATCTTATCCTCCAGAGGAAGTCCGTCAATCTTAGTAAAGTCTACAAAGGAGCCCGTCACGTTCTGATAAAACTGGATGCCGTAATTTTGATCAGCGGCGCCAAATATCATGTCGGCTAATACTTCCTTTAATTCCTCATCCGAATAATAATACAGATTGCCCATGACATCCTTTACATAGAAGGTGCCGCTTCCATCCCTCTTTTCAAATTCAAGAGCGATATTCCCGATATCCTTCTTCTCGATTCTGCCTGCGTTAAAGTCTTCCTCGGTAAAGGTGGGGAACTTTAAGATCGGTCCGTTGATATCGCGGTATACATAGAGGAAGGAGCCTGTGGGATAGGAAAAGCTCATATTCAGATCCGTCCAGTTGACAACAAAATCATATACGCTGTCCCCTGCTTTTGCCGTATCAAACCAGGAACCGAAGTCATTGGCTCTCTTTAGGGAAATCTCAATACCAAACTGGTTAAGAGCGCTTTCCACCGCTTCCGCAACCCCGCTCATACCGGGATGGCTTCCGTCATAGCCCAGGGATAATTTAACCGCCTGTCCGTTTACCGTCCACTTATCCCCCTGCTTTACCCAGCCTGCTGATTCAAGGAGCTCTGCCGCCTTGTTCAAATCCTGGGTGTATCGGGGCAAGGCGTCATAATCCTCCGGCTTTAACCAGGACTTCGCTTCGCTGGGGGCCATTCCGATGAGGGGGAATTCACTGGTAATGGCATATTTATTACCGGCATTTTTCATTTCCTCCCGATTGAAGATATACTGGAATGCCTGGCGCACTTCAGAAGTCCATACTTCTTTTTCCAGGTTAAATACCAGGCCGATTGCACCGGGATCAAACATCTTTAAATGGGCCATATTTTTGTTGCTGTCAAGAATCGCATTCAAGGTTGCCTCGGGAGCCAGGCCGTCCTGATAATAGATTTCTCCGTTGGAAAGCATGTTATAAATGGAATTAATGTCAGCTACGTTGTAACAGATTACATTATCGAACTTAATATTGTCCGCAAAATAGTAATTCTCATTTTTCGTCAAGATCATCTGGTTCTGTGTTTCTTTTTCCAGCTTATAAGGGCCTGTAGCTACAAACCAGGTGGGATTATAAGCCTTAAAGCCATTGTAGTTCGCCATGAAGGCTTCATCCGCATCCGGCTGGATTGCTTTCCCAAAGGGCGCCCAGCCCTTGTAGCCTTCCTCTGCATCCGGCTGGCTCAGTAGAATTTCCTGGCATTTGTCCACATATTCCTTAAACTCCGAATATTTAACGGAGCCGGCCTTTTGAACCGCTATTAATAGGGTCTTCACCTTATCATTGGGCTCCATCCAGCTCTTCCAGGTTAATTGAACGGTTTTATCGTCGATTTTTTCTATGGGCTTAGCCAGATAGTTTGTCAGCTCCACAAAGTTGATATGATAAAACGCCATTACGTCCTCGGCAACAAAATCATCCCCATTCTGCCATTTCGCATTTTTACGAAGGTGGATGATGGAGGTGGAATCCTCCTTATGCTCCACACTCTCCGCCAAAAGATAATGCAGCTCGTCGGTGGATCTTACATATTGGATCAGAGGCTCTACTGCCAGCCACTCCAATGCGCCTATGTTGGACCCGCCATGATAATGATTTCGTATCCCCGTCTTATCCCAGGTCTTTGCGATGCGGAAGGTTGTATCTACCTCCTTGGTATCTACTGTTTTTGCGCAGCCTATCATATTTACCATGAGAAAAATAATGAAACATACACTTACAAGCTTTTTTTTCATAAATATCCTCCTATTTTTGCAGTTCCGGCCTTGTTTTTAAATAAAAAGCATCTGCCTTAGTAACGCTTGCCTTGTTACTCCTTACCACAACCCTTTCCTTCCCCATCGTTACCCCGATTCTGGCCGGTAAATAGTATTTATCATTGATGTAGATTTCCAGCATGTCTGCTTCCGTAAGGATTCTGATTGTGTTTTCCTCCAATAAATCCTGAGCATCGATTTCAATTTCGCTAAGGATTAAATGGTTAAAGGTAACGGCTGCAATTTTCTTCCCCTCTTTTTGCGTGATATTCACTGCTACCTTCTTATCTGTAAATTCAATGGAAAAGGACTCCTCCATGCGAAAATCGATTTGTAAATCAGATCTTTTTTCTACGGTAAACTCAAAGCTGTTTTCTGCGGTAAGATCAACCCCTTCCTTCAAAGTAAAATACCGCTCTCCCCGGATAAGCTCTGTGGTATCCTGTGCCATCCTGGCTCCCAGCTTACCGTCCTCCAACTGATAAATCTCTGTCGGCAGATTAATATGCCCTCCCCAGAAATTGCCGTCGTAAGCCTTCGGCAACCATCCGAACAGATAAAACTGATCTCCTTTTTGAACGATTTGAGCGGCACAGATATCCTCACTGGTCAGATAGTTGATTTCTTTCCGAGTCCAGTCCATTGTGTAGGGATCTACATTCTCATCCCCGATGAGATATGCCATTCTTCCGACTCCATGGTTAGAATAGCCGTAAAAACTGGTGAACACATACCATCTCTTACCGATCTTAATCAGCTGCGGGCATTCCGGATCATGATTATCCCTGTTTTCGGCAAATACCGGCTTTGCCTCCTTGCTCCAATCCTCCAGGCTTCCGGAATTCGTTCTGCCGATTGCCAGATTGGAGATGAAGATTCCCTCACTGGGCACCCGTTTCGGATAATTGATGGCAATGGAATAGAAACGGCCGGTGTCTTCATCATAGGCAACAAAGGGATCGCGGCTGCCGCCGGGGAACTGTTCCTTGTCCTGGTATGCCTGATAGCTGCTTCCTGCATATTCCCAGGTAATCAGATCCTCACTTACGCTGGTGTGGTAGTCCCCGTAGTAAGAGTAATACCGATTGTCCTTCTCCGTAATTCCAAGTACCGCATAGTTTTCCATAAAGCTTTTAATGGATAGCTCCGTGGGTTTCCAACTGATTCCGTCCTGGGAGGTCAATAATTTTGAATGGAACTGGCCTCCGGTTGCCAGATAGAACATGTACCATGTGGATGTCTTTTCATCATAATATGGATGCACATCCCCAATGTAACGATTTTCAAATTCTTCGGGCAGGATATAATGCAGTATGGTATCCTCCGCCTTTTTGCTCTGATCTTCTTGATTCATCATGTCCTCCATCTCTTTTCCAGTCTCCTCCTTCCCTCCCTCTTCCGCGTGAGGTTCTCCTTTTTTGCAGCCGCCCAGAAGCGAAAGAAAGATGAAAATCACCATAATTAATGTAATAAGCCTGCTTCTCTCTCCTTTTATTATTTTCACCTACTCCCTGTTTAAAGAATATATGTTGATGTTTTTAGCCTCAAAGCTTCCATACTCCGTAAACACGCCCAGCTTATTAACGGAGGTAAACTTGTGTATCCTGCCGGACAGAGCAAATTTATCATCCAGATAAACCTCTATGATATTGCCGTCGGTGATGATTCTCAGCTTCATAGCATTGTTGTACTTCATCTCAATGGGTATGCCGGCGATTTTGTCCATCCGTTCAAAATGTTCCCGGAGGATTAATTGATTTGTATTCGGATCGAGGAAGACCTCGTACCCGTTAAATTTCTCGTTACCGGTTTTCAACACCACTCCAAAGCCTGCACTGTCTTTTCCAAGAGAGATGTCCATCTCCAGATCAAAATTGATATACTCTCCCTGGAACCAAAGCTCTCCATAATCGTGATTTTTTGAATATCGTAATGTCCGGCCTTCCGTTGTAAAGCCATCTCCCCGGACATAATCCGCTTCTCCCTCAATGAAATTCGCTGCTGTGGAATTCGTTGCCGGAAAAGTATAAAGAAGCTCCTTCCTTAACAGGTTGTCCGTGACTGCAAGCCGTGTTCTCAACTGTCCATCCTTCGTTTGATATAGTTCCTTGGGAAAAGCCATATGACCGCCCCATTGATAGGGATTTCCATCCGTACTGTTGACGTAGGTCGGAATCCAGCCGATCATAATTCTTCTTCCATCGCCCTGTGCCGAATTGGGGGCCATTTCTTCCGTCGGGGTTAAGGTGTCTACGGGAAATCTCCTCCAGGGTCCCGCGGGATTATCCGAATACCGATAGCGGACTTGCCCGACTCTCTTGGTTCCCCAGCTTGCTAATAAGTAATACCGATCACCCATCTTAAACAGCTCCGGACATTCCGGTACATTGGAGTTGCCCGGACGAAACAATGACTCCGGCGGAGAGAAATCTATGAAATCCTTTGTTTTAGAATAGTAGATTTCTGATGAAGTATTGCTGTACAAGGCGGGGTTTTGTTTTACTGAAAATAAAAACCAATACTCCTTATCCTTTTCATTATAGAACAGGCTCGGGTCTCTGGGGTCCGCGGACGGAACCGAGGAATAAGGAAATCCCAGCCCTATTTCAGTAAAGTTGATATAATCCGAGGTTTTACTGATCCCATATCCGCGGTTGCCTGCCACATCGTTATACATGGAATATAGCTGCCCGTCATACTCTGCATTGGCAACTGCCCACCAGCTTCGGGAGGTATCAATGGCAGCTTGCACCTCTTCCCAGTGAAACAGGTCCTCTGAGACGGCAAGACCCTGCCTGACGCCCTCTAAAGCCCCGCGGTTCTTGGTGTTAAAGGGCAATTCCAGATAATAAACATACCATGTTCCATTATGATACACCGGGTGAGCATCACCAAAATATCCTTTCCTGCCGATATAGTGTAATTTAGGCCTGGCCTCTTCGCCGGGTTCCACCAGCTTTCCCAGCTTGAACTCTTTTGCTAAAGTCTTCTCTTCTATTCTTACCACTTTTTTATGTATCCCCCCGATGGATAAGATAATAATCACTGCTGCCACAGCCATAAGCACTCCGGCAATTAATAATCCTATGTGTTTATTGCCTTTTTCCGGCTTAGACCGTAAATACCTCCACATTCTCCAACCGCACCTCTCCATTTTCAGAATATATGCTGATTCCATTATCCTTTTTCATGTACATCCGCGATGATAATGCCACTCCATCCAGATACAATACACACACATCACCTTCGACAACCATATCCAAATGATACCTTGTGCCCGGAATGAATGAAACCGGCCTTTCCACATTGGTAAAATTCGCTCTGCCCCAGGGGGTGTTGGGCACCATCCCAAAGGCGATCCGGTTATTGCTTGTTTCCAATTTATATCCGTAAGCGAAATCCTCTTCTGTATCGTGCCTTAACAATATTCCCGCATTTACGTTATTGCGGGAAATGATGATATCCGCAGAGATGCGGTAGGTATCCGCCTCAACCTTTGTTAAGGTGCGGGACGCAAAGCCCTGCTCATTACCGCAGCATATTCTGTCCTCAGAATAGTATAAGGTTTTAATGTGGTTTTTAATCGTGTCCGGTATCCGGCAGCCCAAGGATCGGTCCTTCCTCTGAAACACCTCATGAACCATCAGATTACCGCCCCATTGCCATTCTCCGTCATCATTATCACCCGCTTTTGTGGGAACCCAGCCAAACACATAACGTTTGCCGCCATCCGAAGCAGTTTTGGCTGCATAGAAGGCGCGGCCGTCAAAGGCATCATCCTCCGTTGACCTCCAGCAATTCTCATCGGTATCCGATACCCGGTACCTGGTCACACATCGGTCGGTAAACTCCGAGTAAACCAGATAGTTCTCCCTGTTCATCCGGAATAAGTCAGGGCATTCATGGGTGAAAAAGGCATCCGGAGACCATAGCGGTTCTTCTACCTTCCATGTCTTTAAGTCCTTGGAGGAGCATAATGCGGTACAACCTCGCTTTACCCTGTCACCCTGTCTTAATCGGGCTGCCAGCAGCATCCTGTAACAGCCCTTCTCTTCATCCGGATATACGAAGGGATCGCGCCAGTCATGCTCTTCATAATCCTCTGCCGGTGCATAAAACGTATCCGCCTTCACCTTCTCCCAGTGAATCAGATCAGGGCTGACTGCGTGCATCACGGCCTGTTCCGGATATCCCCGCTCTCTCAGATGCGGATTGTGACCGGTGTAGAAAATATGATATTTCCCTTCCGCTTCCTTAAAAACCGAACCGGTAAATACATACAGATCCTGTTCCTGCACCGTCCCCCTTGGAAGCACCTCTCCGAACTCTTCATACTCAATAAAGTCTTTGGTTCTGATCAGCCTCCATGGCGTCCCTTCGCCTTTATTTGCTTTATCTCGAAAATCATGCAAATAGAACAAGTAATAGTGACCGTTTTCATAATACGGAATAATATCCGCTGTTACGCCATCCTGTGCTTTGTAGTACAACATATGACTCTCCACTTCTGTTTGTATTCTTGACAACGTTGTCATGAACATATGATAGCATGTCGTGACAACGTTGTCAATACATTTTCTCAGAGATTTATTATCGATTTCTCAGAGAAACTTTGCCTACATAAGAAAAGGGGCTGTCGGGAAATTAGATTTTTTAACCCGTTCAGCCCCACATAGAGACAACCCCGTGATAATCAGGCTTTCGCAGCTCTGAAAAATTACCCGGGGTTGTTTTTATGTACTTTGATTTTTAAACTTATCCGATAAGGAGCATCTATTTCCCGACAGCCCCTTTTCATATCGGATCAGGTAATTGGACTGCGATGCTGCCTTCCAGCACTTCTTCCAAAGTAGGTATGGACTGACTGGCTCCCCTTCTGGTTACCGTTATACTCGCGGCAACTGTAGCTAACCGGCTGGCTTCCATAAGATCAAAGCCCTGTTGCAGGGCATATACAATACCTCCGATAAAGGTATCCCCGGCAGCCGTTGTATCAACTACCTTAACCTGTCTGGCAGGTATATGCTCACATATGCCGTGAATACTCGTAATGGAACCTTTGTCTCCTATCGTCAGAATGATATTTGACAATCCAAGCCCTTGCAAAGCTTTCATCCATTGATCCTCATCCTGAATACCGGTGATGGCTGCTGCCTCAGTTTCATTCAGTATCAGGATATCAACCATGCTAAGCAACTCCTTAGCTAAAGGAGCAGCCGGGGCCGGATTAAGTATGGATATCATCTTTTTTTGCTTTGCTGTCTTAAGCGCATGGAATACAATGTCCTGCGGAACCTCCAATTGCAAAACCAGAATATCCCCCTCCCCAGCCTCTTCTAACCCCGCATCAACATCCTCTTTTGTTAGCCGGTCATTCGCTCCTTTTTCCAAAATGATACGATTATCTCCGTTATTGACAAGGATAAATGCAATCCCGCTTTGGGAAGTTCTGTCCATAGCCATCACTGCCGACTTTTCCTATCATTGAAACAGCAGACCCTAATCTGGCACATGCAACTGCCTGATTTACTCCCTTTCCTCCGCAATTTTGGAAGAAGGAATCAGCAAACATCGTTTCACCCTGCCGGGGCATTCTGTCCACATTCAGAACCAGATCCATGTTTAAACTTCCAACTATGTATGCCTTCATTTGGCTACCTTCTTTCTACTTATTTGAGCCTAAGGATACGGTGAGTTTAGCAAGATCTTGTATACTGATTGTCTTATAATTTCTCATATAGGTTTGAAGCACATCTCCAATTCCCTCTGTCCAATGTTCCTTTAAGGTGTCCTTCTTATGTATGATTCCCAATACGGTTGCTATCTGGGCCGCATTGCAGTCCACATCATAGCCCTGCATACAAGAGATATGCATGGTCTTATCAAAATCACCTTCTCCAAACCATAGAGCAATGACCTCAGCCATGGCATTGGGATATGCATGTATCCAGTTGTATTTCATGAATTTAGGCTCACATGCTTTCCAGGCCTTTTCCCAATCTTTATGCTTCTTACAATACTCTAATGCCGTTATTATGAATTCATAATACTCACTCTGTTTTGGAATACACTCTATTACTTCCTCAATAATTTCTCTTATATCCGACTTAACATATGCTAAGGAAACTAATAATGCATTAAAGACTTCACCCAAAATCCCATTATTATAGTGCGAGACGGTTCCATCCATGTAAGCATATCTGGCCGCCTTCTGAAGATTGCCGGGAGCTACCATGCCGCATACCGCTCCCCTCATCTGCGCACCGATCCATTCCCTGTAAGGGTTATTCTGATAACCGCTTTCCGGGGGATAGATCCCAAGCTTAATATTTTTAATAGCCACATCCTCCGCCGACCAGCCCATAGGTACGAGAGCCACCCATTCCTCCGCTATATCAGAAGCCGTTAGATTCTGCCTCCTTCTTTCTAATGCCTTAAGGAAGGCAAATTCATAGGTAATATCATCATTATAGGTATTTGGTTTCCTGACATATCCATTGATTTCACCAAACACCTTTCTAATATTCTCAGTTGTATAGCCTTCCACTGCAGTTCCGACTGCTCCGGCGCAGATCTGTGCCATCCATCCATAGTAGGTGCTTTCTAAATAATCCGGTTTGGAAGTATCATAGGAATAGATAGGTAAGGATACCTCTTCCAGAATTTTATCAAAGCTGTCATAAACTTTATATGACCAATAGGGGTGGGCAGGAAGCTTGGGGGCGTTAGACAAACGGTTAAATACCCTGCAGCCCAGGCGCGCCATTCCAAGAATATCATTTTTCTCTGAGCATGCAATCCCTTCCTCCATTAGCTTCTCGGCCTCAGATACATCATAGCCCATATTTTCTGTATCCTGGATGGCAGCAATAATGACATGCTCCGTTGCACCTGACCCGGGTACATTACTGTGCCATTTCATTTTAATCAATTCGTCTTCCACTTCTTCTACTTTATCAGCAAAATTCCATCCCTGCTCGTCCTCCTCCAAGATGACAGGCTGTGAATTCTGCATTGTCTCATATTCAAATTCCCATGCTTTTTTCATGTTACGGTCTCCTCGTATAATAAGTTTGTAGCCAAAAAAATGTGGTTACAGACTTATTCTTTTTTATGATATAGATGGATGGATATTCTTAATTCTATGAGGAGTTCACCTCACCATTGCTGGTACATCCATTT
>JAEWYQ010000051.1 GCA_023395555.1 Bacillota bacterium
CGTATGAAGAGACTGGTACATATTGGGCTTGGGCATGGCGATGTAATCCTTAAAACGCCCCGGAATAGGCTTATACATCTCATGAATTACCCCCAGCGCCGCATAGCAGTCCTTTAAGGAATCCACAATAATCCGAACCGCAAATAAATCATAGATCTGATCCAGGGTCTTATCCTGGTTCACCATCTTCTTGTAAATGCTGAAGAAATGCTTAATCCGCCCGTCAATCTTAGCCGAAATCCCGGCCTCCTCGATATGGCTGCGGACATCGTTAACGATATCATCAATATATGCCTGGCGCTCGCTTTTCTTAATGGAAATCTTCTCTGCCAGCTCTTTATAAACCTCCGGCTCCAGATACTTCAGGCTCAGATCGTCCAGCTCTATCTTGATCTTGGAGATACCGAGACGCTGGGCAATGGGAGCATAGATATCCATGGTCTCCCGGGCCGTCTCCCGCTGCTTGTAAGGCTCCTTGTATTTCAAGGTCCGCATATTGTGAAGGCGGTCTGCCAGCTTAATCAAAATAACACGAATATCCTTCGCCATAGCCAGGAACATTTTTCTCAGATTCTCCGCCTGCAGCTCCACCTTATCCATGTCGTAATTTAACTTGGTCAGTTTGGTAACACCATCCACCAGCAGCGCAATCTCCTCCGAGAACATAGTGGCAATCTGGGCTATGGTAAAATCCGTATCTTCCACAACATCATGCAGAATTCCGGCGACTATGGTCTCCTTATCCAGCTCCAGCTCCGCCAGAATGTTGGCAACGCACAGAGGATGGATGATATAGGGCTCACCTGATTTGCGGAACTGGTCCTTGTGGGCGTCTCCCGCCAGACGGTACGCCTTCTCCACCATGGAAATATCCGCGGAAGGGTGATAGCTTCGGATCTTATCGATCAGCTTCTGATACAGGGCTTCCGGCGCAGTAAAATCAGCCGGTGCCTTGAGCGTTACCGACGCGATCGTCTCTTCTTTCCCTGTTACTTCCTTGAATTCTTCCATGATCATCACCACCCTTCCCTGCAGAGCCAATGAAGCTGATTCATTTATTTCAATAATAACATACTATTTTATTTAGTGTCCCTCGTACTGTATCACGGCATCCACATCGTACTGGGCCAGCCTCTTCCGGCCATTTAAGCCCATTAACTCCATGAGGAATACAATCTTCACCACTTCGCCCCCAAGCATCTCCACCAGCTTGGTAATGGCTTCAATGGTGCCGCCTGTGGCAATCAGGTCATCGATGATCACTACCTTCTGCCCCGGCTTAATGGCATCCCGGTGCATCTCGATGGTTGCCTTGCCATACTCCAGGTCATAATCCATGGAAACGGTCTCGCAGGGCAGCTTCCCCTTCTTGCGCACCGGCACAAAGGCTTTATTCAAATTATAAGCAATAGGAACGCCAAAAATAAATCCCCTGGATTCCGGCCCCGCAATCACATCGAACTCAACTCCTGCCAGCTTCTCCTGCATCTGATCAATGGCCAGCTTCAGCCCATCCCTGTCCTGCAATACGCTGGTAACATCACGGAATATAATTCCGGGCTCCGGAAAATCCGGTATACTTCTTACGTACTCTTCTACCTTCTTCATTCTAAAACCTTGCCTTTCTTAGGGTTCCCCTACCTGCAATTTATTACATCATCCGCATTCTTCTTTTATAGATGCTTATTATATCACTAGTTGCAACAATTCGTAAAGAATATTTCATTCATCCATTGAAAATTTTACTTAAAAATGACACAAAACCAGGAAAATCATCGTATTTTCCAGAAACTACCGATAATTCTGGATGACCAGCTGCACATTCCGGAAGCCGTTATATTCATTGATTTTAGGAAAATAGGTGATTGCCAGGGCGGCTTGCAGGCTTCTGCCGGTGCGGAGCTTCTGTGCCTCTTCTTCACCGTAGGCCGCTGCAATATGGGAAAAGAATTCATCCACATCCCCAAAATAAATCGCTTCCATCTCTCTGCCGTATTTATTGATCAGCTGCATCCGGATACCGCTGGCGTTCCTGCCAATGATGAAGGCGGATTTTACCCGAAGCTCCTTCTCTGCAAACAGAGGCTTTTCATTCCCTTTGCCAAAGGGCTCCAGCTGCTTCAGCTCATGGATCAGGGACTCATTGATGTATCCCAGGGGCAGATGGATATCAATGGACACCTTGGGTACCAGCATCTCCCAGGTAAGGGCGGTATTCCTATTCAGCTCCCTCCGCAGGATATCCACATTCTCCGGCACCAGGGACAGACCTGCCGCCATGGGATGTCCTCCCACCTTGAGGAACAGGTCCTGACATTTTCTCAGCTCCTCGATCATATTATACTGCTCGATGGACCGTCCAGAGCCCTTGACTCCGTTCTCCGCATCGGTCAGCACCAGGGTCGGCCGGTGATAACGCTCCCTGATCCGCCCTGCGATGATTCCAGCGATGCTTTCGTGGCAATCCTCCAGATAGACCACCAGAACCTTGTCTTCCTGCAAAGGGGTTTCTTCAATGAGCTTCACCGCCTTTTCCACATTCCGGGCAGTCATTTCCTTGCGAAGCTCATTCAGACCGCGAACCTCCTCTGCCATAGCCAGAGCGGTCTCCTCCGTCTCGGCCAGCAAAAGCTCAAGGCCCTTCTTCGCGGTATCCAGCCTTCCGGAGGCATTGAGACAGGGGCCGATGACGAAGCCGAGATGGAAGGCGCTCAGCTGCATCCGGTCAATGCCGCTTACCTCCATCAATGCCAGCAAGCCTTTGTTTTTTGTTTCTTTCAGCAATTCCAGGCCATGCTTTACAATAACGCGGTTCTCTCCCGTCAGCTCCATCACATCACAAACCGTTGCAATTGCAGTATAGGATAACAGCTCCTGCTCCAATTCTTCCCGGTTTTCCGGATTATCATACGTAAACAGGGCACAGCAGAGCTTGTAAGCAATGGCTGCGCCGCACAGTCCGCTATAGGGATAGCTGCAATCGGGCCGGTGCGGATTGACCACCGCATCCGCCTGAGGCAGACGCACCTTGTCCATACAGTGAACTTTACTGCCGTCTTTTATCGGAACCAGAAGCCGGGCCGCCTCGCCGCCTTCCGGCATCTCCATCTCCGAGATCGGCAAATCTTCGGAAGTTGACTTTTCTCTTTCTGATACCGTCTGCTCCGTAGCCGCCGCTTCTGAAACTGCCTTTTCCAAATCGGTCTGCTCCACAACGGCCTCTTCTATAACGCTTTCCTCTTGATCCGGCTGTTCTGCAATCTCCAGCAGGCTGTGGTGGTCCGTAATGATAACCGTCATTCCCAGACTCTTAGCCAGCTCCACCTGCTCCAGGGCAACAATTCCGTTGTCACAGGTCAGAAGGGTATCAATCCCTTCATTATATGCAGTATCCACCATCTGGTTATTCATTCCGTAGCCGTCCCGGATCCGGTCCGGAATCTCATAATCCACCAGAGCACCGAGCTGCTTCAGGCTCCGGTACAGCACATAGGTTGCAATGACACCGTCCACATCATAGTCCCCTATAATCCGCACTCTCTTGCCCTGGGCAATTTTCTGCCGCAGGATTTGACAGGCTTTTTCCATCTCCTTCATCAGGAAGGGATTATGTAAATCAGCAAGCTTGGGATGCAGAAAGGCCTCTATCTGTGCCGGCTCCTCCAACCCTTTATTGACAAGGCAGCGTGCCAGAACCTCACTCACGCCGCACTCCTTCACAATGCGGTCAAAATCCGCTTTCTTATTTTTAATTACCCAGTTCTCCACCCGTTCTCCGTTCCGCTGCATTGCAGAATTATTCCTCTGCGGCAGCCTTCAGCATAATGGCGCACTCCACACGCTTCCTCTGCAATTCACAGCCGATATCATATACATCATTGATATTGCCGTGAAATTGATGGGAATTCGCCGCACAGCCCCCGCTGCAGTAGAATTTGGCAAAGCAGTTCCTGCATTTTTCCTTTGAATATACATTGCACACCTTAAACTCCTCCCGAAGCTCAGGCTCCACAATTCCATCGTCTACATTTCCCATGAGGAATTCTGTTCTTCCTACAAACTGATGGCAGGGATAGAGGTCTCCCCAGGGTGTTACTGCAAGATATTCCGTCCCGGAGCCGCACCCCGACAGACGCTTGGCAACGCAGGGGCCTCCCGTCAGATCAATCATGAAGTGGAAGAAGTTAAAATCCTTCCCTTCCTTCTTATATTCCAGCATCAGCTTCGCCAGGCGGTCATATTCCTCGAATAAGACCGGCAGATCCTCTTCCCGGATGGCATAGCTCTCTTCCGGCAGGGCTACCACCGGCTCTACGGAGATCTGCTTGAAGCCCAGGTCTGCCAGATGCTTCACATCCTCGCTGAAATCCAGATTGTTATGGGTAAAGGTTCCCCTGACATAATAATTGTTCTGGTTACGGCTTTCGGCCAGCTTCTGGAATCGGGGCAGGATCAGCTCATAGCTTCCCTTGCCGTTGCGGCTGGGGCGCATGCGGTCATTGACTTCCTTACGGCCGTCGATGCTCAGCACCACATTGCTCATTTCCCGATTGGCAAATTCCATGACCTCATCACTGAGCAGAACACCGTTGGTGGTCAGGGTAAAACGGAATTTCTTGTTATGTATGCTCTCCTGCTCCCTTCCGTAGGCAACCAGATCCTTCACTACCTGCCAGTTCATCAGAGGCTCCCCACCGAAGAAATCCACCTCCAGATTCCTGCGGCTGCCGGAATTGGCAATGAGGAAGTCCAGGGCCTTCTTGCCCACCTCATAGCTCATTAATTCACGATGTCCCCGGTATTCCCCTTCTTCTGCAAAACAGTACCTGCAGGCCAGATTACAGTCATGGGCAATATGAAGGCAAAGAGCCTTAACAACCGTGGAACGCTGTTTGAAGTCCTTGATGTATTCTTCATAGATATCCTTTGTAAACAGGGCACCATCCTCTTTCAGCTGCGTCACATCGCTGATGGCTCCCTGGATCAGCGCCTTCAGGGCTTCCTGATTGCCGGAAAGCTCCGCTCTCTCCTCTTCCTCATCGGCAATCAGGGCCAGATTCTCCGGCTGCGAGTATTTCTCCAGCATTGCTTCCAGAATCGCTTCCGGTTCCTGCTTCTCAAACAGGGCAATGATATCATAGGCCAGCTCATCCACCACATGAATCATACCGCTGTTTACATCCAGCACAATATTGTATCCGTTATTTTTATATTGATGTATCACTTTATTCCTCCTCAAACTTATGGGTTGTCTTCCGACATTGCCACGACGAATGGGACTGTCTGATAATATCTTCCCGGGTGAACGCGAAAATATTATGAGACAGCCCCACATAGCGGAAGGTGTCCCAGGTATGTATCATTCCTTAAGACACCTCCATATACTGACTCTTTATTTGTTCTCACAGCTCTGGTTGCCAACCGTACAGGATGTCTTACATGCTGACTGGCAGGATGTCTGACATTCTCCACATCCGCCCTTTTTCATGGTATCCTTCAGGTTTCTTGTGTTTAAGGTCTTAATATGTTTCATTCCTTGTGCCTCCTTAGCATCTATTAACTTCATGTCATTATATCATAGATGTTTTCATAAGAAAAGAGTTTTTTTGCATTACTGTACACCAGGCTCTTTCTCCATTGCCTCCAGTCTCTCCCTTTCCCCCGGTCCAAGCCTTGAGAACTCCGGATCCCGCGCCTGCACCAGCCTTGCAACGAATTGCTTTGTCAATTCCTGCTCGCTTTCCGGCAGCATCTCCATCATTCTTGCTGTCTCCTGTATTGTCTGCAGCACTGTGATTCCTCCGTTCCATCTGCGATAACTCCAATCCGAAGTTATCTGTTTCTCTGTTTCCACTGTAATCAGCATATCCCGCTTTCTGTTTTTTATACCTTAATCCGTATTTTGCGGGATTATAAAGCTCTACCAATATTTTTCCCTGATATTTCTATCGATATTTTTGACAGTATTTCCGTCCGAATTTCCTCCGAATATTTTCACAACTCAAATTATGGAAATCCCATTGAAACAGATAGGGGTATCATGGTATAATGTCCACAATGAGCAGATTAGTTCACGCGCGTTTATCCAAAAGAATTTAGAAAGGAATGGTGCAATAACATGAAGCAGTATATCATCACTACCGATACCACCAGTGATTTACCGGAGGAGTATTTACAACAGCATAATATTTCGCTGCTGCCTTTATATTATACGTTTGACGGTGTTATATATGGGGACAAGACCTTCTTAACGCCAAAGGAATTTTACGATAAAATGAGAGGCGGGGCAATGCCTACCACCATGGCCGTAAATCCCGAGATAGCACGAACCATATTTACCGGACTTCTGGATCAAGGCTATGATATCCTCCATATCGCCTTTTCCTCCGCTCTGAGCGGAAGCTGCTCCGTTGCTGCCACGGTTGCCAGGGAATTGATGGACGAGCGTCCCGGAACCAGGGTGACTGTAATCGATTCACTCTCTGCTTCTCTCGGTGAGGGGCTTCTGGTGCATAAAGCCATACAGCTTAAGGATGCCGGCCATTCCATTGACGAGGTTGCCGACTGGCTGGAGAAGCATAAATTAAACCTGTGCCATATGTTTACTGTGGACGATCTTCACCATCTCCATCGCGGCGGAAGAGTATCCAAGGCTACCGCCATCATCGGAACTCTGATCAATGTGAAGCCGGTGCTTCACGTTGATGACGAGGGACGGCTCACTCCGCTGCACAATGTAAGAGGCCGTAAGAAGGCACTGATTGCCCTGGTTGACCGGATGGAGGCCAGCCTGCCGGAGGACAGTGAACAAAACGACATCATCTTCATCAGCCACGGGGACAGTATAGAAGACGCACAGTTTGTGGCAGATCTGGTAAAGGATCGCTTTGGAATCCAGAACATTCTGATCAACTATGTCAGTCCCACCATCGGAGCCCATTCCGGCCCCGGCACAATTGCCCTCTTCTATATGGGCAAGGCCAGATAAGAAAGCGGACGAATCAGGGAGCGTTGAATATGACGCTCCCTTTTTGAAGAAACAATGCCGGGAAATTCGTTTATAAGAATAAAGAATTTCAGCTTAGAGCAGGATTTCGATGCACAGGGATGGGGGAAAATTATGTTTGAGAAAATATTAGTGATTGAGGATGATGCGGATATCAACCGGATTCTATGCAAATATCTGACCCGGGAGCAGTATCAGGCGGTCTCTGCTTACTCCGGTACGGAGGCCCGGCTCCAGCTCAGGCTGGATCATTTTGATCTGATTCTCCTGGATCTGATGCTGCCGGGTGTGGCCGGCGAAGAATTAATCCGGGAGATCCGCGGGCAGTCCCAGGTGCCCATTATGGTGATCTCAGCCAAAACCAGCCTGGAGGATAAGGTGAAGGCCCTGAAGGACGGTGCGGACGATTACATCACAAAGCCTTTTGAACGAGAGGAAGTACTGGCCAGAATCGGTGCCCTGTTAAGGAGAAGCCGGAAGCACCCGGGAACGGAGGAAGCCCCGGAGGAAACCATCTACCGTTTTAAGCAGCTTAGCCTATGTCCCTTGTCAAGAAAAGTAACGGTCATGGAACATTCCATATCCCTGACTGCCTATGAATATGAGATTCTATTATTGATGCTCCAGTCTCCCGAACGGGTCTTCACCAAGGAACAGCTCTACCAGGATGTCTGGAAAGCCGGATATTACGGAGAGGACAATACCATCAATGTCCATATCAGCAATGTCCGCAAAAAGATAAAGGAATATGACGATGCTTCCTATATTAAGACCGTGTGGGGAATTGGCTTTACCATGGATACCATGTAAAGCATCTTTATACTTTCTTTAAACTTTATTAAAGACTTATTAAAGTTCCGTCACTATAATTGCCATAAGAAACAAATTAATGATAGTGAATTTGAAAGGAGTATAAAAGTGCAAGAGGTCATTTTATCCACTACAAACCTAACAAAAAAGTACAACCACATAGCCGCCGTAAACAATGTCAGCCTGGGCGTAAAACAGGGGGATATCTACGGCCTTGTGGGCAAAAACGGTGCCGGCAAGACAACCCTGCTGCGATCCATCAGCGGCCAGGCATTCGCTGATGAGGGCCAGGTATCCCTCTTCGGCGCTTCCTCACCGGAAGGTCTGAGCAAGGGGCGCAGGCGTATTGGTTCCATCATCGAGATTCCCAGCTTTTACATCAATATGACGGCGGAGCAGAACCTGGAATACTACCGGATACAGCGCGGTATTCCCGGAAAGCACTGCGTAGCGGAGGCTTTGGAAGAGGTCGGTCTCTCCCATGCCGGCAAGAAGAAGTATAAGAGCTTTTCCCTGGGAATGAAGCAGCGTCTCGGTCTGGCTTTGGCCCTGATGAATAAACCGGAGCTTCTTCTGCTGGATGAACCCATTAACGGACTGGACCCCTTTGGTATTGTTGAAATCCGTAATCTTCTGATCCGGCTGAACCAGGAGAAGAACATAACCATATTAATATCCAGCCACATCCTTCCCGAATTGTCCAACCTTGCCACCTGCTATGGTTTCATCGATCAGGGGATCATGATCAAACAGCTCTCCGCCGAAGCTCTGTCCAGAGAATGCGGCCGTTATATTGAATTGAAGGTGGATCAGCCGGAGTTTATGACCGCTCTTTTAGAAAAGGAATTAAACTGCACCTCTTACCAGGTAACTCCCGATTATACCATCCATATTTCACAATACCTGGATGAGCCATCCCGGATCAGTGAGCTGGCCGTAACCCGCGGCCTCAAACTGAATTCCATCACCGTGCGGGAAATCAATCTGGAGAATTACTTTATTCAATTAGTAGGAGGGGTCAGCCATGATTAGTTATATCAAAAGCGAAACTTACCGTATGCTTCATAATAAGGGAAACTATCTGTTCATTCTGATCTGTTCCGCCTTGCTGATCAGCTCCAATGTTGTGCTGGCTGTCGTTGACGGTACCAGCAAGAATTTCCCTTATGCAAACACCAACTTTTCCCTCGGGATGCTGTATACCTCTTTGTCCATGGTCTTCCTTCTATGCATCTCCGTCACTTCCATCGCCTTCGGCAATGAATACGGAAACCACACTATGAAGAACAGTATTTCCTATGGCATCTCCAGAGGGCATATCTACTTTGGCAAGCTGATCTCCTCTATCCTCTATGCCTTTGTCGCATTTATTGTGATCTGCGGATTATATCTTCTGACTGGCTATGGATTACTGGAGCATTCCCATGGTCCGGAGATGGAGATTCTTCTGAAAGCCGTCTTAGCTGCTCTTCCGCTTTTCCTCTATGCGGTTGCGGTCACCAACTGCTTCAGCTTCCTCCTTGAGGGAAGCGGATCTGCCATTACCGCCATTGTTTCCACGATGCTGGCATTCCCCTATGTCTGCAATCTGCTGGGGATGAAATTCCAGTTCTTTCAGATGCTGGCTAAAATCCTGCCCTGGAATCTCATCAATAACATGGATTTCAATAGCTCCGATCTCATTCTGCCCTGGGAGGGAGCGACCGGATATTATTACTATTGGATTGCCGGAGTTGTCCAGATGCTTCTGTTTGTGATCCTCGGCTACGTTGTATTCCGCAGGAAGGAAATTAAATAGTAATTTGCAAGGGAGGTGCGCAATGATGCAATATATATGTCTTATTCTGATTTTATTATCCATATTTCTTGCTGCGCGCCTCTGCCTTCTTCATAGGGCAATCCGCCGGGCAGCCGGCGATATGGAGGAGATCGAGGATCAGCCCGAAAGCAACCGCCAGCTGAAAACCGCTTCCATCGACTGCAGCCTGGAAAGGCTCCTGAAGCAGATTAATATTGTATATCGGGCAAGGCAGTTGGAACGGATTCGCTACGAAAGAAGAGAGCTGCAGATCCGCCAGGAGATCGAGAATATCTCCCATGATCTGCGGACTCCCCTTACCTCCATCCTGGGTTATCTTGATTTAATAGAGGATGAAGAGACAACGGTACAGGAAAGAGAAGAATATCTGGGCATTATTCGCAGGAGAGCCCGGATTTTGCAGAGCTTTATTCAAGATTTTTACGAAATTTCCCGTATCCAGGCTGATGATTATCCCATAAAACGAACCGCGATACTGGTACAGGGACTGGTAAAGGAAGTAATTGTTGCCTACTACCATAGCTTTGAAGAGCGTCATATTCAGGTTCACATCTCTCTGGAGGAATCTCCCTGCCGCCTTCTCGCAGACAGGAGCCAACTGGAGCGTATTCTTAATAATCTCATCCAGAATGCCTTAAAATATGCCCGGCAGCATTTCTCCATAAAGCAATTCGTAACCGGAGATCAATGTGTTCTTCAATTTATAAATGATGCGGAGGGTATCTCAGAGGAAGATCTGGGCCGTATCTTCGAGCGCTTTTATACCGTTGATCAGTCCAGAAGCGGGCAAAGCAGCGGCCTGGGACTGACCATTGCCAAGACCCTGACGGAGAAATTAAAAGGAACCATTGAGGCAAAAATGGAAGGGGATTTGTTTATCATTGAACTAAAAATTCCAATCTAACCACAGGCTGCATTGCAATTGTTCGTATAAATATTTTGCAGCCGCCCCTCCGCAAGAGCAAACTCAAGTGATTCAGATGATTAACTAATATTAAAAATGCCCATGAAACCATTTCCGGATAAATCTGTTTCATGGGCATTTTCATCTTTGTATAGACTGAATTTAAGAATCACCTATGATTTTGACCTTCGAAAAGTTCCTGCCATCATAGTCAAAAAGCCGACCCGTCATGGAGATTGCGAACCACTTCCGTAACCCGGTTCTTCGCCTCGTCTCCTGTTGTCGAACCTTTTATATAATCCACTAACTGCTCTTTCTTCTGCTCCGGCAAATTCACAAAATTCTTCATTGCATCCATATCCAGCGCCAGGCGAAAGCCCAGACCTTCCGGAAGCTGATGCTGGTTATCAATCAGACTCATTGCCCGCTCCTTTCCTGCTCTTAAAATCTATTCCGCCAAATTGTCTCAAGCTTAGTATCTGATTGTTTTTCTCTTTTATGTGATATTTTATTTCCTATTTCTTCAATCTTCGTTAAATTTAAGCAGCAATGTCAGTATCAGACTAATGATAAATCCCGCTGCCATTGCAAAGACCAAAGTCCAGAATCCCTTCCCGAAATACACCACCAGGCTTGTAAGAGAGGGATAGGCAAAGGCAACCGCCCCCGCCTCTGAGGTTCCGACAATGGCTCCTCCGATGGCTCCCGCAATACAGGCCGCAATCATCGGACGCTTTAAGGGAACCGTTACTCCGTATAATACCGGCTCGGTGACGCCCAGCATGGCAGTAAGGGCACCGGACAGGGCCACGGATTTTAATTTTTTATTCTTTGTCAGAATGCTTACCGCCACAGCCGCTCCAGCCTGCCCCATCACCGCCGGTCCGCACAGGGGCAGGAAGGAATCCCGCCCCAGGGTACTGATATGGTCAAGTACCACCGGAACGATTCCCCAGTGCAGGCCAAAGACTACCACGGGCTGCCAGATCAGTCCAAAGATCGCACCTGCGGCCACCGGACTGAGGCTGTAGAGAGCGGAATATGAGGCTGACAAACCGCCGCCCACCATGGCTCCCAGAGGCCCGAAGACCAGAAAAGTGGCAGGGGTAACAATAATTAATGCCAGCATCGGCTTTAAGAAGCCCTTGACTGCTCCGGGAAGCAGCCGTTCCAGGGGCAGCTCCACATAATGCAGCATCCCGACTGCCAGAATGATTGGTATCACGCTGGAGGGATAGCTCACCGGAGGCACCTTGATTCCAAAGATGTCCAGACTGGCACCCATTGCAAAATAATCCGTAATATCCGGATATACCAGTGCCGCAGCCAGCAGCATGGCGGTGAAGGGATCCGCCTTCAGCTTATGGGCAGCAGTATACGCTAAAAAGATGGGCAGAAAATGAAAAAAGCCATCCGATATCGCATAAAAGATCTGGTAGGCCCCGGAGGTCTCCTTCAGCAGCCCTGCATTGACAATTAACAGCAGCACCCCCTTGAGAAGCGCCGCTGCCATCAGCACATTGATGACCGGCACAAAGATGCCGGAAATTGTATCAATGACACGATTGAATACATTCCTTTTCTCGTTAGTCGTTGTATGCATTGTTTTTCTCCATACCGCAGGAACATAAATTTGTTCCTGTAATCATAATTCTGTTATTCACAGGAAAAGGGCCAAAAAATGCAAGGTACTGCACTCCGGTACCTTCCATGCTTCTGGCCCTAATACCATAGCATTTATGCCAATTGTACAAATTCCTCAATCAGTGCCTCGACGGTTCTCAGGCTGGTTCTCCAGAACTGAGGATCCTCCAGGTTAATCTCGGCCTGCCTTGCGGCATCCTCCACACTCATTACCGTAGTGGCACGAAGCAATGCCTTATACTTCGGAACAAAGGCTTCTCCCTCTGTCTTATACTTTTCATACAAACCTCTGGCAAACAAACCCCCGAAGGCATAAGGGAAATTATAAAAGCTTAAATTCTCCGAGTAATAATGTCCCTTTAACACCCACATATAAGGGTGCAGGCAGTCATGATCCAACCCGTCGCCGTAAGCTGTCTTCTGCGCCTCAAGCATGATTTCCTTCAATTCATCCGCAAAGAGGAAGCCGGTCTTACATTTCTCAAATACCGCGCTCTCAAACAGATATCTGGAGTAGATGTCACAGATAATCTGGGTCACATCCTGAAGCTGGCTCTCAATCAGGGCAAGCTTCTCCCTGCCGGTGGATTCCTTGATTACCGCCTCCATAATAACCGCCTCATTAAAAGTGGAAGCCGTCTCGGCTACCGGCATACTGTAATCCACGTTAAGGGGCTGGTGGTCCTGAATATTCAGACCGTGATAAGCATGACCCAGCTCATGAGCCAGCGTAACCACATCACTTAAGGAACCGTCAAAATTCGTAAGAACCCTGCTCTGCTTTACAAAGGGAAGATTCGCGCAGAACGCGCCTCCCACCTTTCCTTTCCGGGGATAGAAGTCAATCCATTCATTATCAAAGGCTTCCTCCGCCATATCTGCCAGATCACCGGCAAAGCCTCTGAAATGCTTCAACAGATATTCCTTGGCTTCTTCTGCAGTAAACTTAGTGGAAGTCTCACCAATGGGAGCAAACATATCATACCAGGGAAGTCCCTTCTCATGGCCCATGATTTTTGCTTTATGCTTCAAATATTTATGGAAGGAGGGCAGAGCCTCCCGAATAGCTTCCAGCATTGCCTCCAGGGTCTCTTTCTTCATCTTTGCCTGCATTAAGGTCATATCCAGTGCAGATTCATAGCCTCTGAGCTCACAGATGGTGTTGACCTGGGTCTTGATGCTGTTGAGGGAGAAGCTGATGGCATCCTTAACCTTCTCCAGAGCTTTCAGCTCTGCGGCAAAAGCGTCCTTACGAACCTCCACATCCTCACTGTAGGCCAGGTTGCGGACATCCGGGAAGGTGATGATCTTATCCCGGTATTCCACCTCCAGGGTAGAGGTCAGAAAGCTCTGCATACTGCTCCAGGCCGACCCGGCACTGATATTGAGCTTTGCAATCACTTCCTCCACATCATCGCTCAGCAGATACTTTGCTTCCTTTTTCAATTCACTAAATAAGAATTCATACGCTGCAAGCTTTGGATTCTTCTTCACATAAGCGTCTAACTGCTCGATTCCGGCGATAAACTTATGAATTACCGCCTTGGGCTTTGAGAACAGGCTGAGCTGCTTTTCAAAGGCATTCACCTCATTGGCAATCTCACCGTCGGCAGTGTTCACCGACTGCCTCAGCTCCACATAACTGCCCAGCTTGCTGGCCAGAAGCTCATATTGCTCCATATAGTCAACCGCTTTCTTCAAAGCCGCCTCTTCATCGGCTGCCTGCGCAAGTCCGGTGCTGAAGGCATCCATTTCCTCCGTAAGAGTCTGGAGCCTTGCCTTATCCTGAAGGTATGCTTCGTCCTGAAACCCTTTATATAGTATATCCAGTGACCATTCCTTGTTCATAATTCTTCTTCCTTTCCCATTTTGTCTCTATTGCATTTATCCTTATAATATCCTATTTATATACCGTCTGTCCACTTAATATTTATTTGTTCTAAATATTCTTGCACGGCCGGAAGGCAGCGGTCCGCCCTCCTCCTGCTTCTGCTCAGGCACGGATTACCCTGCCTACGACCTTGCGGAAATGATATACCGTATCATAAGCAATACCAATCATCTGCCGCCTCCGAAAGAATTCGTCCTCATCCGCGTATTCCCGTTTCCACACAGCGGTGTCTCTAAGGCCCCCGGTGTATACCACATAATCCTCCAACCGTCTCTCCAGCTGCCGTATCTTAATCATATCGGGATAACGCAGCAAATGCGTGGCGAACTCCAGGCAGGTATACATATTCTCGGAGGTCAGCCGCTTCCCCATCAGGGACAGCACGGCATTCAGCGTATTATAGATCATAATCTCCCGATTCTGCCGGAAGAATTCCACTTCCTCCCGTATCCTCTCATATTCCTCCTGCTCCACCGGTACCTCACAGATCTTGACCTGGACATCCTGGTCCCCATACAGATACCTGCCCGGCTGCTCCGTGACAAAACCCCCGAGAATCGGCGAATTAATATGATATCTGGCAAAGGAATACATCCTGCTCAAATCCCGTTCAAAGGCAACCGTAACATGGCTGTACCGGTTTCTTGTAAACAAACGGATCATTTTCCCCATAACCGTATTGGTCGAGATAAATACTACATAAATATAATTCATTTTCTCTCTGTCTGCCGGTAACATAGCTTTCACCCTCTTCCTATCGGAGAACACTTCTGATTCTTGTTTTAATCCGTGTCCCCTCTTTGTGTCTCTCTCATAGTAAGAACGTTTCAAACGCCTTTTTATCTTCACCGTATTATATCATGAATATAAACAGTATTCATGATCTTGCTGCTCCAATCGAAGAACGTAAGCAATCTTGCATCATGCTCACTACGCCTTTATTATATAATACCGAATAAAATAAACCCGACTGTGTTCACCGCAAAATTGGCAAACATATGAACCAGCCAAGATTGGTAGACCGTTCCGCTTCTTTCATTCAGCCAGTTAAATATAAGCCCTGCCACAAATAAACTGACGATTAATAGAATAAACAGGTAAATGCTAAACCAACTGGCCATAATTGCAATATGGTACAGGGCAAACAATGCAGCGCTGAACAGGTGCGCAAAACGCCCGGAGCTGACCTTCTTTAGCATTAAAAATCCAATTCCGCGGAAGTAGTATTCCTCCAGCAGCGAATTAACAAAGGAGATATAAAGTGCAACCCATACAAACTCCTCTCTGCTCACTCCGCTGGAGCTGGTAATTGCCTCCGCTACCTGTGAAAAATCAAAAAAATTTCCAATAGTAAAATATGCTCCGAGAATGAAGCAATAGACAGCCATTCCTAAAAGAATTGATTTTAACAGACTCTTTCCTTTTATTTTAAACATATCAGTCAGAGCCAGTTCCCTGTCTCTTCCTAAAATGACCGTTGGTAAAACGAGAAACAGGACAATCTTAACCAGTGATTTCATCTTATAGCCCGGTGCCAGAACCGTTTCCACAACAGCCATTATAGCACAGGACAGAATAATCAGCCAAATTATAATGAAACGACTGCACCTCCTCGCCATGTTCTTCCTCCTAACGATATCATTGCTTCCTTACCCTTTGTCTCACGTTCCGATTATACCTTTCTTTTACAACAACATCAAGTACTATCTTCGTTGCTTTTCTGTCTGGCCCCAACATTCAGCACCAGCCCAACGGCCATCATGGAGCTGACCAGAGAAGTTAGACCATAGCTGATAAACGGCAGAGGAAGTCCCGTATTAGGCAGAAGCTGGGCTGCCACTCCGATATTTACAAAGATCTGGAACACCAGATAGGCGGTCACACCCATGCAGATCAGCTTACCCATATAATCCATGGCGCGGGAGGATTGGATCAGGCACCGGATTACCAGTATTGCATAAAGCAGGATTATGACAAAGCTGCCTACAAAGCCAAATTCCTCACCAATAATTGCAAAAACAAAATCACTTTCCTTCGCATAGATTTTACTGTATTTCCGCTGCTCATCGCTATCCGGAGAAATCATCTTCCCATGAAGTCCTCCTGATCCAATGGCGTCTATGGACTGAAGCTGCTGGAAATCTTGATCCAGTTCCTCTTCTTCCTCATCTGACAGAAAGGATAATACCCTGCCAATCTGATATTTTTCAATAAACGGCAGCTTGACATTGAACAGCATTACACTGACCAGGATACCCGCCACTACCGGCAGAAGCAGGGTAAGTGCAGCACCCATCACCCTGTAGCTGATTCCCGAAGTATATACCAGGATGACGAAAATAAACAAAATAGAGATGCCGGAGCTCAAATGAGGTTCTGACAGGATTAATCCTATCGGTAACGCCACTACTGCCCCAAGAAGAAAGATCATATATAATTTATCCAGCTTCCTTCTAAAATGGTTACACAAAAAAGCCAGGAACAGAATTATTACAATTTTAGCCAGCTCAGAAGGTTGAAATTGTATTCCGAATAATTCAATCCAGCGTTTCACATTATTAATATCTTCTCCAATGACAAGGGTAAGTATCAGGATAAAGAGCATGGCAATATACATAACCGGGGACAAGGCGCAAATAATGTGATAATCAATCAATACAATTACAGTGATCAAAACGCAGCCAATCAACACGCCGGCCAGCTGCTTAATCACGTCGGAAGCCTGTTCCTCACTTGATGAAAATGCCTTCTGCTTGCAATATAACCCAATTCCAATTAATATCGCCATAATAATTATGATTATAAAGTCCAGCTTTTTGTAGGATATCTTTATCTTCACGATCACTCTTCCCTTCTGTCATTCTCTGCATTCGCTTTCCTATACCTTCTCTTTATCTATGCCAATAAGCCCATTATATTTCATACTTGATAAACTCTCAAGCCGGATTATCATTTGTTGTACCGTTTTATCTTTTCTAGGTTACTTTTCTTATTTACTTAAACAAAAAGCCCGCAGTTCTATACCCCCATAATACCTCAGTATATGGAAAGTTCATAGAACTGCAGGCCTTTCACGAACCGCCTTCCGGACGGCCCCTTGCTGCTCTTATTTAAAAATCTTTACCCGATCCTCAAGGGGGCCAAATTCCTTCTCACCCGGCTGATCCAGAGGATTTCCAAAGGGCATCTGGGACATCAGCCTCCAGCTGCCCGGAAGCTCCCAGGTCTTGTGAACCTCTTCATCGATAAGAGGATTATAATGCTGCAGGGAGGCTCCCAGTCCCAGCTCCTCCAGAGCGGTCCACACAGTAAATTGCAGCATTCCGCTGGACTGGAGCGACCATAAAGGGAAATTATCCTGATAGAGCGGGAAAGCCTTCTGAAGTCCTTCCACCACTGCCTGATCCTCGAAGAAGAGGATGGTACCCTGGCCATTCTTGAAGGAATTTATCTTTTCCTCCGTTGATCCGAAGGCCTCTGCCGGAACAATCTTTCTTAGTGTCTCACGAACGATCTCCCACAGCTTGTCATGATGCTCTCCCGACAGTACCACTGCTCTGGAGCTTTGTGAGTTAAACGCAGCCGGGACAAATTTCACACTGTGGTCAACCACTGCCTTGATCTCCTCCAGGGACACCCCGCTGTCTTTTCCGATTGCATAATATGATCTGCGGCTCTCTACTGCCTCACGAAACGATTTACTCATAATAATTACCTGCCTTTCTTTCTGAACTCTTTCTGTTGTTTCCATTTTTCACTGACTTTATTCTAATTTTTCTTACGGATTAGTATTAATATCTGCTTTTTAAATATTAAATTGTTTACAATTTAATTTAATACTATATTTTTGTATTTGTCAATAGTTTTATTTGACTTTTTCAAAATAATTGTATAAAATCTAATTGCAAGTACTTATCCAAAGGATTTTATTCCCCTTCCGGATGTTCCCGGATCGGGTTCCATATATTTTATCAGCAGAAAGAGAGGCCGTACTATGAATACTTCTTCATCCAGGGATGAAACGCCCCGCCGGGAGAGGGGAGCTTATGATATACTCATGCTGGATAATCAGCTATGCTTTTCCTTATATGTCTGTTCTAAGGAAATCATCAAAAAATATAAGGCCCTTTTGGAACCCTTCGGCCTGACCTATACCGGGTATATTATCATGATGGCCTTATGGGAGAAGGACAATGTGACCGTGAAGGAGCTGGGCTCCCGTCTCTATCTGGATTCCGGCACCCTGACTCCCATGCTGAAAAAGCTGGAGGCTCAGGATTTCATAAAGCGAATCCGGAGCTCCAGCGATGAACGTAATGTGTATATACAGCTAACCTCCAAGGGCCTGGAATTCAAAGAGGATGCTCTCAATATCCCGAAGAGCTTAATCTGCAATCTGGATCTGGACCCGGAATATTCCGGCACTCTCCTGAAAGCCCTCCATGAGATGATGGAGCGGCTGGAGAATTCCGGCGATATCGCCGCAGATTAGGTCCTGTCAATTTTTCCTCTGCGGCAGAGAAACGGTGTCTCACACCAATTTGCTATGCCTTCCTTTTCAGCAATTTCTTCAAACCATTGAGAATTTCACCGTTCAATAGGAGGAGAAGGCCCTCCGCCCACGCCTCCCGCACAGCACCGCCGCCGGATGCCACAAGGGAATGGAAGGGCATTTCTTTGATCATGTTTGACATCATGCCTTCCTCTTCCCTGGAGTTCTTCGCGGTTTTCCTTGCCATCCGGTCCGCTGCCTTTATAATCAGCGTTCCGATCAGGGTGTGTTCGATATCCTCCAGTGTGTTGTTATGGTCATAGGGTCTGCCTGGTTTGCTGTCATGCAAGGGCAGGGGCCCTCCATATAAGGCTGAAAATGACTTCTCATCTGCAATAAATTCTCCTTTGGGAAGACTATAATAAACTGGTGACTGATCCCGCAGATCGGGCTGCGGCATCGAAGGGCTATTCAAAGTAACGGAGGTCCGAAGGCTGCAAAGACTGGCGGAAGGGCCTGCCAGAATCTGATATTCCCCACTCTCTGCATACCAATCCCCGATCAGGGTATTATAATATCCGAATTCCCCGGTATCCAGCTCCAGGCTGATCTGCCTGCTTTCTCCCGCTTCCAGTTCCACCTTTGTAAATGCCTTTAATTCCTTTGCCGGCTGAAACACCTTCTCATTCCGGTGGCTGATAAACACCAGCGCGGTCTCCCTGGCTCTCCGGCTTCCCTGATTGGTAATGGTAAAGCCCAGCCGGAGCTTATCTCCAAATTCACAGCTTTCCCGGTCCAAAATGATATTCGAATAAGCAAAGCTTGAATAGGACAGCCCGTAACCAAAGGGGAAGCGGACTGCTTTTCCTGCTGTCTCATAATAGCGGTATCCCACATAGATGCTCTCCCTGTACTCTACCGTATGCCTTCCTCCGGGAAAATAACGGGATGCCGGACAATCCGTCAGACTAAGAGGCCAGGTCTCGGCCAGCTTGCCGCAAGGCACCGCTTTGCCAAGAAGAAGATTGGCAGCCGCTCTTCCGACGCCCTCTCCGGCCAGATAAGCAAGAAGAAGCCCTCTGACCTTATCATACCAGGGAAGCTCCATCGGAGCGCCGCCGTGCAGGATTACCGCAACATTGGGATTACAGTCTGCCACGGCAGAAATCAGACGATCCTGGATCGCCGGCAGCATAAGCGTACCCCGGTCAAAGCCCTCCGATTCGTATCCCTCCGGCAATCCCGCAAAAAGATATACGATATCCTTCCCTTTCGCCGCCTCACAGGCCTCCCGGATCAGCTGCTCTTCCTCAGAGGCATTCCGCCTGCTTTCCGCTCCCAGATAATAACCCCTGGCATAGGTCAGCGTCATTCCCTCCGCCTCCAGTACCTCATAAGCGTTCTCCACTCTTACCGGATGGAGCTTAGAGCTGCCCGCCCCCTGATACCTGGGTTGTTTGGCAAAGGACCCGATGATGGCTGCACTCTGACCCGGATTCCCCGGCAGAAGTTCTCCTTCATTCTTTAACAGCACTGCGGATTGTTCGGCGGCTCTCACCGCCAGCTCATGGTGCTTTGCCGCATCATAGCGGTAGCCCGGCTGCTTCGCCTCCATCTGGCGGAGAATTAATTCGGCCACGCGGCAGGCTGACCGGTCCAAGGCCTCCTCCGAGAGCCTCTTCTCCCGCACTGCAGTCACTACCTTGGCATCATTCATTCCCATGGAACCCGGCATTTCCAGATCCATTCCGGCCTCAATTCCCATAATCCGGTCATTCACCGCGCCCCAATCTGAAATCACCAGTCCCTCATAACCCCATTCCTTCCGTAAGATATCTGTGAGCAGTCTGCGATTCTCGCTGCAATATTCTCCCTTAAGGCGGTTATAGGCACACATAACAGTCCGGGGCTTTCCCTTCTTAACGGCGATTTCAAAAGCCTTCAGATACAATTCACGAAATGCCCTCTCATCCACCACCGCATTGATGGTCATCCGTCTTCTCTCCTGATTGTTGACCGCAAAATGCTTCAGGGAGGTTCCCACTCCTGTGCTTTGTACTCCCTCAATCATTCCCGCAGCCAGCTCCCCGGATAGCAAAGGGTCTTCGCTGTAATACTCAAAATTACGTCCGCATAAGGGACTGCGCTTTTGGTTGACCCCCGGGCCCAGAAGCACCGAGACCTCTTCCTGAAGACATTCCTCCCCGATAGCGCTTCCTATCTCCCTGGCCAATTCCGTATCAAAGCTGCAGGCCAATGCGCTTGCTGTAGGGAAGCATACCGCGGGAAGACTGTCTCCTAATCCAAGATTATCCGCATCTCCTACCTGCTTCCGGAGTCCGTGGGGCCCGTCACATACCATGATAGTATCCAGCCCCAGGCGCTCTATCGCCTTCAAATTCCAGAAATCCTGCCCGGAGCAGAGCCCCGCCTTCTCTTCCAGCGTCATCTGTGCAACCAGCTCTCCTGCCTTACGCTGTATCCTGTCTTTCTCTTCCTGAATTGAATCCTTACCCATACATACCTCCATGTCCCGCTTCTACCGGTGCGAAGACGGTTCTGCTCTTCCAACCTTATCTGCTTCCCTTGTTTCTACGTTATAAGTCATGCATAATCAGTCCGGTTACTTTATTTTAAGATAAAGATTAGCCTCATAAGGACGAAGCCGCTTTCCGCCCATCCTATAGTTAGAGATTACTTTCTTAAGTCCCGGAACGGCCGACGGTTTTGTCACATACTTTCCGCTGAGATTACATTCCATATAGAATTCACTCTTTCCCAGGGTTCGATAATAGGTAAAAACATTCTTTCTTCTGCGGTTCACCACCCGGAAGCTTCCATAAACCAAAGCCGGGTTATCTCTCCTCAGCCGGATCATCGCCCGGTAAAAGTTCAGTACAGAATCCGAATTCCCCTCCTGCACCCTCACATTCCAATTCTCATAATCCCTCCCTGCCATAATCCAGGGCTCTCCCTCTGTAAAGCCCCCGTGCTCCTCGTTGCTCCATTGCATGGGTGTCCTGGAATGATCCCTGCTTCCGCTCATAATCTTATCCCAGGCTCCCTGCGCTCCCTGCCCAGGGAGAAGCTCTTTATAATAATTAATGCTCTCTACATCCCGAAGCTCTTCGATAGAGGAAAAGCTCTGATTGACACTGCCAATCTCCTGGCCCTGATAGATAAAGGGGGTACCCTTCAGTGTCATCTGTATCATGGCTAACAATTTGCCCAGAACCTCCCGGACCGCCGGGTCCGGGTTAACTTTGGAAATCATCCTGGGATTATCGTGGTTTTCATAAAACACGGACATCCAGCAATGATCCCCATAATTCTCCATCCAGTCAATCATATATTTCTTCAGGTAGTTCAGATCATACCGATAATCATCAAAGCGCACATGCCCCGGCGTCTCCAAATGATCAAAGGAGAATACCATATCCAGCTCCCCGCGTTCCTCCCCGCTCAGAAGCTGGCTCATCTGCATCCCTACCCCCGGTGTCTCCCCCACCGTAAAGGCCTTATAAGGCTCAAAGGCTTCCCTTCGCAGCTCCTTTAGGTATTGGTGAAGCTTCGGCCCGTAATAATAATGTTCAATGCCATAATATCCCATAAGGCCGCCGATTTTCTCATTTCCCTGGGGAAGGCCCTCCTTCTTTGAGATATAATTTATAACATCCAGGCGGAAGCCATCCACCCCTTTCTCCAGCCACCACCGGATCATTGAGGCAATTTCGGAACGAAGCTCCTGATTCCCCCAATTCAGATCCATCTGTTTCTTAGAGAAAAGGTGCAATCCCCATTCATCCAGCTCCTCATAATAATTCCAGGCCGGTCCGCTGAAGAAGGAATTCCAGTTATTCGGTTCCTTTCCGTCCTCTGATCTTCGAAAAAGATAGTAATCATGGTATTTTGAATTCCTGTCCTTAAGAGCCTGGAGAAACCAGGGATGCTCATCCGAGGTATGGTTCACCACCAGATCCATGATCAGACGCATCCCTCTCTTATGTACCTCTTCCAGCAGGAGCTGAAAATCCTCCATGGTGCCGAATTCCTCCATAATAGCCTGATAGTCCCTGATATCATAGCCATTATCATCATTTGGGGAATCATAGATGGGAGACAGCCAGATTGCATTCACACCCAGATCCTTCAAATAATCCAGTCTGGAGATAATCCCCCGAAGATCCCCTATCCCGTCGCCGTCCGAGTCCTGGAAGCTTCTCGGGTAGATCTGGTAGAACACAGCCTCCTTCCACCAGGCCCGGACAATATCCCCCTGCTTCATCACAGGGATGTCGGCTTCGCTGTTCAACAGCTCCAAAAAGGTCTGAAAGAACTCCTCTCCCAGCGCTTTCCTTGTAAGTCTCGCCACCGTCTTCAATTTCATATTTCGGACTATGGGATTGGTCAGCAGGGTCTCCTTTTTTTTCATCTGAAGCAGCAGCTTGTGCAGCACATCATGCCCGATAGGATTCTTATAAACCTCTTTGATCTTGCTCTCAAAATCCAGATGATTACTCATAAATACCTCCCCGATGGAGACCGCTCAGCGAATGGAACACCGAGCTGTCTCCATCCCTATTCTTCTACTCCTCTGTTTCCCTCAGCTTCTTCTGATTTTCCTCCATCATTCTTGCCACTTCCTTTTCATCCAGCTTGTATACTCCCATAATAATCAGCATCACAACGTACCCAATGCAAGGAATCAGACATAGAATCATCCATATCCCCTCCAGGGCACCTGCGGTCTGGAAGCTGGATTGCTCCACATATCCGAAGGCTCCCAGCAGCACAACACAGAGGGTATTTGCCAATGCTCCTCCCAGCTTCGTCATAAAGGTCTGAATGGAAAAAGCCATACCGGCAGTTCTCTCCCCCGTGTGATAGGCGCCATATTCAATGCAGTCCGCGGTAAACATGCCATACAGCATTAACGGCAGCTGCATAAAGGTAATCCGCACAGCCGCAAGAGCCAGGAACAGGGGCATATTGCCGTATCCGGCATAATACTGCACAACACTTAGCACAATCGCCGCAATCGAACTGAATACCGTAACCCTCTTCTTGCCGAAGCGCTTAATCAGCATCGGCAGGAGAGGGGCAACCAGAATAACCGGAACGATGACAATTGCCATGATCACCGTCACCATTCCCTCATCCCCCAAATTGGAATTGGCAAAATATACGGCAATGATCTGAATCGTGTTCGTTATCTCTATTCCCAGATAGCCTGTAAAGTAGATCAGCAGATATTTATTTTTAAACAGATAGCGGAAAATCTTCACAAAGGTCAGATCCTCGCTGTTATGATACTTCACCCGCTCCTTTGCTAAAAATTGAAGGGGAAACATCACAACAAAGGCAATCAGGCAATAGACCCCCATAGCCCAGGTCCAGCCAATGCCTGCCTTAATGCTCATAAATACCGCACTGGTAATAGCTGCGACGGCTGCCGCAAGCCTTCCGTAGGCCATCAGCTTATCCCGTTCGTAGGTATTGCTGGTCATAACCGTAGAGAGGGAGAACAGCGGGGAATCCGATATGGTATACACCATATCAAAGATCAGATAAGTAATATATGCATACGCCAGCTTAAGAAGATAAGGTCCCTCCGGCCTGATAAACATCAGAAACAGGGACACAGGCAATATGTAGGTTACAACCTTGAGCCAGGGAAGAAATTTCCCCTTCTTAAATTGGCACCGGTCTACAATGGCTCCCATAATGGGATCATTCACCGCGTCCCATACCTTAGCCAGCAGAAGCAGCACCGCAGTATCCCTTAAGGTCAACCCGACAAACTCCGTATAAAAATAAGTTAAAAACTGAAATGGCAGCACATAAATAATGTTTTGCCCTAAAAAGAATCCTCCATAAGATAACCGTTCCGCTGCCGATGTTTGCATCGCTTTCCGTTCCATACCCCACACCCTCCCGTACCATTCTTGCTTCTTATGGTCATTTTAACTCTAAATCCAGGAATTATCAACTTGTTTTGGTCATTTTAACCATAATATGCACTATAGTTAAGCCTGCGGCTTCTGGAGGCTATAGTGCCCCGGCATTCACAGGCTTAACTGTAACTAATACGGATCAATTGATGTAAATTTACGTATAATGGGAAATATATTATGAAAATTGCAGATGATAAATAAAGGGATACGTCCTGAGATAAAAATCCGGTTATACTTTATGAAGTGTTTTTCGAAACAATCCTCGTTGATACCCTTTTGAACATTCAATGGAAGCAATTTGATACCCTTTGCTGAGATAAAAATCCTTCAACCGGCTGTTTTCCACAGCGGAATATAATTCAACCATTTCTGCCGGCGAAGAAACCAGGGACTTTTCTGCAAAGGAAAGCATTTCGCTCCCAATTCCCAGACCTTGATACTCGGGTAATATGGCAAAGCGTGATATATACGCCTTTTCCCCTTTGATTTCCACACGCAGGGAGCCCACCGGAATCCCTTCCCAATAAGCCACATAGACATGCTTATGAAGCAGATCCCTTCGCACATCCTGTTCGCTTTCCTGCAATGCCTCCATTGTATCGATTCCAATGGCATTGCAATATTGTACAAAGGATTTTTTCACAATACCTGCAATGCTTTTTATGTCAGACTCTGCTGCTGGCTGAATATGAAGCTTTTTCATAGAAGACATAAGTATTTCCCATCTTTCGCATATTTTCAAGGGCGTTTTCATAAGAAAACTATTTCCGGGTATGTTCAATTATGTTATTTTATTATATCATGAACAAGGGGCACGTTCATGATCTCCAGCTCCGATCGCATGATCACGAGCAAGCTCGTATCATGCTCACTACGCTTTCATTATATCATAAGGTTTAGAAAGAAAGGCGGTGAAGACCATCACCACGGCACAGAAAAAGAAATTCATCAGAAGCCTTCATGAGCTTATGCAGCAGGAAAAGCTTCTGGAGATGGAAAAGTTCATCCAGCATGGCAATACCACAACACTCACCCATTGCTTTGTTGTGGCCTATTACAGCTATTGCCTGGCTCTCCTGCTGCCAATACGCTTTCGTTATAAAAGTATGATACGGGGGGCTATGCTGCATGATTTTTACCTTTATGACTGGCATGATCCTGACCCCGTCCACCGGCTGCACGGCTTCTTTCATCCCCGCTTTGCCCTCGATAACGCAAGAAAACACTTTATTCTTAATTCTGTGGAGGAGGATATTATATTAACGCACATGTGGCCTCTGACTCTCCGGGCCGTCCCACGCTGCAGGGAAGCCCTGCTGGTATGTATGGTAGATAAATTCTGCTCTTTAGCGGAAACCTTGTACATTCCCATCCTGTCCCAAGATATGCTCCAGATTTTTGAGGGGCTGGGACAGACTACGCCCGGATTATAGATGAAGCCCCTCTTCAAAGCCCAGCATCAGATTCATGTTCTGGATCGCGGCGCCGGAAGCACCCTTTCCCAGATTATCGATACGGGTCAGAAGCATTGCCATGCCCTTGGCATCATTTCCAAAGACAAAGATCTCCGCCCGGTTGGTATCATTACAGGCGGTAATATCCACCCCGCCGTCAAATAAACAGGAATCCTCCATATACGGCATCACAGAGATGAAGCTCTGCCCTGCATAATGTCCGGCCAGCAGCTCATGCAGCTCCTTTGCCGTCCGCTTTTTCTTCAGCAGCTGACCGGGAAGGGGCAGCATCACTCCCATGCCCTTGTAGTTATTACCAAGAATCGGGACAAACAGCGGTTCCTGGGAGAGGCCGGCATGGATTGTCATCTCCGGGAGATGCTTATGATTAAGGTTCAGCGCATAAGGTCTCGGCGCTTTGGCATAAGGATTCCTTCCCTCTTCCGCCTCATACTTCTCAATCAGCACCTTGCCGCCTCCGCTGTAGCCTGTCAGGCTCTGGCAGGTCAGAGGACAGTCCGGTGCAAGAATGCCGCTGCTCACCAGGGGATAAACCAACAGGAGGAATGCCGTGGCATGGCATCCCGGATTGCTTACCCTTTTGCTGTTTACAACCGCTTCCCGGTGCGCCTTTGACAAATCCGGAAGTCCATAGGTCCAGCCCGGTGCTGTCCGGTGCGCCGTACTGGCATCAATGATTCTGGTCTCCGGATTCTCCACCAGGCTCACGGCCTCCCTGGCTGCATCATCAGGCAGGCATAGAAATACCAGATCCGCTTCGTTCAAGCATCTGGCCCGTTCCCTGGGATCCCTTCTTTTCTCATAATCTGCTTCTATCACCTCAAGCTCAGGATATAGGCTGAGTCTCTCATGAATCTTCAGTCCTGTAGTTCCTGATAAGCCGTCAACAAATATTTTCTTCTTCATAGTCCGCCCCTTTGATTGCATATTTATTCATAATTTTATATTAATATACATCCAATTGCCCGATCTGTCAACTGTTTTTCTGCCCTTTCTGACCTTTCTGACCGCACTCTTTCTAGCCGTACTCTTCCCACACTCCTCGGAAAGCAGCCATACGCTGCAGCTTTTTTATCCCGGCATCCGTAATAATTCCCTGTTTTTTCCCGCGTGGAAGGATTTCTTCTTTCGATAACTTCCTTCTAATCACCCGGCATTCCCGGCAGCGGGAGCAGCAATGGCCTCCGCTTTCCTTATGTATCATTTCATCGGAAGAGTACCACGATAACCGCACCGAGAAAGATCAGCACGGCAGACAGGCTTCGCCTTCCCCTCTCCCGCTCCTTGAATATTATACCGCCGATTACCGTAGTCAGAACAATGTTCAGCATCGTCAGGGTTTTTACATAGGTCTGCCCCGATGCCTGGGAACTCAGACTCTGAACAGCAAGCATCTGGCACAGGAATTCCCCCGCCCACAGAACTGCCTGCACGACCAGATGCCGGTCTGTAACAACCACCTTCTTCGTCCTGGTTTTTACTACTCCATACATGAATACCGCTGAGACAATGGTCCATAGCAGGGAATAAGTGACGGCGGAAGAGGCCCCGATTGCAATTTTATCCAGGGAGGTGGTCAATCCCAGCAGAATGGCTGAAAACAGCATCCATAAGCTGGCCTTCTTCATCTGCAGCCTTCTCCCCTGCAAATTAATGGTAAAGGCTCCCGCAGACACCAGCAGGATTCCCAGCAGCGCCGGTGCTTTCGGTACTTCCCGGTATAAGAGCACACTCCACAGCACAACAAAAATCGGAACACATCCCAGCCAGGGTGTGGTAAGGGACAGCTCTTCTGTTTTAATCAGCCTTAGGCGGATTAAGGTTGCAATTGCCGTTACTACTACCGTAACCAAAGTAACTCCGGCAAACACCGGAAGATTCGTGATATTGATTTTGCCCTGTAAGGGATCTCCCGGCAGCAGGTTGCCGGGGGCGGCAATCAGCAGGAATACGATGCTCCCGTAAAATCTTGTGGCAAAGCTGATCATCTCCGGCGATTGTCTGATGAACTTCTTAATATAGAGCTCCCGCAGGCTCACAAATATACCGGACAGGACTGCATATAGAATCCATAGGTTCATTCTGCTTTTTCTCCAATCTTAATCTTTTCTTTTGTTCATACTCAATACTCCAGAAGCTTCTTCAGGAAGGCTCTTTCCTCCGAGTAATCCGTATCAGACATTCCGGCCAGATTGCTTCCTGCCTCCAACAGACCTACCGCCTGCTCCTTCATTCTGCCATAGCTTCGGAAAGCAGCGGCGGCAATCTCTTCTCTCTGATATACCTTCCACATTCCGCATAAGAGGTAATTCCTCCCCCGGTTCTGAATAAAACCCATGACGTCCGCAAGGGGATATCCAAGAAAAATCCCAATCTCATGGGGAAAGGCTCCGTTCTCCCAATAACCGCGGTAGAGCTGCCTTAACCGCTCCAGGGCTTCCCCCGCCGATTCCCGGCATTCTCCGTACCCACAGGCAGCCAGGAATTCCCCGCGCATATTTGCGCCGGGCTGCCCTGCCCCAAGGGATTGCCTCAGCAAGGGCTCGTAATATAACAGCAGATAGATTCTGCCCCAGGTCTCCCCCAAAGGAAGATAACTGCATTCAAAATCCCTCAGACATCCCCCCAGAAAGTCAAAGAACCGGTTCCTGCTCCCTATTAACTTTTTATTGGCGGTAACCAAAACCGACGGCTTTGCTTTTAACAGCGTCGGCATACTCTGGTATGCCAACAGCCTGCGGATATATTCCTCCATCCGGTCTGTTTTCTGTCCTGTGCCGGTATCTATCATATCGAAGCTGCTTCCTTTCCAACAGGACGACCGTTACAGATCAGCCTGTGTCATTCTATGGCTAGGATATGTTATTCCGTCTGTTTCCATACAGACCGGCAGACTCAGCCAGGATAATGATTTCACCGATGGTCCGTTATGGCCTCAGCCGAGGTAGGAGCTTCGGAATTGGGAGGGCGATTTCCCGAATTGCTTCTTAAAGGCCTTGCTCAGGTGAAATTCATCATAGAAGCCGAAGTTGACAGCCGCCTCATGCAGCTTGGCGTCGGGCTGGTACGTCAGAAACTGGCGCACCATCTCCAGCTTCGTTTCCATCTGGTATGCGTAGAAGGTCTTTTGATAGACTTTATGAAACCGGTTATTCAGGGTGCGGGCACAGATGAAATGCGCCTCCGCCATCTCCTTTGCCGTATATAATATCTGCGGATGGGAGCGGATCTGATGGGCAATCTCCTCCACCAGCGCATCAGGCTGCCCTCCTGTTTTGGCAGCCGAATGAATCCGGATTATCTCACACTGAAGGAGATTAAACAAAAGGGAAAGGCGGTTTTCTCTTTCTGAATCCTCGGACCAGTATGCGGCAATCAGCTCTTGAAAATACTGCCGTACAAGAGGATGATTCTGGCAGTGTATCAGCGTGGGACAGAGAAACAGATTGGAGCTTTCCGCTTCTTCCATGTTTCTTTTCCAATCAGCCTCCCCCGGAGTCGGAAGGATATGAAAATACATATGCCGGTTTCCGGGAGTACACAGCTTGTCCCCCCAGTGATGGCGGCCTGCGGCTAAAATCAGCAGATCATCCCGGTGCATCTCATAGGTATTCTCTTCCTCACGAATCTCCCAGTCCCCGTCCAGCATGTACAGGAAATCATGCTCCTCCATGACGCGGTTTGGATGATACATTCCATTTACAGAGGTAATATAATTAGCGCTGGTAATCTTCCGCAGCGCCATCTTTTCCATTATCGGCATACTCCGCCTCCCTTGCTCCTGGGTCTTCCGTCCTGTGTATGAGGGAGCCCCATGTTCTCCGCCCTGCCACATACTGAACTGTTACTCTCTTTCCACATTATACATGTATTTTTCCGCATTGGCAATGGATATTACAAGAATACCCTGTTAAAATACAGCTTATGAAACCCAATTCATGCCATGATACAGCAAAAGGTACGATGGCATATGATAAAAACGGAGGTAAGTATGGACAGAACTAATTTCAGTACACCCCTTTCTTTAAAGAAGGTACAGATTACGGATGCTTTCTGGAAAAACAGGACGGAGCTGGTCCGGACAGAGGTAATCCCTTACCAGTGGGCCGCCCTCAACGACAAGGTAGAAGGAGCTGCCCCCAGCTTCTGCATGCACAATTTCAAAACAGCGGCCAAATTAAACCGCACCAAGGAAGAGCAGGGAACCGCATTTCAGGAACCCGCCTATACCTTCCGTGGCTTTGAGGCTCTGCCGGAGGACCCGGAGCACCTGGAGGACAGATTCTACGGTTTTGTCTTCCAGGACAGTGATTTCTACAAATGGATTGAGGCAGTGGGCTATTCCCTGGTACAGCATCCCGATGCGGCCCTGGAACAGCTGGCAGACAGCGCCATTGATATTGTATGCGCCGCCCAGCAGGAGGATGGCTATCTGGACACCTATTATATCTTAAACGGCAAGGACAAGATCTTCAGCAATCTCAGGGATCATCATGAGCTCTACTGTCTGGGCCATTTGATCGAGGGAGCCGTAGCCTATTATCAGGCAACCGGCAAGGATAAGCTGTTACAGGCGGCAAAGCGGTATGCCGATTATGCGGCGGCGCATTTCGGCCCCGGAGAGAACCAGTGCAAGGGCTATCCCGGTCATGAGATTGCAGAAATGGCCCTGGTACGCCTGTATGAAACGACCGGGGAAGAGAAATACCTGGAGCTGGGACGCTTCTTCGTAGATGAAAGAGGCCGGCGCCCCTATTATTTTGACAAGGAACATCCCGAAGCAATCAAGGGCGACCCCAACGCCCTCCGCTATGACTACCATCAGGCACATCTTCCCGTGCGGGAGCAGACCGAAGCGGTAGGACACGCCGTGCGCGCCGTATACCTCTACTCCGGTATGGCGGATGTGGCCCGGCTGACGGAGGACGACGCTCTCTGGAACGCCTGTGAAACACTCTGGGAGAACATCGTCAACCAGAAGCTCTATATTACCGGGGGAATCGGCGGCACCAACGTAGGCGAAGCATTTTCCTTTCACTATGATCTTCCCAACGATACCGCATATGCGGAGACCTGTGCCTCCATCGGTCTGGTATTCTTTGCAAGAAGAATGCTGGAGCAAAAGCCCGATTCCAAATATGCGGACGTGATGGAAAAGGCCCTTTTTAACTGTGTTCTCAGCGGAATGGCCCTGGACGGAAAGAGCTTCTTTTATGTAAATCCTCTGGAGGTACACCCGGAAGCCTGTCACAAGGATGCACGGAAGGCCCATGTGAAGCCGGTCCGTCAGAAATGGTTCGGCTGCGCCTGCTGCCCTCCCAATCTGGCCAGAATTCTCAGCTCCTTAAGCTCCTATGCCTGCACGGAGCGGGAGGACGCCCTGTTCCTGCACCTTTATGTGGGAAGTGTCATCACAAAGCAGGTAGGCGCTAAGACTATGACTCTTACGATTTCCTCCGGCCTTCCCTGGAACGGCAAGGTGAGGATTGAAATGTCCGGGGACAGCGTGCCCTTCACACTGGCTCTTCGCATTCCCGACTGGAGCTCCAGCTATACCCTGGGCGGCATCGATCCTGCCGGAGCTGAGCTCAAGGACGGATACCTGTATATTACAAAGGTATGGAATACCGGAGATGCCCTGGAGCTGGACCTTTCCATGGAGGTACGAATTCTGCAGGCCGACCCAAGAGTGCGTGAGGATATTGGAAAAGTGGCCGTCACCAGGGGCCCCATCGTTTATTGCCTGGAGGAAGCGGATAACGGGGCTGATCTGCATCTGCTTACAGCAGACTGCCATTCGGCAGCAAGAACCGAAGAATTCACCGTTGCCGGAGAGCCGGTGCAGTCCATACTTCTGGACGGCTTCCGCCAACAGCCGGCAGAAGACGGACAGGGATTGTATTATCCGGCAGCCTCCGTTCAAAAAGCACCTGTCAGCCTGCGCTTTGTTCCTTACTATGTATGGGGCAACCGCAAGGAAAACGAGATGGCGGTATGGGTAAGACAGGCGTAATAACAAGCAGCTCCTTTTAATGGCAATAAGCCAGAAAAATATATAATGTGATTGTGGGCATAGCTTCAAGCTATGCCCACAATCATTATATCATGAACCAGAACCGGGTTCATGATCCTGTTACTCCGCTTCCCTCAACCGTTCCACAAGGGTCATCTTCCTTACGAATCGATAAGTCAGCCTTGGTATGCTCAAGCAAATAAACAGCACAACACAGACCATAATGAACAACGGTAGATACGGAAAGCTGAAAACAACGGAATCATATTGACCGGCAAGGAGCGAGAACAGCCCGTATGTTAGTGCACCGCCCGCTATACAGACAAGCAGCAGGGTAACAACCGCATAAATCCCGCCTTCCAGCATCAGCATTTTCCTGCTCTGCTTCGGACTTTGGCCGATGCTTTCCAGCAAAGCAAGCTCATGCCTGCGTGATAATATGCTTGTGGTTATTATGTTAATGAAGTTCAGAACGCCTATCATCCAGAGAATCACCGATATTCCCCCGCCCATGGTCAATAACGTTGCTTTTATTTTTTCAAATTCCTCCCGGACTTCAAGGGCTGATTTTCTTTTAATATCCGGCTGTGCGCCTGTCAGGGTTTTTACAATGCCAAGTGCCTGACGCTGCGCCGATTCTTCAATATAAAGCGCTATTTCATATATAATCGGTTCCCTGACAAGCTCCTGTAAAAGGCTGTCTGACAGATAGATCTCCGGAGATGCACTGACTCCGCCCTGCATAACATTATTTAAGTAGCCTCCTATTTTGAGCGATACAGGCTTTTCCGCATTGGTAAAGAATATTTCAACCGTTTCTCTTTCCAATGGAAACACATTCTTTAATAAGATAAATTCACCTCGTTCAAACGCCGCTGTATCCAGGGAGAGGGACAAGTCTTCGGTCAGCCCTGAAATTTCACCCTTCTCTACCCCGAAGGCCTCCCCTTGCATATAATGAATATTTCCCTGCATGTCCGTAATACCGCCATCCATTTTTAGCGGATATCGATAATTCATTTTCATTTCCGTAAGACCGGGCAGAGCTTTGAGATATCTGATCAGTTCGGGGGTAAAAATCTGCAAGTCGTCATTTTCAAGGGCTTTGTTTCTTGCGAAAGACGGTTTGCGGTTTCGCAGGCAGATATCGCCCTCCGTATCCCCCATGCTTGCTTCAACCATTTTGTCTATACTGGCACTTTCCAAAATGGTCGTAACCGCCATAAACATGGTCATTCCTAAAAACAAACTGATGAACACCAGAACAGCTCGCTTCCGAACGCGGAACACATTGCGCCATGCCACTTTCAAGGCGTTAAAGGCGGAGGATCGTACCTCCTTGCAGTTTGTATCACCTTGTTCCGTGAAGCGTACCGACTCTATCGGAGAGATACGAGCCGCCTTTTTCGCCGGGATCAGGGCACCGGTTATGGCCGTAAGTACGGCGAACACCACCGCACTGATATAAATGACAGGGTTAAAGCTGATTACCGCGCCAGTCTGTACAATATCCCCGCTCAAATCTGTCAGAAGCCCCGGAATAAAAACAAGGGAAACCAGCATGGAAGCCAATAAACCGGCAGGAACAGCGGTACAGCAGATATACAGCATCTGAATATAGATATTTTTTCGGATTTGCCGCGGCGTTGTTCCTATGGTTTTCAAAAGCCCGTAAAAACGGACATCTCTTGAAACGGACACCGACAACACATTATATATGAGCAGATATCCGACCAGCACCAGGATTATGGCAAGGACCGCAAATATAATATGGATGGGGTCGGCGGAGTCTTCGCTTAACGCGTTGTATTTGGCAACCGTATAAATATCCTGTATATCGATTGATAAATCCTTCGCCAGCCGTCGATTGTATTCAAGCACCTTTTTGTCGTTGACATATCGGATCTGAACGTTTCCATGCTCTCTTACCGTATGTCCCGATAATTCGGCAAATTCACGGGAAACAAGCATTCCCTCATTGCCTCCGGCCCGAAGCCGGACATAGCTTGTAAAATACCCCGATAACTTAAAAACCTGTGTTTGCGGAGGATTCAAGCCGATTTGAAAGGTAACCTCGATATCCATGCCGAGCTCCGGCTCTGTTATTCCCATATCATCTAATACCCAGAAAGGAACCATGATTTCATCACAATTCCGGGGATACTCACCTATGATATTGGTAAAAGCAGGTTTTCTGAATATTTCCCAATCCGTAGCATCACACCAGGCCAGCATAGGAGCCGTGCTGTACAGGTTGTCCTCATCCTCCACATTTGCCACCACATATCCTGTTGCATAGGAAGATACATAATCCAGCTCTTTTATTTTCTCTATCTGCCCGTCATCGATATTCATCAAGCCGATATGAGCAGTTGTACCTTCCAGGCGAATCCTGTAGGCTTCCAGGGATTCCATATAGCTTATGCTGATGCTTATAATCGTTGCAAGCATAAAGGTGGTAAGGAATACGGCAAGCACGAGAAAGGTATTCCTGCCACGGTTGGCGGCAAGGCTTTTACCCGCCATTTTTCTTATAACGGCTTGATTGTTATTCTTCACTTCCTGCTCACCTCATCTTTAACCCTTCCATCCTCAATACGAAGAATCCGATCGGCAAGCTGAGCGATATGCTCATTATGAGTTATCATCATTATCGTTTGATGAAACCTTGCGGAGGTCATTTTCAGGACGCTTAAAACCTCCTGACTCGTCCTGCTGTCCAGATTACCCGTAGGCTCATCCGCAAGAAGAATAGACGGTTTGGCAGCCAATGCGCGGGCAATCGCCGCGCGCTGCTGCTGTCCGCCCGAAAGCTGATTCGGCATGGCATCCCGCTTATCCTCAAGCCCCAGGGTTTTTATAATTCCATCCACAAAAGACTTGTCTACCGTGCCGCCGTCAAGCTCTACCGGCAGTACAATATTTTCATAGACATTCAAAATCGGAACCAGATTATAATTCTGGAATACAAAGCCCACATTGCGCCTGCGAAATATGGTGAGCTGCTCGTCGCTCATCTTTTCCAATTTCTGCCCGTCAACAACCACACTTCCGGCCGTTGGTTTGTCTAACCCGCCGAGTATATGGAGGAGGGTGCTCTTACCGGAGCCGGACATGCCTACCACCGCTACAAATTCTCCCGCCTTTATTTCAACATCAACACCGTCAAGGGCTCGGATTATGTTGGGTTCTTTTCCATAATACTTTTTTATATTCTGTGCTGTTAAAATAGCCATAAAATCTCCCCTTTCGTTTGTAGCTTCATTGTAAGCCATGATTCTTACAATACCCCTACAAAACGCGGTTCCTTTCTTACAGAGTTGTAAGATTAGCAGCTTTCTATCCTGCTGTTTTGTAAGAAGAGGGAAAATGAAGTGTATTGGCCGGGTACCGAGTCTACCGTGATATAGCCGTCTTGCTTTTCCATGATGAGCGCGGCAAGATACAGCCCAAGCCCTGCTCCTTCCTTGTCACTCGCCTTCCTGCCCCTGTAAAACCGTTTGAAAATCAGATTCCAATCGCTTTTATCTATCCCAATCCCGTGGTCGGTGATCATAATCGTCGTATAAAACAGCATCGGCTGAAGGGATATTGTGATTTCACTGTCCGGCTCAGAATATTTTACGGCATTTTCGAGTATGTTGGCGATTGCTTCCCTCGTCCATTTCCTGTCATGATAAAGCGGCATATCATAAAAATCAGAAACCAATAGATTGATATTTTTCTTTGCCGCCGCGGCGATAACGCTTCCGATGGCGTCCGAAACTGTCTGTCCTATGTTTTCTGAAACGGGGGAAAGCTGTACGGCTCCTACTTCCAGCCGTGACATTTTGATAAGACTGTCCATCATCCATTGCAGCTTATCCGCACCGGATTTCACACGGGATAGAAATTCACGCCGCTCCTCTTCGGTTAAACTGCCCTCTAACAGCAGATCCGTATACATGGAGATACCTGACAGCGGTGTTTTCATTTGGTGGGACATATCCGAAATAAACCCCTGTACCGTGTCTTTTTCTTCTCTGGCCTGTGCCGCTTCGGAAATGCACAAATCCATAATACGGCGTGCCTTGCAGGTGAGCTTCGATATTCTGCTTTCATCTGTTATTTCAGAAAGCAGCTTCCTATCCATTAATAATACCCTGTCCATGATCCTGTCTATGGAGTCAAAGGTCTGCCGTACATACCGGCGGCTCAATAATACCGTTAACGCGCAGCAGATAATTGCAGCCGCCAAAACAAGATAATTTCCCATACCGTCACTCCCTCATCCAGACATAACCCATGCCGTGTATGGTCTTTAATATCTTTGGATTTTTAGAATCGTCCTCAATCTTCGCCCGTAAACGGCTGATATTTACCGATAGGGTGTTTTCGTCCACAAAATCACCTTGCTTGTCCCATAGGGCGGCAAATATCTGTTCCTTCGATAATACCTGTCCGGCATTGCTCATAAAATAATGGAGCAGCCGAAACTCCGTTGCACTTATAGAAATTTCTTCGTTTCCTTTGAACAGCTTGCACAGAGAAACATCAAGCCTGTACCCGCCCGATTTCAGAACATGGCTTTCCTTTGATTCCATACGGCGCAATACCGCCTCCACACGGGCGCGTAAAACAGACAGCGAAAACGGTTTTGTAACATAATCGTCTGCGCCGGCCATAAACCCTGCAACCTGATCCGTTTCCAGATCGCAAACCGTAAGCATGATAACAGGGATATTGGATTCCTCCCGTATTTTCCTGCAAAGCTCCATACCGTTCCCATCGGGCAATCCTAAATCAAGAATGACAATATCAATACTGTTTTGCTCATAACTGAATTGTCCGGCCTTCAATGTATTTGCCTGTATCACCGTATAGCCGTCCCTTTCAAAGGCAAAGGCAATCCCACGGCTTAGATTTTCGTCGTCTTCGACGATTAAGATTCGTTTCATCATTTTTACTCTCTCTTCGTTATTGTTTTTATATCGTCTGTCTGCAGGCTGTTCCGTATCAACAGGAATAAGTCCCGCCAGCGATCCGCACGGCAATACAAAAGGGATACCGCTTCAATGCTATCCCCTTCGCATTTTGTATTCCGTTTTCGTGCTGATTTATTTACCGAAGGCTGCCTGATTGGAAACGGGGCTGCTGCGTTTTTCAAGTTCCGGCAGACGCCGCTCCAGAGCCGCAAAAGATATCTCCACATCCTCATGCACCTCATCCTCCGAGAAGGCTCCCACGGTCACCATATCGCATTCGCGAAGGGTATTCCAGGAGAAATTAAGGCCTACGAAGGGAGTGGTTCTCCCCGCAGCCATGGATTTGATGGTCATCACCGGCTTCTTCGCCTGGTGAATAATGCGGGCAACGGTTTCCACCTCCACCTGCATCAGAAAGCCCATACAGTTATAGATCTGGATATAGGTCTGGACATCATACCCATTCTTGTCGGAATAGGCAATCAGCTCCGGCATATGGGCGGACAGGCCGGGGATCATGCCTGCATCGCGGATCATTGCGGTATAATCCGGGAGCCGGTCAATGATTCCCTTATTCTTATTCACCAGCTGCTCCGCACTGGAATGATGGATCAGACAGATTTTGGCTCCTCTTCTGCCGCAGGCCCTGATCACCGCTTCGGCTTCCCTTCTTCCCTCGGGGGTATCGTCCACATTGATGCTGGGAGTGTCCACCATAATCATAGGCTTCCCATGCTTCTGCTCCGTAAGCTTGACCGCATCCTCCAGATTCCTGCTCAGTCCGAAGGGCGCCATGATGGTGTCGATTCCATACTCCATATAGGCATCCAATATTGTGCACATCTTCTCCATGGTATTATAGCGGTTGGTAATCATGCGGTCCGCTGCCGCTCCGGTATGGCTCCAGCCCAAAAGCCAATTGGTCCCGATGATCATCCGGGACAGGGACACTCCCTCTACTTGAGTGCGGGGAAATAACTTGCTCATATCATTCATCCTTCCTGATGCAATGTAGTTGTAACCAAACAGCGAGCGCTATCCATCTATCGCTATTCCCTGCATGCGGCCAGCGGCACCATCTTCTGCTTTGTGACATCAAACAGACCGGTGGTCGTCAGCCTCAGCTTCGGTATAACCGGCAGACTGACAAAGGCCATATTCATGAAAGGATCGATTCCATCCCTCACACCCATGCTTCGCGCCAGTGCCTGCATATTCTCAATGTCCCGGGCCAGGGTGACAGCATCCAGATTGCTCATCAGACCTGCGATGGACAGGGGAAGGCTTCCCATCACCTTTCCATCAGCAACGATGGCCCACCCTCCCTGCATGTCACGAATACAGTTGGCCGCCGTGGCAATATCCTCATCGTTGGTGCCAATGACAATGATATTATGGGAGTCATGGGATACGGAGGAGGCAATGGCTCCCCGCCGCAAGCCGTATCCGGTAACAAAGCCCAGGCCTACATGATTGGTATTATGATGGCGTTCAATTACAGCCAGCTTAATGATATCCTCCTCCAGATTCACTTCGGCCCTTCCGTTTTGAAGAGGGGCGAATACCTCCTCGGTGGTTATCTCGCCTTCGATCATTTTAATGATGCGAAACTGACCCGCATCTTCCTCTTCCGCATAGGGAACCTGAAAATCTTCCGGTACAATCTCGTCGCAATGGAAGGAATGATATACCTTATCCAGCAGTTCCTTCCGTATCTCAGGCTCCCGGATAGGGACTGCCCCCTGTTCATCAAGAATCACTCTTCCATTCTTGATTACCTTCCGTACCCTTACTTCCTTCAAATCAGAGAGCACGATGAGGTCGGCATGGTAGCCGGGAGCTACCGCACCGTAATCCTTTAAGCCGAAATAGGAGGCCGCATTAAAGGACCCCATCTTAATGGCAATACAGGGATCCGCCCCTTTGCTGATGGCCTGCCTTACGATATCATCGATATGGCCCAGGCGCAGAATGTCATAAGGGTGCTTATCATCGGTAACCAGCATGGCTCTCTGGTGATAGGGGGGAGTGAACATTCCCATCAGCGCATCCAGATTCCGGGCCGCGGTTCCTTCCCGGATCATGATCCACTGCCCTCTCAGGAACTTTTCCCTGGCTTCCTCAAAGGAGATACACTCATGATCGGACTGCACTCCTGCCGCGACATAGGCGCAGATATCCTTTCCATGGATTCCGGGCGCGTGGCCGTCCACGATCTTGCCCGCCGCCCTGGCATCCTCGATTTTCTTCAGAATATCACTGGCTCCCCGGATGGTCTCGTAGAAATCCATTACCTCCGCAAGTCCCACCACCTTTTTATTCTGGTACAGGTGCTCGATATCCCTGGCCAGAAGTACGCCTCCGTTCTCATCATAAGCCGTGGCGGGAACACAGGAGGGCAGGACAAAATAAATATCCAGCGGCAGGCCCTCCGAAGCCTCCAGCATATACTCTATCCCTTCCATGCCGCTTACGTTGGCTATCTCATGAGGATCTGTAATTACCGCCGTTGTTCCGTGGGGAAGAACCGACTTCACGAACTCCACCGGCTTCAGCATAGAGCTTTCCAGATGAATATGCCCGTCGATAAAGCCGGGTGCCACGTATTGTCCGGCACAATCCAGCTCCTGTTCTCCCTCATAGTCCCCAATACCTACAATCCGCCCGCTGCATATTGCAACATCACCCTGCTCGATCTCTTCCGTAAATACGTTAATAATATTTGCATTCTTCAGCACCAGATCTGCCTTCTCAAGGCCTCTTGCAACAGCCAATTCCTTTACATGCATATTGCCACCGTTCCCTTCCAGTCATGTTTACTATATACCTTTATTATCCATTCAAACATTATTCTGACATTACTTATTTGGGCTAAGCTCTTCCGTTCTGTAGATATTGTACCCCTCATAATGGTAACTTGCATCAATGCCTTTCCTATAAACCTCCCGATCATTAATCCGATCCGTATCATAAATCTCGCCAAAGAGATGTTTATGAATTTTCGCTAATCCGGTGAATTTGCCTGCCTTCTCTTACAATCTGTGTAAGTCTAATAATATATGCATTATTATAACACAAGTCTTAAAAATCTGTGATATATTATTTATTCCTCGTTTTAACTTACAAATTCTTTTCCTGCCACGATTTTATTCAGCCTCTCGGACGTAAATAACATCAGAACAATAAAAACAGTCAAATAGAAAGGATATAATCCGATATTGATATGTGACGCAATCAAGCCAAAAAGCGGCGGCATGAAGGTGGTACCCACATAAGCACATGCCATCTGAATACCAATAATGGCCTGTGAATTCTCCTTACCAAAATTAGAAGGTGTGGAATGAATAATGGCCGGATAGATGGGCGCACATCCAAATCCCACCACAACCAGGCCGATTAAAGCCAATACATCCGTTGCTGCGGGCAGCGCAATCAGAATAACACCTGTTGCCATGGTGAAAATACCGATCCGAATCAACAGCTTGTCTCCCAGCTTATCGGCAATAAATCCGCTTAAGAAGCGTCCGAAGGTTATTCCAAAGAAAAAAAGCGAAGCGAAGCTGGCAGCCGTATTCACATCCACGCCCCGATGCCGTACCAGATAGCTGCTTGCCCAAAGCATGGTGGTCTGTTCCATCGCACAATACGAAAAGAAAGTAATCAAAATCAATGGAACCCCTTTTATTTTTAAGGCTTGCAGTAAGCTTAGGGACTTAGAATGGATTTCTTCCTGTGTATCTCCCCCCTTTCTTCCTTTCCACAATGGTAAGCTGATAAAAAGGATTGCCGTTAATGTAATCTGTATGATACCAACCATACGATAGCCGTTGTTCCACCCATAGCCGCCTGTCAGCGAATAACTCATTATATACGGGCTGATTGCCGCGCCGACACCCCAGAAGCAATGCAGCCAGCTCATATGACGGGAAGCGTAGTGCAGCGCAACATAGTTGTTAAGTGCAGCATCAACCGCCCCGGCACCCAGACCGTATGGTACCGCCCACAGACATAACCACACAAATGAATGAGATACAGAAAAGCCGAAAAGAGCTGCGGCTGTCGACAAAACGCTGATTGCTGTTACAAATCCTGTTCCTAGCTTTCTGGTGAGCTTGTGGGACAATAAGCTGGAGATAATGGTTCCAAACGCTATGATCATCGTAATCACACCCGCATAAGAAACAGGAACCCCCAGTTCTGTCTGCATCACAGGCCAGGCAGAACCAATTAAAGAATCCGGCAGTCCCAGACTGATAAAGGCGGCATAAATTATGACAAGCAAAAGTGAATACATGTTTTTCTCTCCCCGTTATAATTATAATATGATTTAAGGAAGGGACACCGCGGCAAAGTATCTTCGCTCTGCTCGCCGTATCCCTTAAAAATTATTGTCTATAATACAGAATACCCAAGGTATTCGACCCGCAGTGACTGGAGATAACTCCCCCGGCCCGGGTAATGCAAATCTCTTTGAAATAGTTCAAGCCGTCCAGATAGCGATGGGTTTCCTCCTGGATCTCCTCATCAATTCCGGAGTGAGTGATGAAGACCCGCGCCGGATCCGCTTTCAGCAGCTCTGTTTCCAGCTCCCTGGCATAACTGCGAACCACCAGCTGCTGCCTGCCGCGGTATTTCTTCGCAACTCCCATCTTCCCATCCCGGACGGCAATCATGGGCTTAAGCTTCAGGGTATTGCCGACCAGGGCCGTCACCGCATTGCATCTTCCGCCGCGCTGAAGATATGTAAGGGTATCCACTACAAAGGAGGCGGATACCTTCCCTCTGTCCGCTTCTATGGTCTCTGCAATCTCATTCAGGGTTCCCCCCGTCTGTGCCAGCTCCGCGGCTCTCAGCACCTGCAGTCCAATTCCCGTGGACAGGTTCATGGAGTTAATCACACGGATACGTTCATAATTTAATTCCTGAGCTGCCACCCTGACCATCTGGCAGGTGACAGACATATCCTCGGAGATACCAATAAAGATAATATCCTCTCCCGCTTCTGTCATCGGCCGCAGCACCTCTATTATGTGCCCCAGCTCCGGCGCCGCCGTCTTCGGTGTTGTATTCCTCTTATCAGACCACTCATAGATTTCCTGAGGCGTGATCTCCCTGCCGTCCATGTAGCTGTTCATATCCAATACAATATTCAGCGGGATAATAGTAATCCCATATCTTTCAATAAGTTCTGCCGACAGATCGCAGGTACTGTCAGCCACAATCCTAATATTTCCCATGCTATCCTCCTCACACTTCTCTGCCAGATTTATCATTATTTTATTATATCTCATTTAAACCGGATAGGAAAGACTTTTATAAAGAGTATATTAAAAGCCTGTAACAGGAAGGAGGGCATGGTACTCCCATAATGCCCTCCTTCCTGTCACAGGCTGAACCTATTCCTCTATGCCTGTGTTATATATTCATCAATAGCCGCTGCCGCGTTTTTCCCGGCTCCCATGGCTAGTATAACCGTCGCTGCGCCGGTTACCGCATCTCCTCCTGCATAAACACCGGTTCGGGAGGTTAATCCGGTTCCTTCCTCCGCGATGATACCGCCCCATTTCTGGGTCTCTAAGCCTTTTGTAGTTGCTTTTATCAAAGGATTGGGAGAGGTTCCGATGGAGATAATAACGGAATCCGTATCCAGGACAAATTCACTTCCCGGTATTGCAACGGGCCTCTGTCTTCCCGATGCATCCGGTTCGCCAAGCTCCATCTTCTGGCACACAAGACCACTCACCCAGCCGTCTTCACTGCCCTTCACCTCCAGTGGATTGGTCAGGAAGGAAAATTGAATTCCCTCCTCCCTGGCATGTTCTATCTCTTCCAGACGGGCCGGTAATTCCTTCTCGGTACGGCGGTAAACAATGGTTACTTCTGCTCCCAGACGCTTTGCACATCTGGCTGCATCCATGGCCACATTACCTCCTCCCACAACCGCCACCCTGCTTCCCCGCTGAACAGGAGTGCTTGCGTCCTCTTTGTACGCTTTCATGAGATTAATTCTGGTGAGGAATTCATTTGCCGAATATACGCCTTTTAAATTCTCCCCCTTCATATTCATAAAGTTGGGAAGACCTGCGCCGGAACCGATAAACACCGCTTCAAAGCCGTAGTCCTCCATCAGCTCGTCAATGGATATGGTCTTTCCGATTACCACATTGGTCTGTATTGTAACTCCCATTTCCTTCAGGGCATTGATTTCTTTTTGGACAATGGCCTTGGGAAGTCTGAATTCCGGTATTCCATATACCAGAACACCGCCGGCCAGATGCAGTGCCTCAAATACGGTGACCTCATAACCCTTGCGCGCCAGATCTCCGGCACAGGCAAGACCGGAGGGCCCCGATCCGATTACGGCAACCTTATGGCCGTTGGATTCCGGCTTTTGCGCCTTCGTGTTACTGTTTGCATTGTGGTAATCAGCCACAAAACGCTCCAGTCTGCCGATGGCTACCGGCTCACCCTTAATTCCACGTACACATTTTGCTTCGCACTGGGATTCCTGGGGACACACTCTTCCGCACACTGCGGGAAGGGAGCTGGCACGGCTGATAATCTGGAAGGCCTCTTCAAAATTGCCTTCCGCCACCTCTTTTATAAATTCAGGAATATCAATTCTCACAGGACATCCCGCGACACAGGGACGATGCTTGCAGTTCAGACAGCGCCTTGCTTCATCCATTGCCTGTTCTCTTGTATATCCCAAGGTAACCTCAAGAAAATTCTTATTTCTGATTTCCGCACTCTGTGTAGGCATCTCATTCTTTACCAAAGACATATTCGCAGCCATTATCTTACCTCCTTATTAAGCAGGTTGCAGGTTTCTTCATGAACCCTGCGTTCAAAGGAACGGTACATATTGCCTCGTTCCATCGCCTCATCAAAGTCCACTTCATGGGCATCAAATTCCGGCCCGTCCACGCAGGCAAATTTGGTCACGCCCCCTACCGTCAGGCGGCAGCCGCCGCACATTCCCGTTCCGTCTATCATAACCGGATTCATACTGGCAACTGTCTTTATGCCATATTCCTTTGTCAGTTTGCTGACGAATTTCATCATAATAAGAGGTCCGATGGTGATAACCTCATCGTATTTTTCACCGGATTCAATCAGCTTCTTTAAAGCATCCGTTACCAGACCCTTCTCTCCGCAGCTGCCGTCATCGGACATCAGAAGCATCTTACTGCTGTTCTTCTTGAATTCCTCTTCCAAAATAACCAGATCTTTATTACGGAAGCCGACGATTGCATGTACCTCCGTGCCCTGATCATGGAATTTCTTTACTACCGGATAGGCAATGGCACAGCCTACTCCGCCTCCCACAACAGCAACCTTTTTCTTGCCCTCCGTCTCTGTCGCCTTTCCAAGAGGTCCTACAAAATCCTGAAGCTCATCCCCTTCCTCCATATGGTCCAAGGCCTGGGTGGTAGCTCCGACGATCTGAAAGATAATTGTTACCGTACCTTTCTCACGATTGTAATCGGCTATGGTGAGCGGCATTCTCTCACCGTTTTCATCCGTCCTCAGAATGATAAACTGACCCGGCTCTGCTTTTCTGGCAACCAGGGGCGCATCTATTTCCATCAGAGTTACTGTTGAATTAAGCACCTGTTTCTTCAATATCTTATACATAAAAACCTCCCTAAGCTGCAAACTCTCTTTTTACAACATTTCCTACTGTTCGTTCAAATCTTAACAATGATTTTTTGAAATGTGAAATTCAATTCCATTATATCGATATTCCAATACTGATATAATAAGCTTTCGTTTCTCCCGCTTCCTTCCATTAGGTGTCCCTGCACGTATCCGGCAATATTCACGACTTTTCAGAACTTATCCGACTCACATCCATGCCGGTCTGTCCGGCTTTGCTATTTCCTTCTCAGAATATCGATATTCAGATACCGATATATGTACCGTTATATGGATATTGATAATTTTCTAACAATGTTTTATAATCCAACAGACGGTAATAATTAAACCCTTATAACAAGACAGGAGGTTTTATCAATGAAAGGTTTTGGAATGCTATCCATCGGACAGGTGGGCTGGATTGAAAAGGAAAGGCCCGTTTGCGGCGAACTGGACGCCATCGTGCGCCCTATTGTTTTGGCACCCTGTTCTTCAGATACACATGTTTCCCACGGCGGTTCCGGCAATCACACGAATTTAATTCTCGGACACGAAGCGGTCGGCGAAGTGGTGGAGGTTGGCAGCCTGGTTCGCAACTTCAAGCCGGGAGATACGGTTGTGGTACCGTGCACCACACCCAACTGGCTGGCAGAAAATTCTCAAGGCCAATATAATGCACACGACGAGGGCCTTATGGGAAGCTTCAAGTTCCTGGGCTCCAAAGACGGTACTTTTGCCGAGTTTTTTCATGTAAATCAGGCGGATGCCAATCTTGTTCTTCTGCCGGAGGGCGTTTCTCCTGAGGCTGCCGTTATGACGGTGGATATGATGTCCACCGGTTTTCACGGTGTGGAAAATGCCAATGTTTCCTTCGGCGACACCGTAGTCGTTATGGGAATTGGCCCCGTGGGTCTGATGGCTGTTGCCGGAGCCCACTACCGCGGTGCAGGCCGCATCATTGCCATCGGCACACGGCCCAATTGCGTGAAGATTGCCAGGGAGTACGGCGCAACTGATATTATCAGCTACAAAGACGGAGATGTGGTTGCCCAGGTGCTGGAGATGACCAACGGCGGTGCCGATTCCGTTATTATTGCGGGCGGCGGTGCGGAAGCCTTCCAGCAGGCCATCAACATGGCCAAATCAGGCGGTTATATCTCCAATGTCAATTTCTTCGACGTTACGGATACTCTTTCCATGCAGGCTTATTCCTGGGGACTTGGTATGGCGGACAAGACAATCCGCGGCGGCTTCTGCCCCGGCGGTGCCCTCAGAATCAAGAAAATGCTTGAGATGGTCAAATACGGACGAATCGACACAACAAAGCTTATCACACACCGTTTCTATGGCTTTGATAAGATTGAAGATGCATTCCATGTAATGGACGAAAAGCCTTCCGACCTCATTAAACCTGTTATTTTCGTCGGTTAATTCATAAAAACAGACGGAACGATTACAATAAAAAAGCAAGTGCATGGGTATTCATCCTATCCACTTGCTTTTTGTATGCTGCTTATATTCTTCAGCTTCCCTCTCCGGACATTTCTTCTCCGTTTAAGCTCAATCTATGAACAGGGCATTCTTAGGCATTGTCTTAAACCTCTTCTTAAAGGCCCTGGAAAAGGTGGAATAATTCTTAAAACCGCTCTGAAAGCAGGCTTCTGTAATGGAGCTGCCGCTTTGAACCAGGTTCTTGGCCAGAAGCAGCCGTTTCTCCGTAATGTAATTGCCTATGGTATAACCCGTCTCCTCCTTGAAGAAGTGCATCAGATAATACCTGCTCAGATAAAATCTGGCCGACAGAATATCGATACTGAGCTCCTCCGCCAGATGCTCGTTGATATAATCAATGATCTGAACCAGCTTCGCATTATCCTTTGCCGAATCCAGATAATTAATGTGATTGGAGATCGCCGTCCGATTCAATTGTATCATGAATTCCAGAAACAGAAGCTTCTGATACAGCTCCTTGGCAAAGGCATTGTCCGAAAAGGAATGCTCCAGCTCCTGACACACCTGGTACAGCTTCCCCTTCTCCATGGAATGAATCCGCAGGACATTGGAATGTTCCTGCCTGGCTCGTTCAAAGCAGTAATTCAGATTATAATCCTCTCCGGAAAAGCTGTCCAAAAACTGAGGGGATACGTAGAAAATAATCCGTTCATAAGCCGATGAATCCAGCACACTGGGACGGTGAATCTCTCCTGCATTCACCAGCACAATATCGTAGGGCTGGAGCTCATAATTCTTCCCCTCAATGGTATAGAGGGAGTTCCCGCTTAAGAATATCATGATCTTATTAAAATCGTGATAATGAAAGGCAAACTCCTTACGCTGCCGGTCGATCAAATGAAATATCTTAAAATCATGGTTCAGATAACCTGCCTTCTCAAAGCTTAACATAGTACCTCCCATATCCGCCTGCCGCCACAAGCATCATGAACCAAAACCAGGTTCATGATCTCCAGCTCCGTTCGCATGCTCACTACGCTTTCATTATATAGCATGATATGCAATATTCAAAGCATTATTATACTATTATTATAAAATAATGTTGTATAGAATAATAGTATCATAGATGTTTTTGATATGAGGAGGTATATTATGCAGCTTACCGGTGTTTGGTTACCGATTATTACGCCCTTTAAAAATGATAAAATAGATTTCAAGTCCTACAAAAAACTCATTGAGCATTACTCCGACAAGGGAATCAGCGGCTTCATCCCCCTGGGGACTACCGGAGAGATTCCTACTCTGAGTGAGTATGAGTTTGAAGAAATGATTGAACGCACCATGGAATATAATAAAAAACGTCTGCCCGTCTATGTGGGCATCGGCGGCAATTATACGGCCCAGGTTATCAAGAAGGTTAAGATTGCGGAATATTACGATATTCAGGGCATTCTCTCTGTCTGCCCTTATTACAACAAGCCCAGCCAGGATGGCATATTCGCCCATTTCAAGGCTATTGCGGAAGAGACAGCCTTAAATATGATTATTTACAATATTCCCTACCGTACCGGTGTCAATATTGAGAATGATACGATCCGCCGTCTGGCCGAGATCAAGAATATCGTGGGTCTGAAGGATTGCTGCGGGGACATCAAGCAGAGCATGTCATTGCTTCTTGATCCGCCGGAGGATTTCTCCATTCTGTCCGGGGAAGACCTTCTCTTCTATCTGACTCTCACCCTGGGCGGACACGGCGGAATTCTGGCTTCGTCCCATATTCAGACAGAGGATTTTGTTGAAGTATACCATCGGATAAAGAACAATGATCTCCAGGGCGCTTTAGAGCTGTGGAAGCCCCTCTATGATTTGATTCCCCTCTTATTCAAGGAACCAAATCCCTCACCAATCAAATACTATTTGTCACAGACCGGCCTCATTGCCTCCGACGAGGTACGGCTTCCCCTGACTCCTGCCTCCGCGCAGCTGAGACAGCTATTGGATTGTCATATTGCAAAACAGCTCCAGACGAAGGCCAGCTAATGCAATAAATTGGTCCTCTGCAGAAAGCCATGAAAGAGAACCATAAAAAGAGGATGACAGTCCCTCCGCATTACAGAACTACAATCCTGCATACCGGATATTCTCCGCCGCTGTTAAAGCCGCTATGGAAAATATCCGGTATGCATTTTTGCTCTGTATCATGCGTCTGGACAATCATCCTCTGCATCAGGGATTACTAATCGGCCTCTTTGCTTAATGCTCACCGTGGCAGCTTCCGCCGCACCCGCTGCAACCGCCTCCGCAACCGCAAGCACTCTTGCCGGCTTTCTTTCTTCTCCAGATATAGAAGGAAACACCGATCACCAGTACGAGAATAATTCCAATCACTATAAAATCCGTCATATTGACCTCCATTCCGGGCATATACTATGCCCCTCCCGGTTAAAACCGCAAACCGGCATCATATGATAACACTGATCTTCCGGTTGACTGCACCGATCTTCTCCAGATTTTTCACCATGCGGTAGACCGTAGCAACTCCAATCTTCGGATCGACCTGGCTGGCCTTCTGATGAATATCCTTACAGCTTCCAATTTCCTCTTCCAGTATAATATCAATCACAAGAGCCCGCTGCTTCGTAATCTTCATTCCCTGACCCTGCAGCTTTCTCAGCAGTTCATCCTTGCTTCCGGCTCTTTCCTCCGGTGTGTTCTTATACAACTTGTTCAATTATGTCCCTCCTATCACGGGTTCAGGCCATATCCGGCCCGAGTGCCGCTTTCGCCGGCCCAAGCCAAACCATGACTATCCAATAAACAGCCGGCCGATCTGATTGATCAGAAGCGCTACAATATATGCGGTTGCCATCTGCACACCGATTCCAAAACCGGTGAGCTTCCAGGTCTTCAATTCCCTCTTCATCGCGCCCACTGCCGCAAAGCAAGGCATACACAACAGATTAAATGCCATATACGCATAGGCGGCCGCCTTATTCGGGATATCCTTCTTCATGGTGGTAAGGGCATTCTCATCTCCGCCCTCAAACAGGACGCCTTCGGCATAGATATCCGCCGCTGCTTCCTCATCGTATACGCCTTCCTCAAAGCCCAGTTCTTCCAGTTCCTCGCTGGAGTAACCGGAGAAGAATTCCTCCAGATATTCCGGACTTACATCCTCATCATACAGCTGGGCAAAGGTAACTACTACATTCTCCTTGGCAATCCAACCGGTAATAACACCAACCGTAGGCCTCCACTCGCCAAAGCCAAGGGGCTTGAAGATGGGAGCAAGAATACCGCTGCCCTTCGCCAGGAAGCTCTCATCCATCTCACTCATGATACTGCCGTCTTCATTGGCCGCGGCATTCTTTCCGTTAAAGGAATTAATATTGAAGCTGGACAGCACCCATATCAGAATGGTGGAAAGGAAGATGATGGTTCCTGCCTTAATTGCAAAATCCTTAATCTTCTCCGTAGCATGAATGGCAACACTCTTACCTGTAGGAATTCTATACTGGGGCAGCTCCATTACAAAATTGGATACCTCAGATTTGTATACAAATTTATTCAGTAACAGAGAAACAATAACGGCAACCACAATACTCAGCATATAGAGAGAGTAGGTAACCAGTGTCTTATTGCTGTCCGCAAACAGTACCGATACAAACAGAGCAAAAATAGGCAGCTTCGCTCCGCAGGGCATGAAGCCTGTGATAATTGTCGTGATCCGGCGATCCTTCTCGGATTCCAGCGTCCTGGTTGCAGTAATAGCAGGAACACCGCAGCCAAATCCCATGAGCAGCGGGATAAAGGAACGTCCGGACAGGCCAAAACGACGGAAGATACGGTCCATAACAAAGGCAACTCTGGCCATATAGCCGCTGTCCTCCAGGAAGGACATCAGCAGGAAGAGTACCAGAACCAGCGGAATAAAGCCAATTACCGCTCCGATACCGGCCATAATACCGTCAAGCACCAGGGAGAATACCCAAGGAGAAGCGTTCTCCAGAGCTCCCTCTACAAGACCAGTCAGAGCCTCCCAGCCGCTCTCCGCCAGACCTGCAAGCCAGATACCCGGACTGGGCAGCCCTTCGATAAACAGGAAGTTCTCACTGAAGGTACAGGCGAACATAAGATACATGACCACTGCAAAAATGGGAAGTGCCAGGAAACGGTTGGTTAATACCTTATCCAGCTTGTCGGACGTCGTCTCCACATGACCTGTCTTGGCTTTCTTTACCGATTCCTTCACCAGCTTGGTTATGTATTGATATCTGAGATCCGCCATCTTCGCTTCCAGATCCCCGCCGTTCTTCTCTGCTTCTTCGATGATCTGCTTCACTCTGGCCTTCGAAGCTTCTTCCAGTTCCTTCTGCACCACTTCGTCTGCCTCAACCAGCTTCAGGGCTCTCCAGTAATTCTCTGATTCGTTTCCGCCCTTCAGCTGCTTCTTAACCTCATCTATAATCTGATTCGTGCTCTCGTCAAAAACCTTCGGGCACTCGGTCTGCTTCTTGTCCGCCGCCACCTTGGCAGCCGCTTTCATCAGCTCCTCCAGGCCCTTCCCGCTCCGGGCAACAATAGGAATTACCGGAACCCCAAGAAGCTTCTGCAGTTTCTCACAGTCAATCTTATCACCCTTGGACTCCACTTCGTCCATCATATTAATTGCTACTACCATGGGCACCGCAGTTTCCATAATCTGCAGAGTCAGATACAGGTTACGCTCAATGCTGGTTCCGTCCACAATATTAATTACCGCATCCGGTCTTTCCTTCACAATATAATCTCTTGCTATAATCTCTTCTGCCGAATAAGGAGACAGGGAATAGGTTCCGGGCAGATCCAGAATGGACAGCTCCTTGTTCTTACGGTAAACACCCTCTTTCTTATCCACCGTAACGCCGGGCCAGTTGCCCACATGCTGTCTGGCTCCCGTTAATTCATTAAATAGTGTAGTCTTCCCGCTGTTGGGGTTACCTGCTAATGCTATGATATAAGACATGTCTTTCCTCCTGATTATTCCACTGTAATTTGACTGGCTTCACTTTTCCTCAAGCTTAGCTCATAGCCTCGGATATTTACCTCAATCGGATCCCCCAAAGGCGCCACCTTAATTACCTTCACGGCTGCTCCCGGTGTCACTCCCATATCCATAATCCTCTTTCTGACGGGTCCCTTTTCCCCGATGGATGTTACTATGCCTTGCTGCCCTGGTTTTAGATCATTCAATGTCATGGTTTACCTCCGCTTTATAATTAAATTATTCTACTACTATCATTGATGCCAGGCCACGGTTCAAAGCAACCCGCACACCCTTAATCAGCAGGATCAGCCCGCTGGGATTTACACCAATCACCTGCACACTCTCGCCTCTCATAAATCCAAGATCCTGCAGATGTTTCTTCATCTCGTTCTTACCCCGAAACTCCGATATCTTCCTGATCTCACCAACCTCCAACATTGCCAGTGACATATAATTCTCCTGCCTTTCTTTATCCCATGAGTTTGATAATGATTATCAATTCCATTGATATCATAGAACACCGTGAAAGAAATGTCAAGAAGTTTTTGATATTGATTATCATTTACATTAATAGGGTCAAGGAACAGCAAAAGAGAAGAGCCGGGGTCAATGTAATCCCAGCTCTTCTCTTTCATTATTTTATCTTTTATTATTTTATCTTTTATTATTTTATCTTCTATTATTTTATCTTTTATTTCTTTATTATTTTTTGAACGGAATATACTTGAATAACAGCCTGCCTGAAATCAGATTCTCACACCCAGTCTCCGCAGCTCCCAAACCATCTGTTCTTCGTCCTTCACTTGTATCGTATGGAAGCCGAAGGGTCTGGCTCCTTCCAGATTGGCTGCCAGATCATCCAAAAACACCGCCTTCGAAGGATCAATTCCATACTTATCAATTAAGGCTCGGTATATCTCCGGCTCCGGTTTGATCACCTTCACCTCATAAGAGATAATTCCGCCGTCCACATAGTCCAGAAAACGGAAGAAAGGCTTACACGCCTGAAAATGCCTCCTGCTGTAATTAGACAGCAGATACACCCGGTATCCGGCGGCTTTCAGACCCTTCACAAATTCCGGCGAATAATCATACTCCTTTACTATTCTATCAAAGGAGGAAAAGAAAACCCTTATCTCCTTCTCTACACCGGGATCTCTGGCTATACTCTGCTCAATCAGTTCCTCCTCATCCTGGCAGCCCCTGTCCCATTCATCCCAGAAGCCGCTGAGCACCGTGGCGGCGGCCACCCGGTCCACTGTCTCCCGGCTGTAACCGCACTCCTCAAGATATTCCCTCCACCGGAAATGCGCCAGCACATTTCCGATATCCAGAACAACGGTGTCAATCCCTCCGGCTTTTCCAGAGGCCGCGTTCTTTTGGAACGCAACTCTTGGATCTCCATTCTCCAGATAGATGGTACCGCATCGGCGGTAACCGTTCTTCATCAAAAGCGCCTGCATAATCTTATTGTCTTCGTGGGTATCAATCCTGATATTGGGGCACTGGTTAAAGCACCAGCCCAGGCAGAAGGAAGCCACTCCCTTTTTATGGCTGGCGGATGCAATCCGGTGCACTACCCCGTACGGCTCTTCATCCAGCCATTCCCCATCATATATCGTTGCATAAGTGGGATCGCTGCCCACTGCAAAATAGAACACTCCTGCAATCCGGCCCTCTTCGGTGCAGACATAGCTTCTCTTTGCCGCAATGTCTTCCATAATCAGCTCCCTGCCGGGATAGCCGCCGACCCATTGCCAAAGATTGCCGCTCTGCCTCATATATTCCCTGGCATGGTCATAGATGCCCATGACCGTATCCAGATCCGAATACTCGGTCAGCCTTATCTCCATATCTTCTGTTCCTCCTATTGGTAAGTAATTCAACACTCTGATTATTATAATACCAATGTCGGATGAAATCTATCCCGAATTACTTTGAGGGAAGAACTTTCGTAAGATCAAAGGCGCTGATTCTGTCCACCTTATAGGAGGCATTCTCAAAGGCGGCTGATTCAAACAATACATACAAATATCCTCCGTCCAGCGCAATTCCTTCATTCATGGAAGGAACATATTCGTACTTGACCACACTGCCAAGCTTAATGCTTCCGCTGCCTTCCATGGAAAGATCCGGCCGGTATACGTCAATCCGCCTCATATATCCCCGCAGGCCGGCATACAGCTGGCAGGAGCGGGACATGATCATCTGTCCGTCCTCCGTAAATGCAATTCCCTGTACCCTGGTGGGCATCGTCATCGTATCTTCTCTGGTCAATTCGGCATAGGAACCATAATCATCTATGGAAAAGCTATAAAGCTTCGTTGTTTCCAATTCATTATAGGAGCCAACCCACAGCTTGTCATTATAATAAGTAATGTACGAAGCGGATAGTCCCACCTTGCAGACAGAATGGAAACTCACTTCCACATAGGGCTCTCCCGATTTGGCCGCTGCCTTAATATCGGAATACGAGATGGCCGATACTTTGCTTCCGGTGGTAATCCACACATTTTTGCCGTCATAGCAGATTCCGCCGACATGGGCGTTGGTAGGAAGAATCAAGGTAGTCACAAGCTCCCGTGTCTTCTTGTCTATACAATAGACCACGGACAATTCCTCTCCCGCCAGATCATAGGCTGTCATCAGCAGATAATTTCCGGCAAAGGCAATTCCCTGGGGACACATAGCGGTGCTGGTAAATCCCCCCACATTGGTATTCACCAACCCCGGAATCACATAACTTTTCTTAAAATTCACATTATTCTTGAAAAATTCTATGGTGGTATAGGCCGCCGACTTTAAGAACGCCGCCTTATCCGCAAAATATTTAGGCTGAGTGCTGGTCGGTAAAATTTCCTCTATCGTAACGGTCGTCAAATCGGAGCTGACGCCCTCATAGACCACTCCGTTATAATCCCTCTTTGCCACTATATAAAAGGAATAGGAAGCTCCCAGCGTCAGTTCCTCCACAATATGGGTATTGCCGCTGCTGCTATCCCGGGTGCTTATGAGACTGTATCCCGAAATATCATCTCCCATATAAATATCATAAGAAGTGGCACCATTCACCAGGGTCCAGGTCAGTCTGGCCTTACCATCACCCGCCTTGCTTTTTAAGGGCACCTTGGCCGGATTAGTACTGGTATCGAGAATGGGGGACAACTCACCTCCAAAAAATTTATTCAGCCTGTGCGCAGCTACCTGATACCGATATCCGGTGCCTGGCTTCAGCCCGGTATCCCTATAGGAGGTCGTAACAGAATCCCCAACATAGGTAAGGGCTCCGGTTGCCGCATCCACTCTGTAAATACTGTAGCCTGCCGCATCCGCTACCGGGCTCCAGGTCAGTTCAACAAAGGTATCCGCCGTACTAACCACCGATACCGACTCCACCTTCCCAGGTGCCGTGGCCGCGGAAAACGGTTCGGAAAAGTCCCCGTAATTGGTCACCCCGTCCACTGTCATGGCCAACCGGATCATATATGTATTCACCGCCGCACTGCTGTCATATACTGTGTAGGAATTCTCCACTGTCGTAGTCAGCAGCTGGAATGTGCCGGACACCATATCCTTACGGTAAATCTCATAATGAGAGGCACCGGCTGCCGCGTCCCATGCAAGGGTATAGGAATCCATCGTTACCCCGCCGGCCCTAAGATTCGTGATTTTCGCCGCTTGGACAGACACATTGATATCAACAGAATAGTCCCCGTAACGGATTGTGATCTTCTGTGTGCCCAATTGATCACTGCGAAAGCCTTCCACTATAAAATCGGTGATAATGCTCTCACTTCCGTCGCTGTTTATACGAACCAGCTCCAAACCGGAGGAATCAAAGCTCTCACCGTAGGTATAGACTGTTTTCTTGGGAAATCTGGACAGATAGACCTGCGAAGCGGCAGCCTCGCCGTCTCCGGTATCCTGTGTCTCCCCGACACCTCCCCCGTTTACTTCCGCTGCCATGACCCTGACGGGATCAGAGAAACCGAAGAGAAATATAGAAATCAAAAATAATAATGCCAGTTTTTTCTTCATCATCCATGCCACTCCTTACTAGTAAACAATTGCCACTTGATCCATGTAGTGACTACTATAAGGGGATAGTTTGTCATTCCTGTGGTAAAAAGATGAAGAAAAGATTAAGAAGCCCATTAACAGCCCATTGAAGGCCGGAATATGGAAAATACAAAAGGCATACCACCGATATTGCATCCCTGTTGGGATAGAATATCGGTAATATGCCTTTCTGATAGAAATTTCTAATTGGAAGTTTCTATTACTCCGCTCCGGGTTCTAGAGCTTGCCCAAACGGCGGAGCATAGTCTTTTCTACAGCATTCAATATATTCTCGTAACCGGTACAGCGGCATAGATTTCCCGATAGCTGCTTTCTCAGCTCTTCCCTGGTGAACTCTTTGCCGGTCTCCAGAAGCTGGACTGCCGTCATAACAAAGCCAGGCGTGCAGAAGCCGCATTGTACCGCCGCTTCATCGATAAAGGCCTGCTGAATATCCGCCAGCTCACCCTCCGGGCCCAGCAGACTCTCCAGGGTACGGATATTCTTCCCGTCCGCCCATACCGCCAGGTAGATGCAGGAGTTAAAGCACTCTCCGTCTATGATCACATTACAGGCACCGCATTCTCCTACCTCACAGCCCTTCTTCACCGAGGTGAGGCGGTAATCATTGCGAAGCATATCCGTCAGGGAAGCCCGGACATCCACCATGGTCTCCGTCTGCTTGCCGTTGATCGTACATTTGACTAATTTATACTGTGCCATTATACAACACCTCCCGAAAGCCTGATTGCTTCTGATAAGCAGCGGTAAGCCATTTCCACGGCGATGTGCTGACGCAGCGCCTTGGAGGCACGCCAGCTGTCACGGGGCCTGATATCCTCCAGCACAGCCTCACTGATACGCCGGAGCAGATCTTCACTGATCTCCTGCCCCTTTCCTGCTTCCTCTGCATGAACGGCACGGAGAGGCGTAGGTCCCTGGACACCATAGGCGATGCGGACATCTTCCATAAGCCGCTTGTCTGCGGACAGCTTTACATTTACAGAACAGCCGGAGGTTGCAATATCCATGGCATTCCTCATGGCATATTTGATATAATGTCCCTTATATCCCTCATAGCATTCCTTCCGGATTAATATCGCTGTCTGAAGCTCGCTGGGACGGATATCCACCACACCTGCCTTCAGATAGAATTCCTGAATAGGAACCAGACGTTTTCCCTCACTGCCTGTCAGCTCAATAACCGCATCCCAGGCAAACAGGGTGGAGGCGGAGTCTGCGGAAGTCACTCCATTGCAGGTATTGCCGCCGATGGTTCCAATATTGCGGATCTGGGGGCCTCCCACCATATCCACAGCCTCTCCCAGCACATTGATATACTGCCGGATAACCGGGCTCTGGGTGATATGGCTGAAGCTGGTCAGAGATCCGATGCGGATTGTTCCGTCTTCCTCCAGCGTTACGCCCCGAAGCTCATCCAGCCCATAGATGCTGATCAGCTTCTTGCCCGCAAGCTTTCCTTCCCTCATCTGAACCAGGATATCACTTCCCCCCGCCAGAATCAGCGCCTCGGGATGTGCCGTCCGAAGCTCCGCTGCATTCTGCACGCTGGTTGCTTCAAATAATTCTTTTATATCATACATAGACTCTGTCCCCCTCTCCTATATTAATCCTTCCTCTTTGAAGCGTTCAAAGAGGATATGGGGTGTCATAGGGATATCATTGATTGCAACCCCTGTTGCATGAAGGATTGCATTCCGGATCGCCGGTGCTACCGGACATACCGGAGGTTCACCAAGAGCTTTTGTTCCAAAGGCACTGGTGGGCTCATAATTTTCAACAAACTGCGCTTCCAGATGGGGATGATCCATAAAGGTGGAGAGCTTATAATCCAGCAGGTTATCATTCAGGGTCTTGCCTGTCTTCGGATCAAAGAGCAGCTGCTCCGCCAGCGCGTAACCAATTCCCATACTCATTCCGCCATGCACCTGGGCCTCGGCCAGAGCCGGATTAATCAGCTGCCCGGCATCGTGGACATTAATAATATCCAGCAGCTTCACCTTGCATAAGGGAATGTCCACCTCAACCTCAGCGAAACAGCAGCCGAAGGAATATGCATTGCTCTTAATCTGATAGGTGCTCTCGGAGGTAATATGCTCACTGTGGGTTAAGCTGTAGATCGCTTCGGTAGCCAGGTCGCCCAGGGAGATCATCACGCGTCCGTCCCCTTTTCGTACGATCTGCCCATCGATAATATCCAGTTCAAAAGCCGGCATCCTGGTGAGTTCATAGGCATATTTCAGAATCTTCTCCTTTAGGAGCAGAGCTGTCTGCTTGATGGAGAAGCCCGCCACATAGGTCTGTCTGGAGGCATAAGCGCTGGTTCCAAAAGGGGTCACATCCGTATCCTGGGTGGATATTACATGAACCTTCTCAAAAGGAATGCCTAAAGCATCCGCCGTCATCTGGGCAAATGCGGTGTCGGCACCCTGGCCGATCTCTGTTTCTGCAAGCTGCACCTGTACCGAGCCATCCTGGTTCAATACCATCCTGCAGGCCGAAGTCTCCAGGCTGATGGGCCATACCGCCGTATTATACCAGAACACAGCACAGCCCACTCCCTTGCGGATGGGTCCCGTCTGATTCTGATATTCCTCGAACTTGCGGTCAAAATCAATATATGCCCGTCCCCTGTCAAGGCATTGATTAAAGCTGTCAAAATAATTCTCATTCTTGGAAAAGGTGTCCACATAGCCTACGGGCATCACGTGCTTCTTCCGGTATTCCACCGGATCAAATCCCAGCTTGCGGGCGATTTCCTCCGTATGGGATTCTACCGCAAACATTGCCTGGGGAATACCGTAGCCTCTCATGGCACCCGCAACCGGCCTGTTCGTAAACACCGTATAGGAATCGCATTCCATATTATCACAGGGGTACAGCTGGGGGAAGGCATTCATTCCCTTGGCCGCAATTCCGTGCCCATGGGAAGCATAGGCTCCCTGATTGGAGAAGCACTCCAGCTTCCGTGCCGCAAAGGAACCGTCGGGACGGACCCAGCTGATAATATGGCTGCGGATCGCGTGGCGCACACGGTTGCTTACAAAGGTCTCCTCCCTGGTCGCGTCCAGCTTCACCGTACGTCCTCCCACCTGGGTCGTCAGATAGGCACACAGGGGTTCATACAGCGAGTCCTGCTTATTGCCGAAGCCGCCGCCGATATATGGCTTGACAATGCGGACATCCCCCCAGGGAATTCCCAATGCCTGGCCCACAATCCGGCGGATAATATGAGGAATCTGAGTGGAGGACACCACGGTGATCCGGTTGCCTTCCATGCTGGCATAACAGATATGATTCTCGATATGGCAGTGCTGCACCGTGGGAGTCTCATACCAGCCCTCAAATTTAATCAGACCCGGCTCTTTGATGGCTTCCTCGTAATTCCCCCGGCGCACGGCACTGTGCCCCAGGATATTACCCGGATAAGCTTCATGCAGCTGGGGCGCATCCGGCTTCATCGCCTCCTGCACATCCAGAACAAAAGGATACTCCTCATATTCTACCTTAATCTCCTCCAGCGCCTGCTTTGCGGCGATCTCATTCTCCGCAATAACCGCTGCCACCTCATCTCCGTAATAAAGTACTCTATCCGTAAGCAGAAGTCTGTCCGCCACATCCTGATGCCCGGGATCTGTGGACCAGGGATGTCCCGCCGTAGGGAAATAATACTTCGGTACGTCAAAACAGGTGACTATTTTAACCACTCCGGGTATTTTCATTGCCTCAGAAGTATCAATGGACTTAACGATACCGTTTGCAATTGTCGAATGTAAGATCTTCGCAATGTATGCATTCTTTTCACAAAGATCATCGGTATATTTCGCTCTACCGATTACCTTGTCCAGCGCATCCACGCGCGGAACACTTTGACCGACTGACATATCAGCAACCTCCTTAATTTATATAAAGAAAATTCATATCTTTATTATAACATATCTCTCTGAAAATTTGTATCTATTTATTCCTGTAAATTATGTAAAGTATAAGCGTAGCTTATAAATTCCTTCTTCTCAAATTCCTGGACCAAGTATTCCTTTAAAAAGTTCAGGTGGCGCTCACAAATCCGGTAGGCATGATTGGGCAGATAGCGCTGTGTTTTTTTATCGTATTTGCGCTCCACAAGATAGGTCTGGTGATACAGAGGAATAAATGCTGGTATACACGTTCTGTATGCACAAATCCTGATCCTCCGCATCAGGATGGTTGATTCTGCGGATGGTCTCAATAAAAGCCGAAGCATAATCCGGAATGATGATATTGCTGAACTGTTACCATTCTTCGCATTCTTTACGAGACAGGCTCGGGCCCATATTGACATTTACCATCCTATGTGTTACTATTTTAACAATTCCGGTTGGCAGTTAATTCTTCTTTAGCTGTTTCAAGTTTTGAGCTTAAGGGTGGAGGGCTTGGTTTTTTCAAGTTCTCCTTTTTTATGTCCTAAATTCTCGGAAACCGGCCTTACCGGCTTTTATATAACTTTACCATTACTGACATAAGAAAGGAGTGAGTATATTGCCTTTATCCGAAAGTATTCTTATTGCCATCATCTGTATGGCTGTGGTATTTGCTGTTCTTGGGATCCTCTGGGCTATCGTCCGAATTTTTTCCCTCCTCATCAAATCCATTGAACAAGGACAGAATAAAAAGAGGTAGGACTAACCAAAGGAAAGACATTTAAAGGAGGAACTCATTGTGTTTATCGATTCAGTTGTGAAATTATTAGAGGATTCCGGATTTGCTGCATTAACCTGGCAATCCCTGGTTATGATTGTAATTGCATGCGTACTTATGTACCTCGCTATCGTTAAGAAATTCGAACCGCTCCTGCTGCTGCCCATCGCCTTTGGCGTGCTGCTGGCTAATTTGCCACTGACCGGATTAATGGCGGAACCGGCCAGCGCATCGGAGGCCGGAGGCTTACTATATTATCTTTATCTGGGTGTAAAGAAAGGCATCTACCCTTCCCTGATTTTCCTTGGAATCGGAGCTATGACTGATTTTGGTCCTTTAATCGCCCGGCCCAGCAGCATGCTGATGGGAGCCGGCGCCCAGCTTGGAATAGCTATTGCTTTCGTTGTTGCCAATCTCCTTGGCTTTGACCCTCAGGAAGCCGGTTCCATCGCCATCATCGGGGGTGCAGACGGCCCCACCGCCATTTATCTGACTACCAGACTGGCTGTCCATCTGCTGGCCCCCATATCCATTGCGGCTTATTCCTATATGGCACTCATTCCGCTGATCCAGCCTCCTCTTATGAAGCTTCTGACCACCCGCAAGGAGCGCGAGATCAAAATGGAACAGCTGCGCAACGTATCAAAGCTGGAAAAGATATGCTTTCCCGTCGCGGTCTCCATCTTCTGTATCCTTTTGCTTCCTTCCGTAGCTCCTCTGATCGGAATGCTGATGCTGGGCAATCTGTTCCGGGAATCCGGAGTTGTGGAACGAATTACCGACACAGCACAGAACGCCCTGATTAACATTGTAACCATCTTCCTTGGAGTTACCGTAGGCGCAACAGCTGCCGGAAGCGAATTTCTGAAGCCAGGGACTCTCAAAATCATTTTCCTTGGTCTGGCGGCATTCGTATTCAGCACCATCGGCGGTTTATTGATCGCAAAGTTCATGTGCTGGATAACCAAAGGAAAGATCAATCCGCTGATCGGCTCCGCAGGAGTATCCGCCGTTCCCATGGCAGCCCGTGTATCCCAGGTGGAGGGTCAAAAAGCCAACCCTGGCAATTATCTTCTGATGTTCGCTATGGGTCCCAATGTGGCAGGTGTAATCGGCTCCGCTGTTGCCGCCGGCATCTTGCTCTCTCTCCTCGGCTAATATGGATACTTAACCTATAAAGTGCTGCAGATGTCCCCCGCATCTTAATTCCCGCGGGAGGCCTGCAGCACTTTTTATCTTTCCTGCTGCTCCCGGATATTATAAAGAGCAGCAATTTCTGAGACACAAATCATTCCAGATCGTCAAAATCAAAGGCCGCCGCCTTCGTATAATTGGTCACCTTGGCTTCGAAGAAATCCGTCTTCGTGCTGTTAAGGTTGGAAAAGCCCTCAATCCAAGCCATGGGATTCTCCGCTATCTCCGGGTACAGCTCCTCCAGGCCGATGGCCTTCAGCCTCTGATTTCCCAGGTATTTGATGTACTTCTCAATCAGCTCATGGTTAATGCCCAATATCTCATTATTGGTCACATACTGTCCCCAGGCGATCTCATGCTCCACTCCGGTGCGCATCATATCCCGGATCTCCTGAGTCAGCTCCGGGGTAAAAAGCTCCGGATTCTCGGTGCGAAGCTCCTTCAGGATGTTCTGGAACAATACCAGATGGGTCACCTCATCCCGGTTAATGTATTTGAAGATGGTACTGGTGGCCGTCATCTTCCCCTGCCTTGCCAGGGTATAGAAGAAACTGAAGCCGGAGTAGAAATAAATTCCCTCCAGAATATAATTGGCCACTACGGTGCGCAGGAAATTACCGATGGAGGCATCCTCATTGAAGCGCTGGTAAATATCCGCAATATACCGGTTTCTCTCCAGCAGGTGCTTGTCCTCACGCCATTCATCATAAATCTTGTCCCGGGTCACCGGGTTGGTCACCGTATCCAGGATATAGGAATAGCTCTGGGCATGGATCTCCTCCTGGAAGGCCTGAATATTTAGCAGGGAGGATATCTCCGGCGCGGTGACATAGCGGGAGAGGTTGGGCAGATTCTCACTCTGGATGGAATCCAGGAAGTTCAGGAAAGCAATAATCTTGTCAAAGGCTCTCCTCTCCCCATTGGTCAGCAGGGGGAACTGCTTAATATCCTCATTCAGTGAGATTTCCTCCGGTATCCAGAAATTATTCAGCATGGTCCGGTAGAAGGTGTTGGCCCAGCTGTATTTGATGCGGTTCCATTCCCTCAGATTCGTGGTATTGCCGTTAATTAACGCTTCTGTTCCCCTGATTCCATGTTCATTAAAGATTCTTTTCTTGTTCATTCCTCGTTTCCTCCATTCGGCGTCACACATTCGGTGTCAGGCACCCTTTCTAAACTAGCGATGTCAGATGTTGTAAAAGGGTGCCTGACACCGAATGTGACACCGTCAGCTTGAACAGCTGGTACACTCGTCCATCTCCAGGGACTGGTTGCGGACGTAATAGATGGTCTTAACTCCATTCCTCCAAGCCTCCTGGTAAAGCTTCAGGATATCCTTCGCCTTAACCTCCGGCGTAATATACAGGTTAAAGGATTGTGCCTGGTCGATATGCCTCTGGCGGATGCCGCAGGCCTTGATGCTGTAATGCTGATCGATACGATGGGCCTCCTTGTACAGCCAGAAATTCCCGCTGTTCAGATCCGGCGCCGCCTTTGGTGTAAAGCTTCCCTTCTTTTCTTCAATAAAAAACTTCTTGAAAATCGGATCGATTCCCGCCGTGGTTCCGGCGATATTGGAAGTACTGCCTGTCGGTGCAACCGCCATAATATAGCCGTTGCGGATACCGTATCGTCTGACATCTTCCTTCAGGGCGACCCAGCGCGGCGAGGTATATCCCCGGCGTTCAAAATACTTACCGCTCTGCCATTCCGAGCCTTCGAATTCCGGATACGGGCCTTTTTCCCTGGCCAGCTCCATGGAGGCCTTGATGGCCTGGTAGGCCAGCTCCTCAAATAAACGGTCCGCCTCCTCCAGATGCTCCTCACTCTCCCAGGGAATCTGGTGATTCACCAGGTAGTGGTGATAGCCGCTGGTGCCAAGTCCGATGGCACGGTATCTGTCACTGGTAATCCTGGCCTCCGCCACCGGAGTCTGATTCAAGGTTATGACATTATCCAGCATCCTTATCTGAAGCGGTACGGTTTCCTCCAGCTCCTCCCGTCTCACGCGTCCCAGATTCACGGAGTTGAGATTGCAGGTAACCATGTCACCGGACTTCAGTCTTCTGACTACCTCCTTATGGTTTCCCACCGTCTCTATTACTTCCTCCACAAATTCCGATTCACTGACATTCTGGGCAATCTCATGACAGAGATTGGAGGAATAGATCATTCCGGCATGCTTATTGGGATTGGCCCGGTTCACGGTATCACGGAAGAATAAGAAGGGGGTTCCCGTTTCCACCGCACTCTTCATAATCCGCTTCATAATCTCCAGAACCGGCACGGTAACCCGCTCCAGCCTCTCATTGGCCTCACAGGCAAGATAACGCGCCGTGAATTCTCCGCCCTTCTCCTCATCATAGAAATCCTCCAGATGATATCCCATCACCTTATGGATCTCATAGGGATCAAATAAGGACCATTCCCCTCTTTCCTCCAGGCGTTCCATGAAGAGATCGGGTATGCTTAAGGCAGGGAAGATATCGTGGGCCTTTCTGCGGTCATCCCCGTTATTGGTTCTCAGATCCAGGAACTCATATAAATCCTGATGCCACACATCCAGGGTGATGGAAGCTCCTCCCTTTCTCCTTCCCAGCTGGTCCACCGCTACCGCCGTGTCATTATAAAGGCGAATCCAGGGAATCACACCGCCGGAAGCATTTTTATAACCCCTGATCTCACTGTTTAACGCCCTGACTTTACCCACATAGATGCCTAAGGCTCCCCCATGCTTGGAGACTGCGGAGAATTTCTGGTTTACATCATAGATGGACCAGAGATTATCCCCTACCACCGAAATAAAGCAGCTGCTGAGCTGGTGAAAGGGTGTTCCCGCACCCGCCAGGGTCGGAGTGGCCGTAGTCATCTTCAGCTCACTTAAGACGTCATAAAAACGTTTGGCATAGAATAGCTTCTGTTCTCCCTCCGGAATCGCCAGGTGCATGGCAATTGCCATAAAGCGTTCCTGGGGCAGCTCCAGAACCTCCTTCTGATAGCCGCGGATCAGATAGCGGTCGGCCAGCAGCTTCAGCCCTTCATAATTAAACAGCAGATCCCGTTCCGGCTTAATATAGGCTCCCAGCTCACTAAGCTGCTCCGCGGAGTATTCCTCCAGAAGAAACTCCCCGTAATACTGCTGCTCCACCAGCAGCCTCACCAATTCGGTAAAATCACCATACCCAAAATGACGATACTTCCGGTTAATTGCCGCTTCCTTATATAAATCTGACATCAGAAGCCTTGCCGCCACATACTGCCAATTCACATTGGTGGTCTTTACCACATTGCCCTGACTGTCCTTCGTTGTCTGAATCATCTTCTCAATGGCTGTCTGAATTAATATTTTCTGAATTTCCTTGGTACTCATGCCATCCCGGAACTGAATATTAGAGTCCATCTCCAATTCCTCCGGACTGCAGCCCTCCAGTCCGGTACAGGCATATGCCACCATTTTTTTTGTCTTCTCTACATGGAGCTTTTCAAGGCTTCCGTTTCTCTTCCGGATCATAATATCCATAGGCTATTTCTCCTCTGATCATACATTGTCAGCGATAGCATACCACTGATAGTTGTTCTACAGATATTCTATACTATATTTAGTGTTTTGACCAGAGGGGAAATTAATATTTTTTCTTTTTACTGCCGATGCGGCCAGGTTACAGTTCAGAGGGCAATGTCGGTTAGTTAAGACCCGGCGTTCTCCGTCCCCGGAAGCTCGTATACTACCACCGCCACGCCGCGCTTAATGTTCTCGAACATCTTCTTTGCATTCTCCGGGGGCATGTTGATACAGCCATGGGAACCCTTCGTCTTATAGATATCCTTACCGAATTCCCTCCTCCAGTCTGCATCGTGAAAGCCGATGTTACGGTTGAAGGGCATCCAGTATTTTACCGGTGTCTCGTAGTCCTCGCCCACAAGAACCGCATTATTTTCCTTGTATTGGATCGGATAGGTTCCCGTGGGAGTGCCGTAGTCCTTAGAAAGATTACCCGATACAAAATCGGATTCCACAATCAGCTCCCCGTCCTTATAAAAGAACAGATGCTGGGCCGTCAGATTAACCTCCACATAGGTATCTCCAATATCATCCCTGCCATACTGCTGTGCAGTCTGAAAATAAACCGGCTTCTTCACGGTCTGCTCTCCCTGCAATATTAACTGAACCAGCTCCTTCGTCTCGGATACCCGGTCCAGCCACCAGCCGTAGTCCCCGCCTTCCACCTTGATCACTTCCCCATAGCTTGTCTGGAAGGTACGCTTTCTCCCGAAGGAATTATAATGTTTGCCGATGTAATCCACATACTCCCTTACCTTCTCTTCCTCCAGGGTTATCTTATAATCCTCATCCCAGCTGATCCACTCATGAATTTTCGACTTGTCCAAAACCTCCACATCCTCGCCGAATTCATAAATAATCCTTGTTCCGGCCAGCTTCTGCAGCTCTGCAAGAGCCTCTTTCAGCATGGCATTGTCTGAGGTGACGGAGGCCTCCTCGTAACAGCCGGCCTCTTCCAGAGACAGAGTTGGCTCCATGGTAAGAATCGCATTCCTCACTGCCTCATGCAGCTTGTTTTTTATTATTTTGGCTCCCGGCTCCTCCGGAAGAATCTCATAGCCCTCTTCCCCATAGGCAATCCTTGCATTAACCGGCTCTACGGTATTCTCCTCCTTGAGACCGTTCATAATATCCAGATAGGCCTGCAATGCGGCTTCATTATAGGTAAGTATCCTTTCGATCTCAAACTCCCGCTGTCCCAGCACCGCTTTGGGCCACAGCAGGCCGTTCTGCTCTTTCATCAGCCTGGTCAGTCTTTGACCAAACTCCGTATGTAGATCAATATTTCTTCCGTATACCGTATCCTTAATCCCGTTTCTCTGGATCAGCTCCAGCCGGTAGGCCTCTGCCTGCCTGTTAATTGCTGCTTCCGCCTGCTCTATCGTCATATTGGAGGTATCCACCCCATTGATTACCGTATTCTTGAAGAAATGATCCTTGTAATACATCGCTGTCAACAGATATGCCAACAGAATTAAACCGAGAATCCCGCCTTCCATTAAGAGGAACCGGAGAAGCCGCCTGCTTCTCTTGCTTTTCCGGCGCTTTCCTTTGCCAGCCGGAAGCTTTGCCATACTCTTTGTATTTGCTGCCATATGCGCCACCTCCATTCGAATAATCCGTTTCTAAAAATATCTTATCCTAAAATTATGTTATCTTTTCGGCAGATTATTTAAATATATATTAACAGGTCAGGAATAATGTTCCTTGATCATCTCTTCTTCGCAGGACTCCTCACCGGGCCATGGCTGCGATATATTCTCCGCCTCACGGCAGCTTCGTTCTATCCGGAGGATATGCTCCTGTATCCGTTCGACTACCATATCTCTGATTCCGGCCGTTTTAAGCCCCCGGTATTCCTCGTAGGGAATTGCTTTCAGAAAATGGACCTGCGTCCTGACCTTTTTCAGGGAATTCACACCAAAGGGCTTGTAAGAATCATAAAGCGCTACCGGAATAATCGGACATTTTGCCCGTTCTGCACATTTAAAGCTTCCTGTTTTGAATTCCTGAAGACGGTTATGGTTCTCCCCGTATCCCCCTTCCGGAAAGATCAGATAACGCCGGCCTGCCGCCACCTCCTCCGTCACTTCCTTCATTACGGATACCTGCTGCCTCATATCGTCAAAATCCAGGCGCTTCGCACGGATCAGGTCTACAAGCTGTGTTGTCACCGCCGGCTGGGAACGTTTTTTGGAAATGATAAAGGTACAGGGCCTCTTATGGGACAGCATAATGCCCAGGGCGTCATATTTTCCCTGATGATTGGCGTACATGATATAACCGCCCTCCTCCGGAAGATTCTCCGTTCCTGTGACCCGGGTCTCAATACGCCCTTTTTTCTTAATCAGCCGCATCACCTTCAGAGCCAGCTGATAGCATTCTTCCTCCGAATAGTGCTCCTGGTTATGATAATACTTTCTCATCTTAAAAATATAATATGGTATTTTATACAAACTTCCTGCAATCACATAGATAAACCGCAGCATACTCCATCACTCCCTGTTCGTCCTTGATCCATCTGCCGGTATCATCCAACTCTTTTTAACATTATACATACCATAATACCCCTTTGACGGGATTTCGTCCATCTTTTTAAGCAATGTATGACATCCGGATTATCATATTCCACATTTACTTTATAAAAGGTTTCCGATATAATAGGCCTGGTAACAACCGTCTTTATAAATCCAGGAAAGGATTTGCCTACATAGACATGAAAATACCCTTTACGAAGATATTTGATGAAGCCGCGCTCCTGCCTAAGATTCGAAGGAGCATCTATCTTATGACGCTGGGGAATGCTTTTGGTTCCCTGTTCGGCGTTGTTACCGCCGGAGGAAGCTCCTCCCTGACCGGATACGCCGGGTATCTGGGAGCAGGTGATTTTATCTATGGGCTGCTGACCGCCATTCCCCTGGCGGCTGCCCTGCTTCAGATTCCCTTTGCCTCCCTGGTCAGCCGTACCCAGAAACGTAAGAAATATATGATGACCTATGGGCTCTTTTCCCGTGCCCTGTGGCTTCCTGTTGCCCTGATACCCTTTTTCATTCCGGCCAGCCATTCCAATTTCCGTTTATGGACAGTCATTCTGCTGATCGGTATCTCCTCCGCCTACGGTTCCTTCATCAATGTGTGCTGGATGCCCTGGATGGCAGATCTGGTTCCGGTGACAATCCGCGGGCGCTGGCTGTCCAAACGGGACGGCATCACTTCCATTGCCAGCGTTACCATGGGACTCATCGTCGCAAGTATCCTGGACCGCATGTCCGGTTACCATGGCTATGCTCTTGTCTTTACAATTGCAAGTGTCCTTGGCATGCTGGATATGTGCTGTTTTTTCTTCATGGAGGAAATCTACAGGACTCCTCCCTTGCAGCTTAAGCTGCTTCCCGTCATCAAGCAGGTGTTCCGCAATAAGCCTTTTTATAAATTCATGCTGTTCTGGACTGCCTGGAGCTTCACGGCGAATATGTCCGGGGCTTACCTGGCAAGGTACTCTCTGACAGAGATGGGCTTAAGCTATACCCAATACACCCTGTGCAGCCAGGTGACCGCCGCCGCTGTGACAGTACTGGTCGTCTCCCACTGGGGACGGCTGCTGGATCGTTTTGGCAGCAAGCCCGTATTATGGTGCAGTTGTATCGTGGCGGGCCTGACGCCCTTGTTTTTTCTTTTCTCAACCTACGGGAGCATCTGGCCGCCCCTGCTTCACAATTTCATCGGAGCTGCCTTCTGGAGCGGTGCCAACCTGGCTGCCACCAGCCTCCAGCTTTCTTCCTCCCCCGATGAACAGCGTCCCTCCTATGTGGCAGTCTTCTCCTGCGTCACCTCCCTGTTCGGTTCCTTTCTCGGAATTCTGACCGGGGGAGCAATATTAGAGAGCCTTCATTCCAATCCGGCCCTAAGTACCCTTATCCCGGACCGGTACCAGTTTATGATCGCCGTCTCCGTTATCCTCCGTGTCGGCTCTGTATTTCTCTTTGTCCCCATGCTGGATAACACCGGCAGCTATACTGTAAGCGGAATGTTTCGTGAGCTCGCCCTCCGGGGAAAAGTCTGGCTGCATGAGCTGGACTATCGGCGGCAGAGACGCAGAAGGTCTTAATTTTATTATCTTGTATATTATATAAGCCGGGCTCTACCGGCAGAACGAAGATTGCCGGATTTGTATGCTGCAAGGGGAACCAATGTATATGGTTACGGCATACAAATCCGGCAATCTATATTTTAAAGATATAAGGTATGATTTGGCACTGGAAAAGGTCTATTCGGCAAACAACGGCGTGGAGAGATATCTCTCACCGGTATCGGGAAGAATTACCACGATGGTCTTACCCTGGTTTTCCGGGCGTTTAGCCAGCTCTGTGGCCGCCCACACCGCGGCACCGGAGGAAATGCCCACAAGAAGTCCTTCTGTCTTGGATAAATCTCTTCCTGTATTAAAGGCATCTTCATTCCTAACCTTAATAATTTCATCATAAATCTTGGTGTTGAGCACCTGGGGAACAAATCCGGCACCGATACCCTGGATCTTATGAGGGCCCGGTTTTCCTTCGGAAAGCACCGGGGAATCGAAGGGCTCCACCGCCACAACCTTAATCTCCGGATTTTGCTCCTTTAAAAATTCTCCCGCTCCGGTAATGGTTCCGCCGGTTCCGATGCCTGCTACCAGGATATCCACCTTGCCATCCGTATCCTCCCAGATCTCCGGTCCTGTTGTAGCCTTATGAACAGCAGGATTGGCGGGATTGTCAAACTGTCCGGGAACGAAGGAATTGGGAATCTCTTCTGCCAGTTCGTCAGCCTTGGCAATGGCCCCCTTCATCCCCTTGGCGCCTTCGGTCAGAACCAGTTCGGCACCGTAGGCCTTCAGAAGATTTCTTCTCTCTACGCTCATGGTCTCCGGCATGGTCAGGATTAAACGGTATCCGCGGGAAGCGGCGATGGACGCCAGGCCAATTCCGGTATTTCCGCTGGTAGGCTCAATAATAACGGAACCTTTCTTCAGCAGTCCCTTTGCTTCCGCATCATCAATCATAGCCTTTGCAATTCTATCCTTTACGCTGCCGGCCGGATTGAAATATTCCAGCTTGGCAACCACTGCCGCACCTAGCTCATATTTTCTCCCGTAATTAGATAATTCCAGAAGCGGTGTCTTTCCTACTAACTCACTCAGACCCTTATAAACCTTTGACATAATGTCTCCTCCTTTAATATATAATTCATATATGATTACTATGTTTTATATAATGATACTACTGTTTTGATTATCTGTCAATACATAGTTTTAAAATTTATCATTAAAATTATTACAATAATTCAGATGGCAGATGATAGGTATATCCGCATCTACCTGCCATCTGAATTGCATTCTGACCTTGACAAGTATCCTTCCTTCCTTTATTATATAGAAATGCATATTAAACAAGTATGAAAAGGAGGTGTTCCTTTGAGAATTTCTGCAAAGGGCCGTTATGCGCTGGCGTCCACTGTTTATATGGCCCAGCATCATGACAGCAATGAATACATTACCCTGATCCGGATCTCGGAAAAACTGGGTATCTCCAAGATTTATCTGGAACAGGTATTTTCTTTATTAAAGCACGGCAAGATTGTCCACTCCATCAAAGGAGCCCAGGGAGGCTATCAATTAACCCGAAGTCCCCGGGAGATCACCGTATATGATATTCTCCATTCCGTGGAAACAACATTATTTGAACAGGCGGAAGAAACCGTTTCAGGAAGCCTGCCGGAGATAGAACAGGCAATAAGCGCGGCAGTCTATCAGCCTTTGGATCATTCCATAGAATCCACCCTGCAGGGTATCTCCCTCTATGACCTTGTCACGGAGACAGAGAAGCAGAATACCGATCAGGGCGCCATGTTCTTTATCTAATTTTTTCGGAAAATAAAGGCCGGCTGGCATTCGTTTTTTGAATACCGGCCGGCCTTTCCTTAAATATAAGATAAATTAATTGTCTAACGGCCCCGCCGGCCGATACTTGGTAATCACTGTCACTCCCGTATTGATAAAGGAGGGGCCTGTCGGATAGCCCTTGATTGCGGCCACGGCCTCCGCCATGCCCAGATATCCCATGGTATATGGATTCTGAACCAAAACTCCGTTGAGAGTTCCCTGGTTCAGCATCTTCTGTATCTCCTCCGTCATATCAAAGCCGATGCCGACCAGCTGTCTGCCACTTGCCTCCAATGCATTGCCGAGTCCTATGGTGGCTCCCTCGTTTGCCGCAAATATGCCCACCAGATCGCCATTCCTCTCCAGCATTGACAAAGCAGCCTCACGGGAAAGCTCCGGTTCTCCTCCCGTATACTCTGTATCCAGGGGAGTAAATCTGCCATCCTGCTTCAACACCTCCCGAAAACCATTCTCCCGGTTAATGGTCGTTACATTCTCCGGTGTTACTCCTATTATGCCGATCCTTCCCTCAGAGATCCCCAAGGCCTCCAGCTCTGCAATCATCAGACTTCCCGCCGCTTTGCCCGCGCTATAATTCTCTGTGGCCAGCGTTACTGTTCCTTCTTCCACCGACGGAGCGTCTACATAGATGATTTTTACTCCTTTCGCCTTGGCGTCCTCTACGGCACCGGATATTCTCACCGGATCACTTGCCGCCAGCAAAATCGCATTGGCACCGGATTCCGCCGCCTCCTTAAAGATATCTATCTGTGCCTGTACATCTCTGGTCTCCGGCCCCTCCCATTGATAGTTCACCCCAAGCATCCTCGCCATATCCCTGGCTCCCCGGTCTACGCTATACCAGAATTGACTCTCCTTATCCATGCTGATCAGATAAATGTGCAGATTCTCCAGCTTCGATGCAGGAACCGCGTTCAACCGGTTTTGATGCCATACAATAAATACGGCCAACATCAGCAGAATCACAATCGTATCAATGAAAGCCTTTTTGTATCTCATGGTTCTTATTTTGTATTTTATTGTCCACGCATTATATTTCATGGCCTTCCAAGCATAATGATTTTATTTAATTATATACGTCCAATCCCTTGAATAGGACACAAAAAGTCAGTTCCCTGCTTATTCTTTTTATATTTCCTTCCCCAAACCTTTTTGTACCACGGTCTCCGCCCCCTTATCCTCTTGCAGAGGCCCCAGGTAATCCATCACCAGCCTGATGCAATAATCAATATAAGTCTCCGTCGTGCTGTTCATCTCAAAGGCGATGGTAATATTACACCGGTTCAGCGGGATTAAAATCTTATGGGCAGGGCTGGAGCTGACCGCCTCCGCCATGGCGGGAGTAAGCTCTCCCAGCATGGAGTTTGCGGCAATAATTGCAATCGGCCCGAGAATGATATCGGATTGCGCGGATGTACGGATAATTGCATTCTCACCCGTTGCACCGATATCCGCGCCCGCCTTGATCATATGATTGGTTGCCGTGGAATTAGTGCCCAGGGCACAGATAGTGACCCCGTTATCCTTCGCAATCAGCTTTCTCAGCTTGCTCACAATGCTCTTGCCGATTCCGCCTCCCTGTCCGTCAATTACTGTTATCATGATATTCTTCGCCAACATTGCCTGCCTCCTGGATTGCTCTGATCTATGCCATATGAACAAAACCTGTAAAACATAAATGCTGTACAGGTTTTGCCGGTTCCTATTATAGGTGATGCGATTAGATTAATAATTTTCTTTTCTTACTTCAAAATAGCTCTGAGGATGCTTGCATACGGGGCACAGCTCAGGAGCCTTCTTGCCCATTACCAGGTGACCGCAGTTACGGCACTCCCAGATGGACTCCTCGCTCTTCTCAAACACTGCCTTCACTTCTACATTGTGCAGGAGTGCGCGATATCTTTCCTCGTGTGATTTCTCGATCTTTGCAACCATTCTGAACTGAGCTGCAAGAGCCTTGAAGCCCTCTTCCTCCGCATCCTTTGCAAAACGCTCATACATATCGGTCCACTCATAGTTCTCGCCTTCTGCGGCATGAAGGAGATTGGCAGCGGTGTCACCCAGCTCTCCGAGAGCCTTAAACCAGAGCTTTGCATGCTCCTTCTCATTATTGGCGGTAGCTTCGAAGATTGCGGCAATCTGCTCGTAGCCTTCCTTTTTAGCCACGGAAGCAAAATATGTATACTTATTCCTCGCCTGTGATTCTCCTGCAAATGCTTCCATTAAATTCTTCTCAGTCTTACTTCCTTTTAATTCCATGATGTTCTCTCCTTTGCTTTCCTTTTTTACTTTTGTTGATTTCAACTGCTTCAGCAGTTTCTCTGCCGCCTCTGCCGGAAAATCCTCCGGCGGATTCCGGAGCATGGCTTGCACCACCTTGTCCTCCTTGGGCTGCTGTGTCCTTACCCTCTCCCCATAGAATACCATATTTTTATCTGAAATTCTACTATCAGATTGATAAATAATCGTTTTTTGCCTATTTTTTATCATTTATTGCAATCTTCTGCACGGAATTCATTTTGGCTCCATACAAGACCCACGTATCATCAGCTCCGTGGGAATGACGATCCGTTCAAGACCACTCTTCCTGCCCTCCAGAGCTTCCAGCATCATCTCGCCGGCACATCTTCCGATCTCATACAGATCCTGACGTACCGTGGTTAGCGAAATATCCGGCATCATCTTTAGTGTAATATCATCGAAACCCACCACGGAGACCTGTTCCGGGACGGAGATTCCCAGCCGGTTCAGACAACTGATCAAAAACAGCGCCACATAATCATTAATAGCACACATGGCGGTCACCCCCTGCTCCACCAGCTCCCGGACAATCTCTTCTCCATCATTGAGATCCAGATTATATAAGTCGCCATTCTTAACATATCTCTCATCTACCGTTATCTTATATTCCTTCAGTGCCTTCGCATATCCGAAGTAACGGTTCCTGACGGAAGTAGCCTCTTCAATCCGGTTATCTGACAGAAAACCGATCCTGTGATGCCCCAGTTCCAGCAGATACCGGGTTGCCTCGTACATCCCCTGCTGATTATCCGATACCACGGATCGCAGCGGCACACTTTCAAAATATTTATCAATTACTACAATCGGATAATTCTCCAGATAGAACATATTCATCAGCTCCAGATTGTCTCTGTCCGATTTGGGATAATAAATAATTCCGCCCACCTTACGCTGATACAGCTCCAGAAGCTGCTGCTTATCATTTAATGTCTTCTCTGAGGTGCAGTGAATATCTACAATATAACCTTTATTCTTCAATACGCTGGTAATTCCGGATACCGTATTCATAATTCCGCCATTGGAATCGTCAAAAGGAATCACCAGGGATACCACCCTGCTGTATAGGTTTTCTTCCGAAACCATTTCCGTCTTCGCCTGCTTTTCCTGATCCGCCACATAACTTCCGCTTCCTCTGATCCGGCTGATCAGTCCTTCATTCTTCAAGTCCTCCAAAGCCCGCTTGGACGTTATTCTGCTGACCTTAAACTGTTCCGCCAGCTCCTTTTCCGTGGGCAGCCGATCACCCACTTTCAATTCTCCACTGTCGATTCTGGCTTTGATATAATCAGTAATTTTCTTGTATAACAGATCAGAACTACCCATATAGCAACCAACACCTCTTTCTTCTATAAATTATCTATTTAAATAGAGATATCATATTGATATGATACTACCATTTGCCTAATTCTTTGTCAATTATCCACATTGCTATTTCATTTTGATATATTATATCATGACGATAAACCATATTCATGATCCTATGCTCCAATCGTAGAATGCAAATAAACTTGCATTTTCCCTCTCCATTTTCATTATATCATAGTTTAATATTTGTAAACTGTCAATATGATATATCTATCTTACTAAAATTTGATATTCTTTCTCTTTATAATGAAATAATTCTTGCTTAAAAGCGCCTTATATATTATAGTGGAATTATATATGATATATCTAATTCCACTTGAGAGAAAGGAAGAATTCTATGAATACAGATTTTATTGCACGCAAGACAAGAACGGTATCACAGAATCCATTTATTACGACGATTTTTACTGCGGATCCCTCGGCACATGTATGGGAGGCGGACGGAAGGATGTACATCTATGCCTCCAGGGATATGGATCCGGCGCGGGGCTGTGACCTGATGGATCACTATCATGTGTTTTCCAGTGAAGACATGGTGAACTGGAGGGACGAAGGAGAGATTCTCTCTTCGGATGATGTAAGCTGGGGCCGGCCTGAAGGCGGCTTCATGTGGGCGCCGGACTGCGCTTACCGGGATGGACACTACTACTATTATTTCCCCCATCCCAGCGGGTCCAGGTGGAATGATACCTGGAAAATTGGTGTGGCTGTCAGCGACCGTCCCGACAGCGGCTTTGTGGATCGGGGATATATCGAAGGCCTGGGCGGCGACAGCATGATCGATCCCTGTGTCTTTGCTGATGAGGACGGCCGGGTCTATATGTATTATGGCGGCGGTGCCATGCCCAGAGGGGGTGAGATGAACCCGGACATGGTGTCCATGAAGGAGGAGATGCGTCCCATGGAGGGTCTGGTAGATTTCCATGAAGCCTCCTGGGTATTCAAAAGGAACGGCATTTATTATATGACCTATTCCGATAACTGTCCCGGCGCCAATCACCTCTGCTATGCCATGAGTGCCAATCCGCTGGGACCCTGGGATTACAAGGGTTTTTACCTGGAACCCACCGGCTGCGATACCAGCCATGGCTCTATAGTAGAATTCAAGGGGACATGGTATGCGCTGTACCATAACTGCGACCTGTCTCACCAGGGTAACCTCCGCTCCATCTGCTGTGATCCGCTGGAATTCAACGAGGACGGCACAATCCGCACCGTAGTGCAATCGAAGAACGGACGCCCCCCGGCAGGCCCTGCTCCGGTGACTGATAGCCGCATGAAGATCTACGGTGCCGCTGACGCGATTGTTGGAGGGGCCGCGGAGAAATACGCTGAGGGCAATGCTTATCAGAGCACAGCTATTCATCATTTCCGAGAGGAACAATCCTTCGCGGAATTCCGGAAGGTGGATGGTTATGACGGGCAGCGGGTGACTCTTGGCTTCTATTATGCCTGCTCCGACCGTCTTTCCAAGCTGCGCCTGATTATCAACGATGCTGATTATTCATTAATCAACTTTCTGCAGACCGGGTTCTCCTACTACTTTGCCGGATATGCCAGCTTCACCGTGAGGCTGCTTCCCGGTCAAGAGAATACAATCCGGCTGCTGGGCGGCCATGGCGACCTGTCATTGGAAGCATTATCGGTGGAACCGCTGGAATAAAGCAGATACTATGTTCCCACTTATATCAATGATTCTACATATTATGTAATCAATAGAAATTGACGTACTTTCAGATTGGGATGACCGGGATTGTGCGCATTCACCGGAAGTTATACCGTCAGTTGGGGGGCAAGGAACTAAGGTTCCTTACCCCCCAACACTAATGATGTATCATTACTTTATTTCTTCATTTCTATATCCTTCAGCGCTCTCTTACTTTTATCTCTTCCCGCCGTTTTTCTTGTTCTTTACTATCACGAATGCCACGGCACCAATTGCCACTACCGCAACAACCACAATCACAACAATGACCATCGTATTGCTTCCGGACTCCTGCGCGGGTGCAGTAACAGGCTCGGAGGGTGCCTCTGTGGGAACCGCCGTAGGCTCTGCCGCGGGTTCTTTTGCAGGTTCTTCCGTGGGTTCAAGGGTAGGCTCAGCAGTAGGTTCCTCTGCTGCTGTGCCGGTAAATTCAAACCAGTTGATGTTCATACCGCCGTTAATCAGCAGATACACATCATGGGTTCCCTGAATACCGTCCGTATTTATCAGCTCTGCAGGCACGGTTATGTAAGTATCCCAGTTCCCGCTGGCTTCTATCTGCTTTTCAGCGATCTTGCTTCCGTCCACTGCATCCAGCCGAATCTGTACGGTAGGTGTGCCGGTTCCGGATACACGGAAATTCACACCGTCCGGAACTGCGGTAAAGTTCACATTCTTATACACCATATAGTCTCCGTCAGCAGTCCATCCTAAGTTCTGGCCGCCATCCGGGCAGTCGCCTGCATGGATCTCCGTACCGTATAACTCGTCATAATCCTCCGCCTCAATGGTGCCAGGCACGGTGCGGTTGCCGGTCTCCGTTCTGGTATCCAGCAGATTGTTATTTACATTCACTGCATTGGGATCCGCCATAACCGGAGGAGCTGCGCTCTCATCGGGTGCCGCGCCAAGTCCGATCAGGGCAGCCTTCGTGATATCCTTCGCCTGAACGATACCTGCGGCATACTCTAAGAAGCCGCCGCCGCTCATATGGAAGGACAGGGAGAAGGGAAGGGTCATCCCATCCGCAAGCTCCGTGAGCTTCGTTGTGAACTGATCTACGCCAAGGGCAATTTCATAAGTAGTGATGGTGCCGTCACGGGATACGAGATAATCCGCACCCTCGCCGCCTTCCATGGTAAAGTTGCCGGTACTTGCCCACGCCACCGCCTGCTGCTTGTTCGTCAGGTTATTCAGGGTGAAGCCCAATTCATTTCTGTCAGTGCCCAGGAGAGGGGAAATCTGAATCTGCATACAATCACCCTGCCATAGATCCTGGGGAAGAAGGGCTTCATTCTTGTGAATCTCATAGTTGGCTACCGCTGCAATATAAATATGGGTGCTGTCATAGCCCAGATAGATGTCCGCGGAGAAATCTGCGGGAAATACTCCCCCCTCATCCAATGTCGCAATGTTCTCTTCCCCATCTTTGACGGTAAATGCCTTAGTACCCCATTCTGCTTCGCTTACCTTGCCATCGATCACCGGAGCCGCATCAAATTTCGGCACCGTCAGTCTGGTATCGGCCGCCCTCACCGGAACAATACCTGTCATGCCCATGGTCAGTGCAAAAGCCATTACTCCTGCCATGGCCTTTCCCATGAATCTCTTCATTGCCTTCCTCGTCTTACCTTTCATGTACTCATCCTCCTTATTTACTCAGGTTATCAAAGAACTCATCCAACAGAACATCCAGCGCATCCTCCATCGAAGCAATGGTTGACACAATATCGGAATACGCATTATTATAGCAGCCGTTAAACAGCACACTTGCAGGAACCTCAAAGTTACTGTTGGCGTTCTTGATGATATTGATGACGTCATAAGCACCATGGCCGATGACATAGTTAGTTACCATCTCCTTATCCTCGTCAAATCTCCAGAAGGTATCCTCCATATCCTGAACCTTCAACTCTTCCAGAGCCTGGTAACGCTTTCCAAGGGCAGTAATGATAATGCCCGCCTCATAGGTATTCTTATTGGTAGTAGTCATGGCAAAGATGGGCGCATTATGGTCTACCGCATTCTGATATTCTGCCTGTTCCGCATTCCATTTGGGCAAGGGAAGGACTCCGAAATCATCCTCCATATCCTTCAGCTCTGCGTGAGCATCATTACCGTAAGCTAAGAACAGGGATTTACCCGCCGCAAACATCTCCAGATATCCTACATTCTCATTCTTGTAGAGAATATTGTCGGTCTGGTATAAATTGTACATAAAATCAATCTTGTCTGCGGACACGGGATCGATACAATCAAGACGCACGTGTCCATTGCCGTCTTCCTTATAGTACCTGGCACCCATGCCGAAGAACACGGACTGGATCAGGTCTCCGCTGGGGGCGGTCATGCCCCACCGGTCGCTCTCGGAATTCACAACACCGTCCCCGTCGTTGTCACGCAGCGCCAGCTTGGAATACTCCACCAGCTTGGCCCATGTCCACTCATTCTTATCCGCCAGCTCATAGGGATCCGGAAGCCCCAGCTCATTCCAAATCCTGGAGTTATAAAAGATAATCCAGTGGTTTCCGAAATGAGAACCGAAGGGAGCGCCAAAAGCATAGGTGGAATTACCGAAGGTAGCAGTATCACTCACATTTTTATTCCAGTAGGGAGCTGACAGATCCAGTGTCTCCACATCGCTTAAGTCACGTACAAGGCCGCCGCCCAGCATCTTGCCGAAAGCCCACATAGTGGTTCCGATCAGGTCGGCATACTTGCCTCCCGCCATAATCTCCGGCTGTGCGGTCTCAAAGATAACATCCGGCGATACGGATTCAAATTCAATGGTGCAATTATACGTCTTCTCCACATCCTCAATGATATCGCATACCAACTGATCCTGGGGGCTCTTAATCTCCTCCGGCTCCCATCTGCTGGTATGGAAATCCACTACCTTGAAGACATAACCGTTTAAATCCACCGGCTCCTCATCCTGGATGTACTTGTCAAACAGGCGGTCCCACTGCTCTTCTGCCGAAGAGTCATCCCCTGTGCCCCCCGTTTCCGCATCTCCGGTCTCAGTCCCCCCGGAGCTCGTGCTCTGGGGATCCTCCTTTGTACCGCCTGCCGGCTTCGGATCCTTCCCACAGCCGGTCATTCCCAGCACCATGGAGCATACCAGCAGCAGAACCATCCATTTTTTGCTTCTTAACTTCATATAATCTCCTCCTTAAATATGATAATATATATTATCTGCTTCCTTTGCATTCCCTGTACCTACCCGGTAATACCGCTTCTCTCAATCCCTGCGATAATCTTCTTCTGAGCAAAGATATACAAGATCACCAGCGGCAGGACCGCTGCCAGGACACCGGTCTGGATAATCGCCGTCCGATAGAAATCTCCGGTTCCCTGAGTCTCTATGGAACTCATGGTAAAGATTGCTGTGGAGAGCACCTGATCCGATTTAAGGAACAAGCTGCTGTAGAAGGTATCCGCCCACTGCCATGCGAAGGATAGAACAAACACCGTCACCATCATCGGAATCGAGATGGGCAGAATGATCTTGAAGAACGTCCGAAAGATACTGCATCCATCCATATACGCCGCCTCCTCCAGCTCCTCCGGCACTCCCTTATAGAACTGCCTCAGCAGGAAAATATAAATGCCATTCTTGAAGGCCATTCCCGTGATAGACAGGACAATAAACGGCCATATCCCCCCATTGGCGCTGATCAGGTTGACACTCTGCCCCGTCAGCAGCTCCAAAATTCCAAAGAAATCGAAGAATCGGAACTTCAGATACATCGGTACCAGAATGATCTGGGGCGGAACCAGAATCGTGATGAACACCGGAAGCATTCCCAGCTTTCCCAGCTTCCCCTTCATCTTCGCCAGCGCATATCCGGTGCAGGCACAGATCAGTGTCTGGGGTACGGCGCAGAGCAGGGACAGTCCCAATGTGCGCAGCGCGGTAGAAAAGTAATGCATGGCATTTATAACAAATTGATAATTCGCCAGGGTAGGCTTCCTTGGGACAAAACTCACGGTTCTGTCATACATATCCTCAACGCTCATAAAGGATGCTGATATCTTGCTGATAAAAGGGAAGAGGATGATAAACGCAATAATAATTAACAATACGTAACGAAACAGGTTGGATAAAAAACGGGTCAATATTCCTTTCACTGCCAGCTTATCCGGCTTATACAGCTTTCTGTGCATCGATCTCTCCCTCCCCTTACTCTCTCTGCTGATAGTAAACGTACCGGTTTACTACCAGCACGATCAACCCGATGAACACCGCCGTCAGCAGGAAGTACATCCATGCCATAGCTGAAGCGATACCCATACTGTTTGCTTTAAAGCTCTGCTCCTGAATCTGCTTCATAATCACATTCTCCGGCTTCGTCAGACTGTCCACCACGGTGTAAATAATATTTACCAAAATAATGGGGCTGATCATGGGGAAGGTAATCATCCAGAAGGATTCCCACTTGCTTGCACCGTCAATCTCCGCCGCCTCATAGATGGCTGGGGATATGGACTGGAGCCCCGCCAGAAAGATCATCATCTGGACACCGGCAATATTCACGATGTTAAAAATCCCATCCACCGCCGATATGACATAAGCGGACAACTGGGGACTGAAGCTTAAGTTTGACAGGATACTGCGAATTTCCCTGGAGCTGATCAGGCCATTGGCCACGGAGGATACCGTCTCTTGTGCTCCCATGGAATTCCACTGCTGGGAGAAAATAGCGGCAAAGGCATCCGCCTTATTCACAAATCCCGTAGCCAGTATAACCGGAATAAAGAAGATTGCACGAAATACGGTTCTCCCCTTCATCCTTCCATTGAGTGCCACCGCCATCAGCAAGCTGTACAGTGTCGCCATTAAAATAGCGCTCACCATAGCGGTCATGGAATTCCGCAGATTGGACACATAATACGGATCCGTCAGCAATGCGAATTTATAATTAACCCAACCCACAAAATGCAGCTTGTAGCCGTCGGCACCCAGCATCTCCAGATTACAGAAGCTAAAACGCAGGGAATTCGCATAGATTCCCACAAACAACAGGAAAAACCCAGCCAGGAAGGGTATCATGAATATGAGATACGAGATTTTTTTCTTCTGCTGGTATGACAATTTCTTTTTACTCTTCATCTTCTCCTACCCCTCCTATTGAACGCCGACCTTGCGGTAATCCCGTGCAGCCAGCAGACTTCCGTCAGGAAGTGTGACATCGCTGTCGTTGTAGTTAACATAGAATACAGTGCCATCCTCATACTCTGTCCGGTATACCCGGTCAGCCACCTTCCCATGAGCAATCATAGCCTGGTTCTCCAGCCCCTTATAAGCTTTCTGCCATTCCATGGCACATTCCGTAATCCGTTCTTTCCATGTCTTCCAATCCACCGAGTAATAATAACAGAACGCTGTCTCCTTCAGCAGATCGCTGTGCTCCGCCGCAATGGTGAAGAATGGATTAGAGCCATATTCAATGTTCCTTAAGAACTGCTTCCGGTAATCGCCGGACAGGTTCATTGCCGATCCCGCGTAGTGCTTATAGCCATGCAATACCAGCTGCAGAAAGGGAATACTTTCGTCCTCCAAGGTATAGGCGCTGTTATACAACGGAACATTCACCAGATCATCGGCATAGGGCAGGGTATAGGCATTGCCGCCGTCCACCATCAGGCTCCTGCCTTTCTCGCAGGTCTTCAAGCTTTCCTCCAGCAGATCCTTAACTTCCTCCCTATTGACCGCCTTCTTCTTGTTATACTCCGAATACAGCATGGTCCCCATATTGCCCGCAGAGATTCCGGACAGGTTCAGCGCATCATATTCCTTGAAGAACTTCTTCATAAAGGCAGTGTAATAATACGGAGAGACCGAATAGGATGCGTACTGGAAATAAGCCAAATTCGTAAACTCCTGGGGAGCCAGCAGAAAAAGCTTCTCCCTCTGGATGCTGTTTGCCGAATGCCTGGAGGAGGAATAGCCGTCAAAAGCCTTCGTATTCCTCACCTGGAAGAAATCCACCTCCGGATATAACCCAATTCCTTTGGACAAGGCATAGCTCTCCAGCCCGGCAAGCCCTTTCTTACCACCCAGGGAGGTTAACACCTTCGCCCGGTTGGAAGCCGTATAATAGAGACCGCCGTTCATCCAGCCTTTGTAGCGGAGCTTCATCCCCTCTACCCCGGCCTCTGATAATTCTGCCAGAATATCCTGAGCCTGGGTAAATGAGGTTAACGCTACCGACTCCAGGTAGGGGATACCAAGCCGGGTAGAGGTCTTTTCCAGGGCACCCAGAGCCTCCAGATACAACTTTGTACCGCTCTCTGTCTCAGGAAGCTTTGTGAGCACCCCATGATCCGCCAGATATTCCCGGTAACTCTTTGCCATACCTGTATAATCAGCTTCCTCCCCGGTGAGAAATTGGTACCTCACCACATAATCCCCCTGGTAGACATTGGTATCATGATAGGTGTACAGACCCTTAATCTTGGTACTATCCGTATAATTTACGGTATAAGAAGTCTCGTAATGAAATTCCGGATACACTGTCTCATAGGAGGAGATCACATTGCCGCTCTCGCTGATGATCTTCGCCAGAGTTTCCCCATCCTCAAGAATAGCCATCATTGCCTTCTCCCCTGCCTTATTGCCGAAGACCGGCAGATAGATCTGGGTGGACAGGCTGTTAGCCTGATCGCTCAGGGAAAGAGAATAATCCATACCGTACACCGTGTTGATCGTAGACAGAATCTTCTTTCGTCCATATTTATTATAGTAAATCAACGCCCCTGAGCCGTCCGGTACGAACAGGTAGCCGTCCTCCTCACTTTTACCCGCTCCGAAATAATTCAGCAGCGAGAAGCTCGCCAGATAGAATTCCGAAGTATCGTAGGAAATGGAATCAGCCGGTACGGTGACCTTCAGGCTCCCATTCTCCAGCTCCACATACAGGGACAGTTCAAACAGTGCCGCCGTTGAATCCTCGTTTACATAACCGGAGGCTGCCAGGTCCTCACTCAGATCCTCCTCAGTGTACTCGGTCTTGCGGATAATTTCCTCAATCATACGCTTCTCCCGGTCCACCACATCGCGCAGGATATAAAAATCCGTATCCGACAGACCCGGATAATTCTTCAGATAGCCTTCCTTCACTGATTCGGACAGCTTAACATCAGCAAGAGACACCTTCGTGTAATAGGACTTCAGTCTTCTGGCCTCTTTCTCACTTACAGAGGGAAGAATCTTCTCCTCAAACTTGGTGATTTCCACCACATAAGGAAGCAGGATGCCTTCCTCTACCCGCCCGATCTGCATATGGAATGCGAAACCGTTCTTCAGGCGTTCCACCTGATATTGATCCTTTGCGGTACAGTCGGTATAGCTGTTCATACTGCCTTCCCTGGCTGACTTGTCATAATAGGTCAGGTTTACCAATGCCTGAAGAACCTTCTTCGTATCGCTTCCTGATTTCAGATCATTCTCAAAGTCATAGGGGGCAGAGAACCAGCTTTGCCCCGTCGCTTTATCCACAACAGCAAATTCTGCATGGTTTGAATCCAGGTAAAGAATCAGCTTATCATCCTCCGCACAGACTGTCATATCTGCAAGCCTGCTCCGGGCATCCTCGTACCTTCCCTTTTTGGCAAGCTCCTCCTCGCTCAAATTCTTCACTCCGGTTTTCTCAATATAATCCCTGTGCTCCGTTTTCTCTTCCGCCCCTGCGGTATTGGCCGAACCAGTTCCCTTTCCGGGAATGCTCCCACAGCCGCAGAGCATTGCTGCGCATAAGAACAGGGACAGGATGAAGGCAGTCTTTTTTATCTTATTGCTTCGCATATTCTTGTTATCCATAACCATTTGCCCCCTTTGCTACAGCCGGAATGCCACTTCTTCATATACCGCTACGAAGAAGTCTATCATCTTCTGTCCAATTGTGGTAAACAGCAGCGCCAGGAACATCATCACGCCCATTCCCACGATAGAGGAGAGAATTGTCAGCAGATTCTTATTAAAGAAATACTCGTGAATCACCATGGTTCCCAGGAAGATCAGCCCCGCCATCCACACATAACCGACAGAGGAGAGAAAGGTCAGAAAATCTCCCTCGGCTTTCACCATACCGTTGCTGAGCACTGTCACCAGAATATTGGTGAAAATCACAGGGAACATGGAATAACAGGTCATCACATAGATATCGGACAGGCTTCCTTTCCCTTCGAACAAGGTAGTCAGCCCCCAGCTGGCAATACACCAGAGCGCCAGCGGAATGAGCACTCCCGAGGCAACCTCCGGAAGGCTCACATATTCGACCTTCACGGTTCGGAAGATATAGCCCGTTCCCACTGCCTTATAGAAGAAGGACAGAAGTACCAGCGCCAGAATCACCGTAGCCGCACGCATACTCCCCCTCTTCTGCTTCTTGATCTCCCAGAAGCCATCAAAGGGATGGTAGATCACCCGGAAGGCATACAGTAGCTCATCCTTCAGGGTATGCTTACTGTCATAGGAGTACAGCTTGCGATTCTCCCTATTGACCCATTTCTTAAATACAATCCACAACCCCAATACTGCCAGGAAGACAACAACCACCAGCAGGAAATGTTCCTTCACATAGTCAGTACGCAGATACTGGAACGCTTTGGAATATCCTTCCGGGTCGTAAGCATTCTCATAACAATCCAGCGCCTCCTCATAATAGCCATTGCGCAGATAATTGCTGCCCATGGCCCGGTAGGCAAGCTCCATATTGGAATTGGCCTTCAGCACTTCGCCCCAGTACTTCACCGAACCTTCAAAATCCTTGTCATCATCAGCCATAATGGCCTGCTCCAATGTCCTGCCATATTCGGTGATGGCGTAATGCACAATGAGGGCATCCTCGGTGTCCACTACCAGCAGGTCATCCCCCAGATATGCCATGGATGAGCAGAGTGTCATGACACCATCCTGGGTTCCTACCCCACCGAAGGCATACAGCAGATTCCCCTTGGAGTCATAGGTAAAGATCCGGTTGTAGGAATTATCCAGCAAGGAATACATTCCGTTGTCCTTAACCACCACATCGATGAGGCTGGACACCTCCAGCAGGTCACCGCCGGGAGCGAAGGTTCCATTCCTCACCAGCACGTCCTCGCCGCCGGGATTGAGCCGCTTAATGGGCGCATCCTCTGTGGCTTTTGATTTCATATAACTGATTCTCTGGTATTGGGCCAATGAATTGGAGGTCAGCCAGATAAAGTCCTTCTCATCAATCGCCATGCTGCTGTAGGTTCTGGGAATCACCTTGGCGATCCGGCTCTTCTGCTCCTTCGTCATGAAGAAGGTCTTAAACCAGTCAAAAATGGTCTGTTTCACCTTCTGCGCACCATAATATCCGATAAAAGAACCATCCGCTGCCAGCTCCAGAATACCCTGGTTATCGTTCTTCGACATACAATATATCCTTCCGGAGCTGTCAACCACAATCGCCACCGGCTTGAACACATAATCTTCGCTCAGGATGTCGGTCTCCGGCTTACTGATCTCCCGGACAAAACGGTATTCCTCGTCGAATTCCACGATGCGGTTATGATCCGTATCCGCCACATACAGATGCCCTTCCTTCGTCACAAATACCGCCGACGGAGCTGCAAAGCTGTCCATGCCATCCGTTTGCTCATAGAGGGGAGAAGGGTTGATAAATTTCCCCATATCCGTAATCAGCTTAAAATTCTGATTCAGGATAACAATCCTGTTATTTCCTGTGTCAGTGATATAGATGTTCTGCTTACCATCCACAAAGATATCCGAGGGATGGTTCAGCGCACCCGCCCGAAAGTCGGTGCCTGCATACTCCCCCTGAAACTCATATGCCGCCGGACTGTCCACCGCATTCCCTTCCTTATCGTAGGTATAGGTGGTATAGGTAGTCATCCGGGCAGCCTCCGCCGGAACGGACTGCCGTATAAGGACAGCCGCAAACAGCAGAAGAACCGTCATTGCTTTCCACTTATTTATGCAAGTTCTCATTATCACACCTACTCTTTCATTCCAGATGCTCCCATTGTTTCCACAACATTGCTCTGGGCCAGGATAAATACGGATACCGGTACAATCATCATCACTACTGCCGCCGCGCCCCCAACGCCCGCCCTGGCAATGCCTCCGGCAAGGATCTGTGACATGGCATAATTTAACGTCTTTAATTCCTCGGTATGGATATAGGTGGTTCCTCCGATGTTCCACAGATCCCGGAAGCTGAATATGATCAGAGTCAGCCAGGCGGGCTTTACCATGGGCATGGCGATCTTGCTGAAGATCCGCCATTCCCCGGCACCGTCCATCCGCGCTGCTTCCAGAAGGGAGTCATTGAGCATCTGCTCCATGAACTGCTTCATCAGATACAGCCCCAGCGTGGAGCCGAAAGCCGGCAGAATCAGCGACGCATAATTGTCCAGGAGATGCAGCCAGGTCATGATCATGAAGTTTGGAATTCTGGTTACGGTAGCATTGAATAACAGCGTGATCACAATTACCTGAAACATCAGGTTGGACCCCGGAAACTTGTGCTTTGCCAGTGCGTAGGCACACATGGAAGCCAGAAGCACATGACCTGCCGTTCCCACCACCGAGATCAGTGCGGTGTTAAATAAATATCTGGAAAAGGGTACCACGGATCCGCTCAATACCCGGAATAGTTCCTTAAAATTCTCCTCCGTAGGATTCCTCACCAGGAAGCGCGGAGGAAATACCCATAGCTCATCCAAAGGTTTCAATGAGGATGATACGGTATATATCATTGGTAACAGCATGAACAGCCCCAGGATCGTCAGGATGATATAGACTCCTGTATTGCCCAGGCGGGAACGGTTCAGCTGCTTCTTGCCTTTTTTCGTCTGTGCCATTGGTTCCACCCCTTCTATTCGCCGATTTTGGTAATAACCTTTTTCACCAAATAATTGGACAGCAGCATCATTGCGAACAGCACAGCGGCGATTGCCGAAGCATATCCCATCTCATACCGGATACCTCCAAAATCCTCCAGGTGGTTGATGATGGTATGAGCTGCATAATCTGTACTTGGAAAGCCCACCAGACCCGTGATGACACCGCCGATTCCGAAGGAGCTCGATATACTCATAACAGCGCCGAACAGCAGCTGGGGCCTCATGCTTGGCAGCGTGATATACCAGAGCTCCTGGAACCGGTTCTTGATGCCGTCTACCGCTCCCGCTTCATAATAACTCCGGTCAATTCCCTGCAGACCTGCAATAAAGGACAAGAAATTCGTTCCCATTGAGGACCACAGTACCACCACGATTACCAATGGCAATATGTACTTCTTATCTGTAAACCAGCGGATCGGCTCATCAATGAGCCCCAGCTCCATCAGCCAGCCGTTCACGTACCCATAAGCATCACTGTTGAACAGAACCGTCCATATCAGGAGCACATTTCCCGATAGACTGGGCGCATAGAATACAACGGTAACCACGGCGCGAAGCTTCGGTCCCAGTTCATTAATGACCCAGGCAATGAGCAAAGCCATGATGTAGCTGACAGGACCCGTCACCGCTGCCAGAATGAAGGTATTCTTCAGGGCGATGAGAAAGATCTCGTCCTCCAGGAACAGCCGTATATAATTGTCCACCCCGACAAACTTGGGCATCTCCAGCATATTGAAGTTCGTGAAGCTCAGTACAATGGATATGAGCACCGGGCTTACGGTAAAGATACAAAAGATCAGAAAGTACGGCAGGGAAAACGCATAGCAGGTACCATAATATTTCAGACGGGCTTTTGTCAGGGTTCTTTTCTTATGAAGCATAAGACCGGCGGCTTGCCGCTTGTGGTTGTTGATTACCTTTTGCAATTTCGTCGTCCTCCTTTTACCGGCCTGCCTGGCTTAAGCCAAATTCCTGCCGTTTCCGGGCCAGCTCCGCGTCAATGGGTTTGATATATTTCTGTAAAGTATCTGCGGGGTCTTCCTTGTTATCCTTCACCTTGTTGAAGGCAAAGGAGTAGATGCGTCCTACATAATAACCGCCGGGCACCTCGGGCGTGCCCTTCAGATACGACCACTCCTCCACAAGATTAGCCAGGTCCCGCTTATTCCAGGGCAGCTGCTTTAGCGCCGCCAGGTTGGCCGTGGGCTGTTTGGCTGACGCATTAATGACACTCTCCATCTCATTGCAATAAGCCGCCTGTACCTCGGTGGAGGTCCACCATTGCAGGAAGGTCCATGCCGCATCCGCATGTTCCGTATCATTTAAAATCACCGCCGCCGTACCTCCCAGGGGATTGCTTCGGTTAATGCTGCCGTCCTCCCGCATGGTTCCCGGTACCAGTTCCATCCCCCATTCTCCTTGAATCTCAGGAGCAAAAAGGGACAGCTGGTTATAAACGGTATAGTCTGCGATTGCCAGCGGAATCTCCCCTGTCCGGAAACGGTTGACAAAATCATATTCTGTCGGGAATTTATATAAGGTATAATACTCCATCAGCTTTTCAAAGGAGAGCACTGCCTCCCTGGAATCCAGGTTGACCGTTTCTCCGTCATTGTTATATAACTCGCAGTCCATCTGATACATAAAGGTTAACAGCATGTTCTGGTCATGGGGCAGGCCGATGGTCATATTCTTCTTACTCAGCTCCCCAATGACATTATCCCATTCATCCCAGGTTCCAGGTACCGACAGCCCCAGCTCCCCAAAGATATCCCTGCGGTAGAACAGCATATTGAAGTTCACTGTCTCAGGAAGCGCGTAGGTCCTGCCCTGATATTGGTACGGTACCAAAGTGCTGTCGGCAAACCGGGATGCCACCTCTTCAAAATCATCAAACCGGCTCAGATCATAGACGGAATTCCGAAGCGCCAGATTGATAGGATCCCCCATCCCATTGGAGAGCGCCACATCCGGTCCGGTTCCCGCAAGTACTGAGGGAAGCAGGGTTCCCGGACTGACCAGTTCCAGTTCTACGGAGATTCCATTCTTCTGAGTAAAGTCAGAATTAATCAGACTTCGCAGCGTATTCATCTGGTCCCGCCCTGTGGAGAGCCATACGGTGATGGTCTCGTCCTTGTCCATGCTCTCCTTTGTGATCCCCATCTCGGAATAATCCATCACAAAACTGGCGGCAAATAGTTTCACCTGGTAAACCAGCTTCTGCAGCCAGTTTCCTTCTGCAGCCGGGATCTTCCCGCCCTCCGGCACCAGGGCTATATAATCCAGGGACAGGGGCTGCTTCTTCATCTCCAATACCCAGGAGGCAAGAGCCGCCACATTGTCCTTAAAGGTTGCAAACTTGCCGGCAATTTCATCCGGATCCTCCGCCATGCTGTGTACCAGATACTCCATCTTGGTCAACTGGGCCATCCGCTCGCCGTTCCTTCCGTTTACCTTCAGAAGCTCTTCCTTGATCCGGGTAAGCTCTTCCGCCTGGATTGCCAGCGCCTCGATGGTCTGGGGAATAATTTTCTCAAAGCTGTAATCCCGGTACTTGTCCGGAGTGGCACCTGCCACCATCAGAATACTCCGGTAGATCTGATTCAGCTCCTCTACGGATGTCTCCACCCTGCGAAGGATATTGGACATATCCCCCAGCACCACTTCCAGCGCAAGAGTATACTCCTTCCCTGCTTCAAAATAGAACTGATAATCCTGCGTTCCGTCTCCCAAAGCACTGCATTGCCAGTCAGGCGCATAGCCGAAGACCAGATTCTTTGCTTCCTTGAAAGGAACCTCTCCATCAATTGTCAGCTTTCTCGCCACTGACACGCCTGAGAGATAATCCTGCTTAAAGCGCAGCGCAATACGGTAGAGCCCGGTGTGATCCACCGTAATCTTCCACTGTGCCGTGCTTCCTACCGTCTGCCACCGGGTGCCGCCCATACTGTTGAGAAGAACGGCAAAAGCCTTCTGCGGCTGGGTATAGGAAGAGGTCCGGTCGTTGATGGGGTAATTGGATTTCTCACTCTTGCGGAGCATATTCTCTGCCTGTATGATGACGGGGCCTCCTGCCGCGGCACTATAACCGGCGGAGGTAAACTCCTGCAAATACTTCGCGTAATCCGGCTCCGTCTCCTTCGCACGCAGTGTCAGGCTCTTTAACAACAGCGGTTCCCGCTCTGAGACCAAGCGGATGGTATGTATTCCCCGGGTTAGATAGAACTTCAGCGGATCCGCATAATATCCGGAGGTATCATACAGCATCTTGTTCTGCCATACAAACCGCTCCTGCTGATTCGGGCGGATATCATTGCCCTTCAGATCCTTCGCCGGCTGTGCCTCCATATCTATAAAGCATCGTGGAAAGACCAGGTACTCCGCTTCGCGAAAGGGAAGGCTGCCGTCGATATAGACCGAACGCTCCACCCTGAGCCCGCTGCCGCCGTAGGTGAGGTAATCCGCCTCTATCTGGTAGAAGGCCGTCTCCGGGATATTTACCGTCCACTCAATATAGCCGTCTTCTCCCGTCAGGACCGCATTCTCTTGTCCCTCGTACTCCGGCAAAACTTCAATCTCTCCCTCGCTGCCGCTATAATCAGCGGCAGATATCACCACGGTATTCTCCGTTAAAGAAACTGCTTCATAGCTGCTTAGATAGGAGGCATAGGAACCCTCCGGGGCATAACCTTCATAGTTCTGATATCCTGCCGTCCCGGCCGTCCGGTTTCTGTTCCTCTCCTGGAATACCAGGAATATTGCCAGGGCGGCCAACAGAACGGCTGATGCAAGGATGATTACAGTTTTGCTGCTTTTTCTTTTCGTGACCATAGAACTCCTCCGTGCCCATTTCAAAATGATATATCTTATTCGCTATTATAAATTATGATATACTAAATGTCAATCACATTTTGTTCACTTTGGCGATAAATATCCGGTTAATTTTGTTTGTATTGTACATTATATTTATTTACTTTAATTTAATATTCTTTTTTATTACTTTTATGATATATCCTTTTTAACCAAATAAAGATTAGCCGAAGGTTATTCAAGAATACCAACCACTATGCCGTCAATATTAATGCCACCATACCCACCGATGATACGAATGGTATTGTCCGCCCCTTCCTTCAGCTCCGCCGTAGCTGATGTCACTCCCGAATAATCCGTCCATCCGCCTGTCGATTTTGTATTGATGAGCGATTGATCCACACCGTTCACGATAATTCTCAGTTTGCTCCACTGTCCTCCCGCCGCATAGTGGATAAAAATTGTCGCTCTTCCGCCATCTCCTCCGTCTACCCCGGTAAATCTGCATTCCGCATTTTCCTGGTACAGGTTGCAGATTGCCATCTCCTTGCTGACATCCGTTTTTTTATTAATAACCGCTCCGTTGGATACCTGGCATTTCGTTGCATCATAGCTATAAAATTCTTTATAAGCTTTCCTGATTCCCTGTGCGGCTTCACCGGATAAGGCCGGGATTCCGTCCCTTGTCTGCTGCACCAGCTTGATCGCCCCATTCTCATCAAACTCCAGCCGGTCTATGCATACGCTTCGCAATGTACCGTTGCCGGAGATTGCCTGATTATGATAGAACAAATACCATTCGCCATGGAATTCCACGACGGAGCCGTGGGTTGTATCACAGCCGGTAGACTCTAACAATACTCCCTGTGATGTCCACGGGCCTAACGGACTGGAGCTTGCGGCATACCGCATCCGGTTTGCGCCGCTTTGCCCATCCGCGTAGATAAGATAATAAATATGATTGCGCTTGAATACCCATGTGCCTTCATGAAAATCCCTCAATCCCTCCATATCAGCCAGGCCGGTCTTTAACGACATCATGTCATCCCCCAATTCGGCACCCTGGCACCGGCCGCCTCCGCCATAATAGAAGTAATTTTTTCCGTCGTCATCCTGGAAAACAGCGGGATCTATCATCGCAAATCCTCCCACCCCTTCGATATATCCCTGATCTGTAAAATCCTTGTCCGGATACCGGCTTACGGCTACCCCGACCTTCCAGCTCTCATTCCAGTTATCTTCGCTTGGATGCGGGTAATAAAAGTAATAGCTTCCGTCTTGGTAAGCGCAATCCGGCGCCCACATAAAGCCCCCTGCTTCTCTTCCCCAGGAGACATCCTCCGAGCGCAGAATCTCGCCTTCATCCACCCAATTAGCCATATCCTCCGAGGAAAACACATGATACCGGTCCATCAGATCACACCCCCTGGAGGGATCCATATCATGGGACGCGTAAATATAGATCCTCCCGTCATCCCATACATGGGCGGAGGGATCCGCCGTAAAGATATGGGTGATTGCCGGGTTCCCAGATGTCAGCTTAGGCTCCAGGCACAATTCTATCAGATCTGTTTTCTCCGCAAACTCTGTGGTATCTTCCTTCTCTCCATTCAGCGCAACAGCTGAATCCTCTGCGATATCTGCGCCTGGAACCATATCCGCAGCCTCCTTCTTACAGCCCGCAAACAGGAACAGCGCGCCAAGAAACAGCATCGGCAATATATCGTTTCTTCTCATATCATACCTCCCATTCGCCCGCAAACCTGCGCAGGAAGCAAGCTCCTTATTTCCTGTAAATCAGCACATAGTCCACCAGCATGTCATTGATGCCGCTTCCCTGTGCCCCGCTGCCGATCATGGCCAGCTGCAGACCACTCATGACACATTCCTTTTCCTGCAGCTCCGCCCTCAGCTTCGCCTGGCCGGAAGAGGCAAGCTCTTTGCCTGTATCGTCAAACAATGTTACCGTATAATACTTATTTTTCTCCCCGGAGAAATAAAAATCCACCCGTATCCTGTACCACTGTGCCTCCTGCCAGATGCCAAGCTGCTTCTCCTGGACGGCAAAGGAATGATCCCCATAGAAACGGAAGTAAATCTCATTCCCCTTCTCCCTGCCGTCCTCCAGGCCGGTCATGCTGAGGAACATGCCGTAGTCCGGGTTGGAGTTGATACTGTCGATACGAAGGCGCAGCTCCATACCATAGTCCGCACCGCTTTCCAGCCGGACGCTGCTGCTTTTCAGATAGGTCTGCACTGCCAAATCGTCACAATACAGCCGGACATAGGCCTGCTCTCCTTCCTCCGCAAGACCTGCATAGGCATGCTCCGAAGGTGTCTGAAAGCTGTCAAAGCTGCCGGTCTCCATGACCGCCCGGTACCCTCCGGCCATGGCGGGATACGCGGTAAAGCCTTCTGCAAAGAGAATTCCGGTGTTTTCGCCCTGAGGAGTATTCCCGTCATGGGAGACTTGCCCGTCAGCCGAAGTCTGCCCGTTCTTCTCTGTATTTCCCTGGAACAGCGTACCAGACGGTATATCCCACCGCGCATTCCTATTGCGGACATTCTTCAGATAGCTCTGATTCTGATCCCGCAGACCCGCATTATAGGTACCTCCGGTGAACTGTATTGAGCCCTGAGCCTTACAAAGGGTGAAATCCCGGGTATTGTAATAGGATGCATTGGTAATTGCCGCGCTTGCTCCCTCCTCTATGACAACTGAGACATCCGGCACATCAGTAATCCGCAGATTCCAGACGGCCAGCTCTCCCTGCTTCACATGGAGATTTGCAGTATCCGGCCTTGCCCAGCAGGACACATTTACAAATTGTGCCTCAGCCCCTCCATCCAGGATGATATGGGTGACCTCATCCACCTGGGTGCTGCTCTCCCGGTAGCTGACCAGCTGAGTATTGACAAACCCGATCTCTCCCAGGGCTTCTATCACAAAGGCACGGGAGGTATAATCCACGCCCTGGCCTACGCACCAGCCGGATAACGCCTTGCCATTCTCCTCCGCCAGCCGGACTCCGGTCAGACCGTTATAGGAGAAGTTATCAAATATTAATTCCTCTGCAGCATCTCCGAATTCCAGAACCACCAGATTCTCCTGTAAGAACTTCTTAAGTGCCGCAGAATCCCTGTCCTTGGTATCCCCCTTCGGAGAATTGTCCCAGGTTCCGAACTTGGATTCCTCCCCGGCAGTGATGCAAATAAAGTTAATCTGTGTATTGAAGACGCGGCCGGAGGTACTGCCTCCGCCCACCTTAAGCACATTCTTCATACAAATGCCGGACAGATATTCCACATAGTGGCTGTCACACCGATTCGTCATCAGATCCACCCCGTAGTAAGCTCCGCGCAGGGAAATGTTAACCACATATACATTCGCACCGGCTCCCCTTATTGTATAGGGATAGGGGACGGGTGCCGTAAAATCCTGCTCCGGATAGTCAAATACGATACCGCTGATTCCGGCGCCGGCACGAAGTGTTACTGCAGCCGGATCTGTTTCCGCCTGTTCCCGCTTGATTCCTCCGTTCATCAGGCTTTCCCGTACCCGGAGGATCGTTCCGATCCGGATCGGATTCCTGCCCAGATTGATGGCTCCCTTCAGCTCCACTCCCCGGGGAACTGTGAGACTTCCGCCGATTCCATATTCTCCGGGGGGCAGGAATACGACTCCTCCTCCGGCATCTCCCGCCTGATCCAGAAGCTTCTGGATTGCAGCCGCATGATCCTGCTGATCCGAAGCTTCCCCCTGATATACATACAGGACATTGGCTCCCGGCTTATGTACCGGCTCCGACATGTCCGGAGCCTTGTCAATGTCGGGCACCGCGCCCTCTGATACAATAACCCTGCTCCCGCTGACCTTCTGCGTCACCGTGGAGGCAAGCAGCAAGTTCCCCCGCTTTGCCGAGATCTCTCCCCCTTCGATGACACACGCCAGCAATGAAACATCTCCGTCGTTCTGACAAAGGAGGGCATAGGTATCTGCCTGAATGGTGCTATTATAAAACTGCAGGCATCCGTTCTGAGCCTTCGTTGATTCGGCAACCACAATTCCCATGCCGCAGTCTGCGATCTTAATCTCTGCAAATTCCTCCCCCACCGAGGCCACTCCTTCCACCAGAATCCCCACGGCGCAATTCTCATAGGTATGGCGGTACACCTGACCGTTAGGGAAGTTGCCCTGCTCCTGCATCTCCCCTTCCCGCAGCATCAAGCCCACCGCATATCCCTCGATGGTGGTGTTGGTAAAATAAGACCAGTCCACCCTGCCCAGGGTGATACCCGTGGCATTTTCATATAGGTAGCGCTCCAGCTGTCCCTCGTCCTGGTTCTGCCAATAGCCGGATTCCACCCAGTAATCAGCGGACAGGCGGACATAATCACATCTTCCGATATCCGCAACGCCGTCCATGGACACCCCGGTATGCAGCGCGGTTCCATAGAGATTGCGTATATTGGGACAGCCGCTTCCGTTAGGCCCTTGCACCACTCCGATATAGGAATTCACTAAGGTGATGTTCTTCACATGGGTGTAGTCCGCACCCCAGACACTGGGATCAAAGAGCTGGAAGGTAGGCGGATATTCCTGGATGTCCTCCACCGTCTGTTCCGGATACCAGATGGTCAGATCCCTGACACAGCTATTGGGCTGAAGAATGAACTGGGGCAGTGCACCGCCTTTGCCCCTTCCCGCATAGATCTTCAAAACCGTCCCTTCCACGGTCTTGTCCTCCTCCGTGGGTTCCTTCCACTCACCGCAGATGGTGACACCTTTGGGAACATGAATAGTGCTCTCCAGCACATATTCCCCTGCGGGAAAGTACAGTGTACCGCCGCCCTCCCGATTCAGAAGAAGCAGCGCCGCCTGAATCTTCCCGGTGATATCCTCCTGTCCCCCGGGCTCCACACCAAAATCCGTAATGCTGTAGCCGTAAACCACGGTATCCTTCTTCTCAAAAACAGGCTCCGCCAGCCGCCAGGCAATGTCCGGAACCTTAAAGTCATCCGGCGCACCGTCCTGATTTGTATTCTGATTTGCAGGGCCGGAACCCTTCCCGGCTTCTGAGTTCTGCCCGCCGTCCTCCTGTCCGGCTTTGTTCTCCTGGCCGGTCTTTGACAGGTCCCCCTCTCCCTGATGTTTATCGCAGGCCGCCATCAAGCCGTGCAAAGCCAGCAGCAGAATACCCATGAGCAGAAACCTTAAGGCCAGACTGCTCCTCCCATATCCCTTCACCCCGTTTTTCATCATCCCATTCTCCTTTATTTATACCAATTACAGATCAATTTCAGCTCTCCTTTGTCTGCCGCTGTCTCCGGCTGGCCCAAACGGGCGGCATCCGGCTGTTTCACCGTCATATTGGCAATATATCTGACACGGCCGCCCTTCACAAGAATCTGGCCTTCTTTCCGATAGAGATAAGTACCCCCGATATTTGCCGTCCCGCCCTCAATGACAAAGGCCGTATCTCCGGAATCCACGATATTGGTCAGCACCATGGTAAGGCCTCCCCGTTCCAGACTGACAGCAGTATCCGGCGCCCCCCACATCAGCGTGTTGTAGAATACTGCGTCGCCTTTCTCCAGGGCGCTTCTCAGATAGATCCTGCGATTAGGCGATTCAATGGTAACCAGCTCCGTATTCACCAGCTCCAGCTGCCCCGCTCCCTCCAGGAAGATACCGCATTCCCCGCCATCCGTTCCATGCCCGATCATGGTGCCGTGACTTCCCTTTCCATCCTGCAAAAAAAAGCGTACACCGTACTTTGCTGCAAATACAAAGGTATTCAGCACATGGAGCTCTGCATTCTCTCCATACAGAAATGCCTCCAGACAGCGGATCTGGTTATGCCAGAACGCCTTCCAGGTATCGCTCTTCGGCCTGTTCGGCAGATCACACCGATACCAATAATGAGGGTTGTACTGCACATTCTCAATCCAGACTCCGCCGCTGTTCTTTCCGGCAAATATGCCGCAGCGGATTGGAGCTCCTGACACATAGGACACATAATGATCCCTGCTCTCCACACTACCCAGGTCAAACCCCTTCCAGGCATTCACAAATACAGTATCCACCCCATAGCACCGGTCACCCAGTGCCCGGACGGTCCACGGATAGGGAACCGGCTCCACCGGGTCCTGCCCAGGGTGATACAGAACGATTCCCCGGATACCGCAGCTTCCGGACAGGGACAGGAATGGCTCACCCTCCTCATCACCATGTCCGCAGCACACCATCAGCACACTTCCGCCGCCCATGGTATGGCAGGGAACCTCAGCCGTACCCCGCAGCTCCACACCCGCCGGCACCCGGAGCGGCTCTGTAATCCGGTACATGCCCCCTGGAATATAGACATAGCCGCCGGTAATTCCTGCCTGACGCAACGCCTCCCGGAAGGCTTCCGTATCATCTGCCGTTCCATCCCCTTTTGCTCCGTAATCCGTCACTACATACAGCGCATCGTTTTCCGGCCGGACAGAATAGGGATAAGGCACATGCCCCAGGTTTCTCTGGCTTGGAATCGGAAGTCTGCCCGGTTCCACAAGGAGTACTTCAGAGGAAACTCCTTCTGTCACGATAACCGGCATTTTCTCCTCCTGATCCATAAGACGGCATCCAACCATCTGGGTTCCTCCCGAACTATCCAGCATACGCAGCTGCGTTCCTCCCGAAGTGAACTCAGAATTCAGGATTGATAATCCGCCCGCATGCTGGAGAATATCCTCCGAAACGCCCTTTCCTGCAAAAGAACAGTCAAAAAAGCTTAATTGCCCGCTTCCCTGATGGTATACCAGCTGCTCATATTCTCCTTCTACCCGGACATTACAGCCCTGGAATACTGTCCGGAAGGTCTCATCGCTCTGTATGGCCGTCTTCCTGCGCCTGCCTCCGGAAGAGATCCAGGCGTTGGTCAGCGCAATTCCGTAGGGATTACCGCAATGAAGCTGAATTCCGGTCTCACAGCCAATGATCTGCACCTGGGACAACTGGGCATTGGGCCCGATATCCTGTTCGGAGGTAATCAGAATTCCAATTTTACAGCACTCGATTCGGATGTCATAGCCATATTCCCAGTCGGAACGGGCCATATGGATTCCCGTTGCATGAGCAAACATATATTCCTTCAGCATCCTTACCACATCTCTCACCAGCTCCTCATTCTGCCCCTGTATTGTACCTAAGCATGCCGGATTCCTCCTCCGTTCCGCCGTCAGAAAACGTTCATACCAGACCGGGGAGACAGACAGCTCCTGCATCCGTCCGATATCAGTGGTCATATCCATAAATATCCCCTGCTTCAGAGGTGACATCCGTACCTTTCGGATGAAATGCAATTCATTGCCATCCGGACCGCATACAATGGCAATCCAGGGATTTACGAAGGTCACCCTCTCTATGGTAATGCTGTCCGTTCCCTGCTGCCGTACTGCAGGCGGATATGGGACCGGATTCCGGATATCCTGATCCGGATGATACAGGCATACTCCGATCAGCCCGCTGCAGGCCTTCATCGCAATCTGCATTCCTTCCTCCGTCCCTCTGTTGTAATAGCAGCAGATGACCGTATCATCGCCATCCCCATGCAGCATTACCGAGGTATGTATCACCAGCATCCCGTACAGCGCATAGTGCCCTGCCGGAAGATATACCGTCCCTCCGCCTGCCTTCCGGCAATCATCAACCGCCCGCTGCAAAGCCTCTGTACAGTCCGTATTTCCGGAGACATCCAGCCCATATTCCGAGGCATCGACAGCTGCAATAAACCGCCCATCCTCTTTCATTCTTTCCGTCACTACCTTCATCGTCTTCCTCCATGCATATCATACTCTTTTCAACCAACTGTCACCTTCATACACAACCTTCACCGTCTTTATTTCAAACGGACGGAATGCCAGGCTGCCGCTGCAGTCCCCGATCACCTCTTCCAGCATATCCGTCTCAAAGAGCTCTTTTACCGGATGCCGGAAGCGGAGCGTGGTATTGGCATATGCACCTTCCGCCTCATACAAGCGTAAAATATAGGCATTCTGCTTATCCTCACAGGGCTTGATGGTCTCAATGATCACATTATCAGCATCCAGCGATACGAAGGATGAGCTCTGCTCACACACTCCATCCGTTGTCAGCACCGGATAATTCAGCTCATATGCAGGCCAAATGACATTGCCCGCTTCAAAACCGCCTGTATGGGGATGGAATACATAAGTGCATTGGTGAATCCCCTTATCTCCATGGTAATCCGGGCGGATGCCTCCTTTATGAAGGGAGAGGCGCATCTTAGAATCTTTTACGGAAATGCCGTATTTACAGTCATTCAGGATAGAGATTCCATATCTGTTCTCCGACAAATCCGTGTATTTATGATTGCATACCTCGAACTTCGCCTTCTCCTCCATAGTATTGCGGGAAACCGTGCGCTTCAGGCAGCCGAATTGAATCTCCTGTCTGACTTCATCAGAATGCAGCGATACATCAAAGGCGCTCTTCAGGAATCGGTGATTATCCTGCCAGTCCATCACGGTCTCGAAGGTAATGTCCCTATTCTCCCCATGAATAATCATATCCTGAAGAACTGTGGAGCGTTCCGCAATCCGGTACCGGCTGCGGATGCGGTATTCCACCGCCCCGTCACTGATCACCCTGCGGTCCAGCAATTCGGCACTGTCACGGAACTTCATCTCCATGTCGGCGTCAATATCCCAATTATCCCAATAATTCGGGATGTCCTCCGCTATCAGGAAGGTGTTGAGAGCATAACCTTCTCCGCACAGCTCCCGGTTCAGGGTCCGGTCCACATAGGAGCAGATGTATCCCTTATCGTCGAAGAGGATCTTCTCATAAGGTGTTATCAAACTCTCCCCCTCCCGGATAAAGCAGGACGGGGATATTACTTCCCCCTTCTCCCACTCCAGAACCACCGAGCCGTAAGCAGGCACGGTAACGCCATAGACTGCCAGCTTCCTGCCGCCATGAATATTCTCCGTAATCTGTTGGAGATAGTTTCCTCGAATCCGCTGTCCCTCCCGGTAATCCAAATAGATGACATCATCCCTGTCAAAGGAAACCGGGTTCACTACTGTGACACAATTGGCGCTTCCCTTATCCTGGCGGGATGCAAGCAGCTTTTCAATCTCCTTCTGCGTATCCTGAATCAGCGCCGTAGTCTCGGCAATGGATTCCTGATGCGCCCTGGGGATGCAGGTTCCGGGCAGAATATCATGGAACTGGTTGACCAGAAGGGTCTCCAGGAAGTCCGCAATCCCGGCGCTGTCTGCCCTCGCACGCTCCCTCACCGCTTTTTCCACCGTAAGGAATTCCAGATTGTGAATTTGCCGCTCCGCAAGGCGGTTATTGCGCTTAATGGTATGCTGATTGGTCAGGGTCCCTCTGTGAAGCTCCAGATAAAGCTCTCCATGATAGACGGACACATTCTCTGAAGTATCCTCCAGCAGCTTCATGAAATCTCCCACCAGGATATGCTCCGAACGGGGCAGCCCTTCCAGATCGGTAATTCTTCTTGCCATCTCAATCATCTCGAACTGCGGGCCGCCTCCTCCGTCTCCAAAGCCATAGGACAGCAGGCGCTTATCCGAAACCGTCTTCTCCTTAACCGAATCCCTTCCGTTCACCACATACTCCATCAGGCTCTCCGGATCAGGCCATAGATGGGTCTTGTTCAAATGGGTGAACACCTGTGTTCCGTCAATCCCCTTCCAATAGAAGGTGTCATAAGGGAACTCCGTAGTATCATTCCACGCCATCTTTGTTGTGAGAAAATATTCCACATGACATCCCTTCATAATCTGGGGAATGGATGCACTGTATCCAAAGGTATCCGGCAGCCAGAAGCAGTTGGAGGTATAGCCGAAATATTTTCTGGTAAATCTCTGTCCCCACAGAAATTGCCGTATCATCGATTCCCCGGAAGTAATATTACAGTCACACTCAATCCATACACCGCCGTTGGGCTCATACCTGCCCTGGGCAATCTGCTTCCTGATCTGCTCAAATAGCTGCGGATAGTGCCTCCGAATCATCTCCCCATGATATGCAGAGCTTTGAATAAATTTATACTCCGGGTACTGCTCCATTAGATTCAGTTCATTGGAGTAGGTTCTGGCACATTTTTTAATGGTCTCTCCCTTATGCCACAACCATGCCGTATCCATATGGGAATGCCCGATCAGGCCGGCAAAAGGAGCAGTTTGTGAGTTCTTCTTCGCCAGCTGCTCCTGCAGAAGCTGATTCGCCGCAGAAATCTGTTCCAGGAACACCTCCCGGTCCACATTCTCCACAGAGTAGTATATATTCTCATGAATCTTCGTCATCGTGCGTATCAGGTCCGCTCTGCGATAGCTGTTATGATCCAGCCTTCGGATCATCTGGTTGACTGTCTTCAGATTAAAATAGAACTGGTTCAAAAGCCGGTTCTTCACACATACATCCACCGAATCATAACGAAAGGTATAATCCATCTTCCCATCCGCATTCCAGGGGTCGCAGCCAATGACATAATGGCCGGAATAGTACTCCAGAGCCAGGTCTATCGCCTCACCGGCAGCCGCATCCTGCCGGAACATATCACAATAATGATTCCCATGCCCCGTCACCACAATCTTGGTACAGAAGGTTCCAAAAGGCATGCCATTCACCCACAGCATCGCCTCATATCCGCCAATTTCGGGATACAGATACAGGGTCTGCCCCTCCAGCTCCTCCGGCACCCGGTACGTACCCTTGAACCAGCAATAGCTGCTTTCCCCGCCCCAGGTATCGCCTGCCTTGCATGGGGTGAACAGCTCTGCGGGCGGAATGTCATGCAGAGACTCTGCCGTATCATAACGTCCCATCTCCACTTCCCCCACCTTGTCAAAAAGCATATTACTGATTTTTTCTTCAAATTTTTTCAGTTTAGACAGCATTTTCTCGATTTGCTTCTCATTCAGCATCTTTCTACCTCCTGCTTGATCTATCGTTGTCTTATAACTCGTCATAAAATGGATTGGTTGTGTTTATACATATCTTATATATATCATATTCAGCTTATTTTGTAAATATGATATATCATTTTTGTTCATTATTTTTTATAACATGAAAGAAGAACGAAAAAGAACGCTAAAAATTAAAAATAACCTTCAGCGTTCTGCTTAAAACTTTTATATGACTGGCCAAAATCTTTTTGCCTGTTTTTATATCATTTCGGCGCTCTGCTTCTATGTATGACGCTTTTCCGGAACAGTACCTGCCTTTAGATATTGTATGATTTTATCATAGTTCTCCGGATGGTGAGGAAAATCACAGCCGGCGCACACCTTCAGCCTTCCGCCCTCCCGCTCCTTATAGACCGGCTTTCCCGGGCATCTCTCCCAGGTATAAAAGGGACAGTAGCAAAAAAGACAGTTCAGCTCCTGAATTCCCTTATGGCAGGGATAGTACTGGCAGTCCCTGTTGGCAAAAAAACGGTACGAATTCTCCATATGCAATCAGCCCTTTCCTGCTCTTTCTTTTACAATGACAATGGTCAGATAGCTGCTGTCAATATCCATATGCTCTATTCCGCTGCTAATTCTCTCATTGACCATACCGCAATTCTCTACCGTATACACTTCCAGCTTCCCAATGCCTTCATACTCCTGCAATGCCTTCTTTAATTCTGCCAGCTTTCTGCCGGATTTCATGTATATTCTGGTTCCCTTCCGCTCCAGGGTGCCGGAGATATCATAGGAACCGGGGATGATGTGTATCTCTTCCTTATTATCCCCCAGGGAGATTCCAAGAGACGCAGCCGCCGCACAAAAAGAGGGAATCCCGCTGACCATTTCCGCCCTGCCGTGATATTGTCCCGGCATATCCGCCGGTAATGCCATTACTCTGCTGTGGATATAGCTGTAAGTGGAATATACCGAAGGATCCCCTATGGTAAGAAAGGCCACGGTCTTATCCGCATCCAGCAGTCGGATTACCTCCTCATAAATACGATCATGTACCTGTTTCAAAATCGCCTTATCCTTGATCATGGGAAAGGGCTTGCAGAGTATTTCCTTTTCATCCAGCTCCGGATATACCTGCTTTACAATCCGGTAAGCATAGCATTCCTCCTTCGGCTCGGAGGGAAGGATAACAACATCACTTTCACGGATGCATCTTAGTGCCTTCAGCGTTAATAATTCCGGATCTCCGGGACCCACTCCCACTCCATATAAAATGCCGCTCATAGCTATCCCCATCCTTTCCCTTACAAATCAAAAATATAATGCTTCCTTCCGTCATCACCGGAAATACATCCCATTCTGACCTGGAACACCTCTTCCAGAATACCGCTTTGATACACTTCCTCAGGGGATCCCTGCATTGCCATGGTTCCCCGGCTCATGACCACAAGGGAATCCGAGCAGTTCATTGCATAATTCAGATCATGCAGTACCGCAATCACCGTCTTTCCCTGTCCCCTCATCTCTTTCATCAGCTCCAGCAGCTCCAGCTGATAACGGATATCCAGATGAGCAGCCGGTTCATCCATCAGAAGGGTGTCCGCCTCTCCTGCCAGCACCATAGCCAGGGATACCTTCTGCTTCTGTCCCCCGGACAGCTCTTCCACCCTCTTCTCCTTAAGCTGCAGTATTCCTGCTCTCTCCATGGCCCTGCGGCAATACTCATAGTCCTCCTTTCTATATCTCCTGGGATAAGAAAGATAGGGGAATCTGCCATGCAGTACCATCCGCCCCACGGTAATGGCCCCTGCCTGACGGCTCTGAGGCAGATAAGCCAGCTGTCCGGCATACTCCTTCTCCGGAATATCCCTTCTCTCCCTGCCATTCAAATATATGCCGCCGCTCTGAACCTCACACAGGCCCAGAATCGCTTTCAAAAGGGTGCTTTTCCCGCTCCCGTTAGGACCGATGACGGAAGTAATCCCGCCCTGCTCAAAGCCGATGCTGATCTCTCTGATCACCGGCAGTCTCCCGTATCCTGCGGTAATATTGTCCAATTTAAGCATTCTGTCCCCTCCTTTTCCCGCGAAACAGCAGCCATATGAAAAACGGCGCGCCGAGAAATGACAGGATAATCCCCACCGGCAGCTCATAGGGTGCAAACCAGGTTCTGGCGGCATAATCACAGGCTAATAAAAATAACGCTCCCAGCAATGCGCTTGCCAGGATGAAATATTTGCTCTCTTCCCCCACCAGCATTCTGGCGATATGGGGAATGATCAGGCCGATAAATCCCAACAGCCCCGCAAAGCTCACAGCCGCGCCGGAGAGCACCGCTGCCAGCATTAAGAACAGGAAACGGTAAAATGCCACCGGCAAGCCCAGGGTCTTTGCCGTATCCTCGCCCAGGGACAATACCTCCAGTTCATTATGAAGAAGCAGGGACAAAAGCACTGCAAGCACTACGGCGATAGCCGCATATTGCAGAGTAGTGGTATGAATATTACTTAAACCGCCGATTTTAAAAGCATTGCCTGCAATCAGCGAGGTCTCGCTGAAGGTATACACCGCGTCTGCCGCACCGCTCAGCAGGCTGTTGATGGCAATGCCCGCCAGGATCAGTGTGATCTTAGAGGAACCGGTTCTTTTGCCAAGGAAATACACGAAGAGCACCGTCAGCAGCGCTCCCGCAAATGCCGCCAGGGGAAGGATACGGTAGGAGCCGGGCAGAATTACTCCGGCCAGGACAACGGCAAGTCCCGCGCCGGAGTTGACACCGATGAGATTCGGCCCTGCAAGGGGGTTATTGAATATTGTCTGGATGATCGCGCCTGCCACCGCAAGCCCCATCCCGGCAATAACCGCACCGGCCACCCTTGGAAGCCGCACATGCAGAATAATCCTCCCTGCCGCCGTAAGCCCGTCATCATTCACCAACTCCCGCAAGTCCTGGAGGGACAGCTTTACAGGCCCTCCAAGGACACCTGCCGCAATCATAATCAGAAGCAGAAGAAATATGATTCCTATTCTTTTCTGACTTTTCTTCATCCAATCCACCTCCGTACCCTATTCTCCTCCATACAGATAATCTGCCAGGATCTGATAGCTCTCTGCCCAGCGATTATTGGGCTTGATATGAAACAGCTCCTTCGGAAGGACATAATAGTGGTCTTCCCGAATTGCTTTTAATCCGCTCCAGGCCGGATTGGAGATCAGCAGCTCCTCCACCATCTTAAGGGCGGCTTCCTGAGATTCTCCCATTGTCGTTACAAAGATGAAATCCGGATCCTCCGCAATAATTGCTTCCATGCTCAGGTTCTCCAGCAGCCCCTTTTCGCTGTCCGCAATATTGATACTGCCCAGATCCTTCAGCATCTGTCCGGTCATGCTGGTGCTGTCCCGGGATTTTACTCCGCCGGAATACGCTCTTAACAGCAATACCCTGGGATTGCTTCCGTCTGCTCTGGCAATCTGGGCATCAATTTTCGTTCTCAGGGCCGTGACATTTTCCTCGTAGAGATCTCTTCTTCCTGTAATCTCTGTAAGGATGCTCATCATATCGGCATAATCCCCGAAGCTCTCCACCTCGAAATAAGCGGTGGTGATTCCCGCCGCTTCCAGCTTGTCCCGCAGAGCCACATGCTCTGCAATGATGCTGGAGAGAATCACAAAGTCAATCTCTTCCGCAATCATTGTCTCGATGCCGGGTTTCTTCAAATCTCCCAGATTCACCATGTCCTCTGTTATTTCAATGGTATCTGCCGCATCCTGGGTCACCGCGGCGATCTTCCCTCCCGCCAGCTGCCACATATCCGCATAGCTTCCGGATAAAACCGCTGTTTTCTCCGGGGATGTGACGGTTACGGTATAGCCCAGGTCATCTGTAAAGGTAACGGCATCCGATGTTTCATCCGGTTCCGGTTCTCTGAGAATTTCTCCTCTATGGCAGGCACATAGCAGACTTAAGACTGCAGTCAGACAGAGTGCCGTAGCAAAAGACCACCCCCTGCTTCGACCGGTTCTATTTTGACCTATTCTATACTGATCTGCTCTATCTTGATTTACCCTATCTTGATCTATCCTACCTTGATCTATCCTACCTTGATCTATCCTATCTTGATCTACTCTGTCCCGATCTGTTCTATCCTGATTTGCTCTGTCTCCATCTGTTCTTCTGTTTAACTCCGGTCTCCTGCATCTGTCTGTTCTTCTGCCTCTACCCATCTCTATCTCCAATCAATTTCCTATCTTACCTTTGGTCTTACTCTCTGATCCATTCCTGTTCTATTATCTCTCAATCTATTACTTTTCTCAAGTGCTCTATATAGATTTCACGAATCCCTTCATATTCCCCCATACCTTTCAGTATGCATTCCGGTTCATAACCTGCGGCCTTTAATTCCGATGCAAAGGAAGCTTCCTCCCCCGCCATATCATGAATAGCATGGTCCCCCGCCACCAACATCAGGGGAAGCAGCAGAACACGCCCCTTTCCTTTCTGCTCCGCAGCCAGCCGTTCTATCACAGAAGCAATGTTGACCGCACCCTCCACAGTTGCAATATAGATCTCCCTCCCGGAACTGCTTCGCAGGGCCGTCTCCAGTTCTGCATAACACTGATCTGCTTCATGTGCGGAGCCATGGCCCATGAATACCACCGGATCATCTCCGGCTATCTCTTTTATCTCCTCCCAGATCGCTCCGGCAACCAGTGTAATATCCGCTTCCTCTCCAAGGAGTGCTCCCGCAATCTTCACCTCGGTGAACAGAGTACGAACCTCTTCGACGGCATGTTTCATTTTGTTATTCTCAATACCATCCATAACATGGGTAGGAAGAACCGCCACATGCGTGATTTCTTCCTGAAGCATCTCCAGCAATGCTTCCTGAATTCCCGGAATCCGGATATGATCTCTTTTCTCCAGTACTTTCCTTACCCTCTGGCTGGAGTAAGCCTGATAAAGCTTCCAGTGCGGGAAGTTCTCCCTCACTGTCTCTGCCAGCCTCTCTATATTCTTCTCTCTGGTATCCCGGTAGGTCGTACCAAAGCTTACCATCAAAATTCCCTTTTTCATCTTGCTCTCCTTATGCTGGCTCAGTACCGCTTCATGCTTTATATCCTATGCCTTTTCCTTTGTACCCGTCCATTTTTTACGTTCCACCAGACGTCCCATGAGAAAGGCAATGATACCCACGCCAATTCCGGTCTGAAGGCAGAAGAAAAGACTCTCCACCTCTCCCGGAAGCTCACCGTTGATCATGGTTTCCAAAACAGGAGTAAACCACGGCTCATAGCTGCCGGTAATTTCTTCGATCATCACGCTGCCGGCATCATCAGAGCCTCCAAACTCCGCACCCTTTAAGGCAAATAGCGGCATCAGCGCAATCAGGGCTGCCGCGATCAGCAATATGATAACGGTTCTCTTCGTCTTACTCATCCTACTTTACCTCCTTATTGTAATTCAGCATGCCCAGTTCCGGCTGCGCATAAGCTTCCAGGGCCATGATAACCAGAACCGTCAGAATTCCCTCCAGAATAGCCAGAGGAAGCTGGGTCGGAGCAAATACTCCATCACCTGTGCCCTTCCCATTTCCAGCCCCTCTTCCGTAATATAGGAATTGAGGGCCATATTCTGTGATTTAAAGGGGGCTACCAGGTAGCCGTCCTGCTTAAAAATTCTGCACAATCCGGCCACCAGCAGGCTCTTCCCCGCATTTGACATTGTTCCTTGAATCATAATTACCTTTGCCATAATAAAAAACCTCCATTGCCACAAAAGGCATGGAGGTAGCAGGGCTTGCTGATTCATTCACAGCAATCCCATAATTACATACCAGTTTCTCGTGGCTGTCTTCAACTTCATCTAAGGCAGGTCTCCTGGCTGAAAGATCATCGCTCACGGCAGCCTTCCCAATTTAATCAGTGGCTTGTTTGCCGCAACTCCCTTATCACAGTGACGAGTTCGTACAGGATTTGCACCTGTTTCCCTTTTCATCAGAACCAAGCGTATGCTCTTATACAGGCTTCCGCCAACATATGCTTTCTGACACCTCAGATGTATTCAATTTGTTTTATATCTCTGTCATTATATAATAGTTTCTGTCATTTGACCAGCCTTTTTTAGAAAGCGACTTTGAAGAGGTTATGAATAAAAAACCGCAGGCCTTCCAGCAATTTGTAAAAAAGAATTTACAGGTAGGGGAATTCTCTCAAAACAATTGGCGGAAGGGAAAATACTCCTGTTCAAATTTTGTTACAATTCCTTTTATAATCCGTGGGCGTCATCTTCTCTTCTTCTTTAAATATTTTGCAGAAATACCGATAGTCACTGAGCCCCACATCAATGGCTATCTCCTTGATTTTTCTGTCCGTATGTTCCATCAGGAATTTCGCCTTCTGTATTCTATAGCGATTAATATAAGAGATAAAATTATCCTGTAATTCATTCTTGAACAATCTGCAAAAATGATTCTTACTCAGTCCTACATGATCCGCAACCTCTTCCAGTGTAATATTGGACTGATAGTTTTCCGAAATAAATTCAATCGCCTGTTTTATTTCGATCCTCACATTGGAGTGAACCAGCGCTTCCTGCCCTTGCTTCAACAATTCAAGCACGAAGTTTTTTAACCCTTCATAAAGCTGTGAAAGCTTATGAAAGGCTCCCGGCTGCAATGCCGCCTTTTCATCCTCTAATTTTACTCCGGTCTCTCGGAGAGCAAACTTCATACGCTCCACCAGATTGCCGGTAACCTGATAAACCAGCTCCGGATCATACAGCTTTTCCTGAAATAAATCGAACAGCTTCTTCAATTCGTTCAGGCAAAATTCCGCCTGGCCGTTCACCAGACTTTTCAAAATCGAATTCAGAAGCCTGCCGGTCAGTTTCTCATCCTGTCTTTCCGCAAGATCAAGGATATCCCTATTGGTATATATTCTATTTTTATCATAATAGAAGCATGACACAAGCACCTTTTCCATATTGCGGTAAACCTCGGACAACTTCGTATGGGGCGATCCAAACTCATTCATCACCAGCGCTGCTTCTATTTTTTCATTCACAATCAATTTGTTATAGATATTGGTTGATATTTGATAGATTGCGTTAAAAGTCATAATCGTACTATTACTGGTTAATTTATAAAGAAGAACAAATTGGGAAGATTTATTTTCTATCAAATAGTTCTCGGCAAAGACTTCTTCATAATCCTCCAGAGAATCCTTTAAAGAGGTGAGCCTTTGAGACACATATTTCCTGTTCTCTGCTTCATCGGAAAATAATTTCACCAAAATCATACTGTAGCTACTGTCCGTAATATTTAGCTGAAGCTCTTGGGCTTCCCGTAATAATTCAGTTGAAGCAGCAGCATTCCAAAGGTATCTTCTCCAAAAGGAAACGGTCAGGCTCTCTTCCCCCAACTTGCTTAACCGATTCATTCTGATAGTCTCTAATCTGACCTGTGTCTCATAGGCTATTTGCCTTTTAGTATTCAAAAGGAGAGCCAGTAAATTATCCCGTTCTATCTCAAATTTTAAAATATAATCGGTTGCACCTAATTTTAATGCTTCTTTTACATATTTAAAGTCGTCGTAATTGCTGACTACCAGGCATTTAGTGTAAGGGTATTTCTTCATCGTCTCCCGGATCAATTCAATTCCATCTCCGTAAGGCATACAGATATCGGTGATCACAATATCCACTCCTTGAACCTCATCCATCCGTTCCATTGCCCCAAGGCCGTCGGAAGCTTCCCCCACAAGCTCAAACCCGTGCTCCTCCCAGGGAATCAGTAATCTCAAATCCTTTCTCAGGAATGGATCATCATCAACAATGATAACTTTACACATATACCCGTTCCTCCCCATCAGCAATCACTTATAGCAATTCAAAGCATCATAAGCAAACTGCTTATCATGCCTTGAATCAAATCCACTATAAATTACCTGTTTTTCTCGGCGGCCTTTGCGGCTTCTTCCTCTACATAAGCCGCTGCCTTGTCGGCAAATTCGTCCGAAGTAATATCTCCCAACAGCCATTCATCCATTACATTGTTTATCTTCTGGTCCGCCTGCTCATAATAGTCATTATACGGTACTCCCAGCACATGATCAAGTCCGTCTACAAAAGCCTGCACATCCTCAGCACTTGCCTTTTCTCCCAGCAAGGTATTAATATTTTCATCCAACACCTTTCTATGAATGGGAAGACCTCCAACCGCGGTTGCTGCCAGAGCGCTCCAGGCCTCTTCGCTGTATAATGCATTCAAGGCCTCCCAGGCTTCTGCTTCATGCTTTGTACCCTTGCAGATAAAGAAATCATCCACAAACATGGAGGCATATGCCTTTCCATTGCCCGAGGGTACCGCCGCGATTCCTACATTGAAGTCCGTAATGCCCTTCGCATCGGATAAAAACCAGGTGCCTTCCACCGTCATGGCAATGCGTCCTGCCTTGAACATATCCCAGGCGCCCATGATCTTTGTGTCCGTAGGTCTTGGCATGGATTCATCCACTCTGAGCATATTGTCAAACCATGCATAAACTCCTTTGGTAGCGTCGCTGTTCAGAGCACAGGTTCCGTCTGCATTAAATACGTTAACTCCTCCATTGCTCATGGAATACATTCCCATATATGCCATGTACGGACCTGCTGAGAAACCGAATTGCTTTGCCGCGCCGCTTCCGCTGGTAAGCGCTTTTGCCGTCTCGGCAGTCTTGCCAAAGGTAATGGAATTATTCCAGTCTGTGGAGGGATAAGGCAGTCCCGCCGCATCAAACAAATCTTTATTGTAGTACATCAGCATGTAATAAATTCCGGAGGGTAATCCGTAATACTTTCCATCCACATAGTTTGCGCCCTTTAAGGATTCTTCAAAATAATCCTCCAGATTAAGATCCCTCTCCACATAGGATGTGATGTCCACTGCCTGCCCCTTATTTACTACCGTAGGCATAAAGGAGTTGGCAATTCTGGCAATATCAGGCGCTTTGCCTGCCGCCATCTGAGTGACAATCTTCTGGTAGTACTCCGGCCAATCGGCTGCCGCCTCTTTTACAATCTTGATGGAGACATTGCTGCCTTCTGCGGCAAGCTTTTTGTTGGCCGCTTCTACCATGGCGGTCCATCCATGAAGCTCATTTGTGGAGTTCATAACGGAAAAGGTTACTTCTACCGATCTCTTCTCTTCTCCTTTGGTACCCTCCTGGTTACTTGGATTTTTTCCTCCTGCCGGATTATCGGAATCTCCCGACGGTTTTGTATTGTCGGCACATCCTGCCAGGGAAAAACAGAATACTGCCGCCAATACCAGTGCCAATACTTTTTTTGCTGCTCTTTTCATTTCTGACTCCTCCTTTTTTATTGTCAAAATCATGAGAATTGCCTCATAATAGTAAGACCTTCGTTATCCTTTTACGCCTGACATGGTGATGCCTTCCACAATATATTTCTGTGCCGCAAAATATACGAGGGCAATGGGAAGGATCGCCACCACCGCTGCCGCCATCAGCAGCCCCCAATTCACCGTATAAATAGACCGGAAGGAATTAATAATTAAGGGGATCGTATATTTTGTTTCGTCACTGAGGAAAATAAGCGCTCCGGTAAAATTGTTCCAATTACCAATAAACTGGAATAATCCCAGGGTCACCAGTATCGGCTTACATAACGGAAGCATAATGCCCAGATAGATACGAAAATGATTACAGCCGTCCAATCTGGCCGCCTCTATATAGGAATCCGGGATGCCCATCATAAACTGCTTTAGCATAAAGGTACCATAGGCATTGAATAAAATGGCCGGTACCATCAGCGGCAGGTGGGTATCCACCCAGCCAATTTTACTAAAGAGAATAAACATTGGTATCAGGCATACCGTTCCGGGAATCATCATGGTCGAAATGAATATGCCGAATATTTTATCCCTTCCATTAAAATTAACCTTTGAAAAAGCATACCCTGCCATAGAGCTTGTAAAAAGAGTTCCTACCGTAACGCCCACCGCAATTTTCATACTGTTGAAAAAAGCACGGAGCATGGATACCTCATCGGAAAATACTGCAATATAATTTTCAAAGGTAATGGGCCATGGAAGAATAGAGGGCGGCATCTTAAATACATCCTGGGGCAGCCTCAGGGAGGTGGCAATCATCCAGTAGAACGGAAAGATGGCCAGGGCGGAACCGCAGAGTAAAATAATATGCTTTACAAGAGAGATCCGTATGCTGTTTTTTCTACTCAATATAATTCACCCACTTTTTTGATAATTTGAAGTTCAATGCAGTCACGCTCCCAAGAAGGAAGAACAATACAATGCTGGCCACAGCTGCTTCTCCCATATTAAACTCCTTAAAAGCCTTAAAGTAGATATACATGGAAAGTGTGTAGGTGGAATAAGCCGGACCTCCTCTTGTGAGAACAAAGGGCTCTTCAAAAATATTAAACACACCGATCAGCATTGTGATAAAGACAAAAAAGGTGGTGGACGACAGCAGGGGAAGGGTTATGTGACGGAAGGCCCGGAATTTGCCTGCCCCGTCAATACTGGCCGCCTCGTAATAAATATCCGGAATTCCTTTCAGTCCTGCCAGAAAGATCAGATAGTAATATCCCATCATTCTCCAGGAGTTCATTATAATAATAGCAACCTTTGACCAGGAAGGATCACTCATCCAGCCGGGTCCTTTGATCCCCGCCATCTCCAGCACCTGGTTGATAATACCAAAGTCTGAGGCAAACAGCCAGTACCAGGTCAGGGCAATAGCAACGGTTGTTGTGATGTTGGGAAGGAAGAACGCTCCTTTATAGAAGTTTAACCCCTTTATTTTTTTATTGGTCAGCATGGCAAGCCCCAGGGATATTGCCATGGTAAGCGGTACAATACCGACTACAAAGATCAGGGTGTTCCAGATGGTCTTTACAAAAACCTCGTCCTTCATCACATATTTGAAGTTCTGCAGCCCGACCAGCTCCGGCTTATTAATAAAATCCCAATTGGTAAAGCATAAATAAAACGACATAAAAATAGGAAATATGGTGAAGCACAGCAGGCCCAGGACCTGGGGAGAGATCAAAACATATCCCCAGAAATTATCCTGCCTTGCGTACTTATTCTTTTTCTTTTTCGGAACCCTGTGTGGAGTTACAGCGTTCTGATTCACGGCATTATCAATACTCAAGCACTTTGCCTCCTCCAATACTTTTTGTCACAGTTGAGAGGGCATTATGTTCTCCGCGCAGCCGCCCTCTCAACTATAGCCTTTTTCTTTAAATCAAGTATATCCCTTTTCTCTGGCACTTGAAATTGGCACAAATTATTATTATGTGCAAAATATTATCACTTTCCAAGGTATCTCCCGGCGTATTCCTTCGCGTCATTAATAATTTTCTCCACACCTTCGGGATTTTTCTCTATGGTATCCTCCACAATTGTGACAGTGGGAATAATTCCTTTTCTCAGGGGCGAATCGATAATGGGATTATACCCAAGCTCATGCACTCCGGTGCTTCCCCTGCCCGGATCTCCCAGACACAGATGGGCAAAGGACCTGGCATATTTATCAAAGAGCGGAGCATAGGGTTCATCGTGCCAGTGCAGTACCCCTTCCGTATGCCCGGACTGTGCCAGGGGCAGAATAGCGCTCATAGCGTCATACCAGCCCTCTCCCGACACCAGCATATCCGGATTATTTTCCCTGATTCTTCTAATCAGCTCCGATACTCCCCGGTAGTCATCAAAATTCGCTTCATTGGTCCACGCAGCGGCAATATCCAGAAAGATCCCGTCAAATTGGTATTTTTCATTTAAGAAGGTGATCTCTTCCACCAGCTTGGTCTGCCAGGCAGGCGCCCCCGGAGACAGGATTGCATTGCTGGCGTGCATATAATGCCTGGAGCCGTCCCAATCCACAGAACCCGCACCAATGCCTCCTGATACATTGGCAGAGAGGCTCAAGCCGCCCCATTGTTCAAAATTCTCTATGCAGCGGTTCACAATATTCATTCCCACCATCAGCATGACACGTACCCCAAGCTTCTTTAATTCGTACATCATCGCCTGGAACCCGCTCTCTCCGCCCATACTGTCATCCGGCTCATAATGCCCGTATTTCCAGTAGTATCTTCCGTCCCAGCCGGGAAGGTAGATCAGAATACGCTTTGCATCGATCCGTTTTGCCAGCCACTTTGCTCTTTCTACCACATCCATATAATCATTGAAGGTATAGCCTGTCCAATGCTGCATATGAACGGAAGCGATTAAAGATATTTCCCTGGCCCAGGCCGGCAAATCCCCGCGTTCCTCCCATGATGTCAATCGGAAGGCCTTCTCGGCGAATTCCTGATGAAGCATGGTGATTGCTTCCGCCGATTCGCAATATCCTACTTCCCAAGCCGGTACCTCCACCGCACAGCTCATGTTGGCCCCGGTCTCTTCAAACATCAATTCTACCGCCAGGGAATCCTTCTGTTTTAATATGGCGAATCTTTTTTCACGGACAATAGGATCCAGGGACCGGAAATAGATGAATTGGCCGTCCACGGTACGGATCACCAGCAAGGGAGAATATAAGCCTCTCCAGCCGCTGGGATAGGTATAAATCAATCCTTCCTCCGGTATCCGCACAGACGGACTCTCCCTCAAATTCACAATCTCTCCCAAGGGGAGATTGAAAATAGAGAGCTTCACCGTCCGTATTGTTTTTTTCATCCTGGCATCGATACCAAATTGCACACAACCATCCAATTCCTTGCTTAAAACACGCACTGCCCCTTCTGTTTTTCTTTGCCCTCCTGCAAAAGAAAGCCCATTGCAAAGAATCCTCTGCTCCCGGCTCTCTTCCTCTGTGATACAGGCCGCCCGATCTAATGTGTATACATTCTCGAATGTATACACATTAACACCAAAGTCAAACCCGCCTGCATGAAACCGGGGGCTATAGAAATCAAAACTCAAATCATGCATAATAACACCTCCAACTATTTTCTATCACAGGTAGATGGTATCACAGATGGGCTTTTCATCACTATGACATAATCTTATCGTTTAGTGCATTAATTTATCAAGAAAGGGAAGCGTTACTGTCACCTTGGTTCCTTCCCCAAGTTTACTGGTATAGTTAAGACCGTATTCCTCTCCGAAATTCATCTTAATGCGTTCCTCAATATTTTTTATTCCGATCCGGGAGAATCTTCTCTTTTCTTCGTTATAATGGTTCATTAATTCTTCCATATTAGAGGGCATTCCCTCTCCATTATCCGTGATTTCAATAACCAGATGATTCTTGTCCCTGCTTCCCTTGACACCAATTTTGCACTCTCTGTTCTTTACCTCTCGGAACCCGTGCAGTACGGAGTTTTCTACGATTGGCTGCAGGAGGAAGCGCAGGATATAGGATCCCATCACCTCTTTTTTCATATTAAATTCTAATAAAAGCGGCTGCTCGAATCGATATTGCATAATCTGTATATAGGCATCCAGATACTTAATCTCCTCCTCCAGGGTGATAAAATCCGTTCCCTGACTGGCGCTCACATAGAGCAGCCGGATCAATGCCGTGGTCATACTGCTGATATCCTCTGTCTGACCCAATCTTGCCATGGCCTTAATGCTGTTTAATGTGTTATACAAAAAATGAGGTGTGATCTGAGCCTGAAGCGCCCTGATTTCAAAATCCTTCTTCAGCTTCGCCTCTTCTTCAACCTCAATAATCAGATCCTCAATCCTGGATATCAGAATATTAAAGCAATCCGCCAAAACCCCCAGCTCATCCTCCCGTTTTATCCCTACCTGGATATATTGCGTATCCTTGTTAAACTTGTTCATGGCATAGGATAATTCCTTAATGGGCCCATACACATCGCCGTAGACATAAAAGGCCAGGGCAGTGACAAAGAGGAAGCAGACCGCAAGAACAATGATCACGATTCTCGGAAGCTGGTCTATGGGGCCCAGCATATTCTTCTCCGGCATTGCATAGCATATTTTCATACCGTTAATTCTGGTACTGGACACAAATAAGCGGTATTTCTCCCTCTGGGATACCACCTCAAAGCTTTCCTCTTTTTCCCCAAGCTCTGCTTTTCGTTGAATATCCTCTGTAAAGAATCTCTGGGTGATGCCCTCCTGAGTTTCATAAAGCACATCATTATTTTCATCTAACACAAAGATATATTCATTCTCATTTACCACCATTTCCTCCGCAATGGTTCCTAACTGCTTATTATTGAAGCCTACAACGGTAACGCCGATCACTTCCTCGGAGAATTGCTCAAATACCGCCTGTGCCGCCACAATATAGCTTTTTTTATTGGAGCTGTCCATCATCACACTCCAGACCAGAGAATTTTTACTTTCCAGCGCCTCCTGTACGATGGGGATTTTTTTATAATCCGACTGGTTTCCAAGAATATAATCTCCCCGGAAAATCGGGTATCCGTCTTGATTCATCGGAAGCAGCATAAAGGTATCCACCTTATTGCTACCGATACTGATCAGGGAATCAATGCGGGAGGTCAGGATGAGAATATGATCATAATAGTTCTCCTTCATTTCGTCCTTTTGTAAATGCTTCTGTGTATATTGATTGGTATTTATAGAAAACACGATACTTTCCAGCTCCCCGAACCATTCATCGTAATTTTCAACGCCTGCTATAACCTGCTGTGAAACTCTCTTATCGTACTCCCTCAGCATATTGTTTGACATAATATTGTAAGATACAATCCCCAAAAGCAGCAGCGGGATAATGGATACCAGAAAAAATATAACAATAAGCTTTGTTTTTAAGCTTTTTTTCATAAAACATTCCCCCTTCTTAAACAACCCCGGAACTTATCTTTCCGTCAAACTAATTATAACCCATCCCCTTAAATGCAAACAATATATGAAACGACATAAATAATCATCGTTCATATATTAGTCTGCTGCGGATGCGGGCAGATTTGCAAAGCATCCTGTTATTGCATTATTTTCCGCTTACCTTAAGGCCAATTCTGGTTGTTTTCTCTGTGGCAGTAAAATAGACTTCTCTTAAATACCAGCCGGTGCTTACCCCCCAATAGCCGGAGAAAACTTCCGTATTTTCTGCCGGAACCGCTTCCTTATAAACCAGTTCACTATTCTCCGCAAATAACTGTACCCGAGAATTCCCGCCTGTGATATATGCTGTTACCTTGTACACCTCTCCCGCCTCCAGATCATCTAATTCCATGTACAGGGCTGCATCCTTCGTATCTTCAGTGATTTTAACGGTTCCCCGGTATGCACCTGAATTTGCAATTGTTTTCTCATAGGTGGAAGGGTCTTCCGGATTATAAACCCCTGCTGTTTCCGCAAGAACCTGGATGTTCTGATCTTCACTGTGCTTCCAGTGATTCAGACTGCCGTCTTCAAAATCGTAATTATCGAGGATTACCGCTTCCGGACGAAGGAACTCTTCACTGACAATCCTATAGATACCGTCAGCGATATTGCCGCCCCGGGCAGCAATGAACCGCTCCGCATTCTTTTGATATAGCTTCACAATGTCCGTGATTTTCTGCGTCTCCGGATAGTCATTCATGATATGGGGCGTAAAGCCTTTATCATTAATATAAATTCCTTCTCCGTCCTGATATATCCTCTCCTTTACAATGTCAGGAGTTCCTTCCATTCCCTTTATAATTCCCATGACTCCTAAGACAGCCGCTGTATAACAGTCCGAATCGGCTCCCATAACCCCGCTTAACATGCCTGTGGTATAGTAGTCATTATTTCCATACAGAATCGCTAATACGGACAGGCCAAAATTAATATCAGCCGCGCATCCCAGATCATCGATATCATAATAATCTTTTACTATCTTCCCCAGTTCATTGGCTGCCTTCCGCCAGTTGGTATCTTCATTATCATTCAGCGGATTCGGATCAGGATATTGTTCAAAGAGTTCCTCGCATTTTTGATAAATCGTATACAGCCAGCTGTTCTTAGGCAAAATTCCATTCGCCGTCCTACGAAGGGTATCAATGCTGCTGTCTTCAAAAAATGCTGCGGCATACATGGCGCTCCAATACTGCGCCAGCATCAGAGCTTCACCGTCTCCCGTGGTTGATCCCATGATATTGCCCAGCTTTGCCGCCGACTGGGGCATGCCGGGAAGAAGGATGCCCAGAGTCTCATTTTCAATATAAGCTTCCGTGCACCAATGGAACAAATTACCCGCCTCCCAGGTTCCGACAAAGGGAGGGGCATAATTATCATCCTCCGGATACTTACTCATAAGATACATGGCCCGGTCTCCGCCGCCCCAATCACTTATACCATATTTTAACCATGCGCTTTTGATTGTCAGATATGCTTCCTTCCTGACGCTTTCATCGGTAAACTCTGTTTGAAGCAAGCGGCAGTAGGTATCTATGTTTTCATCAATCATTGTCTGGTTAAAGATATCCATATGCAAATCATCATCGGAAGCGATCTGACCTTCCTTCCACAGCCTGTTTTCCCCTACACTGACCGCCTTACCGTCCCAGCCGTTATAATGGTCTCCTCCTCCATAGGGACCATAGGTAATATCCTTGAGAATGGATAGCGGCGCTCCCAGCCTGTTATTTGCGGGATGCGTAACCTTAATGAACTCAAAGCCGGTTGTTAATCCTGCCAAATGTCCCAAAACACCGGCCAGCGCCTTATCGTAGTATACATCGTCTGACATTTCCTTTATCTGCGTTGAACCAAGGATGCCTGCCTGTACTTTCTCAACATAAATATCATCAATCGCTCCCCACCCCGAATAGTTGATTTCCTGCCCGATCACTTCATTCTCCTTCGCCATCTCCCTCTCCTCCTGAAAATTCTTCGGCTTTCCGCAGCCGGATGCTGTAAGAATATAAATACCCGCCAATGCTAGTGATATGATTTTTTTCATTTTTAAAGCCTCCTGTTATCGATACTTTGATTAGATAAGTAATCTGTGTCTGATCATACCATTATATAGAAGCCGGCCTAAAGTATATGATTTTATTAAAATAGGTCTAAAATTATCAAAAAAGAACCCTGTGCAGAGGGAATTAGCGCTCTCTATACAGGGTTCTTCTACCTTTTACATATTCATATTTCAATTCTTACCTTCTGCAAATGCCAGATATCTCTGACATACTCCTCGATGGTTCTGTCCGAGGAAAATTTGCCGCAATGAGCGATATTCAATATGGCTGACCGTGCCCACCCGGCCGTGTTGCGGTAGGCCTTCTCCACCTGCTGCTGTGCCGCTTCGTAGGAACGGAAATCCTTCAAAATAAAGTATTGGTCGGCACGCTCTCCGCCCGTGCTCTCCAGCAGGGAGGAATAGATCTCCCGGAACAGTTCGGGATTCCCCGGGGAATAAAACCCGTTCACCAATTGAGTGAGTACTAACCGTATGTCGCTGTCTGTGTCAAAGATTTCCCTGGGATTGTACTGACCGCTCTGCTCATAGGCAATCACCTCATCAGAGCTCAGGCCGAAGATAAATGCATTTTCTTCGCCTACCTCCTCTACGATCTCCACATTGGCTCCGTCCATTGTTCCAAGGGTCAGCGCACCGTTCAGCATAAACTTCATATTGCCGGTTCCCGACGCTTCCTTGCTAGCGGTGGAAATCTGCTCCGAAACATCGGCTGCCGCAAAGATCAGTTCCGCATTGGATACCCGGTAATTCTCGATAAACACTACTTTAATCTTTCCGTCAATGGATGGATCGTTATTAATCATATCTCCCACACTGCTAATCAGCTTGATAATAGCCTTGGCCCTGCGGTAGCCGGCAGATGCCTTCGCTCCGAAGATAAAGGTTCTCGGATAGAATTCCATTCCAGGATCGTTCTTTATCTTATTATATAAATACATCACATGCAAAATGTTCAGAAGCTGGCGCTTATATTCATGAAGGCGTTTCACCTGAACATCAAAAATCGAGTCGGGATTTACTTCAATATGGTTATGCTCCTTGATATACCTGGCCAGCCTCAGCTTGTTCTGACGCTTTATCTCCAGGAATCCGGCCTGGCTGGCATTGTCTCCGGCGCAAGCCGCCAGTCCTTCGATACGGGGAAGATCGGTAATCCAACCGTCACCGATACTCTGGGTTACCCAGGATGCCAACAAAGGATTTCCATGAAGGAGGAACCTTCTCTGGGTAATGCCGTTGGTTTTATTATTGAACTTCTCCGGCATCATTTCATAAAAATCCTTTAATTCCTGGTGCATTAATATCTGAGTATGAAGGCGTGCCACACCATTTACCGAAAAGCTTGCCGCAATGGCCAGATGGGCCATCTTCACCTGGCCGTGGCAGAGGATGGCCATACTCTGGACCTTGGCTTCCTCTCCCGGATATCTGGCCCGAATTTGCTCTACAAAACGCCGGTTAATCTCCTCTACAATCTGGTAGATTCTCGGCAGCAGCCTCTGAAACAGCTCCTGGGGCCATTTTTCCGATGCCTCCGACATAATGGTATGATTGGTATAGGCACAGGCCCGGCTGGTCACCGCCCAGGCTTCCTCCCAGGTCAGATAATATTCATCCAGAAGAATCCGCATCAGCTCCGCCACCGTTACCGTCGGATGGGTATCATTCATCTGGAAGCACACCTTTTCATGCAGCCTGCGGATATCTTCGTGATTCTCCATGTATTTTGCCACGGCACGCTGGATGCTGGCGGAGACGAAGAAATACTGCTGCTTCAGCCGCAGTTCCTTGCCTGCATAGTGATTGTCATTGGGATAGAGCACCTCACAGATGGTTCTCGCCAGATTCTGCTGTTCCACGGCCTTGAGATAATCTCCCTTATCAAAGGAATCCAGATTAAAGGTATCGATTGCCTCGGCATCCCAGATACGGAGGGTATTGACCACATTATTTCCATAACCCACCACCGGCAAATCATAGGGTATGGCACGGACGGACTGGCAGTTCTCCTGGATGAAACGGTCCCTGCCGTCCTCCTGCTTATGGACACTGACGTATCCTCCGAACTTAACCTCCACCGCGTATTCCGCCCTTTTCATCTCGAAAGGATTACCGTCCTTTAACCAATCATCCGGCCTCTCCACCTGGAAACCGTCCACAATCTTTTGCTTAAACATTCCGTATTTATAACGGATGCCGCAGCCATAGGCGGGATAACCCAGGGTGGAGAGGGAATCCAGGAAGCATGCCGCCAGCCTCCCCAGTCCTCCGTTTCCAAGGGCTGCATCCGGCTCCTGGTCCTCGATGACATCCAAGTCCAGTCCCAGTTCCTCCAGTACCTCTTCTACGGCCTGATTGGCGCGAAGATTGATTATAGTATTGCCAAGGGCTCTCCCCATGAGGAACTCCATGGAAAGATAGTAGACGGTCTTTACATCCTGCTGTTCATATTCTTTATGAGTTGCCATCCACTGGTCGATGATAATATCTTTAATCGAATAAGCTACTACCTGAAATAATTGCTGGGGTGTAACCTCTTCTATTGATTTGCGGTATAGTAATTTCACATAATTAACCACATTTTTCTTTAACTCTTCTTTGTTGATTTCCAAACTGATGTCTCCTTCTGCAGTGATCAATGCAGTTATTATTCAACTTCACCTGCATCCTACTGTATTTTTTTCTGTTCACATGCTGTTAAGTTCTATATCTACTGTGATTTAGATTTCATGATTACAGAAAAATTTTATCATTTTATGCGATTTCTTTCAATTATTTTCTCTTTAAAATAAACTTCTGATCAAACTGGTGCCTGCAATAAAAGTACCGATGGAAGCTCCCATATTAGCCATAAACATGACTAAGATCGTCTTAAGCAGACGGTTTGTAAAAAAGCCTTTGATGGAGAAGATATCCGTCTGAACGTTCTGCACATCTTTCACCGTAGGTTTTTTTATGGTGGCCTCAACCAGCCCCGTAAACCATCCGCAGGCCAGCAGCGGGTGCAGTGTGGTCAGCGGTGCCGCAAGAAATGAAGTAAGAATGCTTAAGGGATGGGCAAAGGATAATGCGGTAAAAGCAGCGGCCAAAATCCCTGTCCATAATACCCATGCCGATAATTGCTGTAAGCCGGTTTGAATGTTGACCACAAAGGAATAAACCAAAAGCCCGGTGATCAATGCAGGAATGATCCATCCGGCCAGTTTTGACCAACGGCTCTTCGGCGGAACAGTGGAAATTGCTTCTATGTCCCGATCGGTAAAGATTTCTTTCTTAATACCAGGCACATGCCCGCCGCCCAATACGGCAACGATCTTTTTACCGGGTGCCTCCTTGATCTTTGCCGCCAGATATTGATCCCTTTCACTGATCAGTACTTCTCCTATTTTAGGAAAATCCTTCTTCAATCCGGCCATTGCCGCCTCCAGCATGTCCTCCTCCAGCATTTTCTGCAGATCATCACTGGTGATATCCGTATCATCCTCGGAAGAAAACAGCAGGCTCACCAATAATTTTGACTTATCCCATAAATTTAATTTTCTCCAGATACGAAGAAAGGTCGTCTGGAGGCTGCGGTCCGCCAACACCAGGGTCGCCCCGGTCTCCTTTGCGCTCTCCATTCCCTGCAGCATCTCACCTCCTACGGGATTGCCCAGCTTTTCAGCCATTTTCTTCTGATAGGAGCTGAGGAAGAGATTCGCAGCCATAAATCCTACTTTTTTCCCCTTAATTACTTTGATCAAATCCGTATCCTCCCAGACCTTGGGCTTGATTAAATTCTGGTACCGGTCCTCATCCAGTTCAATGCAGACGCTGTCGGGACGCTCCTCGTCAATTACCGTCTTAACCAGCTCCGCACTTTCCTTTGATACATGGGCGGTTGCGATCAGAATGATTTCCTTGTCCAGATAATCTATTTTCGTTACATTCTCTTCTCTCATTGAGATTCCTCCATCATAATACACACTGTGATATCTGCGGTTTATATTTTTAATATCTACACGGTCATTAAAATAATTGCGTTTTCAGTATACAATTCCGGGATCATTAAGTCAAGCTTGCAAGCAATTGCCAAACGATTAAAACGGGAGACCGGGCTGCAGGTAATTCCGACGAAGCGCAGGACTTTCCGGGTTAAGCTATATTGGGAGCTATATAATATATTGAAAAGGTTACCATTCAACCCAGCGGCTTCATAGTAACCTTTTACGATCAATTTATTATTAATAAGGTTCGGAAGCCCTGATTTAAGGCACTGCTTCCGATTATTCACGCTTCTTCTGCTTCCGGCTAACCGGATTAGCCGCAATAATACCGGAACCCATCACACCAAATACAAGAACAACCGCATTCAATCCCAGAAAAGTGATTGCAATAGAATACCATACCGTATCGTAGCTCAGGGTAAGATCAACCGTTTCCTTTGTCCCATAATATTCCTCATAGGCAATGGCCTGATCCCGTGCCTCACCGCCCTGCAATTTCTGGACCAGGGTATCCGACAGAGCAAAGCCGGCCGCTCCTCCCAGGAATGAAGCCGGAATCGAAATCACCAGTAAGGTCAGCAGCAGGTAATAACGAATCTGTTTTTTCTCACAGCCAAGGGTCGTCATGATATACGCTTCCTGTTTCCGCCTGCCAAACTCCAGGAAAGCGAATAATCCGGTGATCATAACCGCACACAGAGAGGCTGCCAGCAGAGTCAGTTTCGCAATGGCATTAAAACGCTCAATGGAGGCTTTCACCTTGGAATAGCCCTGGTCATAAACTCTTGCTTCTATCCCCGCAAGCCCGCTGATTTCCTTAATATAGTCCTCCACCCTCTCTGTTTCAACCTGTACAGACACATATTTAAGCTGCCTTGCATAGCTTCCGATCCGAAACTCTTCCATTGTCCTCTGTCCCAGAACCTCACCCATCGTCTGCTCCGGAATTAGAATCAAACGCCCCTTTAGAATTGAATCATTATCATTCCTTGAGGAGGAAGCCATATCAAATATTCCAATAATCTCAAACTCAGCTTCCCCTTTATCATTTCCCCAAAAATCCGGAAAAGAAGGAGAATAATTGGATGGCAGCATTCCTAAATCAAAATCCAGATAAAGACTGATATAAAAATGAAGCTTTAATCGATCCCCGGTCTTTAACCCATTCTCCTGTGCTGTCTTTCTGTCCAGGATACACTTCATACTTCCACTCTCATAATCTGTGCCGGTAAAATAACTTCCCTCGGACAGCCAAGCCACCCCTTCGTGAAAATCGTATAGATTCTCTGCATCCCTGACAGACATAACCTTGATTGGATGCTCGGAAAGCTCCAATGCCCTTTGAATATCTTCCCAGTATCCGCTCCTCTTATCATAGGGTTCTATCCCCGGCATGAAATCTGGAACCTGGCTGTCCTCTTCCTTATGAAAAGCATTTTCCAGGAAATTTGTTCCGTTACTGATATAATAATTCGGCTCGTAATCATAGATTTCCAATCCAATATAGGATGGCCCGGTATCCGCCTGCACCGAAGGATCCACCTTTAGTTTTCCATAGACGATATAACTGGTTGCCGGAAGCAGTTCCCAGGAAGACTGTGAATAATTCGACAACGGAAGTACGCTTCCTTCACAGTGATGCATTCCAAACAGTTTCTTATCCACACGAACCAGCTCATCTCCAAGATAAGTAACCACCATCAACATTTGCTCATAATCTGCAAAGTCGTCACCGGTTTCCGGGTTGCGCCCAATCACCAGCTTTGTATCCTGATCCCTTTCAAATGCCTTTAATTGGTCCCCTGAGGCCGCAATCTGCATCGGCTGATAGGCCGATACATAGGAAAGTCCGAATATTGCGTCATACTCCCTGGTCAATTCCTGGCTGTCCAGCATCTTGCTTTTCAAGACAGAAATGATATGAAATGCCTGTTTTGTACGCCCTGTATTGCTGTTGGTGATTACCAATAAATTAATTCCGATACATAACACCAGTGAAATCAAGCCAAGAATAATAAAATACAGGATTGATTTCAGCAGAGTTCTCCGTACCGTTTTCCAAACAGATTCCCAGATGATACGATCTCCCCCCTCTGTCCTTCCATCCATTGATAAAATATTATCTCTATTCTGCCACTATGCCATCCTTCATTTCATACACCTGATCCGACCGGCTTGCAACGGCATCATCATGGGTTGCCACGATCACGCAATATCCTCTCTCATGCGCCAGCCCTGAGAGGATTTGAATGATATTTGCCGTATTCTGAGTATCCAGATTGCCGGTTGGCTCATCAGCAAGTATAATTCTTCCGGACATTGACAGGGCTCTGGCAATTGCAACCCTTTGCTGCTCCCCGCCGCTGAGCATGCCCGGCAGTTTTCTTGCATAAGCTTCCGAAAGATCCACCTGTTTCAAAAGCTCCAGGGCTTTTACTGAGGCTTCCTTCCTTGAAGTACCATTCAACCTCATTGGATACATGATATTTTCCAGTACCGTAAGCAGCGGAAATAAATTAAGGCTCTGATAAATCACGGCGATCTGTTGACGGCGGTACTGGTTTCTGTTTATATTGGACAGATCTGATCCATTTACCAGGATTCTTCCGGAAGTCGGCAGATCCAGACCGGACAGCAACGTAAGAAGTGTGGATTTTCCGCTTCCCGACTTTCCGATGATGGCATGAATCCTGCCTTTCTCAAAGGAACAACTGACTCCGCGGAGCGCTTCCACTGTTTGATACCTTGATGGGTAAGTATAATGCACCTGATCAATTCTTATCATCTTCTACTCCTTTCACACGAACTAGCATTTTAACTGCATCGTACCGATCCTTTTTCATTCCTTCCCTGCCGGATTCCCTTTCAAAGACAGCAGCCTGATAATTGATATCACACCACCGGTACTATAGCATAACAGATAGAGCAGAACATAACGGGGCGGCAGAAAGATCAATCCGGGCAACCCTCCCGCCAGACAATACAGCAACTGCTCCGCCCACAGAGAAAAGAACTGAAAATACTTCGGCGTTCCCATGGATTGCATTAAATAAATCGTACGCCTCTCCATCCTGCCGACAGTATAGGACAGCAGAAAGCCAAGAACTATCATCAACACGAACAAGAAAGGAAATATTCCCTTCATAATGCTGATGTTCCTCTTTAAAGGAGCCGTGCTTTGATTCATGGCTCCATCCAGGATTCTATAGGTATAATCACGGTAAACACCATCCCGAGAAACTTTAAGTAGCTTGGAATCACTTAAAAAAGCATGTACTGCCTCAATATGCTCCGCATCCTTCACTATATATTCCGCAGCATCAATAATGACAGGAATATTTAATTCCTTGCAGATATCTATGTATTGATCATAATTGATGTAAATATCCGTTCCATCATATTGGTCTATTATCGTAAAATCCTGTATGATATTGTTTGTTCCACTTGAAAAGCGAATTGCTTGAGAGGTGCCTGACACCGAAAATAGAGGAGAACTTATTCCAATCATGCACTCTCCCCGCTTCAAATCCCCTTTCCCGTCACCAATCATCCTATTCTCCGCCATTGGTAATTGATTCATAGTGTCTGTTTCTGTCTGTACCTCAAAAATAAGTTCATTATTATCCATACCGCCAATGCTGTATTCAAAGGAGGAGGAATAATAGTGAAATCGGAACAATCCGCTGTCTTCCAGCTCTTTTATGTCCTCCGCCGGCAGTCCCAAGGTGCCTTCGTTATCCCGCCTGCTCAATATCATTTTTACTTCCAGAGTATGATAGATGTCCTTTAAATTGGCCTCATTATCCTGAATGCCTTTAAAAAAAATGCCAATAAACCCGATTAGAATAAACGAGGAAGCGATCATTAATATTGTTTTCCATCTTTCCACAACAATTTTGTTGCCTATCCATTCGAGTAAGTACAATTCAATTCTCCTTTTTGTATCACTATTGAATACTGGAATATTGTATAAAATCAAGGGTAGCCAGGGTAAAATCAGACTTGATACTTACTATTTATAAATTAGTAAAAGCGAGTTTCCAATACTCCATAACTACATTTCGAACATTGGCTCAACCATATTTCAACGGTATGTCCATCACTGGTTTTAACTGTCTTATATAAAAAATATGGCCCCATGGAATGATTTGTTGTTGTACTTATGACTGTTTCTGAGTATTGGCCGCAAGAAAGACATGTTTGCCGTGAAATATACCTTACTATACACGGACCATCGTTCTGATAATAACGGGTGATATTTCTTCTGGAATGATCACATAGCTCAGCATGTGCTACCCCATTTACTCCAAATGACAAAGTAAGAACCAGTAATAAAAATGCTAAAATCCTCCGCCGTCTTTTCATTTACACCCCTTTCTCTTACCCTACCTACCCATTGCAAATATTTTACATCAAATTTGTTCAGTTGTCAATTATTGAAATCAGTTTCCTGCTACTCAAACTAATCTCAACTCAAGAAAACTAATATCTGATTTTGTAAAATTATCATTTTATCATGTGATCAGCTTCAGAAAGCTATCACAAAAACAACTTTTCAATGCAGTTATTAAGTCAAACTGCAAACTGGCTCTGATACAAACTGGCATAAAAGCCGTTCTGCTCCAGCAGCTCCTCATGGTTCCCCTGCTCCACTATCTTACCGTCCCTCATGACAAGAATGATATCCGCCGACTGGATGGTTGACAATCTGTGAGCCACGATAAAGCTGGTCCTGCCCTTCATCATTCTGGCAAATGCATTCTGTATCTTAATCTCTGTTCTGGTATCGATGGAGGAGGTCGCTTCATCCAGGATCAGCATCGGCGGCAGACACAGCATCACCCTGGTGATGCACAGCAGCTGCTTCTGCCCCTGGGACAGGCCGTCCCCATCCTCCGTAATCCAGGTATCAAGGCCCTTGGACAGCCGCTTGATAAAGCTGTAGGAATGGGCATCCCTGGCCGCCTGTATGATCTCTTCCTCCGTGGCATCCGGCTTCCCCATGGTAATATTATCCCGGATGGTTCCGCTCTTCAGCCAGGTATCCTGAAGCACCATTCCATAGGAGCTTCGCAGGCTTCCCCTGGTGATCTCCGTGATGTCTGTCCCATCCACCAGGATGCTGCCGGAATTCACCTCATAGAACCGCATCAGCAGATTAATTACCGTGGTCTTACCGCACCCCGTGGGTCCCACAATAGCAACCCGCTTTCCGCTCTCCACCTTCAGATTAAAATCCTCGATGAGGCTCCGGTCCGGCGAATAGGAAAAGTCCACATGGGAAAGCTCCACCCTGCCCTCTGCTTCGGATAATACATGGGCTCCCACCGCGTCGGGAATCTGAGGCTCCTCTTCAATCAGCTCCAGAATTCTCGCCAGACAGGCCATGGCATTCTGCAGCTCTGTGACGACTCCCGATATCTCATTAAAGGGCTTGGTATACTGATTCGCATAGCTTAAGAAGCTGGCCAGCTGTCCCACACTCAGTCTGCCGCTTAAAACAAATAAGGCTCCGCTGGCTGCCACTCCGGCAGATACCAGATTATTCACAAACCGGGTGGAGGGAAAGGTGATGGAAGAATAGAAGATCGCCTTCATGGAGCTGGTCTTAAGCCTCTGGTTAATCTCATCAAATCTCCTCAGCGCTTCCTTCTCATATCCAAATGCCTTTACTACCTTCTGACCGCCGATCATATCATTAATGAGGGCCGTATGCTCTCCCCGGATCTCCGACTGCTGCTGGAACATGGAGTAGGTATGCTTTGCTATATACCGGGCCACGAACAGGGAGAGGGGGGTTAATAATACAACAATTAATGTAATATAACCATTGACGGAAAACATAATGCCCAGGGTTCCCAGAATGGTAACCACTCCCGTAAAGAACTGGGTGAAGCCCATCAGCAGCCCGTCCGCCAGCTGATCCACATCCGCAATGACCCGGCTCACGATATCTCCGTGGGAATGTCCGTCAATATATTTCAAGGGTAAGATCTCAATCTTCTGAACTGCTTCATTTCTAAGATCCCTGGTGATATGGAAGGTGATCCGGTTATTGCAAAGGTTCATAATCCACTGGAATACTCCCGTGGCTCCCACCATTACCGCTATTTTTACCAGAATAACTGAAATCCCCTTAAAGTCAACATTGCCGGTATCTATGATCCGGTCAATGGCATTCCCCACCAGCACCGGAACATACAGGGTTGTTGCCACCGTAACTGCCGCCGCCGCAATGGAGCCCGCCAGGAAGATCCGGTAACGCCTCAGGCGCAGAAGTAATTTTGATATTGTTCTTTTATAGGATCCTATGCTCTTTTTCTTATTTTCCGCCACCGGTTGCCGCCTCCTTCCGATACTGGGAATAATAGATCTCCTGATATACCTCGCAGGTCTCCAGCAGATCCGAATGAGTTCCGATCCCGGCCATCTGTCCGTTTTCCATCACAATGATCTGGTCTGCGTGGAGAATGGATGAGGTTCTCTGGGAGACGATAAATACCGTCGGAGACGGCTCCATTTCCCGGATTGCCTTTCTCAGTCTTGCATCCGTGGCATAATCCAGAGCCGAAGCGCTGTCATCCAGGATCAGAATATCCGCTCCCTTGACAATGGCTCTTGCAATGGTCAGACGCTGCTTCTGCCCTCCGGACAGATTCCTTCCTCCCTGCTCCAGCATGGCTTCCAGCTTTCCTTCCCGCTCTTCTACAAAATCCGCCGCCTGGGATATCCTCAGCGCCCGGCTCAGCTCCTCTTCCCCGGCTTCTCTATTGCCTACCAGGAGATTGTCCCGGATACTTCCCTGGAATAGCTGGGCCTTTTGAAGCACCATCGCCACCTTGCGCCCCAGGGCTTCGCAGGTGTATTCCCGGACATTGACCCCATCCACCAGCACTTCCCCGGCTGTGGCATCGTAGAATCTCGGAATCAGATTCACCAGGGAGGACTTTCCTGTTCCCGTACCTCCGATGATCCCCACTGTCTGCCCCCGCTTCACCCGAAAGGTAATACCGGACAGGGATTCTCCTCCCGCATTCTTATAGGTCAGGCTCACATCCCGGAATTCTACGGCATATTCCGAGGCTTTGCCGAGGCCGGTCCTGCTGTTATCCTGCACATTGCCTTCTTTCATACTGCTTTCCCAGGTTTCAGCGGTTCCATCCCAGCTGCCCTCCTGCATGCTGCTTTCCTGTGAGAAGGTATCTGCAATTCGATTTGCGCAGGCCAGTGCCTTCGTTATGGTAATAATTAAGTTGGCCAGTTTGATCAGCTCCACCAGAATCTGGCTCATGTAGTTATAAAGGGCTACCACCTGTCCCTGGGTCAGGATACCGCTGTTTACCCGGACCGCTCCCACCCAGATTAGTATCATAATGGCGATGTTGACAATAATATAGGTGATAGGATTCATCAACCCGGATATTTTGCCGGCATGCTTTTGGAGGGAGGTCAGCGTCTCGTTGGCAGCTTTAAACTGAGCCAGCTCCGACTCTTCCTTATGAAACGCACGGATTACCCTCACACCGGACAGATTCTCCCGGATGATACCCAGGAGCTTATCCAGCCCCTGCTGGATTTTCTTATACATGGGCTTCGTGATCAGCATAATTCCGAATACGATCACGGACAGCACCGGAATCGTTATCACGAATATCCATGCTGATTTTACATCAATACGAAAGGCCATGATTGCCGCGCCGCATACGATGAAGGGTGAGCGCATGAAAAGCCGCAGCACCATATTGACTCCGTTCTGCACCTGGTTGACATCGCTGGTCATCCGGGTGATGAGCGTGGAGGAGCCCATGGTATCCATTTCGGTAAAGGAAAGAGATTCTATATGTTCAAAAAGGGAATGTCTTAAGGACGTGGCCATACTGACCGCCGCTTTGGAAGCAAAGTACTGGGCTGTGATAGAGCAGACCAGGCCGACGACGCACAAGCCCACCAATAACAGGCACATGCGAAGAATGTAGGAAACATCCCGGTTGCGGATTCCCACATCAATCACCGCTGCAATTACCAACGGTACAAATAATTCAAATAATGCTTCCAGCATTTTAAATAGAGGGGCAAATACACATTCCTTTTTATAGTCTTTTAAATACTTTATTACATATTTCATTTCTGTCTCCGTTCTGACTAACTGTGTAGATTTATTATCGGCAAACAATGGGTTATTTATCAGTACCCGGGACCTTACCATTGCTATTGTACATGATACTCTTTCTATTCACAACTATAATTCGCAAAAAACAACGGCAATAAATAAAATATTAGCTGCGATTCAGCCCACAGGAAGAATGTCGTGGGATAGAGAAAAGGCCTAAGGTACATGCACCTCAAGCCTTTTCTGCACAATCTTACTCTCCTCTATTGGTTTACAGGACAATGGTTCCCCTGAGATACTGCGGAATGTCTTTTACTTTAGACTAACCTCAAATTTCAACGGATCCGTTTCCGTATACACAGTTCTCTCAAAGATAAGCCGCTCCTCTTCTCCCTCTTTCGGAATGCTAAAAACCCGCACCATGAGTTTTTCCTTGCTCACAGCAGTCGTGTCTATCAATATGCTGTCCTCTGTTATGGTAAGGGCATTAATACTTCCCCCCTCAACCTCCGCATGCCATTTGCCGGGTATATGGTAGAAACGTGCCGATAATCCGTCCCTGGGCGTAACAATTTCCTTCCCATCTATGCAATCAATGCTGCAGCCAAGACCGATTCTGCCTAAAACAGAATGCTCTATTACGATGGAGCAGGCCGTGCGCAGCGCGCCGAAAAAGCCCAACCCGGCTTCACCGGAGAGGATGACGCATCCTTTGGAAAGCGGCATACCCTTCCTGCCCCTGGGGTTATGAGGGGTTCCAGTCACATTGATCTGCGAAGAGATCGTAATCCAGCCGGTCGCCCCCTTGTTTGCTTCATCAGCATCCCAATACCCGCCGGAGTTATAAATCAACCATCCGGAAAGATAGGCGCCATAATACGTCATAATCCAGTCTTCATCCACATGTCCTTGATGAAGCGCATAATCCAGGATAGGATACGCACCCAGCTGGGTCATATAACTAGTATTCCAGCTGGTATCGCCGCCTCCGCGAACATCCGTGCAGTACAGATACCACACCGGCTGTTTGCCGCGGTTGGAATAGGATGCTTTCGCCGAAGAGCGCATGATATGATCGCTTTTAATGCGCCTGCCATATGCGTATACCGCCTCAAAAGCGGTGGAATCATAGGGCATTTCCGATCCAAAGGGGAATTGTTTTGAGTTAAAGAAATGGCTCTTTTTATCGAAGATCGCCGCCATCTCCGACGCCTCCTGAATAAACCCCTCCTTTTTCAAATCCTCCGCCAAATACAAGGGCAGAGTCATTTCACCCATGTTTCCAAATTCGCTGGCACCGACACCGTCCGGGAACATCCAATAGTTGAACATGGCCTTCGTGTATTCGCAGGCCATCTTCAGGTATTCATTCGCTTCCCGAAGCCTGCTCCAGCGCCGCTGCTTTTGAATTCTATACATATTCCATACAGTATTGATGACATGGACATAGTTGAACGCACGCCAGACATCGTCTGCACCCCGGCCTGCCCATGGCTCAAACATAGTATACCAGGGCACCATCCTGTGCACACGCCATCCAGGCTGCTCCGTCAATCGTACAAGGAGGAAATCCTCCACGTACACGTTCAGCGCATTTATCTCCTCTTCCTTCGGGCGATACACATTTTTCTCGGAGAGAAACAGTCCGCTGACCAGACCGGGATCATCGCTGCCTCCGCTCCACCAGGGCTCGAAGTACGGATTAAAGGTATGATTGATTCGGCGTTTGTTCACCATATCCCATATCAGCATGCCGTGATAACAGGGGTCTTCCGGATTTGTTTCCAGGTGATTCCTGGCAATAAAACCCGCGTGTTGGTCAATGATCTCCGAGACACGCTCCTCTCCTCCCGTGTCTGCGGATTAGTTTATATCGGGACACATCCGAGAGATGTGGGACATATTCTGCCTCCTCTTTCTATTCCGGTTGTGTATGCCTATGCTTATACAAAAAAGGATGACTATTGTATTAACTATAATGATTACCAGGGTGCCCGGCTGGCAGTGGACTATCTGATCCAATGCGGGCATCAGCAAATCGCTCTGATCTGTGGTTCTGTTGATTCTGTTCCGGCGCACAAAAGGATGATGGGATATCAGGCTTCTCTAATGGATCACAATCTTCCCTTTCACCCGGAATATGTACGGACAGGAAATTGGCATTACAAGGACGGATATGATAGCTGCCTGGAATTGTTGCGCCTGAAGGAACCGCCTACCGCAATATTTGCCATGAGTGATTTGATGGCAACAGGTGCAATGCGTGCCTTGCATGAGAATGGATACCGTATCCCGGAAGACATCTCTCTGCACGGCTTTGATCATCTGGAAGCGTCCGAGCTGGTTATCCCTGCCCTTACTACCATTGACTTACCGCTGCATGAAATCGGCAAACAGGCTGCGCAGACGATTGATTCTATTTTAAGCGGTAACCCCCCGGAGGAACGCAGTATATTACTTCCCTGTACACATATTATAAGAAAATCTGTATCGCCCAGGAAATAACTTCTTACAATAACGAAATATAATAAACAGTTCATGTATAAGCTGGTGGCGCTTACACTTTTTACTATACTGCAATGACAAACGCAGCCCATTCAGAGCTGCGTTTTTATATCATAGTAAATGATAATAATCACGGGTCCCATACAAATCCCGCATAATGATGATCTGTCCTTGTTCAAAATAAGATAGATAAAACATATTTCCCATGTCTCTCTCAATCTGCCAAATACGTCATTGTTAATGTGGAATTGATACCACTTTCAAAGAATTACTTTTCCTATTGCTGGCATACCTTCCCCGGATTTAAGATATTCTTCGGATCAAAGGCCCTTTTTATTCCTCTCATTATTTCCACGGTGGCCGGATCCAGGGACTCAAAAAGATAGGATTTCTTTGCGTAGCCGATGCCATGCTCGCCGGATACCTGGCCGCGAAGCTCTCTTGCTTTGCCGTAAATCTTATCCATCGCCCGGGTCATTCTCTCCTGCCACTCCTCTTCCCTTAATTCGTCCTTCAAGATGTAAGCATGCAGATTTCCATCCCCTGCGTGGCCAAAGCTCTTAATCCGGATATCTACCTCCTTATGCAGTCCATGGATATATTCCACCATTTCATTGACGCAGCTGCGGGGAACTACTACGTCCACCTCATCCATATAGGTAGTGGAGCCTTTGATCGCCTCCAGGAACGCTCCTCTCGCCTTCCAGATGGATTCCTCCCGCTCTGCCGTGTCCGATATCAGAATGTCAAGCGCTCCCTGCTCAAGGCAAATCCTTGCGGCACTCTCATATGCCTTTTCTATTTCCTGGGTGGTATTGCCGTCAAATTTTAGGAGCAGATACGCATCCGCACTGTGATCCGGGAATTTCTTGCCCAGATATTGCTCCGCGTCCAGGATTACTTCCCTTTGCATAAACTCAATTGCAGTGGGAGCCGATTTTGATTTGATGATCAGCGGAACGGTTCGGATGGCCTGCTCCAGGCTGGGGAAGGGAATCAGCAGGCTGATGGCCTTCTGAGGGAGGGGAATCAGCTTTAAGGTAGCTTTTGTAATAATTCCGAGGGTTCCCTCTGAGCCGACCATGAGATCCTTCATGGCATAGCCCGTACTGTTCTTCACTACCTTGCCGCCGAATTCAACGATGGTTCCATCCGGCAATACTACCTCCAGGCCACGGACATAATCTCTGGTTACCCCGTATTTTACCGCTCTCATGCCTCCGGCATTGGTGCTGATATTACCGCCGATGGTTGCTGATTTTTCACCCGGATCCGGAGGGTAGAACAGGTCCCTCTCCTGGACATAGTCAGACAGCTCCATTAAGAGAACACCCGGTTCCACGGTAATGGTAAGATTATCCTCGTCCAGCTCGAGAACATGGTTCATCAGCGTGGTATCCAGCATAATTCCATGCTCTATGGCTACGGAAGCTCCCACCAGCCCGGTTCCCGAGCCGCGGGGTGTTACCGGAATACTATTGGCATAGGCATATTTCATGATTTCAGACACCTCCTGCACGGAGATTACCTTAACAACAAGATCCGGGTAGCTTATGGTATCACTCAGCTCGTCATGACTGTATTCTTCATTAATGTTCTCGCCGTACAATACCCGTTCCGGATCATTGATTAATTGACTGATATATTGTAAATCCATCTGATCCATTCTTTTATAATTCATTGCTGCCTCCATTCCTGCGCATATCCTGCGCTCTGCCAAGCTTGATCTGATTGATCAGGTTCGGAATAATCTCGTATAAGTCCCCCGCCAATCCATAATGGGCCGTCTTAAAGATCGGCGCATTTTCATCCTTATTGATGGCAATGATATGTGCGGCATGGTTCATTCCGGCGGTAAACTGTACCGAACCGGACACACCCACGGTAATGATCAGATTGGGCCTTACGGTTCTTCCGCTTAAGCCTACCTGGCGCTTCGCTTCCACCCATCCCGCCTCCATCATCGGTCTTGTACAGGCAAGCTGTCCGCCCAGCAGATCCGCTAATTCCTGCACCATCTGCAGATCCGCCTCCTTCTTGATTCCGCGTCCTGCGACCACCAGTATTTCCGCTGCTTCGATGTACTGCTCTTTTTCTTTCGCGGTAATAGCGAGAACCTCCATCCTGCTGCCCAATTTCTCTGCCGGAAGCTCACAGACAACGATTTCACCGGACTCGGTGCCGCTTCTTACAGGCGCATCCATAACCTTGTATCTGACGGTAGCCATCTGCGGCCTGTGATTCGGAGTCAGAATCTGCGCCATGATATTTCCGCCGAAGGCTGGCCGAATTTGAATGAGATCCGTCTCTTCGTTAATGTCCAGGATGGTGCAGTCAGCGGTAAGTCCCGTCCTCAATCTTGCCGCCAGCCGGGGAGCCAGCTGACGTCCCACCGGGGTGGCACCCATAAGAATTGCAGTCGGGTGCAGCCGGGTCACAAAGTCCTCAAGAACCGCCGTATAAGGCTCAATCTTAAAACGGTCCAATGCCTTGTAATCATATAAAAATACCTTGTCAACATTATAGTGAAGCAGCTCGCGGCCTCTTTCCCCTATCCCGCTGCCCATCATCACCGCATATACGGGGTGATTGATCTTTGTTGCCAGCTCCCTGGCCTTGCCCAGCAGCTCATAGGTAACCGGATGAATCTGGCCGTCAATATGATCTACATAAACCGCGATTCCCTTCCACAGGCTTTTATCAATCCGGGCAGCCTCCTCCTCCACATATTCTACGGCCCCCTTGGGCCCCTTTTTCACACAAATCTTACACATCTTGCAGGCTGCGTTGATAGAAAGCTCCCCGTTCCTATTCTCCATTGCGTTAAAGGGACAGAGCCGGATCATTTCCTCGATATTGCCTACTAAGCTTTGATGGATGACTAATTTTGCCATTGCCTTTCCCTCCTATACAAATTTTAGTTCACGCAGCTTTTGATACAGCCGGTCGGTGAGCTCCGCCTGATTCCCGGTCCATTGCTCCCGATGAGAATTCACCGCGGGAGGAAAGATACGCTGAACCTGGGTCGGAGAGCCGTTCAGTCCATAATGCTTCTCATCCTGATCCTCAAGCTGATCCAGGGTGATCACCCTGATTTCACGATCCTTCGTCATCTCCTTCTTCAAATAGGAGGGAAGCCTTGGCATGAAAATATCCTTATCCACCGACAGCAGGCAAGGATACTGTATTTTTGCAATCTCCACATCATGGGTCATATCCATCTCTACGGTAATTGCCCCGGTGCCCAGCTCTATGATTTTTGATACATTGGATGCGCTGGGAATGTCCAGATATTCGGATACCTCGGGACCAACCTGGGCCGTATCACCATCCGTCGTCTGTTTTCCGCACAGGATTAGCTCAAATCCTCCCAGAAGCTTAATTCCCTGGGAGATGGTATAGCTGGTCGCCAGAACATCGGCTCCTCCAAACCTCCGGTCCGATATCAGAACCCCTTCGTCAGCCCCCATGGCAAATGCCTCCCGGATCACGCCGGCTGCCTGTCCCGGTCCCATGGTCAGGACACAAATCTTGCCGCCCAGCTCCTCCCTGATGCGGAGCGCTGTCTCTATCGCATATAAATCGTAGGGATTCATCTTGGATTCAACACCGTTCCTCTTTAATACTCCCGTAACCGGATCGACTTCCACTTTATTGCTGTCCGGCACTTGCTTAATACATACCAGAATGTTCATGCTTCTCCTCCTTTTTCTATTCCCAGCAGTGTATTCCCAGTTCAGCCTATAAGCTCCATAATTCTGATCAGCTAACCGGAATGAGAGATAGGCTGTCGCTGTTTAAATTGGTAGTACCAATCTTACCATAAAAGAAAAGTTGCATAATCAGAAGTTTCGGCTGCCTGTGCGTGATAAATTATTATCTACCGTATAGAAATCATATCACATCCGCAGCTGAAACAGAGAGTTATGCAACGCTCTGCCTGCTTTGTAAATTGGTAGGACCACTTTATAATTTTATTATACTTTTCTTTCACTTTGCTGTCAACAAACGTCATTTTTTTAACAATTTCGTAGCAGCAGAATGTTATAGTTCAAGGGCAATGTCAGTTAGTTAAGCGAAGTGACATTGGTTCAAGGGGTTCAAGGGTGGACTGCATTATCCTGTAGCTTTTCATCAATCAAACCAAAATGTTTATTAATAGCCTCATATGCCAGATTCTTATCCCTGGCAACCAGGCTCTTCATCATCGCATTATGCGCTTCCCACAGTACAAGTTTACTGTCCGGCGAACTTAATATTTCTCTTCTCAAATCTGAGATAAATTGATCCATCAAGTCGGACAGTGCTTGAAGAATGCTGACAATCAATGTATTTTGGGAGGCTATGGCAATGGTATAGTGCAGCTTTTTATCCAATATGACATTGTTTTCCTCGGTGGTATGCTCTAATTCTTGCAGCACTTTAGTCAGCTCCCCGATCTGCTCATCCGTTATATGGTCGATGGCCAGCATAAGGGCCTGCAGCTCCAGCCCCCGGCGAAGCTGGCTGATCTGCCGGTAGTCGATCTGGTTGAGCAAAAACATCATGGACATGGTTTCCACCAGATTGTTCTCAAAATTACCAGTAAGATAATTCCCTGCCCCCTGCTGACTGGAGATCACACCCATCATATCCAGGGTACGAATTGCTTCGCGGACAGAATTACGGCTGATCCCCAATATTTGAGACAATTCCCTCTCTGCCGGCAGCTTACTGCCCGAGGTCAGGTTTCCTTCCCGTATCTGATGCTTGATGTAGTCAATGACCTTTGTATATGATTTTTGCTGTTGCGCCTTCTCTTCCACCCGATACCTCCCGCAATATTCCTTATATTTCTTACCACTGCTATAATGACAAACGACGCATTACAAGCTATGTTTTTATACCTTATTTATGCCATGCCTCCGTCAGCTCATCTATGATCTCAAAATAATTCTCAAATGTCTTCGCACAGCAGCGGGGATTATCGATCACAACCCCTTCCGCCCGAAGGCCGATCAAAGTAAAGGCCATTGCCATCCGGTGATCCTCATAAGTCTCTACTACCGCCGGTGTAATTCTGCCCGGATAGATGCAGATCCCACCATCCTCCCTGCTCTCTTCACAGCGTATTCCCAGACGGGTCAGCTCCTGGACAATCGCTCTGATCCGATCTGATTCCTGCAGCCGGATATGTGCTATATTTTTTATGTTGGTGGGAGAGGATGCAAAAGGACCAAGTGCCGCCAGAGTCATTGTCTGGTCGGAGAAATCATTCATATCCACCGTGATACCCGGATATATCCTATCCTCTCGGCCAACTACGCGGATTCCCTGCTCCGTATCCTCTGCCAGGCATCCAAGCTGCCTCAGCACTTCTATAAACTTAATATCCCCCTGCATGGAATCATCATGCACACCTTTAACCGTAGCCGCTATTCCCAATAAGGGGGCCATTGCATAGAAATAACAGGCAGCCGATACATCCGGCTCTATCTGATAGGATGTAATATGATAGGTGAGATTATGCGGTACATAACATACATTGCCCTCCTGCGCCACCTCGATACCAAACTGCTTCATCATAGCAAGGGTGAGCTTAATATATGCCCCCGCCTTTCTGCTGCCGGACATCCTCACTCTGACTCCCCGGGGTGACAGCACTCCTGCCATCAGCAATGCGCTTACGAACTGACTGCTTATGGAGGTATCCATCGTGATTTCCTCCGCGGCAATTCCCCGGGAATGGATTTCAAAGGGAAAATGTCCTTCCTCCTTCAAACAGTTTACGGAAACCCCTATATCGCGAAGTGAGGCGATCAGCGGTTCCATGGGCCGTCTTTCCATCTGCGCGGAGGATCGCAGGATATAATCTCCTCCGGCAAAGGCCAGCAGTGCCGTTAAAAACCGGGCGGCTGTTCCGGCACTTCTGACGTTGATTTCTGCAGTCCGGTTCGGTATTACACCGCCAAGCCCCTGTATCGTAACTGTCTTAATCTCCTCTTCTATTCTCACATCAAAGCCCAGCTCTGTCAGGCAGCTTAAAAAGGCTCTGGTATCGTCACTGAAGAGCACCCCTGTCAGCCTGCAGCTCCCATTGGACAGTGCCGCCAGCATCAGAGCACGGTTTGTAATGCTTTTGGAACCCGGCACCTCAATCTCTATCTCTTCCTTTTGGATAAACTCTCCGACTTGATATCTGTCACTCATATTCTCACCCCTCCTGTCCCTTCTCCCATGCTGATCTGTCAAGGATTCAAAAAATATAGTCAGCTATAGCAATTGTCTGAATGGCTTTATTAATCTTCTAAGAATACTATACTGTATCTTCTTATCTTTCCTTATTGTTCTTATCTCATAGTCTTTTCCATAGAAATCTTCTTTTCCACTCTCAACGCATTTGCTCTGATCCATCTGGTCTTGTGCTTTTTCCTTCAGCATCTCATTAAGTTCGCTGCTTTTAATACAAAGCATCAGCTCCGTATCCAGATACGTGCTCCTCATATCCAGGTTAAATGAGCCCACAATACTAATGTCATTGCCAACCAATACCGTCTTCGTATGAAGGGAATGTCTTCCCCAATATTCATATACTCTGACTCCGCTATTCAGTATTTCATCCTTCTCGTTAATGTAATCCGTGCATCCAAATGGATTGGCCCCGTTTTCATGGGCATTCGTAATTACACTTATGTCCGTATCGTTCTTCTCCAGCTCTTTTATATCATCATACATATCATCATTCATAACGATATATGGACTTATTATGGTCACCTCGGAATTCGTTCCCATAATAGATACCATCTGATTCCAAAGTACGGGTTCTTTATTCGATGCATTGATAGGGTTTGAAAGAAGGGATATCCCTTCTGCCGCTATTGTTTCAGATACCCAGTCCGTTTCCTCCTGCAGCTCCCCATACCTTACTTTCATCTTAGTATAGTGGTTTCGCAGAGACTCATTATAATTGCGGCGGCTCGTATACCTCTTACAGCAGTTCAATTCCCATATTTCCTCAAAATAATTCACCAGCTGTATGTAGGAACTCCCTTTTCCTTCCTCTGTCTCATATACAAGAATATCCCGGTCTTCATTTTGGGAGGAACCATACTCTCCGAGAAACAAATCAAAGGTGTTTCTTCCCCCCAGAATAAATGCCTTATCATCAGCAATCAGATACTTATCATGCATCCTGTAGTTCCCTTTCCAGGGGGTAAGCATGTTTATTTTATTATAAAACTTAACTTCAATGTTTTCGTTTTCTGTCAGCTCCTTAAAAGAGTCGCTGTTATTAAGATGCCGTTCTCCAGCTATTCCATCCACCAGTATTTTAACATGAACGCCCCTTCCGGCAGCTTCATTCAGAGCCGACATAATATCCCTTCCGCTCATATCATCCCTAAAGTCGAATGTAGACATTATAATACTATTTTCTGCATTCTCTATCAGTCTGAGCCGCCAAAGCAAAGCTTCCTTATTGTCATCAATCAGTTTTATACGTTCTTCTGCAGTGTTCTCGCTGCCATAATCAATGGTAACCTCACCTCTTACTTCCTTTTGAAATAACGGAGGTACCGCTGCACTTATGATATAGAAAAACAGTATTCCAACAACAACCCGTATAATAGTTCCAGCCTTTTTATTTTTCTTCTTTTTCTGATTCTCTGTTCTCATTCTTATCCTTTAATCAATTTTCCTCTCTTAAAACAACAGCATCCGCAGCTGTTACGTTCCATTATAATATGAGTTCTGTCAAAGTGCAACAAAACGCTGTGCCATTTTAATCCCACCTATTTATTTAATAGCAGGGAAAATTCCGTATTAAAAGGCGTTGAGCCATAAAAGGAATCAACGCCTTCTTAAGCAGCAAGCCACCAAGTATTCTTATCCTTTACCAAATTCACTATCGGTCTCATGACCGGTTTCACAGGCAGCCAAGGCGGCGTTCAGCGTGTGCCAGGGCATGGTGGCACATTTGACTCTGGCGGGCATGGCAGATACGCCCATGAGTGCCGCCGCTTCATCCAGCCTCTCCATATCCTCCTCGGAAAGAGGGACACTGCGAATCATATCCAGAAACAGACGGCATAAATCCTTAGCTTCCCGGAGTGTTTTGTCCCTCACCAGATCGATCATGATGGAAACCGAGGCCTGGGAGACGGCGCAACCGATACCTGTGTAGGAAGCATCCCGGATGACACCGTCTTCCAGCTTCAGGAACAGCTGGATCTCGTCCCCGCAGCTGGGGTTTTTGCCCGGCATGGCAACGCTGGCTCCCTCCAGCGGGTGTTTGTTGTGATGGGACAGGTTGTGATCCTTGATCACCTGGGAATACAGTTCATTTAGATCCAAAGCCAAGCACCTCCCTTACCGTGGACAGTGCCCGGACCAGCCGGTGAATGTCCTTCTCCGTGTTATAAAAATACAAGCTCATACGGCAGGTGGCGTTTACCCCCAAATGAGCCATCAGGGGCTGGGCGCAGTGGTGCCCGGCCCGGACAGCCACCCCGTGGGCGGCCAGAATGGTGGCGGTATCATGGGGGTGGACATCGGCGATATTAAAGGAGAGGATGCCGTTAGGGACCGCTCCCTCTCCGACGCCATACAACCGGATGCCGGGCACTGCCGCCAGCTGCTCCAGGGCGAAGGCCGTCAGGCGGCTTTCGATTTCCCGGATAGCGGGCATGCCCACCCCTTCCAAATAGTCGATGGCGGCTCCCAGGCCGATGACTCCCTCGGCATTTTGGGTGCCCGGCTCAAACCTCCAGGGGGCATCCATAAGCCGCACCCCCTGTTGGGTGACCTCCTCCACAATGCCGCCTCCCAGCCGCAGGGGCTCCATCTGCCGGAGCAGCTCTTTTTTGCCGTACAGGACACCAATGCCGGCGGGCGCCAGCATCTTGTGGCCGGAAAAGGCCAGAAAGTCTACTCCCAGCGCCTGCACATCTATTGGGATATGGGGCACACTTTGGGAGGCATCCAGCAGGACAACCGCTCCCCGGTCGTGGGCCATGGCGGCCATTTCACGGATAGGGTTGACACTGCCCAGCACATTGGACACATGGGTGATGGCCAGGATTTTGGTTCTGGTAGTCAGCTTCTGATCCAGTTCCTCCAAGGGAATGCGGAAGCTTTGATCAGGAAAGAGATACCGCAGGACGGCTCCCGTCCGCCGGGCCAGGCGCTGCCAGGGAAGCAGATTACTGTGGTGCTCCAGCACCGAAATGAGGATTTCATCCCCGGGAGCCACCGCCTGTTCCCCGTATCCCACCGCCGCCAGGTTGATGGCATCGGTGGCACCGGCGGTAAAGACAATTTCCTCCGGATCGCCGGCGCCGATAAAGCGTGCCGCCTTGGCCCGGACCTCCTCGAAGGCCCCGGTCACCCGGACACTGATGGAGTAAGCGCCTCTGTGAGGGTTGGCGTTAAAGGTTTCATAATATGCCCGCACCGCGTCAATAACCTGCCGGGGCTTTTGGGTGGTGGCAGCGTTATCCAGGTAAGCCAGGGGCAGTCCCGAGGGCTCCTGCCGGAGCAGCAGGGGAAAATCCCGTCTGTAATCAGTGTTCATCATGGATCACCTCCTGAATCTGTTGTTGCACCGTGTCCCGCAGGCCGGAGGAAGGCAGCTTGCTTAATATGGGGGTAAAGGAGGCTTCCACCAGCAGGCGCTTTGCCTCTTTTGAGGTAAATCCCCGGCTCATAAGATAGTAAAGCTTTCCTGGATCCGGCTTTCCGCTAGAGGTGGCATGTGCTCCTTCCACGTTGTCCTCGCCGCATAGCAGCAGGGGGGTCGAAAGATTGACCGCCCTGGAGCTGAGAGTGAGTACGGTTTCCTCCTCCACTCCCCTGGAGCCGGAAGCCCCCCGGATAAAGTCCAGAGTGCTTTTCAGTGTCTTTTTGGCCTTGCCCGCCAGGGCGCCCCGAACCACAAGTTCCCCCTCGGATGCCGAACCCCGCAGTTCCAGCCGGTAGTTGAAGTCCTGAGTACGTCCGCCGCTGCCCAGATAGAGAGTGTCCAGTCCTCCCCGGCTCTTCTTGCCGGCCAGGGAAATGTTGCATCCTGCCACCACCTGGCCGCCGCCCAGCTCGCAGAACAGGGCTCTTCCCTCGCCTCCGGCCTCCACCTGGACGGCGGTGCCATCCAGGTGGGCATCTCTTTGGCCCAGCATCTGGATTTTAATCAGACGCACCTGGGCTCCCTCCTCTGCCCGCAGAGTGGCAAAGCCGCTATGAAAGTAAGCCCCCTCCCCTGCGGAGCGGTAGCGCACAACCACATCCGCCCGGCTGCCCGCCTGGGCATGAATCCGGAGGTGATCCACCAGCACCGGAGACTGCTCATCCAGCAAAAAATCTAACACAATGGGTTCATCACACTGCATATCCCGTGGGATGGTAAGACTAAGACTGTAGTTTTGATGTTCAAAGACAAAATCCCGCAAACGCTCCAGGTCCCGGGACAGGTTTTCCACCTGGATACGGTCTCCCTGGCGGCAGATTTCTACATGATCCGCCCCGGATAACACGCCGCCCCGATAAGCCGTGCCCAGGGAGGCATCGATGTCCATCTGCGCTTCGTTCATGCCCAGCCAGCGCCATGTAGGAATTTGTAACTCGTTTAGTTTTGTAAGCTTCATGGCGTCCTCCTTATCCTATCGTCCCTTCCAGCTCCAACCCCACCAGCCGATTCATCTCCACGGCATATTCCAGGGGCAGTTCCTTTGTCACCGGCTCCACAAAGCCCCGGACGATCATGGCCTTGGCCTCTTCCTCGCTCAGCCCCCGGCTCATGAGATAGTAAATGGAACCCTCGCTGATGCGGCCGATTTTGGCTTCGTGGCCGATATCCACCGCATCATTTCGGATGTCCATGCCCGGGATGGTATCGGAACGGGAGAGACTGTCCAGCATCAGAGCTTCGCAGATGACACTGGATTTACTGTTTTTCGCCTCCGGCAGTACCACCACCGAGGTGCGGGTAGTGGTGCTGCCCCCCATCTTGGAGATGGACTTGGAGGACATGGTGGAGAAGGTATTGGGCGCCGCGTGAACCACCTTGCAGCCGGTGTCTAAAAACTGGCCTTCGCTTGCAAAGCTGACACCAATGTATTCACTGCGGGCCCCCTCCCCTTTGAGAATGCTGCTGGGATAGAGCATGGTGATATGGGAGCCGAAGGTTCCCGAAATCCACTCGATGGCCCCATCCTTTTCTACCGTGGCCCGCTTAGAGTTAAGGTTCAGCATGTTCTTGGACCAGTTTTCAATGGTGGAATAGCGCAGCGTGGCTCCTTCCCGCACATAGAGCTCCACCCCGCCGGCGTGTAGATTAAGGACATTGTACCGGGGTGCGGAACAGCCCTCGATGAAGTGGAGCCTGGAGCTCTTTTCACAGATGATGAGAGTATGCTCAAACTGTCCGGCTCCCGGCGCGTTGAGACGGAAGTAGGACTGCAGGGGCAGCTCCACATGTACCCCGGCGGGCACGTAGACAAAGGACCCCCCTGACCATACCGCACCGTGGAGGGCCATAAATTTGTGATCACTGGGAGGCAGCAGCTTCATAAAGTGAGCCTTGACAAGATCCTCATACTCCCGCAGGGCGGTCTGCATGTCTGTATAGACAACTCCTTGGGCACGCATCTGCTCCTTCATATTGTGGTATACTACCTCGGAGTCATACTGGGCCCCAACCCCGGACAGTGCCTCCTGCTCCGCCTTGGGGATGCCCAATCGGTCAAAGGTGCCCCTGATGTCCTCGGGCAGCTCCCGCCAGTCATCGGTCATATTCGCCTTCGGACGGACATAGGTGACGATTTGATCCATGTCCAGCTCGTGAAGGGAGGGTCCCCAGGCAGGCATGTCCAGCTTTTGAAAGATAGCAAAGCTTTTCAGGCGCAGCTGGAGCATCCACTCCGGTTCCTTCTGCCCGGCGGAAATCTCCCGCACAATCTCCTCGGTCAGACCCGGAGCTACCTGATAGCCGGCGCCGCCGGTGTCTCTGATATCATAAATATCACGCTGGATTTCGTCCAGCTGTGTTTTTTTCCGCTCCATGGTTCACCTCGTTTCCGCCTGGATAAACCGGGCAAATCCGTTTGTGTTGATCTCATCGATGAGGCCCCTGTCCCCGGAGTGGACAAACCGGCCATGGTAGAGAACATGAACCCTGTCCACCGGCAAAGCGTCCAGCAGCCGGGTGCTGTGGGAAATAATCAGTAAGGCGTTATGCTTATTTTTGTAGCGCAAAATACCTTCCGTGACCACTCTCACGGCATCTACGTCCAGGCCGGAATCCGTCTCATCCAGGATGGCCAGCTTAGGTCTCAAGGTCAAAAGCTGCAAAATCTCACTCTTTTTCTTTTCTCCGCCGGAAAAGCCCACATTGAGGTACCGGTCGGCATAGACACCGTCCAGCTGTAAAGCATCCATGCTCTCCCTCAGCTGTTTTTTAAAGCCGAAAAGCGAGGTAGGTTTTTCCTCGCCGGCAAGCTTTGCTGTCCGCAAAAAGTCGGATACCGTGATCCCGTCAATCTCCTCCGGGGTCTGAAAGGCCATAAAGATACCCTTTTTGGCCCGTACGTCCACGGCCGCCCCGGTGATGTCTTCCCCGTCAAATTCAATCTGTCCCTGGGTGACCCCGTAGGCGGGGCTGCCCATGATGGTGTTAGCCAGCGTGGACTTACCGGAGCCGTTGGGCCCCATAATCACATGAACCTCGCCGGGTTCCATCTTCAAATCTACACCGCGGAGCACTTCCTCTCCGGTTTCAAGAGCGGCATGCAGGCCGCACACACGCAGCAGTGACTGCTTCATAATGTATTCCCTCCTTGTCCCTTCCACTGGGTTCTTCGTATTCACAAGGGAACTGGCAAATGGGTACACATTCCCTTACGCATTCCAAAAAGCGAAAGACGGCGCTGGCCTCCTTGTCATCCAGGTCCGCGATAAACCGGCATAGCTTTTGGTTTGCCTGTTTGTGATAATGCTGGTGCCCCTCTATGGTCGCCTCGCCCCTGCGGGTCAGGCGAAAAAATTTTTCTTTCTTGTTATCCTCACGCCGGGTTCCCTCCAGAAGCTCCTTCTGGCATAGCTTTGCAACCATTTGAGTGACAGCTCCCTTGGTAATCCCCAGGCGCTCCGAGAGCGCGCTGACATTGTCATCTGGATAGCGGGCGATAGTCCCCAGAAATTGAACCTCGGCATGTCCCAGCAGAACCCCTCCGCCGTAATCCATCGGTTTTTTCTTCTCCTCCTCCAAGAGGCGGATGATCCCGAATATTTGATCTGTCACGTTACAATACATCATTCGTCACACCCTTCCTGCAGAGCCTTTGCGGCCTGTTGTTTATTATAGTATGCACTTTTTTGTTTAACTGCTAAACAATTTTATCATAAACTTATTTACCGGCTTTGTCAATACCTTATAATCTATAGTGCCGGAAGCTCGTGATAATGGAGTTCCTACGACCGTGCGCCGAAATATGTACTGCTGCTGGAGAGCGGACGGCAAGGGTGATTTAGCCATCTGGAACAAGGCCCTATTTTCTGTGGTTTTTCTCATTACCAATCCGGCCTCATAAGGAGATAGTAAAATGCAAACGCACTGCCCGTTTTTTCAAAGAAAAAGACGGTAGTTTTGATCTTCAAAACTGCCGTCTTTCTCCATATAGGTGTAACTATCAAGCATGGATTTATATAAGATTCCCTGTCTGACTTTGTTTTTCTCCGTAGACCTCTTTGATTTGGCCAATCGCCGCGCAAAGCAAGCTGCCAATAAATAATGGACACACCATATCCTCTATTTTATTCCGTATGCAATCATCAGCCCCTGGACTTTTAAGAATGCCTTCTCCGTATCTGCCTGGGCAAAGTGATTCGCTATCTTCGCCTGCATCAATACAAATTTCTCCGCATCCCCTCTGCTGATTCCCCGGTTCATGAACCTGTTTATTAATCCTTCATTCTCGGCAATACCGCTCATTCTATCCCAGCCGTTTACTTGTATGAATTCCTGCAGCTGTTTGTTAAAATCCGCCCTCCGGGGATAAGTAAACAGGACCTTATCATTCATTCTCACATCGATATCATGCAAGCCTAATTGATGCATATAGAAGGGCAGGCGCATTCCGATGGCATAGTCCCTTCCCTCCTTCTCTAACTCCGTTCTCCACAGCGGATGATAATCAAAATTCGTACAAAGCGCCTCATAGTCCATACCGTCAATGTAGATTCCGTCATTCTCAAATTCCCTGTTAACCTCTACACCGATCACCAGCCCGCCTTTTTTCACCGCGTCCGTCATCTTCGCCAGAACCTCCAACGGACGGTTCACATGCCGCAGGCATCCCTGGCAGACGGCAAGATCGTATTTCTTATCCGTACGGAAGCTATAAAGATCCGATACCATGAACTCTGCCGTAATTTCTGTTTCCAAGAACAGCTCCTCCGCTTTCTTAGTAAAATAAGCGTTATCCACTCCCGTGTAAGAGCTGCCCTCCGGCAATACCTCCAGCAGCTTCCGGCCTAAGTATCCGTCCCCGCACCAGAAGTCAAGGACGCGAACGGGAGCGGTAATATGCCAGACCTGCTCTACCAGGAACCTCAGATAATCATCATTCCAAAAATTCCTTCTATTTTGAAACAGTTTATCCGTTTTCTCATTCCAATTGCTTCTGTCATCGGTATTGCGCCGGATGTAGCGCTGCTCGCGCAGGGGCTTTAATCCCAACAATTCATCCACCGTGACGTTAAAATACTCTGCTATGGCGGGAAGCAGGGTAATATCCGGCATCGTTACGCCAGTCTCCCATTTGCTTACGGATTGATAGGTCACACCTAATACCTCCGCCAGCTCCTGCTGCCCAATTTGTTTTTGCTTTCTCAGCTCTGATACTTTCAGATTTATTTTTGCCATGGTAACGCACCTCCTGAATTTATATTAGCATAAGGGCATGATGAAAAAATAACGCATGGCGTGAAACAACTCACTTATTGGGTGAAGGCGGAACACACTACCCTGATATAGTTTTAAGTTATATCAAAGTGCTCTTTTTATATATTATACAGTTCTCTTTTATGATAGTAAAATGAAATCATAATCACCAACCCAAATACGGCGATACAACACGTAAGGAGAGAGGAACTATATGCTTACATCGATTATCGGATATCCCCGGGTGGGGGCCTTGAGAGAACTGAAATTCGCAACCGAGAAATACTTCCGGCAGGAAATCGGCTTGAATGAGCTGCAGGAAACGGCAAAAGGGATCCGGCAGAATCAATGGATCCGGCAGAAAAACAGCGGGCTGGATTTTATACCTGGCAATGATTTTTCTTTTTATGATAATATGCTTGATACTGCTGTCTTGTTCAATATCATTCCAAAACGCTACCGGAACTTAGGACTGCCTATGCTTGACACCTACTTTGCCATGACGAGAGGATACCAGGGAAGCAATGGCGACGTGAAAGCCCTTGCCATGAAGAAATGGTTCAATACCAATTATCATTATATGGTTCCGGAGGCCGATGATGAAACCGAGATCAAATTGGCGGGCACAAAACCCTTTGATGAGTACAGGGAAGCACTGAGTCTTGGTGTGCAGACAAAGCCTGTCATCATCGGAGCCTTCACCCTTCTTAAGCTGCTCCGGTATACCGGCAGCAAAACAGCCGGAGATTATGCGGACGCGGTTATCCGGGCATATTCCGGGCTGCTCGCCCAATTTAATATACTGGGAGTGGAATGGGTACAGTTTGACGAGCCCTGCCTGGTTCAGGATCTTACCGGGGAGGATATTGCTCTGTTTGATACGCTTTACCGGGCAATTCTTTCTGCCAAGGATAATGTGAAGGTATTGCTTCAGACTTATTTCGGCGATGTCCGGGACTGCTATCAGAATATTATCTCTCTTAATTTTGACGGAATCGGTCTTGATTTTATTGAAGGAAAGAAAACCCTTGCCTTAATAAAAGAATACGGCTTTCCTGGGGATAAGCTGTTGTTTGCCGGTGTTGTGAATGGTAAAAACATTTGGAAAAATCACTACCAAAAAACACTTTCCCTTTTATCAGAACTGACAAACAGCAATGTTTGTCCCATCATCAGCACCTCCTGCTCCTTGCTTCATGTTCCGTATACCTTGAAAAATGAAACAAAGCTTCAGGATGACTATACAAAGCATTTCGCATTTGCAGAAGAAAAGCTCTCGGAACTGGCCGAATTAAAGCTTCTTGCAGATAGAAAGGATTATTCCTGCGCTGCTGCTTTTGCTGCAAACGAAAAGCTTTTTGGGAACCGGGCGAACTGTTTCGATGCAGAAGTTCAGGAACGGGTATCAAAAATCAGGGATACGGATTTTACAAGACTTCCTGCCTTCGCCGAAAGGGAAGCCCTCCAGAAAAAAGAATTTAAACTACCGCTGTTCCCCACCACAACCATCGGCTCCTTTCCGCAGACATCCGATGTTAAGTCGAACCGTACTGCCTTCCGTAATAAGAAGATCCAGCCGTCTGAATACGTGGATTTCAACCGCAGGAAAATTGCGGAGTGCATAGCGCTCCAGGAAGAAATCGGCCTGGATGTACTGGTTCACGGTGAATTTGAGCGCAATGATATGGTGGAATATTTTGGAGAACAGCTCAAGGGCTATCTGTTTACTGAAAAAGCCTGGGTACAGTCCTACGGTACGCGCTGCGTGAAGCCGCCCATTATCTGGGGCGATGTCTCCCGCACCCAGCCGATGACCGTCGAATGGTCCGTATATGCGCAGAGCTTAACAGAAAAGCCCGTGAAAGGGATGCTGACCGGCCCGGTGACAATCCTTAACTGGTCCTTCCCCCGCGAGGATATTTCTATCAAGGAAAGCACCTGTCAGATCGCCCTTGCCATCCGTGACGAGGTGCTGGATCTGGAAGCCAACGGAATCAGAATGATTCAGGTGGATGAGGCAGCTCTCCGGGAAAAGCTTCCCCTGCGTAAATCTGACTGGTACGGTGAATATCTTGACTGGGCAATTCCTGCATTCCGCCTTGTTCACAGCGAGGTCAGGCCGGAAACACAGATCCACACCCATATGTGCTACAGTGAATTCACGGACATTATTTCGGCAATCGATAATATGGACGCGGATGTAATCACCTTTGAAGCATCCCGTTCCGATTTGCAGATTTTAACCGCTCTGAAGGAAAATCATTTCAAAACGGAGGTTGGTCCGGGCGTCTATGATATTCATTCTCCGAGAGTCCCCTCCGCGGAGGAAATCAGAACCGCCCTTGATAAAATGCTGGAAAAGATTGATCCCGGCAAGCTATGGGTCAATCCCGACTGCGGATTAAAAACGAGAGGAGTTGCCGAGACCACAGTAAGTCTGAAAAATCTGGTCGCTGCGGCAAAACAATTGAGAGATGAAAACAACTGAGCTTTTTAAAAAAGGAACCGTCCTATCCTATGAAGTATTTCCTCCCAAGCGCACTTCCCCGGTTAATACCGTGTATGAGACCATTGACGGGATCCGGGAGCTGCAGCCGGACTTTATCAGCGTAACCTACGGTGCCGGAGGCGCTGCTGACAGCGGGAATACCTTTCAGATCGCCGCGGCAATTGGACGGGATTACGGAATTGAAAGCGCGGCACATCTTCCCTGCATCGGGCTGACGAAGACAGAGGTCCGTCAAAAGCTGGATGAATTGCGCGGCCTGGGGATTGAAAATATTCTGGCTCTGCGGGGAGATATCCCGGAGGGAGCCTGTTCAGGCGGTGATTTTCATTATGCCAGCGATTTAATTGCCTTTATCAAAGAGTATGGCGGCTTCAATATTCTTGCCGCCTGTTATCCGGAAGGACATGTGGAAAGCGAAGATAAGGTTGCGGATATCCGCAACCTCAAGACAAAGGTTGATGCCGGAACCGATCATCTGATTACGCAGCTGTTTTTTGACAACAACTGCTTCTACTCTTTTCTGGAGCGCTGTCAGCTGGCGGGAATTGCGGTGCCCATAGAAGCTGGCATCATGCCTGTGGTCAATAAAAAGCAAATTGAACGTATGGCATCCCTCTGCGGCGCAACCGTACCGAAAAAGTTTGCCGCGATGATGGACCGCTACGGCGATAATCCCATTGCCATGCGCGATGCAGGAATTGCTTATGCGATTGACCAGATTATCGATTTGATTTCACAGGGTGTGGATGGAATCCATCTTTACACAATGAACAATCCGTATATTGCCCGGAAAATATATGAGGCAATTCATACACTGCTGGAACCGTATACCTTGGTCAGCTGAACCTTCCCGCTGCCTTAGAACGGACAGAATTTGTGCAAAAGCCGGCGATTTGTGATTCTTCACACTTCGCCGGCTTTTACAGGTTGATTTTATTTTATTGTTACTTTGGTTTTATAAGTATAGACTTTTCCGGTATATAACTTAACTGTGGTAGTGATCGTTACCTTTCCCGGTTTCTTGCCGGTGACCGTTCCGTTCTTATCAACGGTTGCCACTGATGTATTGCTGGATTTATAAGTGATTACCGCTCTTCCTTTCGCGGGGAAGGATGCTTTCTCCTTCATACTGGCCACCTTCTCCAGCGTGGCGGGAAGACCGACTTCCACCTTCGTCTTTGCCCCTGGCTTTAAGGTCTTCTCCTTATCCACCTCGATCTGCTCCTTAAGGGGTGTAAGCACTTCCTTAGATACCTTCTCGGGCAGCAGCACATATTCGCCGCCTTCTATCAGCGGGAAATTAATATAACCGTCCTTATCAACTTGATAGGTGGTTCCGAAAGGTACCGATTCCAGCTTTCCTGTCTTCGTATTGACCGCGTAGAGGTATAGCTTCTGCATCGCCTCAAAGCCATGTACGCCCACATACAGTCTGACACTGCTCTGTGCGGGGAATTCCTCCTCCTGAGCAAAGCCAAGGAACATTCCTTCGGAATTATTCTTATCCTTCGATAATATCTCCTGTACTGCCTCATTTTCAGACGCCTTGCCGATGTCGATTCCCAGAGACAGGCCGCCTCTTACCTCTCCCTTCGCCAGGTTTTCCGCATCCAGTGTAAATTCGTAAAGGAGTTTTCCGGACTCGCTATTGACCGCGTAACTGATGTCCTTATGATTCCTCCTTGCCGCATTCAGGATAGCCTTTGTTAATTCAAGGGCCGGTACCTCATCACCATGCGCTCCTGTTTCAATGATGATCTGATCAATATCCTCTTTGTTTATTTGTAAGAGGAGGAGGAAGCTCTCAATCTGAAGTCTGGAGTTCGTTGCATCTGCTTCAGCTGTAAATCTGGCAATACCATCCTCCACATGAATGTCAACCGGCGTGCTGCCATCCTGCTCCGGAGAAGGAGCCTGGGATACCGCCGGAACTGCCGTCGGCGTTGCCACAGGTGTTGCTGTTGGTGCTGCCGTAGGTGTTGCTGTTGGTACTGCTGTCGGCGTTGCTGTTGGTGTTGCCGTAGGTGTTGTTGTCGGCGTTGCCGTAGGTGTTGCTGTCGGCGTTGCCGTAGGTGCTGCTGTTGGCGTTACTGTCGGCGTTGCCGTAGGTGTGGCTGTTGGCATTGCTGTCGGGGTTACCGTAGGTGTGGCTGTCGGCACCGGAGTGGGCGTTGCTGTCGGCACCGGAGTGGGTGTTGCTGTCGGTATCGGAGTAGGCGTTGCTGTCGGGGTAGTTCCGACATCCGCACTTCTTTTAACCGATATATTATCCAGTTCAATGTCATAGACATTATTTACTGTCGATTGAGTGGCAAGCAGGAAATTAAGCTTGCTGCTATTCTCTCCCGATGTTACTACCCAGGTAAACTTCTGAACCGCAGGCGTTAATTCAAATTCCTTCCTTCCGCCGGCGAATTCCATGGCAATTGCAGTCGCCACGCTGGATTTTGCTTCAAAGGAAAGGGTATACTCAATGCCCTTGCTGACCGGCACGGCATCCTGGAATACCTGAATTGACCAGACTTCCGGATTTTGACCAGCCGAAGAGACCTTCAGCTTGCCGTTTGAAAGCTCCAGGCGCCCGCTGGCGTCATCATACATAAACCAGGAGCCCCAGTGAGCAAGGCCTTCAAAGGTGCCGTTCTTAACAAATTCCCCGTCTGCTCCGATCACTATCTGGGTCACGGGCTTTGTATCATCCATTCCGGCTGCCTTAATTACAATTGCATAGCTTCCTGCTGCCGGGAATAAGCTCTTATCCAGAAGAACCGAGTCGGCCCCATAGGTTACTTTATCCGCAGGCACCAGTGTTTCATTAATATATGCAGTTTTGGAAGCTGCATTCCATGCGGCTCCTGCCGAATGCGTCAGAACGCTGTTCTCTCCCAGCTTAATGGTCTGTGCTACCGTCAGTTCGGGAGCCGCAGCATTAAGCTCCTCCGGAGTCATCTCCCGGATTACAATATTATCAAAAATAATATCATGAGGATTATTATTATTTGAGGTGATCAAATCTCCCTTTGTTACATTTCCCATAAGGAAGTTTAATTTCACGCCTCCCGATACCGGAGCGTCATAACGGAATTTATAATGAGCGGCTGATGTCTCCAGCACTGCGGTGGTCAGAGGATCCGCTCCGTTTTTCACACCAAGCTCAATAGCAATCGGCCTTCGTATCGTAGCGTATGCATCAAATTCAAGGGCATAAGCCTTTCCGCCCTGCAACGGAATATTGCTCTGAGAAAGCTGCAGATCCCATGTGTTTCCTTCATGCCATATAAAATGTACCTTTGCGGCCCCCTCAGACTGACTTGCATTTCCGCAGCCATTCATGGCCCAGAAGTCCCATCCCTCCAGTGAGGTGTTAAAGCTTCCATTTACCACCAGGTTTCCGCTGCTTTCCAACACGGATTGTACCCATGCATTGGTAGAATCATAACCGTCCGCAGTTGCCTGTATGACATAGCTTCCTGCCGCGGGGAATAACTCTCCCTTCAGGGTCATCGTCTTGGCAGCCGTATCCAGCGTTACCAGGCTGCTGTCCACCGGCACGGCATTAATGGTGACCTTCCTGTTCGCTGCTGATTCCCAGCCTGTTTTATCATAGTATTTCAGCACGATGTCTTCCGATGCCTTAGGAGCGGGCTGGGTACCGGCTAAGAAGGCTCCCTGCAGCAGAGGCCTTGCCGTAACATACAGCTCCACATCCTTTATGTAGAAACGGCATTGCTGCGTGAAGTCACCCAGAAGATATTTCAATCCAAGGTTTCCGGTGAAATCCGCGGTAAAAGTGTAAGTGTAATCCTGCCATTGATCGGTCAGATCAAAGCTTGTATCCAATACACTTCTCCAGTCTCCGCCTTCCCTCTGTATCCGGATGACAGCGGACTGAGCACTGCTGCTGTCGGTTCTGGCCTTAAAATTCATAGTATAATGATGTCCCTCTGCAATATCCACACCCATTTGCAGGAGCATCCGGTCGTAATTATTCGCTGCCTTGGCACCGACTGCAAAGCAGACATTTCTGCCGCCCTCTTCTACGATACCATAATCCGTCTGTGACACGGTCCACCCTGCGGTGCCTGCCGCAAAGTCTCCATTGCTAACCGGATAGATCTTCACTCCTTCATAGCTCACATTGTTGTTGGTCAGCCGCTTCATGGAGATATTATCCAGTGAAACGATGCCTGCATTTCCTCCGACGTAGATTCGCAGGCTTGCCATAATATCCGTAACACCCCCCATGGCAAACTGGAGGTCGAAGGTATTGGTCTGCGTATCCGTTATGGTATACTCCTTATATCCATAGGAAGTAAGACCGTCTCCGCTCTGCAGCTCCAGTCCCACCGTTCCCGGATTCTCCGCCTTCGCATCAAAGGTCACTCTGTATATATCATTTTTCAGAAGGCTTAATCCCTTCTGTTCCGCATAGACATCCTTCAGGTTTATGGAAGAGCCGGTAACCACAACTGCCGAACCGGATACTGCCAGCGCCCGAACTGACGGAGACACTGTTCCGGTTCCTCCGATTACGCTCCAGAACTGCATCCGGCTCGCATCTCCCTGGTCAAAGGTGCCATTATAAATATGCTCTCCATTGGGCAGAGGCTCCTTGGGCGCGTCCTCGGATATCTCCTCGGAGAGTCCTAATACCTTCACACTGATATTCTTAACGGTTACAGGGATGTTGCTTAACCCCATATTCAGCTCCAGCCTTCCGGTAGTGGAGGCACTCTTCATCTCAAAAGGAATCCGGTAGCTGGCAAAGGATGTACTCAGTGAAGTACTGACTACATCAGAGTAATTACTAAATGTAACTGGATCTGTAACCTTAACCTCCATCGTCCTGGAGGCATCCGCTTTCGCCTCAAAGGACACCTCGTACCGGTAGCCTCTGGTCAGCGGCAGTTTATGGATCAGCTGAACGGAATAGCTCTGATTGCCGGGATTTTGTATGCTGATCCGGGCAGAATCGTCCTCCTGCTTCACCGCATCGGCATTTCCGGCAAAGTCAGTCAGGCAGACCAGATCCCATCCCATTGTGCTGTTACCTGCGTAATCGGCAGTGATCTTTTTGACTGTATCAAAGGTTCCCGTGATTAAATCCGAACCCACAAAGACACCGTCCGGCAAAGAATCCGGTGTCTCGGCGGGAGAATTCACATTCTCGTCATATACCTCCCCCTGCAGGTCATACACCCGCACATAATCCACTTTCATCTGGCCTCCGTCGAGATTCGGGTCCAATTGGCCGCCATCATAATCCCCGCCCACCGCCATATTGAGCAACAGATAAAATTCCTGATCAAAGGGTGCCGGATAGGTATAATTCAGCGGGCTGCCATTGACCTTTGAATACCAGTCACTGGTCTCATAATAGAGATTATCATCTACATACCAGCGCATACGGCCAGGCAGCCATTCCACGGCATAGACATGCTCCTCCGTAATGGAAAAGGCCGAATTATTGTAGGTTCCGCCCTCATGCTTATTATTGGGCCAGGTTCCCCCGTAATGCAGGGTTCCGCCCACCTCATGGATCAGCCTTCCCCTTGCTTCCATGATATCAATCTCACCGGACAGAGCCCACATGCCATATTTATCGTAGGCAGGCATCATCCAGAAAGCCGGCCAGTAGCCGGTTCCTTCCGGCATAGAGATCTTTGCTTCAAATCTTCCGTATTTCTTCGCGAATAATGCCGGATCATCTTCCGATGCATTTAATTTCCCCTTTGTCCAAAGCCTTCCCGAAGTATACGCGGCTCCCCCGTATTTGCTGCTGTCGGTATTCTTCTTCGCGGTGATCACCAGCCTCCCGTCCTCGAAGCTTACGTTATTGCCGTCGTCGGTGTAATACTGCTTCTCATTATTGCCCCAGCCGGCAACACCGTAGATAGATCCGTCTCCGACCATGCAGCCCCATTTACTGGTGTCAAGGGTGTTGTCGTTAAATTCATCCTGCCACACCAATTCCCAGGTATTATTCTTTTCCCCGTCACTTGTAACAATCGTATCTCCTATGCCAGGAACCGTTTCTCCTGCCGGTACCGGCTCCGCCGCCTTTGCTGTTCCGGGGACAACTGAGTATAGTACCATACTGGCACATAGAAAGATGGATAATAACCTTTTACCAAGAAAAACTCTTGATATTTTCTTCATAAATACCTCCTTTTTTTACCACAGTATGAACCCTTTCTGCCCGCTGTACCGCAACATTTCATATCGCGGCAGTACTCCAAAACGAAGCATGTATCCTGGCACGCAGTGCCATACCATGGACGCTTGCGGACATGGTATACCGTGTGAATTAGACATGTTCCATGTCTCTGAACATATTAAGGTATAGCTGGAAAATTTTATAGTAATTGTATTTTAATAAAGTATAATTTTTTTATGTTTTTCTATTTATTGGAGTATCATCTTTTTAGACGCCCTTGGTGTCTATTTATTTTTAACAAAAAAGAACACCCCACCATTTTTTATATAGTAGAGTGTCTGATTTCTATTATCACACCGGTTCGTTTAAACTGCTGAGATTGTCAATATCCAGCCCTGATTTCTTCTGGAAATATTCCTTGATCTCAATGTGTTTATTCCACTTACTCCATGGATAGGAACCATATCTTTGCTTGACATCATTCATACGAACTTCAATTTTTACCGGTCCATCCGGAAAAGCAATACTATCACATAATTGTATCAGTCTGTCATAATCGTCATACTCGTATCCCTCCATCAGAGAACCTATTTCCTGCAAATCTTTGTCGGAAACATCCCGATGACCGATATAGGTATTGAGATCCCTGTCAGCAAGAGAGTGCGTGATACATATCCTGGCGGCCTCATCATATCCAAGCTCCATTAAATAACGGTAGCCGTCGATTATATGTGCCATGTTAGTTACTCCCTCTCTCCGGCCAATGTCATGTAAAAGTCCAATGATATAAGCTTTATCTTCATCCATGCCATCGCATCGGCCGGCAATGGTATAAGCACATTCTGCAACAACTATGGAATGGTTCCTCCATGGACCCGGGTTTCTTTCATATGCTTCCTCCAGCAAAGCAAATGCCTGTTCTTTGTTTGGTAACATTGCTTTTCTCCTCTTAATGCCTCCGCTCCGGCCTCTCTGGTATCCGTATTAATAAGCAAGAACTTCATAACCTGTTTCAGTAACCAGAACCATATACTCCCATTGAGCCGACGGTTTCCCATCTTTCGTTGTAACCGTCCAGCCATCCTTTTTATTGAATACAACATGTCTTGATCCCATATTAATCATTGGCTCAATGGTAAAAATCATCCCCGGTACAAGCAGCATACCGGTACCCCCTTTAGAGACATGGGATACCCAGGGGTCTTCATGAAATTCCAGCCCAATCCCATGCCCGCCAATTTCTTCAACAACGGAATATCCGTTTCTTTTCGCATGATCATTGATTGCCTGGCCAATATCGCCCAGAAAGCCCCACGGCCTGACCTGCCGCAGTCCCAGCTCAACACATTCCTTCGTAACATCAACCAGCCTTTTCCACTCATCAGACACCTTCTCCATACAGAACATCCTGGAGGAATCGGAATAATATCCGTGATAAACGGTTGAAATGTCAACATTAATAATATCCCCCTCTTTTAAATGAACCTTTTCAGAGGGAATTCCATGGCATACCTGATCATTAATTGAGGTACATATGCTTTTCGGAAATCCTTCATATCCCAATGTCGCCGGTATGCCGCCTAGTTCTATGGTTTTATCGTATACAAGTGTATTAATTTCTTCCGTACTCATACCGCGGCAGATTTTTTCACTTACATAATCTAAGATAGCCGTATTAATTTTTCCGCTTTCTCTGATCCCTTCCATTTGACGTGAATTTTTTATTATGCTTTTATCAGGCACCTCATATCCCTTTTTCCTGTATTCCGCTATCCGGTCATCGACATACCTGTGACATTCCTGATACTTTAATCCGCTCCCACACCAACATAATTCCTTCGACATTACCATCCGATCCCTTCTATGCTATCCGCATGTCCATAGCCGGACACAAATCAATGAGTGGTGAGCTCAACCACCCGCTGTACGATTGTTTTAAAATTATATAGGCTTACCGAATTGGGAATGGAATGGTCGGAGGCAAAGATGTAGCCCCCATCTTGAGCAACCTTGGGTATTAACTCATCAATTACAGGAAGAATTTCATCGAGCTTATCCCACATCTGTGCATTCACTCCGCCGTGTAAAACCAAATTCCTTCCATACTTCTCCTTGACACCTATTACATCCATACCGGCCTTTACTTCTAAGGGATTTAAGCAATCAATACCCGTTTCAATAATATCAGGCAGAAGCTTCATAATATTCCCGCAGGAGTGAAGCTGTGCATAAATTCCTTTCTTGTGTGCCCAGTCTACCGCCCGTTTATGTATCGGTTTCAGTAACTCCCGGTACATTGCCGTTGAGAAAAATGCGGTATTCTTATATCCCATGTCATCCGGCCAATATATGCTGTCAAAGGTATAACCGGCATCCCATATCATATCAAATTGCGCAATGCACATATCCAGATAGGTTTGAAACATATCCACTGCCCATTCCGGCTCTTCTATCAAGGCAACCAATAAATCTTCTGTGCCGACCATCCAGGAATGAGTCACATCAAATCCGAACCAGAACTGTGCTTCAATCCACCGATGATCCGCCCTCCATTTGGGATGGTTTTCTTTTAGATAATTCCAATCGATACGGTCTCTGGATGGAATCATCCTTTCCCTGGCTTTTTCCCATGCTTCTTTTGTGTTCACCTTAAAATCCAAAAATTCAGGTGTAGAATCCTCTTCTTTAAAATTCTTTAAGGTAACTCCCCAGGGGGTTGTAACGATTTGATACCGGTCCGTGTCTTCCAGCACCTTTACTTCATATCTTGGAGTGATATCCACTGCTATTCCCTCTACCTTATCCACTCCAAAGTAATCTCTCCAATCACAATCCTCCGGCATTCCTTCCTTCTTCCACCTGGTAATCGTCCCGCTCCACGGAACATCATGAATTGGCACACGGTCAATATCTTTATGCTGATAGGTACGAAGTATTCTTTCATAGCTGGATAATTTCTGCATTATTTCCTCCACTCCTGCACAGGTTTTAGCATAGATTAATTTTCAAATCGAAATATCATTTTTGATTCCTTATATTAAATGCAATTCTTTTTCTATACGAATTATTCTCCTTCTATCCGCAATAACGTTCCATACATTCAAATAATTAATATCAAAGAATTGCATGGAGCTTACGACAGAAACTTTTCACCCTGAATATTTCCCTATTCATCCTAGATCCTCCTTTTTATATCAAATAAAAACAGTGCTTCAGCAAGCTCATAATCATGTACAAATGCTCCCTGGTCAATTGCAGCTTGATATAACTATATCTTTATTTTTATACAAAGTAAAGCTATTTATGTGAGGCCGATTCCTCCTTTGCATTGGACAGATTATCAACCACTACTACCTCATAGCCGAGGCTTAACAATTCCGCACAGGTATGGCTGCCGATATAACCTGCTCCACCTGTAACCAATATTGCCATATAGGAACCCTCTCCCTTCTCTGCAACGCCGTGCAGCCCTGTTCTCCTAACGATATTTATTGACGATGTCATGCATTGTTTCCCAGTTCTTCTCCATATCGGACACTAATTTAAACTGCGTTCTGGCACGGTCTAAATTCTGCTTCTCCCGGTGGATTTTAAAATATACATCTCCCTGCAGATAATCCGTAAGGAAACGGATGCCGCATTCCAGAGTCATCATCTTGGCTCCCGTTGGCAGCATATCCATTTCCACCGGTGTAAGACTTTTGCAGCAGCCCTCCAGGAAGCCTCTGGTATACAGCTCATACAGGGAAAGATCAAAGTTCACCTTCGCCAGATCCGGCTCATCCTCCGCTCCGGTGCTGGCTCCAAACCGGATGGAATCCCCGAAATCATGGACGGAAAAGCCCGGCATGATGGTGTCCAGATCAATCACACAGATTGCTTTCCCCGTCGCATTATCAATCATGATATTATTCAGCTTGGTATCGTTGTGGGTTACCTTCAGCGGCAGCTTCCCCGCCCGGTGCAGCTCAATCAGAATGTGCGTGAAGCTCTCCCGCTCCATTACAAAGGCAATCTCCTCCCCTACTTCCCCCGCACGGCCCAGGATATCCTCCTGTACAGCCCTCTTTAATGTCTCAAGGCGGACCGGCGTGTTGTGAAAATCCGGGATGGTCTCATGGAGGGTTTCTGCCGGATAATCAGCCAGCAGCCTTTGAAAATGTCCAAAGGCAATGCCGCTTTGGTAAAAATCATCCGGCTTCTCCACTTGGTCAAAGCAAGTTGCATTTTCAATAAACAGATAGGCTCTCCAGTAAGAGCCCAGGCTGTCCCTGTAAAATGCCTTTCCTCCCTTCGCCGGTATGATATTTATTGTCTCACGCTTCACATCACCATGGTTCTTTAATATCTTTTTCTTTAAAAATTCCGTGATGCCCGCGATATTCTCCATTAACTCTTCCGGGTGCTTGAAGGTATCGTGATTCATCCTCTGGAAAATATAACGGACGATGGAGCCGTCCTCCTGCCTGCAGCGAACCACGAAGGTATCATTCACATGACCGTTTCCATAAGGCTCACAGTCAATGAAGCTCCCTTCAAATTCCATCTGATTAATTGCCTCATCAATTTTAGAACAATATTCTTCTCTTGTCATTGCTATCTCTCCTCATCATACGGCTCTCAGAATTCGTCCGGATAGATTCCCCTGACCTTCAATTCGGCAAGGGCCTTTATGACCTTTTCATACCTTTTACCTCCTGCAAATTGTTGTTTTGTGAAATTCCGGAGGTGTTCCTCCAATCATCTCCCGTCTGTCTTCCCTTCCGGTTTTCACAAGCTGTACCCAGATTATAGCATTAATATATCCCTGCATCTTTATCCGATTGTTGAGTAAATTTGCACTATCCGCATATTATCTATTGCTTTATTAACAAAAACGTTTTAATATATGAATATATATTGTACAATAACGCCAATCAAAACCCATTTATAGTAAACTCCTGTTTTCACAGGCATTTCTGCTTTGACCGGAGGATAAGGATTAAAAAGGAGGAACCATGGCTTACGAAAGTATCCAGCTGGAACAGCCCCTCGTAGTGAATAAGATTATTACGATCCATTACTTTGAGTATATGAGCGATTTTAAGTATCCCGGAGAAGTGCATAATTTCTGGGAGATTCTTTGCGTGGACAAGGGAGAATTAGAGGTGGTTGCCGATGACAAGGAGCTGACCTTAAGAAAGGACCAGATTATCTTCCACAAGCCCAATGAGTTCCACAGCCTCCGGGCCAATGGAAAGATCGCTCCGAATTTATTCGTAATATCCTTTCTGTGTCATTCCAGATATATGATGTTTTTTGAAAATAAGATTTTGCATATCAACGACAATGAACGCCAGTTGATTGCACAGATTATCATTGAAGCAAAAAAGACCTTCCGCAACCAGCTGAACGATCCCTATTTTGAGAAGCTGATCCGGCATGAGGACATCCCCTTCGGGTCAGAGCAGCTGATCAAGCTGTACCTGGAGTCCATCCTGATCCAGTTATTCCGCAGATACCAGTCCAGGGACCCCATGGAAATGATTTACCCGAACACCGTAAAGAGGAAAAACGATGTAAAAACCCTGGACCAGCTCCTGGATTATCTGGACAATAATATACAGGGGCACGTAACTCTGGAGCAGATCTGCAGGGATAACCTGATCGGGCGCTCCGTCCTGCAATCCCTGTTCTCCGCCAAATACGGCTGCGGAGTTATTGAATATTTTACAAGGTTAAAAATCGATATGGCAAAGCAGCTGGTGCGCAACAATCACATGAATTTCACCCAGATCGCCGATTATCTGGGCTACAGCTCCATTCATTATTTCTCCCGGCAGTTCAAAAAGGTTACCGGTATGACACCCTCCGAATATTCTTCCTCCATTAAGGTATTGTCCGAGAAGGACCGGAGGCTGGAACAGAAACAGTAATTATATTTTTAGTCTTACCCCTTCAAGCCAGTGGAAGCAACACCCTCCACAAAATATTTTTGCAGCAATAAAAATACGATAATGACCGGAATCAGAGACATGACAGAGCCTGCCATAATGAGTCCGTACTCGGAAGAATACTGTCCGATGAACATTCTCAGACCTAACTGTATTGTCTTCTTTGCTTCTGTCTTTAAGTAAATCAGAGGCCCTAAATAATCATTCCACGTACTTACAAAAGTGAATATAGTAAGGGTAGACAAGGCCGGTTTTGATAACGGCAGCATGATCCTGGCATAGATTGCGTATTCATTCATACCGTCAATCCGCGCAGCCTCGCACAGGTCATTGGGTATTCCCTCATAAAACTGCTTCATCATGAAAACACCGAAGGCGGAGAATGCCTGCAGGCAAATCATTGCAAGCAATTTATCATTCAGCCCCATGGAGCGCATCATAATGAACTGGGGGACCATGTACACCTGCCAGGGCATTGCAATGGTCGCTATATATGCCAGAAATATAACCCCTTTATTTTTAAATTCCAATTTTGCAAAGGAATACGCTGCAAAGCTTGAGGTTAATAATTGTAACAGCGTAACGATAATGGTTAAATAAACCGTATTCCCTACAAATTTCAACAGCGGAATCTTTGTCCAAATCCTTATATAATTATCCCACTTTGGTTTTTCCGGAATCCATACGAACGGATTCATCAGAAAAACTTCCCTGTTTGATTTAATGGATGCGGACAGCATCCACAAAAAAGGCACAACCATCAGTGCGGTGATAAGGAATAAAATCAAGTAAATTCCAGCTTTACTGACGATGGCATTTTTCCTTTTTGATCTATATTTTTTCTGTGAGATTTCATTGTTCATACCGGCTCCTCCTTTCCTGATTTATCTTATGCATTCATTTTCTTCTCATATCGGAACTGTACAATTGTAACAATAAGCACCATTACAAACAATACCATGGCTATGGCACTTGAGTATCCCAGTTTCCAGTAGTTGAACGCATTCTGATAAATATAGTAAACAAGAACCGTTGCCGATGTGCTTAGCTTTCCGTCTCCGCCTCCGGCCAGCATAACAGCAATATCGTATACTTTAAAACAGTTAATGGTCAGCATGACCACTACAAAGAAGGTAGTTGACCGTAACTGGGGCCATGTAATAAACCGAAACTTCTGCCATGTATTGGCCCCGTCGAGGCCTCCGGCCTCATACAACTCGGCGGATATGCCCTGAAGTCCCGCCAGATAAATAACCATGTAATAGCCCATGTACTTCCATACGCTGAAAAGGATCAATGTAAAAAGCACCAGATGTCCGCTGAACCACTTCGGCAGCTCCTGCTGGGGCACTCCAAAAAGAGTCAGCAGCAAATAGTTTACCGGTCCCTTGGACGGATGAAAGATCATACTCCATACAGAGGTTATTGCAACCAGGGACGCTACATAAGGAAAAAATGCCACGGTTCTAAAGAACCCCCTCGCCCTGATTTTCTGATTCAGCACAATAGCAAGGGCCAGGGAAGCTGCCATCGTAAGAGGCACCGTTCCTATTACATAGATAATCGTATTTTTAAGAGCCGCAACAAAGAAAGTATCCGCCGCCAGTCTCTTGAAATTCTCAAGTCCCGCAAAGGTAATCGCGTTACTTCCGTCCCAATTCATAAAAGCCAGGACGAAGGCCATCACAACAGGCACAAGTGTGAATACGGCAAACCCGATAAAGTTAGGTGCAATAAATGAGTAGGCAATCAGCTCTCTTTTCGCTTCCCTGCTTATTCTCCGGTTGTTTTTGATTGTCGTCGCCTTCCTCTGAACACTGTCCCGCCTGGCAATCAGCTTCTGCTTTTTCTTGATATCGCTTTCAGACCGGATCTGCTGCATCAGCTCCGCAGCTTCCGCTTCCAGCATCTTCACCCGAGCCGCTTTTTTCTCATCCATAGAAGGCTTATGCTCCTTTCCCTAACCCTCATTCCCAAGTCATTGGTGATCATTTTTGTCGTGGGATAATTCGGGGCTGGTATCAGCCAGCCCCGAGGATAACCCCTGCTATTCACCGGTTAGTTTCCAAGAACCTTGGCAACTTCTTCATTCATCTTGCCAATTCCTTCGTCAATGGTAATCTCACGGTTCATAATTGATTTGTGGTATGTATCAAGGATGCTGTTGATTTCGGATACGTTTTCTGCATAAGGAACCTCCAGATACAGATTGGATACATTAAGGGCCTCCTTGGTCGCTTCATCCGTCGGGAAACCTTCCAGACCCGATATAATACCGGCAACCTCATCGGTCATAAGGGCGGGGAAGTTGCCTGTTTCGGCCATAATCTTTGCACCCTCCGCGCCGGATACCCATTTTACGAATTCAAAGGCTGCATCCTTCTGATCGGATACGCTTGTTACTGCAAGGCCGGTGATTGTTCCAAGGGTGGAGCCTGCCTCGACACCTTCCGCATGAGGATACTTTACAAGACCCCAGTTGCCGCAGAGGGAGGCATCGTATTCACCGCTCTTAATATTGGCGATCAGGGTTGAGATGAACCAGGAACCCATATTCATCATAGCCACATCCCCGCCGGAGAACGCTGCCGAGTAATGCAGGCCTTCCGCGCTGAGATCCGCGTAATTTCTTGTGATCTGGTCATCTTCCTGCTTTAATACCATTTCATAATAGGGCTGAAAGAAATCATAGCTGCCGTCCAGAATGGAATGCTTCCCGTCCAGCACACCGAACAATTGAACCGCGCTTCTCCAGGTATGGTAATGTGCACCGTAAATCTGGGAACCGAAGGTGGGATCTGCTACCTTTCTTGCAAGGGCATCGTATTCTTCGAAGGTCATATCATTGGTGGGATAAGGAACTCCTGCCGCATCAAAAATATCCTTGTTGTAATAAACAACCCAGAAATCATTTCTGAAGGGAAGCTCATACAGGCTTCCGTTTACGCTGACCTGGCGGTCAACACCGCCGTACTGGCTTAAATCGATACCGGCCGCTGAAATATAGCTATCCAAAGGCTCCAGGGTGTTTTTGGCTACCAGCGTTGCATAACCGGGAACATCCTTAATGGTTACTACATCAAAATCAGAACCGCTTCCCGATAACTCTGTTGCAAGCACCGTCATATAATCACTGGAGCCTAAATCCACTAATTCCAGCGTTACATTGGGCTTCGCCGTTTCATAGGCTTCCTTCAGCGCTATCCAGTAAGGTGTAATGTCCTTATCCCAGATAGCCCATTTTAACGTAATCTTCTCAGCCTCTGTGTTCCCAGCCCCTGTATTCGCTGCCTCGGTAGGCGCCGCTGTTGCCGTCGCCTTGGCAGGTGTTTCGGTTGCCGTTCCCTTGTCCGGCGTCCCCGCGGCTTTTGAGCCGCAGCCGGTCAATAAGGATGCCAGCATCGCTGTTGCAAGCAGAATGGATAAAAATCTTTTTTTCATAAAATTCAATTCCTCCCTCTACATTATAAATTTTATTATGTGGTACATTCATAACCCAATGGATTATTGTGCTTTTAGTATAATAACTTTTGATTTCATTTTACATAGATAATCTTAATATTTCATTCATAATTCTCTCGTATTCCATTCCTGTTTTATAGAAAAGATATACTTTTTTTGATTATCATACACTATTTTTTTCGTTTGTCCTTTCTATCTTTCAAAGGAGCTTTCCCTGTGCTAAAATACATATATAACCCTTAGAATACCGGAGGTTTTTATGAAAAATATACTGATCGGAGCCTTTCATACAATACGCGGCCGTATATTGTTAAGTACCATTTCACTGATTCTTATCATAAGTACCATTATAACATCCATCAGTTATTTTGTCGTGTCCTCCAGCCTCCAGAAGAATCTAATCCAAACCTCGGAAACCAAGCTTTCCTTTTTATGCTCCTATATCGATTCCAATATAGGCGGTATCAAGGGCTTTATCCGCTCCTGCCAGAGAAGCGGCAACATCAAGGATTTTGTCGCGGAGGGAGAAACGGATAACAACAGCATCAAAAGGGAAGCTCATGATTTAGTGAGAGAAATCTATGCATCCAACGCCGCCCTTCCCTCCCAATTAATCCGTCTTGTGATCATCGGTAAATCCAGAAGCGATATTATACAAATTGTAGAATCCCCCTATTCCACCGTAGCTGTTTCTGCAAATGCCATACTATCCCTTCCCTATTTTGAGACACTCTATAATAATCGGGGCGAGGTTGCCACAGGAGTATTAATGGATCCCTTTTTCACATCAAAAAAAGTACCCATGATCCCTTTGATGGAGTCCATCAGCCACCCCTATAAGGCCGGTGAAATCGGATATATTTTTGTGGAAATGTCTCTGAATGTAATTACTCAGCCCATGAAAAATTATCTGTCCGAAACAGGCAGCCATTTTCTCTTTCAAATTGGCGGCTCCCAATATCAGTATACAGACAACACTCTGGTTCCGGATACCAGTCGCATTGAATTGATCAAAGATCTTTCCTACCTTGCCTTGCGTGATGATACCACGATACAGAAAATCCGTAATTTGGAGGATCCGGAAGCCGGGATCTCCATCCTGATCACCCGCCCGCTGGATACAAAGGGCATGTATGTGACAGAATGTCTGAACGAAACTGTGTTATCCAAGAATATATCCCGGACATTTTTCTTAATTACCATGATTGTACTGGCCGCTTCCAGCTTTATCGGAATCCTGCTTTCCGTGTTTTTATCAAAAACAGTTAATGTTCCGGTGAAAAAACTTCAGGAGCGGATGAAGCGGATAGAAAACGGTAATTTTGAAAGAGATCCTTCCACCGAATGGGCGCATGAGCTGGGCACCATAGGAAAAAATATAAATGATTTATCCGAGAATGTACAATCCCTGATGCTTCAAAGAATTGAAGATGAGCGGCAGAAAAAGGATTATGAATATAAAATGCTGCAAAGCCAGATTAATCCCCATTTCCTATACAATACACTGAATTCCATCAAGTGGATGGCTACCACCCAGAATGCTCCCGGCATCGCAGAGATAACGACTTCCTTATCCCGATTACTGAAAAACATCTCCAAAGGGACAAGGAATCTGGTGGATTTAAAGCAGGAACTCTCTTTGTTGAAGGACTATTTCACGATACAGCAATACCGGTACGGAGGAACCATATCCCTTCACTATATGATAGAGGAGGAAGAGCTAACCTCCTGCCTCATATTGAATTTCACCCTGCAGCCCATCGTGGAAAATGCTATTTTTCACGGCATCAGGCCAAAAGGAAGTGCAGGAGCCATTGAAATCCATATTTACAGGGATGAGAATACGGATGTACATATTGATGTCACCGATAATGGCGTAGGAATGGATCCGGATGTGGCGGTGCGTCTGCTGGATAACGAAGTGCCGACAGAGGCTTCTTTTTTCAAGGGAATCGGCATCAGCAATGTGCACAAGCGTTTACAGTACCAATTCGGGAATAGATACGGTCTGTCCGTAACCAGTGTCCCCGGTGAATTCACAACAATCTCCATCCTTTTGCCCTTCCGGACAAACCAATCGGATACAGAAACATCCAATCAGGAGGCATACTATGATTAAATTATTAATTGTTGATGATGAGCCCTTAGTTCAAGCCGGCATAAAGTCCATGCTGAATTGGGAAAATCACGATATCAACATCGTGGGAACTGCCATGAACGGAGCATCCGCTTATGAAATGATAAAGGAATACTCTCCCGAAATTGTTATAACCGATATTAAAATGCCTGTTATGAGCGGACTTGAGCTGGCAAAAAAGTGCTATGAGGAGGGACGGCTTCTGCCTTTATTTATTATCCTGACAAGCTATGAAGAATTTCCCCTTGTAAAAGAAGCCATTACCTATCAGGTGAGCGATTATCTTGTAAAATTGGAGCTCTCAACGGAAATCCTTAGTGAAGCGATGAAACGCGCGGTTAGTAAGGTGTACCAGATTAAAAATTCAACCAATTACGCGGACACTTCATTAAGCAGCATCTACTTATTGAAAGAACAATTTTACACCAGGCTTATTTTAAATCTATTTGAATCGGAACACCATTTAGACACACAGTCAAAGATTCTCAACATTAACTTTGATTATGAAGCCTTTACTGCCTGTTATGCTGAAATCAACAGCGGGAAGTTAAATGAAATGGATGCAGAAAAGCGGCTTAATTTATATACAAGCAGCTTGCAGATAGCGCGTGAACTGACGGCAAAATATGTCCCCTGCCATGTCCTTTCCCTGGATGTGAAGCACTTTGCCATCATCTTTTTTCTGGATAAAAGCATGGCAGGTAATTATAAGGCGATCATCCGCAACGCCATAGAGCAGGTTTCCTCCATGCTTTTTAATTATTACAGCGTCATATTATTCACAAGCGTAGGCACTGCGGTAAATACGCCGATGCAGATTGCATCCTCCTTCCAGGATGCCAAACAGGTCTTTGCCCAGCTTAACCAGAAGCTGCCCGTTTTGTTTGTTGAAGATACCGCTTATGACGAAGCCCCTAAAAATGTATTTAATATGTCCTTATTTAAAAAAGATATCCGAAAAGCCTATGCGGAATTTGATGAAAAAGCTCTTTACGACATCTTTACCTCTATTATGGAATTATTTGAGAAGCACCCAACACATTACGTACAGGCCCTGGATGCCGCCGGCAGCATTCTTTACCTGTCCCTTTCTCTTCTCAATAATGGAGAAAAACTGGTCTCTGAACTATTTAAGGACCGGAATAACGGTTACCGGTCCCTTTACGAGCTGTCAAGCGTAGATCAGATTCTGGAATGGCTGACGGCCCTCCGCGACGGTCTTTGCAACAGCTTTGCCACCCATAACAAGGACTATAAAAATCACATTGTTATGAACGTGAAGAAATATATCAATGATCATATAGAGGAAAAGCTTGCCCTCAACCGGGTAGCGGAGGTGTTCAATATCAGCCCCAATTATCTCAGCGTTCTTTTTTCCAAATATAATGATGTTGGTTTTTCCGATTATATCAACCAAAGTAAAATTGAGAAAGCAAAAAAACTAATGGCGGAAAACGAACTTAAAATCTATGAAATTTCCAACCTTCTTGGATTTGAGAGCGCTTTTTATTTCAGCCGCGTGTTCAAAAAAGTAACCGGAGTTTCCCCGCGGGATTACATAGGCCAGCAATCTGTTTTTTAATTTCCTGATTGACGGAAGCCCTCAGTGTCAGCAGATACTCCGCCGATCTGGGATATTGGGAAAACGTAAGCTCTCCCCCGCAGTCTTTTGCAATAAGCTCTGACGCCTTATCCCTTCCTGCCAATTGTTCCAGCAGCTCCATCGCCCTGTAATCATTCAGCGCTTCATCCAGAACCATGATACGGATGGATTCCTCCGGCCCGGGGAAATAACCTGAACCGTTACCCAGGGTGACTGACAGGAGTCATTACAGTAAGCCAGCTGGAATGAAACTTCTTCTCCCCAAAGGGCACTAAGCACCCAGTCCTTTTTCAGGCTGTACGGTTCCTGATCCGGAAATACCTTTTCCAAACTGTGAAGCATCTTTACCTTTAATTCGCTCATATTCTTCCTGCCTCCCGCTTTCCTTGACTGCCTGTAAATCTTTTTTCTATAACCTTACCATTTTTCCATTTTAAATCGATCCGTTTGCCTCCCGGCAGATATACGCCCCTCAGCTCACCCTCCTGCCATTCCCGGGGCAGGGCGGGAAGCAATTTTATCCCGTCTTCCTCTGCCTCGGCAGGTATTTGGGAAACAGATTCAATTACCTTCTCCTCAAGGTCTATGATTTGCCAATCGTTCAAGCGCGGCGGCATCACAGTATCTTTCTTTATTATCAAGATGCTTGCTCCACAAGAGCCTCCATTTCCTCATACGGACTTTACTTATTTTTATTTTCAATTAATTTAACCAGATCGGGGCAATATGCAACAACAGGCTTTCCGTTATATTCCATATAACAAAACGTAGTATCGCCATCTAAAATTTTAATAAATTCACCATTCGTCAGATTAACAATCAGTATGAAATTAGATGTCGTACCAAGCTCTTGTTCCTTATTTAATTTAGCTTTATTATATGCTGTAAGAAATTCTTGAATAAATGCCTTATCGTCTGAACTATTATATGTTTCATTATATAAAACCTTTCTTTTCATTTGGTATATTCCCCCTCTCACGAAATTACTATCATAGTATATTATCACAATAAAAAAATCAAGTTTATTGTTCTACTCACCGCATCCTATTACCTTTTCACTTAACCATTGACATAACACACATTTACCTATATACTAGGTAACAATCTAACAACGGAGGAACACTTCAATGTTATATATTAATCACCGTCATCATCACCATATCATCCGCGATTAACCATGATGCTGCATCATAGGTATAATCGCTATTTGGGTTATGCCTGTGATTAATAAATATATTGATTCCATGATATATTTAGCCACACAGGGAATAACCTGTGTGGCTATTTTATTGCAAGGAAGGGAGAAACAATTATGAAAATCAATACGATTAAAGGAACAAATGACTACCTGCCCCAGGAAGCCGCCTTGAGGGACTATATCCAAACTACAATACTGGGGGTCTACAAAGCCAATGGCTTTGTCCGTATCATGACACCTGCCGTGGAAGATATTGAAAATCTAAACAAAAGTGACGGCGGAGACAATCTTAATCTTATTTTTAAAATTTTAAAACGGGGAGATAAGCTAGATGCCGCATTAAAAACAGAAAATCCCCGGCAATTATCTGATATGGGACTGCGGTACGATCTGACCCTGCCGCTTAGCCGGTATTTTGCCAATAACCGCAATGATTTGATGCTGCCTTTTAAATGTATCCAGATTGATAAGGTATATCGTGCGGAAAAGCCTCAAAAAGGCAGACTGCGGGAGTTTCTGCAATGTGATATCGACATTATCGGCTCTGAATCAAGAAATTGCGAAATGGAACTAATCACCGTAACGGCTAACGCTTTACTTCAGATTGGGCTACGGGATTTCACTGTAAGAATCAATGACCGCGTTATTCTCACTGATTTATTAACAGACTTGGGATTTCCGGCAGAAGATATCCCCAGTGTGTGCATTACCTTTGACAAGCTCGACAAGATTGGAGTGGCTGGGGTGAAAGAAGAACTGGAGGAAAAGAAATTTGAAGCTTCCAGTATTGATGCCTTAATAAAGCTTTTGGGTGATTTTCCATTATCATTGGATGTTATAAAATCAAAAGTAAATCAGATCCAGCGAGTCATGCAGCTGGAGAATATCATAGAAGCCGTAAGGCTGCTGTCCGGTAACCAATATAATATTGAATTTGACTTATCATTGGTACGGGGTCAGGGGTATTATACCGGTACAATATTTGAAATTGCCAGCCCTGCCTTCAAGGGCGCCATTGCCGGCGGCGGAAGATATGATGATCTGATTGGAAAGTTCGTTAATGATAAAGTTCCCGCTGTCGGGTTTTCCATTGGTTTTGAAAAAATATTCTGTATTTTAAAGGATAACGGCTTCATACCGCCGGATAATAAGAAAAAAATAGCCCTGCTGTATCTGGAGGATTTCATTGAAGCTTCCAGGTTAAGGGAAACCATGCAGGCGGAATATGATGTGACACTCTATGAAACGCCTAAGAAATTAAGTAAATTTTTAAGCCAGTTACAAAAAAGCGGATATTATGGTTTTATCACATGCGATCAGGCAGCTGACGTTAAAGTATTAAAAAGTTAACGTAAGGAAATCCCCAAACACTACGAAACGTGCTTTGGGGATTTCCATTTAATATTGCATCACACAGTTTTATGTGCAATAAACAAATTTATTTAATATATTCTGAGTATCTGCACTTTTAAGGAAATCAATAGTCTCATGATGTATGAGATTTTTTAGAATTTGAAATATCTTCATAATTACCATAATAATTAGCTAAGTATATCTATGTCACTTGTTTATCATATCCTATTTTTTCTCTTATAAATTCATTAAATTCAAAAACTATTTTATCAATGAAATGATGTTGCATTCACAATATATTTAGCAAATCCGTTAACCCGCTAATTCTATAATCTTCTTTATATGGTATTGCTTCCGGCAATATCTCCTTTTTATCGGCAATCCAGACACAATCCATTCCAATCTCTTTTGAACATAATACATCCATTGGCTGATCTCCGACATAAAGACAGTCTTCTGCCTCCAACCCAAGTTCATTAAGTAAAATTTGCATGATGCGAACGTCTGGCTTTGACACTCCGACGGTTTCAGATATAATGATCGACTCGAAATAGGAGGATAAACCACACTCCATCAAATACTCCAGCAACCATGTATAATGATTTGATACGATGGCTAAGCGATAATTACTTTTGATGATATTCAAGACATCAAACACATCGGAAATAACGTTCATTTCTTGCTTTGGTATCTGCATCTCATTTAATTTTGGAAGATACTCCTGACTGCTTTCATCCGTAACACACGACAATGCCGCCCTGTCCAATAATTCATTTAACTCTGATTCCGGTAAATGCGACGCACCGTACCGTTCCCTATGATTTTGCTCTCCAATCGACCAATTAACCACTTTTGAAATCTCTCTTGCTTTTTCTTCTGAAACTTCAAAACCCAGGTAACGCAGTCTGTCTCCAAAGATTTGAGCATAATTGGGACTGTACTCAATCAGCGTATCACTTACATCAAACACTATCGCTTTATATTTCAACATTTTTTCTCTCCAACAATTTTGAAATTCTTTTGAACATAAAACTGCTGCCCTGATGCTTTCGATTATTGCTGTTTTTCAATTTTATGTATCATTCGATTTATCTCCTTTGTTATTAAAGTAAAACCTTCCCCGTACTTTTATTTAGTCTGGGAAAGTCTTTATTCCAACACGGTCAACCACTCTGGTTGTTAATACTGATAACGAATATCCTTATATTCACTTGCTTTCTTCACCATACTGGGCTTTTTTTTGGCTCCGCTCATTCCTATATCATAGGTCGCATCCACGGTGTACCATTTGTCTTTTTTACTGTCATAAATCACATTCCAGGCATGATACTCGGATATATTGGGCGTATATCCGGTTACCAGCCTCACGCGTATCCCCTGGCTGCGCAGCATGGATGCCATTACGGCGGAGATATCGTAGCATATGCCCTTTTTATTTTTATAGACGATTTTAATATCCGGAATATATCCTGACTGGAGGTCATCTACCTTGTCATAATCATAGTCAAAGTTCTTCACTACATAATCATAGATCGCCTTAACCTTCTCCGCCTCCGTCTTGCACTTCTTCGTCAGCTGGCCAGCTTTGACAATTGCATCATAATCCATATCATAATTTACGATTATGTTGGGATGTAAATAAACATCATCCTCATTCTCCAGCTCCAGCTTAAACTCCTGGCTCTGAATCACGCTGTATTTGTTGCCTGTGACGTTCTTGCAGATTCGGATCGTATAGGTTCCGTTCCCCATGGTCAGCGGAATATCCAGGCTGTTTTTGCCCTCACCCAGGTCATAATAATAGCTCTTGTTATCTTTCATAACGGCTATCTTCATCTTGGCATTACCCGTATTATCATAGCTTACGGTCAGAACTCCGTTTTTATTATCCTTCAAAAGCTCAGATGCCATCGCCTTATCCGCAGGCAGACGAAGCAATAACGGCAGAAACAAAAACAACATTGCACAGCGAAGCGTATTATTTATTATTTTTTCCATATCGCGCCTCCTTCTTTTGTAAATCAACGATTACACCATCAGGTTCCTTTTCATCATTTCCATGTTGATACAGTGGGTCAATGCTGTATCCGCATCAATCTTATTTGCCTGGTACAGCTCAAGAATGCTTTGATCCATTGATTTCATCCCGCCCTGGGAAGCCGCTAAAATCACAGAATCAATTTGATGCACCTTCCCGTCACGGATCATCGCTTTGACGGCATTGTTCGCCTGCAATATCTCAAATGCCGGTACCAGACTGTCTCTTCCCTTCAACAGCTGCTGCGATACGATTGCTTTCAATACCATGGACAGCTGAAATCGAATCTGAATCTGCTGATTCGCAGGAAAGACATCAATAATCCGATCAATTGTATTCGCCGCTCCGATGGTGTGCAGAGTAGAAAAAACCAGATGCCCCGTCTCCGCCGCCGTCATAGCAATCTCAATGGTTTCATGATCTCTCATCTCTCCGATGAAAATAACATCCGGAGATTCCCGCATCGCCGCACGCAATGCCTTGCTGTAGGAGGGAGAATCGATGCCGATCTCTCTTTGGCTGACAATGCTGTTCCCATGCTTATGTAAATATTCAATCGGGTCCTCCAGCGTCAATATGTGACAATTTCTATTTTTATTGATATAGTCAATGATATATGTCATGGTAGTGCTTTTTCCGCTCCCGGCCGTACCGGTAACCAGAACCAGTCCCTTAGTCAGGCTGCCCAGCTCAATCACGCCCTGGGGTATTCCCATCTCCTCCATCTCCGGCATCTGAAAGGCCACCACCCGCAGCACCGCGCTCCAGGTACCTCTCTGCTTATATATATTCACGCGGAATCTTCCTACACCGGCCAAGGCAACGGCAAAGTCATCATCGCCGCTTTTTCGAAGCTCCGTCTCACGGCCGCCGGACATGGCATACATCTCGTCCACAAGGGAAAGAGAATCCTCCGGCTTCAGGCGATAGTCACTCTGCTGTATAATCATTCCTTTTATCTTAAAGGATACCGGCCTTCCTGCAATGAGAAAAATATCAGAGGCATGCTGATCAACCGCCGACGACAAAATATCTTTCAGTTCCATTGCCTACCTCCTCATTCATCAAATGTACCATCCCAGATCTCTATTCCCTCCGAATCATATTCCCCCTGCTCCTTCGTTACCATCTTCCAGCTGATAATGGACAAATACGGTCCGGAGGCTTTCTTTTCGGGAGATACCTCCACCTTAAGGATGGAAGCATCATTCATCGCAACCTCATATGTAACAAGCCCTTCCTGCTGCTGTACCTGTGTAACCCCTTCCAGTTCTGAGGCCATGGTCTCCAGCTTCTCCCACTGCTCCGGAGAATCATTCCATTGAAGCTGAACAAGAAGCTCATTGAGCAGCATCAATAGCTCTTCTGCTTTCGAATCCGCAAGATAATATTCCTCCGCCCTGGCCGCCGTCTTTTCTGATAGCTTCAGCTCATAATAGGAGGTACGGACCGACAGTACTCCGAAAATTGTCAATAAAATCACCAGCAGTATTACAATAATGGAGGTTCCGCCAATATTTATCCGAATACTTCCCCTGCCGCTCATATCTGCGCCTCCTTTCCATCAGCCTCTCAAGCCGGAATAACAACCATCAGTCAGGATTGAATTTACTGACACTCAGCCTGCACAGGCTATGCAAATCCTCTTCACTGCCGATGCGCTCTTTCACCCTGGATGCCGTAATTCTCGCTTTTTCCAGATGCCCGGCTCTGCCGGCCACCCGTTCAAGATAAACCGTAATTTCATAGATACCTGTATCATCGGACTGCTCCCAATCCTGTTCATAATACCCACGGTAAAATCCGGTACCTTCGTCGGTCGTCTTCTCCATTCCCATATCTGCCAACGCCGCTTCAAAGGAAGTGCTTCCCTTGAGCCGCTCTGCTATATTCTCCGCCTCGATGACCGCTTTGCTGTAATCCAACGCCCTCCTCGACATGTGATCTGCCGAGAGAAATATTCTGACGATTATGACACTCATTGCTGCAAACACGCCCAGCATCAGGACAAATTCAATCATAACAATTCGAAATGTTCTTGAGGTTTTTTCAATTTCCATAGCTTACCTCCCCCACAGGCCCGCTCCCAGACCTGGGACAAAGCAATCGTTCCTCCGTTTCACCTGCTTTATTCCGAGCCGTAAGCTGCAGATAGCCGTCCTCTGTCAGCTTAATCCGGAACTCTTCTATCTCAATGGCCGGAACACCGTAGCTAAGCTCATAATCCATTCCGGCTTCCCTGTAAAGCTCACATAGATATCCTTTATAATGATAGATCAGGGTTTCATACCGGGCACTCTCGATCTCCTCACCCAGAACCAGAACGGGCACCCCTTCCTTTTCTTCTATGTTCACGGAATCGGAGGTATCCGACTGCCGCACTTTCGTAGCAACATAGGACAGGGAGGTCCGAAGCTGGAAATTATCATTCGTCACCAATACAATATTCTTATATGCTCCAATCCCCACCGTAACCAGCATGAGAGAAGTCAGGATAAACACGCCGATGATAAGAAGAACACTGATCAGCTTTGCCGTCCGGACCTTTTGCCATTTCTCCATATGGTACCTCCCTCCTGATTTTCAATCCCTACCCTTTACCCTTGGCTTTCAAGCCTACCGTTCAAATACCTCTATCTCGGGCATAAAATTCGATGAAACACAGTTATAAACCACATAATAATGGTCGGTATCTATCCTCAGATGATAATTCTCTTCCAGATAAGATAACCGGGCAGGATAAATCCCTTCCACCGCATAGCACTGAATCACAGCCTTACGAATGGCCTGCTCCGTCAAGATCAGCTCCTGCCGCCGGCTGATATCGTCAATCCGATTGATCCCTCCCCAAAAAAGCACCAGCAGCAACACCGCTATTCCGGCGCTCACCAGGACATTGCTTCGGAAATATTTCATTTTCCTCTCTTTTCGCTTCTTCATGACAACACCCATCCCCTAATCTGTGCTATCCGATGAAAGAGATGATATTCATCAGCGGCAGCATAACAGACAGCAATACAAACCCAATCAATAACGCCAAAAACAATACCAGTACTGTCTCAACACAGGCAGCGGCTTTATTCAACAGGGCGGAGGCCTCCTCGTTATAGCGTTCGCCCAGCTTGATGAACGCCGAATCCAGGTTACCGCTCTTCGCTGCGACAAGAATAATACTCCTGTCCATTCCGGTAATCAGCTTCGACTGCTGTATCGCATCCTCCAAGGGATGCCCTTTCCCCGCAAGCTCCCTGCATTCCTTCACCTTTGCTAAAACCCCCGGATTATCCATGGTTTCCATGGCCAGATCAAGGGCTTTTATGGTATCCATACCGGACGGAAGCATCAATGCCATGGAAGAAATAAATCTTCCGATGGAGATCTGGCTGGCCATCCCCTTCGTCGCCGGGAAATGATACATTACGTCTTTTATCAGCCGCGCCCCCCGTTTCGTACGGTACGCAAGAAAAAGAAAAAGGGTAACCAGTGCCAGCAGCCCAACAAGGACAGCGGCTGCAATTCCTGCGTTTACGCCAAAGGACATTAAGCTGCCGGAGGTGCTCTCAACCTCCGCACTCAGCTCCTGATACATCGTTTCAAACAAAGGCAGAATTCGAAAAACCAGCGCCCATAAGATCACTGCGATAATCAGAAAAAGGATTGCAGGATAAGTCACCGCACTTCGTATGCCTGACTTCACCCTGCCCTCCCTCTCATAATAAGCCGACAGAGAATGCATCACCTGCTCTATGCTGCCGGACGCCTCTCCCACACTCACCATATGGACCATATATTCCGGAAAAGCCCCTGTCTTGCCAAGGGCCTGTGACAGGCTCCTCCTGGCTTGCAGACTCATCTCTATTTCATGGAGAACCGCCTTGGTATCTCCCTCCTCCGTCTCGCCGCATAGGACAGAAACCCCTTCATACAGGGATATTCCGCTGCCCAGCAGGGTCGCGATATGATCGCAGAATATTGATATTTCATCCGAAGAGAACCTTTTGGCTTTGACACTTCTATTTTTCAACCTCATCCCTCCATGCTTTCGTAAAATATAACATATTATAACATTATTCATTCTTTTCTTCAACATTTATCCATAATGCCCGTGTCTGATACTTGTGAAATTGTGGAATAGAGAACTTCGCTTAATCCACTTCACCGTAAGCAAATAAATTATCCTTACCCATACCACATACATAAGGGCTTGAATATCTGTGCATAATGCTGTTCCAGGACGCCCCTACCTGTGTCGGTAATGTCGATTTTTGTTGCCAGTTTCCAGCCGGGACATTTTCACCATTGACTGCATCAAAAAATCCAGCTTTTCAATTTGTGATTCCATCAGTTTGTAAAACTCCTGTGCTTTCTCAGGTGCAAGCTGCCTCTCCAGAAGGGTGGAGTTATACATTTTTAAGTTTGTTACCGGAGTTTTCACTTGATGGGAGATGTCTGAGATCATCTCCTGTATGGATTGTTTTTCCTCCTGTACCCGTCTTTTCCTCTTCTATACCTTCAAATGCGCATTTCTTCTCCTTCATCACTTTAAAATCAGTTGTTCCTGGGCACATATCCTCAGTTTGCATACATCTAATTAATCCATCTTTCATTAATAAACCTCCAATTCTATATGTACCGTAGTAAAAAATAGTACTTGCACTAATTATATCGCGCAAGCACTATTTCTCAATACAAATGTTTTATTCTATTCGCCACATTCATCATGATGCTGATGTTCATGGCAAACAGAACCGGTCGATTTTAAAGAGCCTTGCAGGTACGATTCCACCGCGCTCTTAGCATTACCTTTTGCTCCGACAATAACCTCGATGTTCCTTTCATTAAAAATCTCGACTGCACCTCCGCCCATACCACCGCTGATAATGACATTTACACCAAGATCGGCAAGAAAGTTAGGCAAGAATCCAGGTCTATGACCAGGGTTAGCAACGGTTTCACTTTTGACAATTTGATTATTTTCAGTATCAAAAATCATAAACCCTTCGCAATGTCCAAAGTGCTCAGTTACCGCCCCGTTTTCGCTTGCTACAGCAATTTTCCTCATTTAATTTTCCTCCATTTTTTCTAATATTTTTGCAACCGGCTCAAGCCAATTGCCATCGAAAAGCTCTATCATACCCTTGTCACATGCAGCAGAAATTTTCGTGTCAATAGGTAATTTAGCAAGAACCTTTAAATTATGTTTATCAGCAATTTCTTCAATATGGCTTTCGCCAAATATCTGATAGTCCTTGCCATTATCAGGACATTTAAAATAGGACATGTTTTCTACCAGACCGATAATAGGGATATTCATCATCTCGGCCATCTTAACAGCTTTTGAAACAATCATGGAAACAAGCTCCTGTGGGGACGTCACAACGATAATTCCATCAACAGCAATGGATTGAAATACCGTAAGGGGAACATCGCCGGTGCCCGGTGGCATATCGATGAACATAAAATCCACATCGCTCCAGATAACATCGGTCCAAAACTGCTTTACTGTTCCGGCAATAATCGGTCCTCTCCAGACAACCGGGTCAGTGTCGTTTTCTAAAAGCAAATTGACAGACATAATATCAATCCCGGTCTTTGTTTTAACAGGGAATAGGCCGAATTCACTGCCTGAGGCTTTCTCCCTGATACCAAAGGCTTTTGGGATAGAAGGCCCTGTAACATCTGCATCAAGAATGGCAGAGTGATAACCCATTCTGTTCATGGTGACTGCAAGCATAGAGGTAACAAGTGATTTGCCGACTCCTCCTTTGCCACTAACAATACCAATGACCTTTTTTACACTGCTCATCTCGTGCAGTTTTTCGGAGAAGTCCATTTTTTGTTCTTTTCTTTCTGCACAGTCCTCCGAACAACTGCTGCAGCTTTGATTGCATTTTTCGCTCATATTCTTGCTCCTTTTATTTAGATTGTAATTTCACTGCCTGCTGAAAGGTAATCGATGCTATCATCCATAGCAGCTTTCAGCCTTTTATAAGGCTCTAGACCTGTACAATGACAGGTATAAAACTTTGCTTTTGTACCCATTAGGTATTTACCAATTCTATCTATCATATCAGAGTCCTCATTGCCGCCAGAGTGGCTGGAAAGATGAAATCCGCCTATCACATAGTTGGATATCGATGTGTTTTCAACCAAAGTTTTAATAAGCATGACTTTAGCCACCACCTTTTTCAAAGAGTAGATTCATTGTCTTGTGATAAACCTCTTTAACCGCCGTCCCCGATGTGCATTCTATGTCTACAATGGTTTGACCATTATTAATAGATTTAACTGCATTAGAGTCAAAGGGTATACTGCCGATAAAAAGCAGCCCCTGTTTTTTACAAAACTTTTCAATCTTTTTTGTGTTTTCAATGTTGGTATCATATTTGTTTATACATACCGCTGTCTTTGTTCCAAATTTTGCTGCTGTATTTATAATGCGCTCCATATCGCTGATACCTGATATAGAAGGTTCTGCGACTATCAAAACCATATCCACGCCACTAAGTGATGCAATGACAGGACAGCCTATTCCGGGAGATCCATCAATAATGGCCAACCCAGTATCAACTGCCGCCGACTTCATTTGTTTTTTTACCTCAGTTACAAGCTTTCCGGAGGTACCACTGCCCATTTTTAGTTGCGCTGTTGAAAATACTTTTTTCCCATCAGAATACAACATTAATTCCCCAGCCACTGCCGGTGTCATAATTATCGCTTCCACAGGACAAACATACCCGCAAACGCCGCAGCCTTCACATGCGAAAGGATTCACTTTATATTTTTCATCTATTGAAATAGCATCAAATCGGCAGTTTTGCCTGCACTGATCGCATTCAATACATAATTCTGGATTTATTTTTGCTTTTGGCAACCCGTAATAGTCTGTTTTTACTGGTTCAACATTCCATCCGGTAATGAGATGCAAATTAGGGGCATCTACATCACAATCTGCATATGCCTTGGCGTTGGCAAGCTTTATAAACGCACTTGCTATTGTCGTTTTTCCGGTGCCGCCTTTACCGCTAAGGATTAGTAGTTGTTTCATGTGGCACCTCCTTTATCACTGTGTTAAGCAGAGAAGAAAACATTTCTCGATATTTTTCATTCTTATTACCAGCAATTTCCGCATTTGAGTTCAAGGTTCCGAGTTCATTGTCAAAAGGAATTCGGCCTAAAATCTTAATGTTTTTTTCTAAACAAAACTTCTCTGCCGGGTTTTCTTCTTCCAAACATTTGTTAAGAACCACCCCAAATGGCTTATTAAATAACTTGACCAGTTCGTATACCATGCCCAGGTTATGCACACCAAACAATGTAGGCTCAGCCACTAATATACAATAGTCAGCATCTTTGATGCTTTCCATTACGATACAAGCACTTCCGGGAGGACAGTCGATAAAAGTCAACTGATCTGCTTGCGGATTATTTTCAGCAAGCATCTTTTTAATGATAGGAATACCCGAAGCTTCACCGGTGTTTAATATTCCTGTGTATATCTCTACATGTTCTGAAGTTCCTTTTTGAACTTTACCGATAACCTTTTCTTTCTCTGTTAGTGCCTTTTCAGGACAAACCAAGATACAGCCGCCGCAGGAATGACAAACCTCGTCAAAGACAAGCAGTTTATTTTTTATATAGGCAAGGGCGTTAAATTTGCAAAAATCATCGCATTTACGGCATCCATTGCATAATTCATTATCCACTTTTGGAATCTTTACTGATATTTCTTCCTCTTGAACTCCTTCAGGCTTAAAAAACAGATGTCCATTCGGTTCTTCTACATCACAGTCTATATATGTGGATTCTTTAAATACCGCAGCTAAATTCACTGATACCAGTGTTTTTCCTGTGCCGCCCTTGCCGCTTAGCACAGCTATTCTCATATTAATTGCCCCCGTGTCCATGGAATCCGACATGAATTTCATCCAGCAAAGGAAGTTTACTAGCAATAAAAGCATCAATATTATCTTTGGCTGAAGTAGTTGTCGTTTTATAAATTTTGATTTCAGCGAGCTTTAGCAGGTCAGCAGCATTTTCTCCTAAACGGGGAGTGAGTAAAGCATTTGCTTTGTTATCTGCTATTATTTGTGCGGCTTTAATCCCTGCACCTCCTGTGCTTGCCGCCGCACTGTTGTCAATAAATATACTTTCCTTAGTTTCTACATCATAAATAAGAAAATAGGGAGTACGTCCAAAGGATACGCATACATTCGGCTCCAAGGTTTTCTCATCTACTGGAATTGCTATTTTCATAAGAATCCTCCGTTCTATTTTTGTTTAAATGATTCTCAATTGCGTTGCGTAGCGCACTCACACCTAAATTTGAGCAATGAACCTTATTTTCAGGAAACCCATCTAAAGCCTGAATAATATCTTCTTCCGTAATATCCAATGCTTCCTCTAAGGTTAAATAATCTCCGCAGGAAGGATCCCCATAGTTTCCTTCAACACCTGCATCCGGCATACTATGGGCATTTTGAGAGCACATAAAATGTTCAATTACTTTTTCTGAATATATAATCAACCACCTCGATTCTCATCATCTGTAATGCATCGACCATGCCTATGTCTATGACAGCCGCGACCGCAACCATTCCCTAGTCCTTCACAAAGCCGATATTCGCCACCCTCAATCAATAGCACTTTTCCATTTACCAATGATTCAGCCAGCTTTTTTCTGGCCTCAATATAAATGCCTTGAACGGTGCTACGAGCAATATTCATCTGCGTAGCACACTCTTCTTGTGTAAAGCCCTCCAAATCGATAAGCCTTATGCTTTCATACTCGTCAACGGTCATGATTACATGGTTTTTTGCATCTGCAGGCGAATCAAGAGGCCCAAATTTATTGCTCTCAGGCAAGCAGCAAACTTTTCTCCACTTTACCGGTCTCGCCATAATTTATCACCTCCCTTCTACTAATCAGAAATAACCAGAGCGTCCTCCGGTTATCCCTGATGCGCATTATAAGTTCTCTAATTGCTTATCAATAACTTCAAGTCGATCTTGCAACATGGTTTTCTGTTCATTTAGTAGCTCTTTTTGTGTTTTTGAGGAGGTTTGGTTAAATGCAAAACCTCTACCAAAACCGCGTCTGCAAGCAAATCCAAGACCTAATCCCATTCCGAGACCAGCTCCATATTTTACTGCATTAACACCTGTGCAAAGTCCTAAACCTCTTCCAGTCATTGAACCAGAACCCATCGGGCCGGTTCCATCCCTTCTTGGCATGCTTTTCACCTCCTTATAGTTTATGACATATGCCATCTATTTTTATTATACACCGTTTATGGCATATGTCAATAATTTTCGAGTAAACTTAATAGAAGATAATAATAACACTTATCGCCGCGTCAATTGCAATAGTTTTTCTATCTATTTTTTATTAGTGAGAGATCTTTATAAAAATAGCCTGCATCCGAAGATACAGGCTATTCCGTAATCAAAAATATATATTTAGTTTATTGATTCTAGTTGTTTAATACTGCTTGAGCCGCAGCCAATCTTGCAATCGGCACACGGAACGGAGAGCAGGATACATAGTTCAAACCAATCTTATGGCAGAACTCAACGGTGGAAGGATCTCCGCCATGCTCACCGCAGATACCAAGCTTGATGTTGGGTCTTGCCGCACGGCCCTTCTCGGAAGCCATCTTCACTAACTGGCCAACACCTTCCTGATCCAGTCTTGCAAAAGGATCGGACTCGTAGATCTTGGACTTGTAGTAGGCATCCAGGAATTTGCCGGCATCGTCACGGGAGAAGCCGAAGGTCATCTGGGTTAAGTCATTGGTACCGAAGGAGAAGAAATCAGCTTCTTCAGCGATCTCATCTGCCAGCAGTGCCGCACGGGGAATCTCGATCATGGTACCTACATGGTACTCGATATCGGAATTCATCTCCTTCTTCACTGCTTCTGCTGTCTCAACAACTACATCCTTAACAAACTTCAACTCTCTCTTCTCGCCTACAAGAGGGATCATGATCTCAGGAATGATATCAAAGCCTTTTTCCTTCTTCACTTCAATAGCAGCTTCCATAACCGCTCTGGTCTGCATTCTTGCAATCTCAGGATAGGTTACGGCAAGACGGCAGCCTCTGTGTCCCATCATGGGGTTGAACTCATGAAGGCCTTCACAGGTAGCCTTTACTTCTTCTACAGTCAGGCCCATATCCTTCGCTAAATCTGCAATATCCTCCGGATCGGTAGGAACGAATTCATGTAACGGGGGATCCAGGAAACGGATGGTAACCGGTCTGCCTTCCATTACCTCGTAGATTCCCTTGAAGTCGCTCTTCTGGAAAGGAATCAGCTCATTCAGAGCCGCCTCTCTCGCCTCTACTGTCTTGGAGAGAATCATCTTTCTGATCTTGGGAATTCTGTCGGGCTCGAAGAACATATGCTCGGTACGGCAAAGGCCGATACCTTCTGCACCGAACTTCACAGCGTTTGCTGCATCCGTAGGAGTGTCCGCATTGGTTCTTACCTTTAAGGTTCTGATCTCATCAGCCCACCTCATGATTCTGTCAAAGTTACCGCTGATGGAAGCCTCTACCGTCTGGATGTCTCCGATGTAGATATTACCGGTAGAACCGTCTAAGGAGATGTAATCCCCTTCTTTTACTGTATTGCCAGCAAGGGTGAATACCTTTGCTTCTTCATCAATTACGATCTCACCGCAGCCGGATACACAGGCAGTACCCATACCACGGGCAACTACTGCTGCATGGGAGGTCATACCGCCGCGAACGGTTAAGATACCCTCTGCTGCATGCATACCTTCAATATCCTCGGGGGAGGTCTCAAGGCGAACCAGAATTACTCTCTCGCCCTTCTCATGGTTGTTCTTTGCATCCTCTGCGGTAAAGTATACCTTACCTGCTGCCGCACCCGGAGATGCAGGAAGCGCGCTGCCAACAGGCTTTGCTGCCTTTAAAGCTGCCGTGTCAAAGGTAGGATGCAGTAACTGATCCAGGGACTTAGCCTCAATTCTCTTAATGGCCTCTTCCTTAGTAATCTTGCCCTCATCCACCAGATCACAGGCAATCTGAAGAGCTGCGGGAGCAGTTCTCTTGCCGTTACGTGTCTGTAAGAAATAGAGCTTCGTATCTTCAATGGTAAACTCCATGTCCTGCATATCTCTGTAATGGTTCTCAAGGAGAGTTGCAATTCTCATGAACTCAGCATATGCTTCCGGCATATCCTCTTCCAGCTTGCTAATAGGCTGGGGAGTTCTGATACCGGCAACAACGTCCTCACCCTGGGCATTGATCAGGTACTCACCATAGATCTTCGCCTCACCGGTGGAAGGATTACGGGTAAATGCAACACCGGTACCGGAGGTATCACCCATGTTACCGAATACCATGGCCTGAACGTTAACTGCAGTACCCCAGTCGCCGGGGATATCGTTCATTCTTCTGTAGTAAATCGCACGGGGATTGTCCCAGGAACGGAATACGGCGGTTACCGCCTCAATCAGCTGATCCGCAGGATTCTGAGGGAAGTCGGTTCCTTTTTCTGATTTGTATAAAGCCTTGAAACCGGCAATTACTTCCTGTAAATCTGCTGCTGTCAGATCGGTGTCGTAATGAACACCCTTCTTCTCCTTAATGTCATCCAATACTCTTTCGAACTTGGATTTGCTGATTTCCATAACTACGTCAGAGAACATCTGGATGAATCTTCTGTAGGAATCGTATGCAAATCTGGGATTGCCAGTCTTCTTGGCAAAGCCTTCTACTGCTGCATCCGTTAAGCCCAGGTTCAGAATCGTATCCATCATTCCAGGCATGGAAGCTCTCGCACCGGAACGCACGGAAACCAACAGGGGATTCTCGGTATCACCGAATTTCTTGCCCTGCTGCTCTTCAAGAAGCGCTAAGGATGCGAAAATCTGATCTTTAATCTCATCCCTGATCTTCTTTCCGCTATTGTAGTAGTCTGTACATGCCTCTGTTGTCACTGTAAAACCTTGAGGAATCGGGAGGCCTAAGTTAGTCATCTCTGCCAAGTTAGCGCCTTTACCGCCAAGAAGGTTCTTCATGTCTGCCTTACCTTCTTTGAACAAATAAACCCATTTCGTCATTTTGTAAGTGCCCTCCTATAATATATTTACATTATGTTGTAGCGTTGTCACGGACAATGATGCCAAAAGCACAATATCAGAATGCTTTTGACATCATTATCGTCAGTCCGTCGACATTATATCACAGAACCTCTGATTAAGGAAAGAGTTTTTTTCTAAAATTTTAATTTATTCTCAAAATATTCTTTTAAATCCTCTATTTTGATTCTTTCCTGCTCCATTGTATCCCTGTCACGGACAGTAACTGCCCCGTCCGTCTCGGATTCAAAATCATAGGTAATGCAGAAAGGAGTTCCGATCTCATCCTGTCTGCGGTATCTCTTGCCGATATTGCCCCTGTCATCAAACTCACAGTTATAGAGCTTGCAAAGCTCCATATAAATCTTCTCGGCAGGCTCGGACAGCTTCTTCGACAGGGGAAGCACACCGATCTTCACCGGAGCCAGAGCCGGATGGAAATGAAGCACCGTACGCACATCTCCCTCCGCAATCTCCTCTTCATCATATGCGGCACAGAGGAAGGCAAGCACTACCCGGTCTGCTCCAAGGGACGGCTCAACAACATAGGGAATGTATCTGCGTCCCTTCTCATCATCAAAATAGCTCATATCCTCCTTGGATACATTCTGATGCTGGGTTAAATCGTAATCCGTACGGTCAGCGATACCCCAGAGCTCACCCCAGCCGAAGGGGAATAAGAACTCAATATCCGTAGTTGCTTTGCTGTAGAAAGAAAGCTCCGCAGCATCATGATCCCTGACTCTCATTTCCTCGTCCTTCATTCCGAGGCTCTTCAGCCAGTCGATACAGAACTGCCTCCAGTAACTGAACCATTCCAGATCCGTGTCAGGCTCGCAGAAGAACTCCAGCTCCATCTGCTCGAACTCCCTGGTACGGAAGGTAAAGTTACCCGGTGTAATCTCATTCCGGAAGGACTTGCCGATCTGCCCGATGCCGAAGGGAATCTTTTTCCGGGAGGTTCTCTGCACATTTTTAAAATTAACGAAGATGCCCTGTGCGGTCTCAGGTCTTAAGTATACCACATTCTTAGCGTCCTCCGTTACCCCCTGGAAGGTCTTAAACATCAGGTTGAACTGACGGATATCGGTAAAATTATGCTTTCCGCAGGTAGGACAATTTATACTATGTTCATCGATATATTTCTTCATATCTTCCTGGGACCAGGCATCTACGGAACCCTCCACTGTAATTCCATGCTCCGTATGATAGTCCTCAATCAGCTTATCCGCGCGGAAACGCTCATGGCATTCCTTGCAATCCATCAGGGGATCGGAAAAACCGCCCAGATGTCCGGAAGCCACCCAAGTCTGGGGGTTCATAAGGATCGCGCAGTCAACACCTACATTATAGGGATTCTCCTGGATGAATTTGGCCCACCAGGCCTTTTTCACATTATTCTTCAGCTCCACACCCAGATTACCGTAATCCCAGGTGTTGGCAAGCCCGCCGTAGATCTCGGAGCCCGGATATACAAAGCCCCTTGCCTTAGCCAGTGCCACAATCTTTTCCATTGTCTTTTCCATATTATTTATCCTCTCATTTTAAATTATTTCCTTAGGGCTTATATACTACAACTGTCATTCCCTCCTGGGCCCCCCGTACCGTATGACTGTCCACATAGGCGGCATTCTCGGAATAATACCTGACGGTTCCATCCACCATGATATCATAGGGCTCGTTCATCACCAGTATCTTCAATTTACTGTCTCCGAGAACCTCCTGGGTGCTTGCAAGAGTTCCGTTCTTGGCAGTAACCAGAGTGGTTGGCAGATTCAAGGGCACATCCGTTACTCCTCCATTAAAATATGCTGCAGAAGCCTCATTAAAAGCGGCATACTGATCCATACCGGAATAAGTAAGCAGCATGATGGCATTCCCGTTGTGAATCTCCACCGCATCCACCGTAATCTTCCCTGCGCCGGCTTTCTGATTATATCCATCTATCTTATTCTCAATGAAGCTCTTCAGTTCATTCAAATCATAATAGGACTTTTCAAAATCCTCCACCGTGGCCACCTGGAGCACACCGTTTGACTTTGCCAGTATGGTATCTGCAGTAATATTATCGATGGAAATGAATGCCTCTTCCTTCTTGCAGCCAGCTGCTCCCACTATAAGCAACAGGGCAATTGTGCAAAGAAACAACTTTTTCATAACCTTCCCTCCATTTCAAGTTTTGGGTTCATATAATTTTAACCTTAAAGTATAATAATTTCAACAGAAATTTAAAAATCAAGGACGGGCTGAACTTTGTCACAAGCCTTTCAGCATCTCCAAGGACTTGAATTCATGTTCGACGTAACGGCCCAGGTAATGTTTCATGCAAAGGCTAAGTTCCTCTTGTACTTCCGCCGTAACCCGAAAGGTATATAGCTTCTCTATCTCTTTCGATACTATGTACTGCATAGCATACAGGGTTGAGGTATTAATACGGATCGCCCCCTTGTCATAGCCTCTGCAATCTTCACATAGAATCCCGCCGCAATTAGGGCTGAAATAATACTGTCCCCCATAAGACTGCCCGTCCGTTTCCGCAGAAGATGAGTTTTTATCGCATTTGACACAGCCGAACACCTGCGGAGCCTCACCGTTCACTGCCATAATCTTTAGCTCGAAGATAGAGCGGATCAGGGCCGTGTCGATAGTTTTTTTGGAGAGTGCCCGGAGTGTCTGGTACAGCAGCTTCAGGACCTCCTTCTCGTCGTTATTCTCCTTTGTCAGGTACTCGGCAAATTCACAGAAATAAAACCCGTGGCAAAGTCCCGGGAAGTCCGTCCTCAGCTCTCCAAAATAATTAGAAATCTCTGCGGACAACAGATTATAGGAGGTTCTCCCCCCATAAAGAGCAAATTCACCGAAGGCAAAAGGCTGACTGCATGCCAATAAGGCGCTGTTCGGTCTTCTGGCGCCTTTGGCAAATGCTGATATTTTTCCGTTTTCCTTAGTCAAAATCACCAGCCGCTTATCGCATTCCCCAATCGGCATGGTCGACAGAACCATTCCTGTCACCGTGTTGGACCCCGGCAATCAATCCACCTTCCTTTTCAAAATCCATATGTGGTTCCTCCGCTATTTCTTCTTTCGTACATGCGATATAATGTAAGTAATCGTCAATCCTTCCTGTTTTAATAAAGTTCTTCCAATAATCATAATTCTTCATAAATGAGCCCCCTAACCATGATATATAATCACTTGTCACTTGTGACGATTATGCGCACTCCGTTCGGCGCAGAAGAAGATTCAGTGCCCGATCTCCTCATCTCCTATATCATTAGGTTTCCCATTTTATGCTCTATTAAACTGGTCAGAATATACCAGCTAAAATGTAAATTTTATACTTGACAATAGACTATTCGTCTTTATTATAGCCATAATTTCTTATAAGGAAATCGCTGTCACGCCAATCCTTCTTCACCTTCACCCAGAGCTGCAGGTTGACCCTGCAATCCAGAAGATTTTCTATCTCTCTCCGGGCATCGGTTCCGATCTGCTTCAGCATGCTTCCCTTCTTGCCAATGACAATTCCCTTATGGGAATCACGCTCGCAGACGATAGTGGCCTCGATATCCATCATACCGTCCTCCCCGTCTCTTCCCTGGGGGCGTTCCTTCATACGGTCAATACAGACGGCAATTCCATGAGGTATCTCATCATCCAGCCGGCGCAGCGCCTTCTCCCGAATCAGCTCCGCCACAATCTGGCGCTCCGGCTGGTCTGTTACGGTATCCTCATCATAATACATGGGGCCCTCCGGCATATACCGATAGATTGATTCCATCAGCACCGGCGTATTCTCCCCCTTTAATGCGGAAACCGGAATAATCTCTGCAAAGTCACAGATATCCTTATAGGCGGCGATAAAGGCAAGAATCTCCTCCTTCTTCACCGTATCAATTTTATTAATTACCAGAATCACCGGAGTCTTCACCTTCCTCAGCTGCTCCGCAATATGCTGCTCTCCGGCTCCGATAAAGGTAGAAGGCTCCACCAGCCACAGAATCAAATCCACCTCATTCATGGTCCGCTGAGCAACATTTACCATATATTGTCCCAGCTTATTCTTCGCCTTGTGAATTCCCGGCGTATCGAGAAAGATCACTTGCCCCCTCTCATCCGTATAGACCGTCTGTATCCGGTTCCGGGTGGTCTGGGGCTTATCAGAGGTTATGGCAATCTTCTGCCCGATCAGCCGGTTCATCAGGGTCGATTTTCCCACATTGGGCCTCCCGATCAGAGTGACAAATCCTGATTTATACTGATGTGAGCGGTTTGGTGTCTGCCGTTGTTTCGTATCCTTCATTCTTTCCTATCCCTTTCTCCTTTAGGAACAATTCAGACTGTGGCAGGGAGGAGGGCAGGGTACTCCCATAATGCACTGTATGGAAGAGATGTGATTGGATTTGTATGGCACAGACGAACACAATTGTACGGCAGTGACATGCAAATCCAGTCATATGTCTTCCATCCTGTGTGTGAGGGAGTACCCTGCCCTCCTCTCTGTCACAGTCTGAACTGTTATCCATTTCCATTTCTTATTTCATTAAATTCTTCACTTCCCGGAACATATCCTGATTCTCATTAATCTTGTTTTCATTGCCGATAACACAGATATTTCCTGCTTCCAGCATTGCTGTGATATATTTGTGGCAGGCCCGGATGTCCTCCAGGGTTACATTCAGCACCTCGTTACGCTCCCGGCGGAGTTCTTCCTCCGTAATATTCCCAAGATACATGCTCAGGGAACGCCTTCCCTTCGTCTGCGGGGTCAGCGGAGTATCCAGGGTACTGAAGGTGCCGATGATATATTTGGTAATATCCCGTTCATCCGCAGTAAAGTTGCTGATATATTCTGCTGCCTTTTCATAAATATTGTTGGTTTCCCTCAGATTCGGGTCCCGGTAGGAGGTAAAATATGCGTCGCCGTCCACACCGGAGAAACCGCACATGCACCCATAGGCCCCGCCCTTGACACGGATATTATTCCAGAGGTAATCATAGCTTAAAATCGTCTTTAACACTCTCAGCGCCCCGTGATATTCATATCCGGCCTTAATAAAATTACCGGCCCTGGCCACATACTGCACCTGCATCGCCGTCTTAAAGCCCTCATTCAGACATACCGGCTGGAGGCTGGAGGTATCATAGGCTTCAAACATGGAGTGGTCTGCCTGCTCCGGCAGCGTCTTACAGAAAGCCTCCAGCTTATCGTCGAATCTCTCATAGCCTTCCTCATCCGCGGTAATGCTCACAAATAAATTCTCACGGGTAAAGATCATTTTGATTAATTCCTTCAAATGCTTTACGATCTCATCCGCACGTTCCTGATAATTCTCCGCCAGCTCTTCAATGAACTGGTAGAAGGTAATTCCCGTCGTCACTTCCTTAAATAAACCATGAACGGAATAATAGCTCATGGCCCGGTTCACCGCCACGGAATGCCCGGCAGAATTAAAATGCATCTGAAGCTTGGACTTCATCTCACCGATGATTTCTTTCAAACGTTTCTTATCCTCCAGATTGCTCCGGTGCAGCATCTCGCCCACCAGACGGAAGGCTTCCGCCAGCTTATCATATAACACCTTTACGGAGATATCAAAGACCGGAACATACTCCATTCCGCTGTAAATATTGGCGGCATTGCCTGCAGCGGCTCCTCCTTTCACAGAAAAGCTCACCACATTCGATGCGATTCCTCCGGTATGGATATTGATTTCATTGGAAAGATTGAGATAACTATAATTCTCCGTATCCACATAGCCCAATACATAGGATAGCAGGGACGCATAGGGAAGCAGCTCCTTGGGAACCTCCTTCACGTTGAACAGCAGCCTAAGATACGCGATCTTATTGGTATGCACATTATGATGAATCACCTTCACCTGGCCCACCGTACGTTCCTCATTAAATAACGGCTCAATCTCCCTGCTGATGTCCGCTCTGGAAAGCAGCGGGATTGCTTCCAGCTCCTCTTTGGTGGAGGGGCGTTCCTGGAACTCGGCCAGTTCCTTTGTCTCACGCACCAGACGCTGCAGCTCCTCCCTTGACAGGGTTGCCTTATACTGGCCCAGCCGTTTCTTAAGCTCCTCCTCCTTCTCCGCATTCAGGCCGGACTTCGGCTTTAAAATCACTACGGAGGTGTGGGTGTTCTCTAACAGATATTCCTTGATTATCTTCTCATAGTAGCCTGTTCCAATCTTCTCTTTCAAAAAGGCATAGCCATAAGAATCCTTCAGGTGGAGGAAAGGTTTCTGATCATCATGCAGCCAGCTGCTCATAGCCCTGAGCCCATATAAGAGCCCCTTGGGGAACTGTCCGAAATCCGCCTCCCTGTACTTGAATTCATAGTAGTTAATTGCCGCACGCAGGGATTTTTCCTCCAGCCCTTCCGCTACTGCCTTTGCCAGAACATCGCGGATGATGGCAATGAGCTGGTCCTTCCTGTCTTCTTCGGAATTCTTGGCAATGACGCTAAAGGAAGGCTGTAAAATCTCATCCTCATAGCCGCCCAGAATGTCCTTTCCGATACCGGCATCCAGCAGAGCCTGCTTCACCGGCGCTCCCGGTGCCTGAAGCAGTACATAGTCCAGTACCTGGAAGGTCAGCCCCAGCTCCTTATCCAGAGAATTGCCGATTACAGCATTCCAGCTGACATAGGTGCTGTCCTTTGCCTCTTCCCCTTCACTGAGAGGATAGAAGGCTTCCACCTGGCGGCAGGAAGCGAAGGGCTTCTGCAGTTCAACCCTGGATGCCACATCCAGATGCTCATACTGATTCAAATATTCTTTGTCCAGCCAGTTCAGCCGCTCTGCAAAGTCCATATCCCCATACAGATAAATATAGCTGTTGGAAGGGTGATAATAGGTTCTGTGAAATTCCAGAAATTCTTCATAGGACAAATCCGGAATATAATCCGGATCACCGCCGGATTCCACACCGTAGGGGGTATCCGGGAAGAGGGAGTTCTGTATCATACGGTACAGCATCGACTCCGGCGAAGAAAAGGCTCCCTTCATCTCATTATACACAACCCCGTTGTACTTCAGCGGTGCATCCTCCGTTTCCAGGTCGTAGTGCCAGCCCTCCTGGTAGAAGATCTCCTTTTTCTGATAAATATTCGGATATAATACCGCATCCATATATACATGCATCAGATTCTTAAAATCCTGATCGTTCATGCTTGCAACCGGGTATACGGTTTTATCCGGATAGGTCATTGCGTTCAAAAAGGTATTCAGCGAACCCTTCGCCAGTTCAACAAAAGGGTCCTTCGCAGGAAAACGCCTGGAACCGCATAATACCGAATGCTCAATGATATGAGCCACCCCGGTGCTATTGGCCGGCGGAGTCCGAAAGCCAATGGAAAATACTTTATTACTATCATCATTTGCAACGATGGCCACCCGCGCTCCGGTTTTCTTGTGCAGCAGCAGGGTTCCGACGCCGTTCATATCCTCCAGTTTTTCCTCTAATATAAAATCATATGAGGCAGGAATCTTAAATTTCATAGGTTAACCTCCATAATCTGTTTTCTCTTCCTGAATTCATTTCCAATCACTAACATGTGTTTATTCATGATATCATGTCCGCAAGCTCCTATGGTATGGCACTGTGAGAGCCATGGACTAATCTGTTCATCGTGGATATTATACCATGAAAATCTAGATTTGTCATTTCCAACCGGGACCATTTCTTCAAAATATATTATTCCTTTGAGTATATTGTTCCCTTGGTGTCTTAAATATATCATTCTCATTTCATTTCCTTCTTATAGAATATTTGTTATGTCGAGAAAATGCAATTAATCACTATATATCTGAATAACACCCTGTTTTTTTCATATCTTAATGAAATATGCCGAAAAAGATACTAAAAAGTTTTATAATTATTACAGAATTCAACAAAACTCATTTGACATTTTTTTTATTTTATGCTAAATTTATGCTATCCTTACTAATTTATAGCAAGGAGAAATCAATCATGTTTTAGGAGGCATTTATGAAGACAGGGACAGTTAAGTGGTTTAATGCAAAAAAGGGATTTGGATTTATTTCCGACGATGAGGGTAACGATGTATTTGTTCATTTCTCAGCACTTCAGATGGACGGCTTCAAGGTTCTCGAAGAGGGCGAGAAGGTTAATTTTGAGGTAGTCCAGGGTGAAAAAGGACCCCAGGCAGCAAACGTAACCAGATTATAATCGGCGACCAAAGTAATTTTTATATATATGGATACATATTTTAAAAGTTATAATAGGATGGGCAAAGATTACTTATGGGCAAGACCGTGTTCAACGGCCTTGCCCATATTTTCAGTTTATCAAATCTCAGATCGGCCGGCTGTGCCGCGGGATGATCTGTAATTTGACTAGTGTTTAAAATGCCTCATCCCGGTAAAGACCATTGCAATTCCATATTCATTGCATTTATTGATGGAGTCCTGGTCCCTGCCGGCTCCGCCGGGCTGGATGATGGCGGTAATTCCTGCCTGATGCGCCGCTTCAACACAATCATCATAGGGGAAGAAGGCATCGGAGGCAAGCACAGCCCCTTTGGTGACCTCCCCACCGATTAATTCTCCGGCATGCTCAATGGACTGCTTCGTGGCCCAGATGCGATTCACCTGTCCCGGGCCAATGCCGATGGACTGCTTATCCTTCGCCAGCGCAATTCCATTGGACTTTACAAACTTAACCACTCTCCAGGCGAACTTCAAATCCTCCATTTCCTTCTCGGAAGGTGCCCGATCGGTTACCACCTGAAGCTTCTCCTCCTCATATATCTTACTGTCAATGGTCTGGACAATCAGCCCTCCATTTACCTTTTTCATATCATAGGCTCCCTCCTCCTGGGGAACCTGGATATCCGCCAGTTGGAGGATACGGATATTCTTCTTGATGGTCAAAACCTTCAAGGCTTCCTTCTCATAGGAGGGTGCAACCACGATCTCCAGAAAGATATTCTTCATTTCCTGTGCCACTGCCAACGTCACCTCGCGGTTCAGAACCACAATCCCGCCGTAGATGGAAGTCTTGTCCGCCTGATACGCCTTGCTCCAGGCACCGTAAATATCTTCGGCGCTACCCACACCGCAGGGATTGCCATGCTTGCAGGCAACAACCGTAGGCTCGGTAAACTCCTTCAGCAATTCCAGCGCCCCATTGGTGTCATTAATATTGTTAAAGGAAAGCTCCTTGCCATTCAGCTGAACCGCGTCTGCGATAGAACCCTTCCTCTTCCCGATCTCACGGTAGAAGGCAGCGCTCTGATGAGGGTTCTCCCCATACCTCATATCCTGCACCTTCTCAAAGGTCATGGTCAGCGTCTCCGGGAAGGAGGTATCCATTCTCTGCTTCTTCAGATAATCTGCGATCATGGTATCATAGGAGGAGGTATGCATAAATACCTTCTGCATCAGATAGAACTTGGTATCCAGAGATACCTCAGCCTTTTCCCTGAGCTCACCCAGAACCTTTTCATAATCCCTGGGATCCACCACCACCGCCACATCCTGGTAGTTCTTAGCGGCTGACCGGAGCATCGTAGGCCCCCCGATATCAATATTCTCCACGGCTTCCGCCCTGGTTACCCCATCCTTCAGAATCGTGGCCTTAAAAGGATAAAGATTCACCACAACGATATCAATCGTCTCTATATTCAAATCAGTCAATTGCTGCATATGGGAAGGATTGCTTCTCATGGCCAGCAGCCCCGCATGCACCGCCGGATGAAGGGTCTTAACACGGCCGTCCAGGCATTCCGGAAATCCCGTAATCTCGGAAATCTCAACCGCCGGTATCCCCGCCTCCTTCAATTTCCCGTAGGTTCCTCCGGTAGAAATGATTTCAATCCCCATATCCGCAAATTCCTTCGCAAGCTCAACAATTCCTGTCTTGTCCGATACACTGATCAACGCTCTCATATTCTCTCTCCTTTTCCTTATTTCATCCTACAAGCCAATCTTACACCATGATAATCACGAATACAATTCATAAATACTAATGTATCTTATTGTAATTACTAATAATAGATGTAGGGTGTCCCGGAGAGAGAACTTTAGTTTTTAAGTTGCATTCCCAATTAAATTATACTATAATTCGTTTGGGACAAAATGTACTGATATACATCACCATGGAGGCCAGTATGAAACGGTTTAAAATCACCGATCTGCTGATCGGAGTTCTATTCACCCTATTATTTATCAGCATGGCAGTTGTGGTTACAATCAACTTCCGCCCCTTGTATTATCTGGACATTTCTCTTCTTCATATAGAGGAGACCTCCGGAATAAGCAGGGACGAGATCAAAGAGAATTATGATGCACTGATCGATTATTCTTCTCCCTTCTATCAAGGGGAGCTTCATTTTCCCACATTGCCCGCATCCGAGCACGGCCTGGTCCATTTTGAAGAGGTTAAGAATATCTTCACCGCTTTTTATCTGATGGCTGCGGCTGCCCTGGCTCTGGGAGTTCTGGTCATAATCCGCAAAACACGGCGTAATGAGTACGGCTATCTCCTTACCTCTTCCATTATGGCTATTGCACTGCCTTCCCTTCTGGCCCTGCTGCTCTCAATTGATTTTGACCGTGCTTTTGTGGTATTTCATGAGCTGTTCTTTGAAAATGATTACTGGCTCTTTGATCCTGCGACCGACCCGGTTATCCTTATCTTACCGGACACTTTTTTTCTGCACTGTGCCCTGATGATCATTGCACTGGTAATACTTATGAGTCTGCTGTCTCTGGGGGCATTTCTCTGGAAAAGAAAGCATTCCGGTATTAAATACCGCAGAAATAAAGGGTTAAAGCTATAAAACAACGACAAGTTAAAACTGCTTGTCTTATGTTCAAACAACGACAAGCGAAAACCGCTTATCTTATGTTCACAACGACAATGCCGTAAACCGGCAGTATGGAGGCAATGTATGAGAAAAACAAAAATCATCTGTACCCTGGGACCGTCCACCGACCATGATAATGTAATACGAGAATTGATTCACTGCGGCATGGACGTCGCCCGGTTCAATTTCTCCCACGGCACTCACGAGGAACATCTCGCAAGACTGAAGAAGCTGGAAAAGCTCCGCAAGGAAATGAATGTTCCGATTGCCGCCCTAATGGATACCAAGGGCCCCGAAATCCGTCTCGGCACCTTCAAGGATGATCAGAAAATCCAGTTAAAAGAGGGACAGACCTTTACCCTCACCGCCCGACAGGTGGAGGGAGATGAAGCTATCGTATCCATCTCCTATCCTAATCTCATCTATGATATTGAAATCGGCTCCACCATCCTGGTGGATGACGGCCTGGTGGAGATGACCGTAAAGGATGTAACTGCAACGGATATCGTCTGCAAGGTGATGAACAGCGGAATGGTCTCCAGTAAGAAGGGGGTCAATGTGCCCGGCGTTCATTTATCCATGCCTTTCATCAGCGACAGGGACCGGGAGGACATCCTCTTTGCCATTAAAAATAATTTTGACTTTATTGCCGCTTCCTTCGTCCGCACCGCCGACGACGTGAAAGAAATCCGCAAGATGCTGAATAAGCACAATTCTCTGACCAAGATCATTGCTAAAATCGAGAATTTCCAGGGTGTGGAGCATATTGACGAGATTATTGAAGCTTCTGACGGTATTATGATCGCACGGGGTGACATGGGCGTGGAAATTCCCTATGAGGAGGTGCCGATTCTTCAGAAGATGATTATCAAGAAAGTATACAATGCCGGCAAGCAGGTAATTACCGCCACGCAGATGCTGGATTCTATGATGAAGAATCCCAGGCCCACCCGTGCCGAGACGACGGATGTAGCCAATGCCATCTATGACGGAACCAGCGCTATCATGCTTTCCGGTGAGACTGCCGCAGGAGCATATCCCGTTGAGTCCCTGAAGACCATGGTTAAGATCGCCATACGCGCCGAAGCGGATATTGACTACAAGAAACGCTTCCGCATGCTGGAGCCCTGCGACAATCCAAGCATCACGGATGCCATCTCCCGTGCCACCGTAACCACGGCTCATGACCTGAATGCTAAAATGATTATTACCGTAACCACCTCCGGCCAGACAGCCCGGATGATCTCCCGGTACCGTCCGGCATGCCAGATTCTAGGCTGCACAATGAATCCTGTGGTATGCCGGCAGATGAATATGTCCTGGGGTGTTACTCCCCTGTTGATGGACGTGGAACATGATACCTTCGAATTGATCAATCACGCCATCCAGACAGTGGAGCGTGCCGGTTATCTCGAAGATGGGGATCTGACCGTATTAACCGCAGGTGTTCCTCTGGAGACCTCCGGCACCACCAACCTGATTAAGGTGCAGATCGCAGGAAGCCAATATTAATTAATCAAAAAACTGACCTCCAATCGTTAGAGTTTTAAGTCCAACTTTTGGGGGTCAGTTCAAAATTATTCCTTTACATTAAGATAGTCCTGTGCTTCCTCCGTACTCAGGTTGAATTTCTTCCGCAGCTTCTCTAATATCTCCAAATCTTCCAGTCCAAATTCCCGATAAGCATTAATCACCCCAAGAATTTTCCCTTCCTTCTTCCCTTCCCGTTTTCCTTCCTGTAATCCCTCCTGTAATCCTTCCATCTTTCCTTCTTCTATAAGATTTCTTAAGGCTGTACACATATGAAGCGAACCTCCTTTCCTATTCTCCTCAGCATAGTCTACGAGCTCCCTTATTCCGGTGATTGCACCGATAGCCGCCATTGTCTCCCAATACACGGTCTTATCAGAATATTTCGTCCCGAATTCTTCCATGTCAATGAAACCGTGACTATAAAACTCTTCCAGCATGGTAAATAAATCCCGGTTATCCCTATGATCAAAGCTATATTTCCCCGCATCCCTTACCTGCAACAAATGGATCGCATAGTTATTGAAATACGGTTGAAACGCAGCCGGTATCTCCATCATATCACTTAAACGAGTGGGGCCGTCCCACGGCTTCTCACCATAGTAAAACACAAGGGTAATAACCACCTTAATACAATCGTTCCCCGCCATACCAGACAAAAATTCATCGGCATCATGTAAATCCTTCATCCTGCGATGCTCCTGTTCCAATATTTTGCATTGCCTGGCATATCTTAATGCATCGTACAGCATGTTGCGAACCGGCATGGCATAATGAATTTTTTGCTGATTTTCCAATCCAATGAGAACAAATTCCGCCTCATTTTCATACAGCTTTATGATATCCCTGCTTCTGGAAAGAGCGGCAAGCTGTCCGTCCTCCGGCAATATCATAGACTCATCAGTATCCTTATCCGCCAGTTTTCGGGGCTCTATAATATGATTCCCATCGAAAAACACCTGGTTAAACAGATCAGCAAACCTGCTGTTATCACTCCAATAATCTTTCATAACGGAATCCGGCTTTAACTTTTGTCTCTTACTTTTCATAATCCCTCCTCATAGGCGATGGCCGCATCTATGAGGATTGGGTAAATTAATTATATCTCTTCCCTCTCACTTCGTCAATCATCGCCTCTTTTTCATTGTCAAATCACTTCTTCTTATCACAAAATCTTTGATGGGAAATCCGTGGCAGAATTGCCGAAATATCAGAATAAATGAATGTATCTCAAAAAACGATACCTTTTAACTATAACAGCCCTTACATAATTATCGTTTAACAGTTGCACCGCATGGAAAACCTGTGATAAAATAGATGAAACATTATTTTATTTCAGAAAGGAAGCCACCGATGAAAAAGCAGGATTATTTAAAATGGGACGAGTATTTTATGGGCATTGCGCTTCTCTCCTCAGAACGCAGCAAGGACCCCAGCACCAGCGTAGGGGCCTGTATTGTCAGTGAGGATAATAAGATTCTCTCCGTGGGATACAACGGAATGCCCATTGGCTGCTCCGATGATGATTTTCCCTGGGAGCGGGAAGGCTCGAACCTTGACACCAAATACTTCTATGTCTGCCATGCTGAATTAAACGCAATTCTTAACTATACCGGAACCCATATGAAGGGGGCAAAGATATATACAACCCTCTTCCCCTGCAACGAATGTACCAAGGCTATTATTCAGAAAGGCATTATCGAAATCATCTACCGAAGCGATAAATATGCCGCAACCGACTCCGTAATTGCCTCCAAGCGCATGATGGACGCAGCCGGGGTATCCTACCGCCAGTATGCGCCCATTGGAAAAGATATTATTGTTTCTTTGTAGAGGTTTCCTCCCTGTGCCCAGGCCGTTCCGACCTGCGGCACAGTTTTTTTCCGGAAATCTCTTTTATTTTCTCTCCTCTTTTATTTTATCCGCTTCGTCCATAACCTCTTTGCGAAATTGCAGCCAGGCCTCTTCATTTTCAACAAAATAAAGAGGACAGAGCTTTCCTGTGACATCATAATGCCTTATGATATCTTCTTCCTTCAGATCAAATTCCACACAGAGCGCTGCCGTCAGGGACACCATGGACTGGTATGTTGCCTCGTTGAATTTTCCTGTCTCATCCTCATGACAGCACTCGATTGACACCGTATCCGCGTTCCGGTCATTGGACGCAAAGGCAATTTCATTCAGCGGTATGCATTGAATCACCTCGCCCTTCAATCCAATAATATAATGACTGCTGGCAGAGGTTGTCCTTCTGCTGGCCAGCCCCTCAAAATAATTCCGGTTGTTGGCTGCCGTAGTTCCCGGATTCGCCGTATAATGAATGACAACGGCATTAATCTCCTTCAACGGGGTCTGCGGCCTGGAATACTCATTCGGTGTGAGATAGTCCTCCTGAATCCCTACACCATTGGACAGCGTCTGCTCCAACGCTTCTTCGCCTTCCTTGCCGGTTCCCTGAAAGCTATTCTGCTGCCCTCCAAACATCCCTTCAACATTCTCCCGATTCCTTACTGCCTCTATTATTAACATTACTGCAAATACAATAATAAGAAAGAATAAAGTCAAAACCAGCGCTATCAAGGCTATCCGCTTTCTGCGCCTTCTCTTCCTCCACTCTTCTCTGGTAAGTATTCTTCCCATCGTGTCACCCAATTCCCTTCTCTGCCCTAACACCCTTTTGCTATTTATAAACGTTTCAGCCCCGGAAATATCTTCAGCTTCTTCCCCAATTCAACAATTCAACAAAATTCATATAAAAGAATAAAAAGCTGCCGTATAAGACGAGCTTCCTATACGATGAAAAACAACGACAAGCGGCAAAACCGCCCGTCGTTGCTTTACAATTTCCATCCGCTGTATCTCCGCTTTATAATTGACTATTCCTCAACACTATAGTTGGGCGCTTCCTTAGTGATGTGAATGTCATGAGGATGACTTTCCTTCAGGGAAGCTGCTGAAATCTTAACAAATTTACCGGTATTCTGGAGTGTCTTAATATCCCCCGCTCCACAATAACCCATACCGGAACGCAGACCTCCGATGAGTTGGAACACGGTGTCCTCCACCGTACCCTTATATGCAACACGGCCCTCCACACCTTCCGGCACCAGCTTTTTGGCGTCGGTCTGGAAGTATCGGTCCTTACTTCCCTTCTCCATGGCGGCAATGGAACCCATTCCACGATACACCTTATATTTTCTGCCCTGATATAATTCAAAGGTTCCGGGACTCTCATCACAGCCTGCAAAAATACTGCCCATCATACATAGATTGGCACCTGCGGCCAGAGCCTTGGTAATATCCCCGGAATATTTGATACCGCCGTCGGCAATGATCGGTATCTCATAAGCCCTGGCAGCTTCATAGGCATCCATAATTGCCGTGATCTGGGGCACACCGATACCTGCCACAACTCTCGTTGTACAGATGGAACCGGGTCCGATTCCCACTTTAACCGCGTCAACCCCTGCCTTAATCAGATCCAGGGTTGCCTGCCCCGTTGCCACATTGCCGGCGATGATCTGAATGGACGGATAAGCATCACGCACCATTCTCACCACCTTGAGAACATTTCCGGAATGTCCGTGAGCCGTATCGATCACAATGGCATCTACTTTCGCCTTTACCAGTGCATCCACACGCTCCAGAATATTATTGGTAATTCCAACTGCAGCTGCACACAGAAGCCGTCCCTGGGCATCCTTGGCTGACAGCGGATACTTTATCTGCTTTTCAATGTCCTTGATTGTAATAAGTCCTTTTAAATTGCCCTCATCATCAACAATCGGAAGCTTTTCCTTCCTGGCCTTGCCCAGTATCTTCTTTGCTTCCTCCAGGGTAATTCCCTCTCTTGCCGTAACCAATCCCTCTGAGGTCATGGATTCTTTGATTTTCTTTGAGAAATCCGTCTCAAACTTCAGATCACGGTTCGTGATAATGCCTACCAGCTTCTTGCCGTTGACGGTAATGGGTACCCCCGAGATCCGGTACTTCGCCATCAAATCATTGGCATCCTGGAGCGTATGCTCCGGGGATAAATAAAATGGATCAGTGATTACACCATTTTCCGAACGCTTTACCTTGTCCACCTCATCCGCCTGCTCCTCAATGGACATGTTCTTATGTATGACACCGATACCTCCCTGCCTGGCCATTGCAATCGCCATGCGGTTCTCCGTAACCGTATCCATACCGGCGCTCATTAAGGGGATATTCAGCTTAATTGTACTCGTCAGGTTTGTTGCCAGGTTAACCTGATTTGGCAGCACCTCGGAAAAAGCAGGTACCAGCAGCACGTCATCAAATGTAATTCCTTCACCGATAATCTGACCCATTTTTTTAATCTCCTCGCTCTCTGTAAGTTAATGTTATTTGGTACCTGTCATTTGGTGTCAGGCACCTTTCCTTGGATTTTTAAAAGTATAACGAATAATACCTGCAATGTCAACCACAAAAATCTGTCCCATTGCTCCTCCCTGCTATTGTCTGATTTGTTACAAACTGTAACATCCGGGGGTAACAAAAGAACACGGTCAGCCTCTTTAAATGCGTTCCCGTGTTCCTTATTCTTAATACTGTGCTACCTTCCTGGGGCTCTTCTGCTTCATCATGGCAAGCATTTTCTCGCTGGGCTCGAAAGCAATGCGGTATTTCTTATCCTCAACACTGGCAATAATAATATACGGCTTTATTGATTTATCACCGGAAGTAAAATCCTTATTGGTCAGCTGCATCTGATTGTAGCTGTCCAGTGAATGGGAGCCTTGGGGAGCAACTATCTCCATCTGCTCCATATCAACCCGGAGCAGAGTCTTACGTCTCGCCCCTCCGGTAATACGGTCAAAGTCCAGCTGTCCGTCGACAAACACATACTCATATTCCACATTCAGCTTCGGAAACAGAAAGATCATGACAACAATAAGCACCATTCCGCCTATTCCGAAAAATCCTCCCAACAGCAGGAGCAGCACTCCTATGATAATTCCCAGAACCAGAAGAGCACGAAGTCCCATGGACTTACCGGTATTTTTTCTCTTCACTCCCGCTTCCGCGTATAACTGATTCATCTCAATCCTCCATTCTGCTGCCTTGGAATTTGGGCAGCGCACAAGCTTACTGATTGTAAAATGTCAATTTTTCAATCTACTTCCACGGTCCAGCCATATTCATCCTTTATTCTTCCCAGCTGAATTCCGGTGATGGTATCATACAATCTCTGGCTGACGGGTCCAATGCTTCCGTCCTTCACCATCATAATATTATCTCCCCAGCGAAGCTGCCCTACCGGTGAAATTACCGCAGCCGTCCCGGTTCCCCATACCTCTTCCAGAGTATTGTTCTGATATGCATCATAGATTTCATCAATGGAAATTCTGCGTTCCGTAACAGGGAATCCCCATTCTCTGCACAGGGCAAGCACGGAGTTCCTGGTCACGCCAGGCAGAATGCTCCCGTTTAATTCAGGCGTGATCACCTCTCCGTTGATCTTGAAGAAGATATTCATAGCCCCTACCTCTTCAATATACCTGCGCTGAACTCCGTCCAGCCACAGCACCTGGGAATATCCTTCCTCGTGGGCCTTCACCTGAGCCTTCATAGAAGCCACATAATTGGCACCTGTCTTGGCTTCTCCGATTCCGCCCTTCACAGCTCTGACATATTCGTCTTCAATCCATATCTTTACTGGATTTAATCCTTCAGGATAATATGCACCCACAGGGGAGAGAATGATAATAAAGAGATACCGGTCAGAGGGTTTTACGCCCAGATGCGGTTCTGTTGCAATGATAAACGGTCTGACATAAAGGGAGGTTCCTTCCTTTGTGGGAATCCAGGCCTCATCCACCTTAACCACTGTTTTAATAGCCTGCAGGAAATCCTCCTCGGGAATCTCCGGAATGCAGATTCTGCGGTTCGTGTCATTGGCCCTCTCAACGTTTTTCTCAGGGCGGAAAAGCAAGGTCCTCCCATCATCGGCCTTATACGCCTTTAATCCTTCAAACATTTCCTGCCCATAGTGAAATACCATGGCAGAGGGTTCGAGATTAAGCGGCTGATAAGGTATTACTCGAGGGTCATACCATCCTTTCCCTGTCTCATAGTTCATGATAAACATATGATCCGTAAAGATAGTTCCAAATTTCAGCGGATTATCTGCTCCCGGCAACACCTTGGGATCCTTCGTCATCTCAATTCTAATATTCAGCATCCTTATCATCCTTCCTGTCATAGGGTGTACAGCACCGCAGACCTACAGCCAGTCCCTCATATATTGGCGTTCATGCTGACACTCCCTATTTTCCGCACTGATCACTGCCGCGGATTAATTTATATCTTTTATAGTAGTATTACTTTGAAAATTTTTCAAGTATTATTTTACTGCAATTGAAGGTTTGCGTTCATAACGGCAAAAGGTGTAGGTCAGATCATAATAGGTCTGCTCCTCTGTTTCCTCCGCCAGTACCCAATCCTCCATCTGGTCCAGGTTCGGAAAATAGGTATCCGCGTGGTACCCATAATCTATCTTTGTAATATGGGCTGTTTCGCAGTATTGGAGCATCTGCCGGTAGATACTGGCTCCTCCGATGACATAGATATTCTCCCTCGGACAGTCCTTTACCAGCTCCAAAGCCTCCTCGATGCTGTTCACCACATCGGCATCCTTCACCTTATAATCCTTTTTCCGGGAAATTACAATATTCCTCCGGTTTTTCAAAGGCTGTCCTCCCGGAAAGCTCTCCAATGTGTTTCTGCCCATAATTACCACCTTGCCCATGGTCTCATCGCGGAAGAACCGCATATCCGCCGGAATACTGACCAGCAGCTGGTTCCGGTATCCTATGGCCCAGTTTTTATCCACTGCAGCAATAACGTTCATTCGTATACCCGCCTTTCTTCTGATGCAAAGCCTTATACCGCCACAGGAATCTCCACCTTGGGCCCGAATTGATAATTCCTCAGCTCAAAATCCTCCACCTTGAACTGATAGAAATCCTTAACCTCCGGATTTATCCAAAATTCTGGGGCATCATAGGTCGGACGCTGAATCAGCTCCTTTATGATGGGAATATGCCTGTCATAGATATGCGCGTCCGCAATGACATGCACCAGCTCTCCGGCCTCATAGCCGCACACCTGTGCCAGCATATGAACCAGTACGGCATACTGGCACACATTCATGCTGTTGGCAGCAAGAATATCATTGGATCGCTGATTTAAAACAGCATTAAGGATGAGCCTGTCCCTGTCCGGCTTTTTGGTAACATTAAAGGTCATGCTGTATGCACAGGGATAGAGCCGCATCTCATGAAGATCCTGGTGAACATACAGATTGGTCATAATTCTCCTGCTGTAGGGATTATTCTTCAGATCAAAGATAACACGGTCAACCTGATCCATCTCACCTTCTTTGTACCGGTGCTTTACCCCCAGCTGATATCCGTAGGCCTTTCCGATGGAACCGTTCTCATCTGCCCAGGCATCCCAGATATGACTGTTTAAGTCATGGACATTGTTGGATTTCTTCTGCCATATCCACAGCAGCTCATCAATGCAGGTCTTAATTGCCGTCTTACGCAAGGTAAGTGCCGGGAATTCCTTGGATAGATCGTACCGGTTCACCACACCGAATTTCTTTATGGTGTATGCATAGGAGCCGTCCTCCCACTTGGGTCTTACCTTCTCTCCCTCGGTGCTTACCCCGTTCTCCAGTATATCCTTGCACATATTAATAAAAATATGATCCGCTAAACTCATATTCCATTCCTCCCAATGCTTACTCAATATATCATGCCACGCCCGCAGATTAGGAGCTCAGTCCTTCGGCCTTCGCTCACGTTGCACTTATCCATGGGGCTTAGGGCATTGATTCAAGCGAGCTTGATCAATGCCCTAAGCCCCATGGACTAATCTGCTCATCTTGGACATTATACCGTATATAGTTGGTCAAGGCAATGCATAATTTTACGCGATACAGAGACAGAATCACAGAGTGCCCGCATCCAAAATACGGGCACTCTGTGATCTTTCTGCTGTCGACGATATACACATTATTGGAAGTTGCATTACAAACTTCCGATAAAAAGCACACATGGGAACTCTGCAATATATTCTACGATAAACGAACCATCTGTTCTTCTACAAACCCCTTAATATTAGAGGCATTTACAAATTTTCTAAACGTACCGTCCTTTACCTCAACCAGGGTGGGGGCCTGCATAATGCCGTATTCCTGGGCCAGCTCCGTATTCTCCTGAGCATCCACAACCGCAAAGTTCATATCCTTCAGGTACTCTTTGGCGATATGGCAATTGGGGCAGGTTCGGGTCGTAAACAGATAGAGACCATCCTCCATCGATCCGCTGTCCCTGGCTGCTGTCACAGGAGAAGCACTCCGCAGCAGATTCATCTTTCTGGAATGCTGAACATCATAGATCTTACGGTTCTTATACTCCTGGGCCTTACCCTCGTTCCAGTTCTGTACGGGACGGTAATAGCCGGTGATCCGGCTGTAGACCTCCGCTCTTTCTCCGCAATGGGGACAGGTGAACTGCTCCCCCGGGAGATAACCGTGTGTCTTACATACAGAATAAGTAGGGGACATGGTATAATAAGGTAATTTATAGTTATTCGCAATGGTTCTCACCAGCTTGGCTGCCGCTTCCCAATCCGGAAGCTTCTCACCCAGAAATGCGTGGAAAACTGTTCCGGAGGTATACAGGGTCTGCAATTCATCCTGAATATCCAGAGCCTCAAAAACGTCCTGGGTATATCCTACCGGAAGATGGGAGCTGTTGGTATAATAAGGGGTATCTCCCGGATTCCCGGCCGTTATGATATCGGACCAACGCTTCCTGTCGTTCTTCGCCAGACGATAGGTCGTGGATTCCGCAGGCGTCGCTTCCAGATTATAGAGATCGCCGTATTTCTCCTGGTAATCGGACAGACGCTCCCTCATATGATTCAAAGTCCTGATGGTAAACTGCTTCGTTTTATCATGGGTCATATCTTCCCCAAGCCATTTTGCATTGAGGCCTACTTCATTCATGCCGATCAGGCCGATGGTTGAGAAATGGTTATCAAAGCTGCCCAGATACCTCTTGGTATAGGGGTACAGTCCCTCGTCCAGAAGCTTGGTGATGATATTTCTCTTCACCTTCAGGGAACGTGCCGACAGATCCATCATGCGGTCAAGGCGTGCGAAGAAATCCTTCTCATCGGCAGCCAGATATGCAATTCGCGGCATATTGATGGTCACGACTCCCACGGATCCCGTGCTCTCTCCCGAGCCGAAGAAGCCGCCGGTCTTCTTGCGCAGCTCTCTCAGATCCAGACGCAAACGGCAGCACATGGATCGAACATCACTGGGCTCCATGTCACTGTTGATATAATTCGAGAAATAAGGCGTTCCGTATTTGGCGGTCATTTCAAATAACAGACGGTTATTCCCCGTATCAGACCAGTCAAAATCCTTTGTGATGGAATAGGTGGGAATCGGATACTGGAAGCCTCTGCCGTTGGCATCCCCTTCAATCATAATTTCAATGAAGGCCTTGTTCACCATATCCATTTCCTTCTTACAGTCCTTGAACTTGAAATCCACTTCCTTACCGCCCACAATACAGGGCAGCTCCGCAAGGTCAGCCGGAACGGTCCAGTCCAGGGTAATGTTAGAGAAGGGAGCCTGGGTTCCCCAGCGGCTCGGTGTGTTTACCCCGTAGACAAAGGATTGGATGCATTGCTTTACTTCTTTATAGGTCAGATTGTCAATCTTAACAAAGGGAGCCAGGTAGGTGTCAAAGGAGGAAAATGCCTGGGCTCCTGCCCATTCATTCTGCATGATTCCCAGGAAATTCACCATCTGGTTGCACAGGGTAGAAAGATGGCTGGCCGGGGAGGAGGTAATCTTACCGGGGATTCCGCCAAGTCCTTCTTTAATCAGCTGCTTCAGGGACCAGCCGGCACAATAGCCGGTCAGCATGGATAAGTCATGCAAATGGATATCCCCGTTGCGGTGGGCATTGGCAATCTCCTCGTCATAAACTTCCGATAACCAGTAATTTGCCGTGATGGCGCCGGAGTTATGCAATATAAGACCGCCGACGGAATAGGTAACAGTGGAGTTCTCCTTAACACGCCAGTCCTCTTCGTTCACATAATTGTTCACTATCTCCTTATAGTCCAGAATCGTGGACTTCATATTACGGATCTTTTCTCTATTTTTACGGTATAGGATGTAAGCCTTGGCAACATCGGTATAGCCGGTCTGCTCTAGTACATGTTCCACACTGTCCTGAATATCTTCCACATGTATGGTTTCCTCTTTTATCTTTCTCTGAAAATCAGAGGTTACACGAAGCGCAAGCAAGCTGATAATCTCATCATTATATACCTTCTCCGTAGCTTTAAAAGCCTTGGTGATCGCTTCACTGATTTTCTTCAGATCAAATTCTACAACCTGCCCATCTCTCTTAATTACATTAATCATCTGTGACCTTCTCCTTCCCATTTTCCCTCTTACTTATCGCAAGAACACGCCCGGCTGTAATCCGGCCGACGGCGCAAGCATTGCCGCTTTTTGCCGTAAGCTGTAATCGCGGTGTACCACACAGGTGCCGTTGTTATCATATCTTATATTACAGGAACAAAGTGCATGTTCCTGTAATCGGGGTGTACAATACAGATACGCTTGTTCTTATATCTTATATTACCAGAAAGAGCCATGTTCGTCAACAATAAAATACTAGATATATGCGACTTTTTTCTCCATCACACTATATCTAGTATTTTATTAGTAATTTATACCCAGGTGCCTGACACCGTTTTATGACGCCCTTTATACCAGGCTTTGATGAATGTCCTTCGGGACATATGCCTTTATATAGATCCCGTCCTGCTGGTACTCCTCCTCCAATAGCTGCCCGTATTTTCTGACCGTCTGGATCTTACCTGCGTCCTGGTAGGAGAACACCTTCTCCAGCAATACCTTGCGCTCATTTAATACCCTTTCCAGCAGCTGCAGCAGCTGTTCCAGCCCCTCGCCGGTCTTTGCTGAGATTCTGACCGTATGATCCGCCTTAAAATCCTTGATCACCGCCTCGGCCTCCGGCTTATCCTGCTTGTTAAAGGCCGTAATGATAACCTTATCCTGAATTCCCAACCGGTTCAGGGTATCATATACGATATGCATCTGCCGGTCCGCATCCGGGTTGGAGCTGTCCACCACATGAATTAAAATATCCGCATATCGGGATTCCTCCAGGGTACTTCGGAACGCCTCAATCAGGTGATGAGGAAGCTTGCGGATAAAACCGACGGTATCTGTAAGCAGAAGCTGCTGCCCGCTTTCCAGGGCAAGGGTTCTTGTAGTCGGATCCAGAGTGGCAAAGAGCTTATCCTCTTCCAGAACTCCGGCATTGGTGAGATGATTCAGCAGGGTGGATTTGCCTGCGTTGGTATAGCCCACAATGGCCGCAACGGGAATCCGGTTCTTACTGCGAAGCCCTCTCAGGGTCTCCCTGCTCTGCTTCACATCCTCCAGCTCCCGCTTCAGCAGCGTTATTCTCTCCTTGATAATACGGCGGTCCATCTCCAGCTTCTTCTCGCCGGGTCCTCTGGTGCCGATGCCTCCTCCCAGTCTGGACAGGGAATTCCGAAGGCCGATCAGCCTGGTGGACCGGTACCGCAGCTGGGCCAGCTCCACCTGGATCTTACCTTCCTTCGTAGACGCCCGCTTTGCAAAAATATCCAATATAATTACCGTCCGGTCCAACACCTTCATCTGAAGGGCATCCTCCAGATTCTTAAACTGGACCGGCGTGAGTTCGTCATCGCAGACCACTCCGGTGGCTCCGGTCTCCATCGCCAGCTCCCGGACCTCCTCTATCTTGCCTTTTCCAATATAGGTGCCCGGGTGAATGCTTTCCCGGTTCTGTATGATTCTTCCCGCGGCAGCCGCCCCCGCCGTAGCGATCAGCTCCTCCAGCTCGTCCAGGGACTGGACAATATCATCCCGCTCCGAGGAGGATACTCCCACCAATATCAGGCGCTCCTCCTGCTCCTTTATCTCATATAGTTCTGCCACTATAACACCCTAACCTTTCTCACGGCCAGCAAACCACGCGCCCCAGTCTCAATATTTGCAGAGCCTATTCTGCTCCGTTTTCGATCACCGCTTCCATCCGCCTTGTCTCCAGGAACCGCGCTTCCCTTGCAGCCTCTTCATCCCCCGGATACAGGCTGAGATACCAGTTCAGATTCTTTCCGGCATCCTCAAATCTGCCCAGGTACTCATAGGCAACAATCAGATTCTTCATTAAAATCTGCATCGATCCCGCCTGGTTAAGGGCAATTCCCTGCTCCAAGCACTGAAGGGCACTGGCATACTCACCCGTTTTAATATAGCAGGCGGCGATCTGATTATAAGCGCCCGGTACTGCGGCCCCGCCGTCCTTTATAAAAATATCATAGTAATAAATGGCCTTCGGATAATCCTTTTGGATACGGTAAATCTCTCCGATATAATAATATGCTTCCTTAAAGCCATTTTTGAAGCCCTCACTGAACTCCGACAGCGACAGCTCGTAATCCCCCTGGTAGAAATGAATCTTTGCCAGATTATACCCGTCGGCGCTGGTCTTCACTTCAATTGCAGAGGCCGTCTTCAGCACCTCTGCCGCAGCTTGCTCCTCACCGTTCTCCATAAGAAGATAATACTTCCCAAGGTAATGGGCATAATTGCCCGGCTCCAGCCGGATTGCCTCATCATAATCCGCCCTGCTCTTATCGGCATCCCCTAAAAAACCATAGCATAAAGCCCGGCTGCTGTAAGCATTGGCACTCTTCGCGTCCAGCTTGATCAAATCCGTATAGTTCTGTATCGCTTCCTCATAGGAGCCAAGGGCCATGAGAGAGCTTCCGACATAATACAATATATCCATATCCAGCTTCGATAATTCATTGATCTCAAGAGCCTTTCGAAACTCCTCCATTGCCTTGCCGTATTCCAGCATAAAATAATAGGCAATCCCTTTTCCCCGGTGTATTCTCTTGTTATTCCGGTTCACGATAATGATATCCTTATTAACATATGCCTTATCAAATTCAGCCAAAGCCTCTTCATACCGTCCCAGCTTGATCAAAGCCATACCGCCGTCTATGTAATAATCAGCCCTGCCGGGCTTCTTCTCCTTTGCTGCGGTAAAATAGGAGAGCGCATCCTCATAATTCCCGCTTTCAAAGCTCTTCTTTCCATTCCGATAAAGGTCCCCGGATGAACCGCATCCGGAAAATATAAGCACCAATATAAGAGATAATCCTATAGAAAGAAGCTTCCTCTTCATCCTCCACCTCCGTGGTTCGCATATCATGTAATCCTTTGTGCTGACTAAGCGACGAGGCGTAGCATAATGCGCATAATCATCACGAAATGACGCATACCATAGGAGCATACAACTAAGGTATAATGTCTATCGACATTATACCTTACTATTCCCAAAAAAACAATAAAGAATCACAGACTTATCTGCAATCTGCACGGCAGATTCCCGCATCAAGGAGTACCCGCATGAAAAGCCCGCCCTGTACGGTACGGTTCTGGAATCCGATCATCCGGGCTGTCTTGGTATCATACCAGTCCGTCATCGGAACCCGGGAAGGAGAGTTATCATAAGCAGCATAGAGAGGGGCTACCATTTTCTCAAAATCCTCCTTTGTGTCCATTAGGGTCGCACACCATACCAGCCAATCGGATTTGGTATAGTCTGAACGGTTATCCAGAGGCATTCCGAACTGGTTGGACCGCTTAAGATAGGAGGAAAGCTCCTGGTCAAAGTCCGCCATATCAAACATTTGCGTTCCCCACACCTTATCCCAAACCAGATTATACTTCATACTAAAGCTGTCTTCCCGGTCGAAGGCCAGCCGATAGGTGCCATCCTCCCGGGCAGCCATTGTGATCCAGCGCTTTGCCATCGCCTTGGCTGTTTCATGATATACCCTTGCCTCCTCCTCATCGCCTTTCAGGTGACAGAGGATGGAAAAGCCTGCAATTCCCATGATCGCCTTTATGGAAAGGTTACAGTTATGGGCCAGGTGACCGGCAAAATCGTCGGTGCAGAGCTGGTTCTCCGGATCCATACCGGTTTCCCTGAGATATTCAGACCATTTCTTAAGCAGCTCCCAATTTTCCGCCGCATAGCTGATATCCTTCTGCGCCAGGCACAGGGCAGTTGTCATAATCAGCATATTCCCGCACTCTTCCACAGGCATCTGGTATTCTATCTTATTATCTCCGTACACCTGTCCGTTAACCAGCGGATACTGGCCTGCATCATGAGGCGCAAAGGCAAAAGGCCACTTGGGTGAGGAAGCATATTGGAAGATCGGCCGAAGCATTCCCTTAACAAACTCTGCATTATAAAGGAGATACAGAGGAACGGAGGGATAGCTCACATCAACGGTGGCCGCGCATCCGTTACTGAAGCACTCCTTGGAGATAAAAAGCATATTTCCTTCCGTATCCCTGCAGATTTTATGAGCCGCTACAGACTGGCGGTATGCCAGGGCGAGCAGCTTCGCATACTCCTCACCGCCGCCGGCACAGGCCCGGGCATCAAGATCCCTGGAAAATTCCCTGCAACGGGCGGACAGCTGAGGATACTCCCGGAAGGCCAGGGTAATTGCCGTCAGAATGTCCGGGGTCTTCCCGTTCTTCCAATAAGCATCCAGGGCCTGCCCAAAATACTCCATGGATTTAACATCATCATACGCAATTGCAATCAGAGCCCGGGCCTTTGCGGCTTCTTCAAATTCCATCACAAGCTGCAGCCTTCCGCTCACGGCGCTGACCTCCTCTAAAGACGGCTGCCGGTCAATAACCGCCCGGACGGCAGGGTCCTTCTGTGCGGCCAGGTAGAGATAGCCCCAATCAATACGAAGATCATCCCCCGATTTGTTCAGGAGCTTCTGCGGCACGCTTCCGACTCTTCCCCAAGTAAATTCTCCTTCCTCCCCATAGGAAAATTCCGTATCCCACTGGCCTTTTTCATCCAGGCAGATCTCATCATCGGCGAGAATCCGGATCTTATAACGGTGTTTCTTTTCCTCCTTAGAATGAAGCTCCATTGACAGATAAGTGACCGGACGGGCGCAGACGGACGGTTCCTCCAGCAGCAGCGGTGTCATAAAACGAACCTTCAGAGTTACCTCCTTTGCCGTGAATACATATTCCGTAGAAACAGCCTCTACCTTGACACTCTCCTGCTTCATGGATATCGCCTCGGAAAGTCCCATAAAGCAGTACGGGATATCATCAATTTCCAGGATACCCGTAAGCCGGTGCTGCTTTCCTGTCCAATGCCTGGTTACATCAGCATTCAGCTGATTGCTCATTGACCATATACTAAAATACGGATCAACTGTGATTAATGGAATTGCTGGATAACGTAAGCTCATCTTATTCTTCTCCTTGTTTTCTCATATTAAAATAATTGCGCTGCTTCTTCCTAATCCATGGACATATTTATATTATAATGTTATAATCTATAAAATCCATGCATAAAATCAATTCAAAAGTGAGGATTATGAGCATGAAGGAAGAGATCATAAGCTTTTTGAATGAAACCCGCCGGGAGGAACTTCCCTTCTTCATAGAAATGGCAGGTATCTCCTATTGTGATGAAAGCTATCGCATTTCCAGAAAGAACAGCCCTATCTATGTATTTGAATATGTGCTGGAAGGGGAAGGCACCGTAATCACGGACGGAAGAAGGTTTACGGCCAGAAAGGGCGATGCCTATATCCTCCACCGCGGATCGGAGCATCTCTATTACTCGGACAAATCAAACCCTTGGACAAAGATATGGTTTAATGCAAGCGGTCCTCTCATCGACAGCCTGATCCATCTCTATCGCCTTACTCATATCAACCATATGGAGAATGTACCTGTATCCGCCCTGTTTCATGATCTGCTCCATGCCGCCAGACAAGCGGGAAATTACAATCCCGCCTTTTCCGATGAGGCCTCCCGGCTCTTTTTCCAATTAATACTGACTCTTTATCCCCATGTGCACAGGGAGCCCTTTGCCTATTCCGGGGATGCCAGGGTTCTGAAGGAATATTTGGATAAAAACATTTGTACCCGGGTGGAATTAAAGGATCTGTGCGGCCAGATCTATCACTCCCCTTCCCAGACGATTCGCATATTTAAGAAGGCTTTCGGTGTCACCCCATATCAATACCTGATCAGCCAGAGGATGGAGCTGGCCAAGCTGCTGCTCCTTAATTCCAACAAAAGCATCCGGGAGATATCCGCAGATCTGAATTTTTATGACGAACACTATTTCTCCAACCTTTTCAAGGATAAAAACGGAATCTCCCCGCTGAAATACCGGAAGCAGAACCAATAGAACGGTTTATTCCATAAAAAGACGGCCCTCCTTCGGCAGATATCCGGTATTCCGGCTGCCAAAGAAGGGCCGTATTGATTCCTAATTATTAACCAAAGAGTGAAAAGGTAAGGAAAATCGTGGCTGTCAAAGAGGCCACCAGCGATACTACCGTAATCTGTGTATTGATAGAAGGACCGGCCGTATCCTTGAAAGGATCACCTACCGTGTCGCCAACAACACCGGCCTTATGAGCCTCTGAGTTCTTACCGCCGTTATTCCCTGCTTCAATGTACTTCTTGGTATTATCCCACAGACCGCCGGCATTGGACATAAACAATGCAAAGAGCAGGCCGCTGATAATATTTCCTGTAATAAATCCGCCGATCGCCTGCACACCGCCGATAAACCCTACCAGCAGAGTAGAAATAATGGTCATCAGTCCTGCCGGAATCAGCTCCTTAATTGCTCCAGTGGTGGCAATTTCAATACATTTATCGTATTCCGGAACAACGCCTTCCTTGCCTTCCTTCAGGCCGATAATCTCTTTGAACTGACGATGGATCTCGGCAACCATACGCTGTGCGTTACGGTCAACACCCAGCATGAGCATCGCTGAGAATACTGCAGGGATTGCTGCTCCGAACAATAAACCAAAGAATACAACGGGGTCAATAATATCAAAGCCTTGAAGATACTGGATACCCTCTTTCACAATCCCCAGATCTACCGCCGCCGTATTAACCTCACTCATAAACGCTCCCAATAAGGAGATAACGGTAAGACCGGCAGCGCCGATTGCAAAGCCCTTGGTAACCGCCTTCACCGTATTGCCGGCACTGTCCAGGGAATCAGTGATCTCAAGAGCCTTTTCTCCCAGATTACCCATTTCCACCAGACCGCGGGCATTATCAACAATAGGACCATAGGCATCATTGGAGATAATCATGCCGACGATGGACAACATACCAACTGCCGCCATGGAAATACCGAACATCGGATAGCCCTCGCCAAGAGGTTCACAGATCTTATATGCCGCCAGGGCGGATACACCGATACCTACCATGGAAGGCAGGGCGCTCATTAAACCATAGGAAACACCGGACAGGATTGTGAAGGCCGGGCCGGACTCACAGGCCTTCGCCACTTCATGAACCGGTTTCTTCTTATCATCGGTAAAGTAATCGCTGGCCAGACCAATAACCACGCCTACCACCAGGCCGATGGCACTGGCTCCCCAGATGCGCCACTCAAAATCAAACGCCCAGGTGGCAAGAGCCGTCAGCAGGCCAAAAATCACTGTAGTAACATATGTATTAGAATTCAACGCTCTGGTCGGGTCCCCGTCCTCTTTCATTTTGGCCGTCAGAACACCGATCATGGAAGCAAACAAACCAATCGCCGCATAACAGAACACCATTGCTGCATTGCCTGTGCCGCCGGCTGTTTTATCAAGAGCAACTGCCATAACCAGCGCTGCTGCCATGGAGGCCACATTGGAGTCGAAGAGGTCGGCACCCATACCGGCCACGTCGCCTACATTATCGCCTACATTGTCCGCAATTACCGCGGGATTTCTCGGATCGTCCTCAGGAATACCCAATTCCACCTTACCGCAGAGATCGGCACTGATATCAGCCGTCTTCGTGAAGATGCCGCCGCCTGCCTTTGCAAACAGAGCCATGGAGCTGGCACCGAAGCTGAAGCCTAAGAGCGCCGTAGTATCACCGGTCAGAAGAAGCACCAGGGTAACTCCCAGCAAGCTGGAACCAACCACTGCCATACCCATAACAGCACCGCCGCGGAAGCCAGACATAAAAGAGGGCTTAATTCCCTTGGTTGCCGTCTCGGCTGCCTTCACATTGGCTATGGTTGCAATGCTGATGCCGATTACACCTGCAATTCCTGAGAATACCGTGCCGAAGATATAGGAAACCGCCATAAGCAGGTTACCGATAATATCTCCTTTCCAGATGGGATGCGGCAGGAAAACAAAGAGAATCACTGCTGCAGCACCGCAAAACTTTGCCAGAGTCCTGTACTCCTTATTCAGGAATGTGTAAGCTCCATTGCGGATCAGTTTACTGACCTCTGCAATACGCTTATTGGAGGAAGGCTGCTTTTCTACCCATTTATAAAGCCACCATGCGGCGCCAAATGAGAGAATTGCAATAACAATTGAAACAATTTGGAAAAACGTAAGACCTAACTTCAAAATGTTCATCTCCCTTTCTTTATTGCCGGAGCGTCCGAGCAGCCCGCTCCCGGCTGGCCAGCGAAAAAGATTCGCTTTGCTTCAAATACTATCACGTTTATACATCCTGTGCAATAGAAAAGTATTCAATTGCCTATTTACGTCATAATGTATAATCCTTAATTATTTTTTACATAAAATGCCCATTTATTTGTTGATATTGCACATTGGCCCTTCGCATTTTTTATTTATACTGACAGCGCCATTTTAATTACTTCCGTTAATATTACTTTATAGGAAGATACCATACAGAGGAACGGATAAAATCAACCATAATCTTTCGAAATTGCATTGACATGCATGGCAGAAATGAGCTACAATAAAACCAATTTCGTAAACTCGTCATTTCCCGTAAATCAGATGGCGGCAAATAAATTGTATGCGGTTATCGCATCTGTTTTTGCCATGATATACGCCGGAGAGATGACAATTATGCTAAGGAGGATTTTTTATGGAGTTCTTATTGTCAGGTATTATGGCAATTACTTGGCAGCAGTGTGTAATGTATCTGGTTGGCGCTATTTTGATCTATCTGGCCATCGAGAAGGGTTTTGAGCCTTCACTGCTTCTGCCAATGGGATTTGGTGCAATTTTAGTAAACCTTCCCCTTTCCGGAGTTCTGAACCAGACCATGGACGTTGTCGGCGAGGTTCCCGGTATTATCGAGTGGCTGTTTCACACTGGAATCGAAGCATCAGAGGCTCTGCCCATCTTGCTGTTTATCGGTATCGGTGCTATGATCGACTTTGGTCCGCTGCTTTCCAACCCTAAGATGTTCCTGTTTGGTGCGGCAGCCCAGTTCGGTATCTTCTTTACCATATCTCTGGCAGTCCTGCTTGGATTTAGTCTGCCGGACGCAGCTTCCATCGGCATCATCGGTGCGGCTGACGGCCCTACCTCGATTCTGGTATCCCAGATTCTCCAGTCCCAGTACATGGGGGCTATCGCGGTAGCTGCCTATTCCTATATGGCACTGGTTCCCATTGTCCAGCCTCTTGCCATTAAGCTGGTAACCACTAAAAAGGAACGTATGATCCGCATGGATTACAATCCCAAGTCAGTCACCAAGCTGACCAGAATTGTCTTCCCCATTATTGTAACTGTAATTGCCGGCCTGATTGCACCCCAGTCAGTGGCTTTGGTAGGCTTCCTGATGTTCGGTAACTTAATCCGGGAATGCGGTGTCCTGGGAACCATGTCCGAAACTGCCCAGGATAATTTGGCCAATCTGATCACCCTGCTTCTCGGTATTACTATTTCCTTCAGTATGAAAGCAGATGCTTTTGTTAATAAGAATACTTTATTAATCATGTGCCTCGGATTGGTTGCCTTTGTAATGGATACCATCGGCGGTGTATTATTTGCCAAGTTCTTGAACCTGTTCCTTCGCAAGAACAAGATTAATCCTATGGTAGGTGCCGCAGGTATCTCTGCCTTCCCCATGTCCGCACGCGTTGTTCAGAAGATGGGTCTCAAAGAAGATCCTTCAAATCACCTCTTGATGCATGCCATCAGCGCTAATGTATCCGGTCAGATCGGCTCCGTTGTGGCTGGCGGTGTTGTTATTAAGATTGTTCTTGAGATCCTGAAGAATATGGCTAAATAGAAAGGAGATTACCATGCAGGAAAACTTAATGTATTCATTAGAAATCATGGGAAAAGGAATGCTTTCCATATTTGCTGTAATCCTCTTATTGACCCTGATCGTATATTTAATGGGTAGGTTCGCTTCCCGTTCTAAGAAATCAGAGAAATAACGGAATAAGAATTAGCTGATTTCAGCTGACAAAAAGAGGCTGCCGTCCGGGACATACGTTATTACAACGTTATAACGTCCTGGACTGCAGCCCTTTTATCATCCTATAATACCATATCCGCAAGCGTCCATGATACGGCACTCCGTGCCAGGATGCTTACTGCGCTTCGCTCCGGCGCGGTATCATGTTTCTATCTATCCCAACGCTACGTCCAACAGCATCATCACGGCAAATCCCAGCATAGCTCCTATGGTTCCCACATTGGAATGATGCTTCTCCTGCTGCGCTTCCGGGATCAGCTCCTCTACCACAACATAGATCATTGCTCCGGCGGCAAAGGACAATGCATAGGGAAGAATCGGCTTCATGACAACCACCGCTACCGCTCCCAGTACGCCTGCCATGGGCTCCACAATTCCTGAAGCCTGCCCGTAAACAAAGCTTTTCCAACGGCTTAATCCCTCTCTTCGCAGGGGCACGGATACCGCGGCTCCCTCCGGAAAGTTCTGCAGCCCGATACCCAGGGCAAGGGCCACCGCTCCTGCCAGGGATGCAGCAGGAAAATTAGAAGCAACCGCTCCGAAAGCTACACCCACAGCCAACCCTTCCGGAATATTATGCAATGTAATTGCCAGAACAAGAAGAACACTTCTCTTCCAGCTGGTCTTTACCCCTTCCGGCTCCTCATTTTCACCGATATGCAGATGAGGCATCAGCACGTCCACCAGCCACAGGAATCCCCCTCCTGCCAGAAAACCTGCCACAGCCGGCACCCATGCAATCATCCCCGCTTCTTCCGCCATGTCGATGGCGGGAGCTAACAGTGACCAGAAGCTGGCAGCGATCATAACTCCGGCGGCAAATCCCAGCATACCGTTCAATACCTTTTTATTAATGCTCTTAAATACAAATACTGTTGCTGCTCCTAATGCCGTTACAAACCAGGTGAACAGAGTCGCTAGCAATGCCTGCAGCACCGGATCTAAATTTGTAAACCAATCCATATCGTATCCTCCTTCGGTATAAAATGACCGGAAGCAATCTTCTTCATTTTATTCCGATATTATAATCAATGTGTCAAAGACATCTCTTTTATAATACTATAATTCAAATACACCGTTTTTGTCTAGTAGCGAAACATAATTTTATCCTGCTTTCCGTGGCCGCTTCGCCTGCGGTCCCGCTAAAATAAGGAGCCCGCCGTTTCCTCACCGGATACGGCAGACTCCCCTTTATGTAATGGGTCCCGACAACTTTCATCGGCATCATTTTTTAATTATTAACATATCTTACTGCCTTGTAAGGCGTTCTGTAATTATAACGGGTAATCCGGATACCTTCTCCGGAGCTTTTCGCACCAATAACCTTACCATTGCCAATATACAGCGCAACATGGTTAATGACGCCGTTTTTCCTATAGAAAATCAGATCTCCCGGCCTGATATCGCTCATGCTGATTCTTTTTCCGCTGGATGCCTGCGCTCTTGAGGTCCTCGGAACATAAATACCGAAGTCTTCAAACACCGACTGAATGAAACCGGAACAATCCGCTCCTCTGGTCAGGCTGGTTCCTCCCCATACATAGGGGTTCCCTTCAAACTTGAGGGCATAATTTACGATTTTCTGACGAAGAGAGGTGGTATTTCCTGCACTGCTGCCGGAGTTGCTGTTCCCCGACGAGATGCTGCCGGAGGATCCGCCGGACTGGCCCCCGCTGCTGCCATTCCCCTGTCCGGAAGCCGTCCGGGAGTTATATGCCTGCTGCCTGGCCAACTCAGCCTGCTCCTCCTCAATTGAAATCGCTTCATCATATACCTTGGATAATTCAACGTACTCTCTGGAGACATAACCTGTCACGGTCTCGTCAATTACAATTTTAACCCACTCCTCTGCTTCCTCGAGAACTTTATATTCCCCTTCGATGGGAATCAGGGTAAGCGTTGCCGATTCGATACTGGCATTCTCCCTCACACGCAGGGTTGTGGTTGTTACTGCCGCAATTGTCTCTCCCGTCTTTTCAGAAAATTCTTCCGCCTCTTTCCCGGTTATCAGATAATCCCCTTTGATATAGCCTGTGACGCTGCCCGACTTAACCCGGTACCAGCCGTCCTCCTCATCAAGAATGGTTGCCGCACTGTCCTTGTACAGCTTGCCCAGTATCTTACCCTTTTCATTTGCTTCGCTTCTTATATTGACATAGTTGTTTACATTGGCAAATGCAAGTTTCATATCCTGTTCTTCCGGGATATTCTGGCTCGCTGAAACTGCAGCCAACAGGGCCGGCATCGCCAGCTTGTAATCCTCGGATCCGGCATAATAATCCTGCAATATCAAATTAATCCCCGCAACCGGGGTCTCTGTTGCTTTTGCGGTTTCATTCTGTGCTGCAAAGGTCAGGGCTCCTACTAGTATGCATGTTGCCATCTTACGTACTGATACCATGGTTCCTCCTTATGTAGGTTCAATTGTTACATAATTGTTAAATATGTTACGTACTTATTATATAACATATTTCTGAGGAATTCATGTGGTATCTGCTGGAAACTCAGTTGGTTCCTTCCATATATCAAATTCTATTAAATCTATTCATCAGGGCAGACACCATAGACCGGAAAAGGCATGTCACACCGGAAAATTTGTCTATTATCTGCCCATCCGGCAGAGAACAAGCCATATTCCCATGTAACATGCCCTATTTATATCCCATTTTCTTTATGCAGCTATTTTAAGTATGCACGTATTTCAATGATACACCTATTATGCCTTGCCAACAGAACCGAATAATTCCATCTTAGCCTTAACCGTGGCCTTAATTGCATCTGTTCCGGGTGCCAACAGCTTACGGGGATCAAATCCCTTGCCCGTCAGATCCTTTCCTTCTTCAATATATTTACGGGTGGCTTCCTGGAAGGAGAGCTGACATTCCGTATTTACATTGATCTTAGCCACACCCAGAGAGATCGCCTTCTTAATCATATCCTCTGGAATTCCGGTTCCTCCGTGAAGAACCAGAGGCATATCCCCGGTTCTCTGCTGGATTGCATCCAGGGTGTCGAAGCTTAAGCCAGCCCAGTTAGCAGGATATTTTCCATGGATATTACCAATTCCTGCTGCCAGCATGGTTACGCCAAGATCAGCAATTGCCTTGCACTCATCGGGATCGGCACATTCTCCCGCTCCCACTACGCCGTCTTCCTCACCGCCGATGGAACCTACTTCGGCCTCAATGGAGATGCCCTTGCTGTCACAGAGTGCCACCAGCTCTTTTGTCTTTGCTATATTTTCGGCAATCGGATAATGGGAACCATCAAACATTACGGAAGAGAAGCCCGCATTGATACATGCCAGAGCGCCGTCATAGCTGCCATGATCCAGGTGAAGAGCTACCGGAACAGTAATCTTTAACTCCTCCAGCATTCCGTTTACCATGCCTACCACAGTCTTATAGCCGCACATATATTTGCCGGCGCCTTCCGATACACCGAGAATTACCGGTGACTGCAGCTCCTGGGCAGTTACCAGAACCGCCTTGGTCCATTCCAGATTGTTGATATTAAATTGACCTACCGCATATTTTCCCTGCTTTGCTTTTACAAGCATTTCTTTTGCTGATACTAATGCCATGTCATGTCCTCCGTTAAGTATATTTTTAATTGCCATTGCTTATTCTTTCGCTGCTCCATTATAACAATAATCCAGTTTAATGTAAAGTTTTTGTTACCTTCAACGATAGCACAGCATGGCATCAGTCCAGTCTTTGGTTCCACACTATGCCGCAAAACAAAAGCCTCCTGTCTTCCGTTTTAATACGGCGGACAGGAGGTGAGGGCTTTGGCGGCATTCAGCGGGGATTGGGGAAGCTCCGCCGCTTGTATGCCGCAATTTCTGCAGATACAGCATCTGCTTTCAATAAAGCATAAGATATAATAGGGCATCGACGGTCATTCTTTCTCTTGCAGGAGAACACACAAACCTCTTATGCTTTATTGAAAATGGATATTCTGCAATGAAACAAATACGATGTTTTTCCTCTTTATATAGATAATATTCCATATAGCAGAAATTGTCAAGTTAAAATTGTATATTTTATGGATTTTATAGATTTGAAGATAAAATATATTATAATATTGGGACAGAGGAGGCTATATATGAAAAGCATGGGGCAGCAGTTACGAGAAATAAGAGAAGATATGGGGCTAATGCAGATCGTTGTTGCAAAAAGAATTGGCATCAGCAACAAGGTCCTGTCCAATTTTGAAAATGATGTTCGTCTCCCGGATTTGCAGACTTTTAAACTGCTTTGTGAGTTTTATAATGTGTCGGCGGATGCATTATTGGAGATCAGCGCAAAGCACCGCCCTCAAACTCCGGCTTATACCGAGGATGAACGCAGGATTTTATCCTATTACCATAAACTGAACGAAGTAAACAAGGATATCGCCAAGGGTTATCTGGCTAATCTCTGTAAGGATCAGCAAATGAATGAAACCTCCGGCACAACGGACCGCTGAAGCTTACTTCTGAATAAATAAACGAGATCAGAAGATATGGATCATTGCAAAAAGAATGCCGCGGGAGAATCGGGTTATATGACTCGGTTCTTCTGCGGCATTCTTTTTGCAATGCGCCTTAACTAATTAAATTTCATTTGTTAGACTTACATCTAATTATACATTGACATATATTTAATCTGATGATATCATTCACTTGATACATATATTAGACGTACTTCTAATGCTATCACAAATTATTTCAGGGTGGGAGTCATGATTCGACAGCCCATTCCTGCGAAGGAAATAAGAAAGAGGTGCAGAATGGAACATGTAGAAAACCAAACAGAAGAACGCATTAGTTACAAGGATATTTTCCGCCAGAAGGAATATTGCAAGGTGATTATCTCCAATATTATCAGCCGCTTTGGAGATTCTATCGATGCCATTGCATTTACTTGGCTGGTATATGCAATTACAGGAAGTGCTTCCTGGTCAGCAGTTGTATTTGCGGCAAACCAGCTTCCCTCCGTACTGGTGCAGCCATTTGCAGGAGCTTTGGTAGAGGGGCTGAGTAAAAAGAAAATCATGGTACTTACAGACGCCATAAGAGGAATTGTAATTGCAGGGCTTGCAGTTCTTTATATGGCAGATCTGCTGAACCCATGGATATTAATGCTTTTTACTCTGTTCATCTCCACGGCGGAGGCCTTCCGCATACCGGCAAGCATGGCCGCTATTCCGAAGCTGCTGGAAAAAAAGTATTATACTCACGGAACCTCACTCAATTCCACGATCAGCAATGTGGTACAACTGGCCGGCCTTGGAGCGGCGGGCTTCATCATCGGAAGCTTCGGCATTCACACCGCAATTCTCATTGATGCCGTTACCTTTTTGGGTTCCGCCTTTATCTTAAGCTTCCTGAGGCTGGAGGAAACGAACCTGCGCAAGGGAAAGCTTCCGGCAAGAGAATATTTCGAGACACTGAAGGGAGGCGTTATCTACTTGAAGAACAGCTCCGTTATCTGCAACTTCTGCATGATGGCGGTAATCATCAATGCCCTTATTATACCGATCAGTTCCCTGCAGACACCTCTAATTGTGGAGATTATGGGACAGGGAAGTACCTTATTAAGCATCTTCAGCATCGCTCTCACCCTGGGTATGGGACTTGGCTCCTTTACCTATCCCATCATAAGGAAGTATTTTCAGGTAAGAGGAATCATTGTTGGAAGCGGCGTTATAGTGGGCATCAGCTTGTATCTCTATACCTGGGGAACCGCCCTCCAAAAGAATACCGCGGCCGCCTACGGACTGACGATTACTGTCAGTATTGTAATCGGTCTAAGTCTGAGCCTTATGATGTCCGTCCTGTCGGTAGAATTTATGAAAGCTGTGGAACCGGAGTATCTGGCCAGAGTCGGCTCCATCTTCAATGCCGGAGCCACTGCCGCCGCACCGCTGGCCTCTCTGGCCGTAGGCAGTCTTGCCGTTGTTTTTTCAACCGCTCAAATTTTTATAGCCAGCGCCGTCGGATGTGTGCTATTATTTAGTTATATCGCAATCCGAAGGGTCAGGTTTGAATAACCGCTGCCGTGCGGCAGGAAGACAGGCTCGAGGCAAAGGGAAGTAAAAGGACGGTGGTAAGATGAAGTGTGTTGTAACGAAGGAAGTAGAATATATACCAGAAGCATTCTCCCTGCTGATGCATCTGGCAGAGGAGCAGGACTATGCGCAGAAAAGGGATTTATTAATCAAAAAATATGCCATAAAGGATAGGCAGAGAAATCGTTTTGATCTGCTGATCCGAATTGAAAAGAAGGCTAAAAAGCTTTTTATCAAGGACGAAGCGCAAATAATTACTTATTTTGGCCATACGGAGGAGACAGATTATCTTGCAAAGTACGTTCTGCTTACCGATACTTACAGCACCCCCCTTCCCGTCCCCGAACTTCCTTCCGGGGATGCCATAAACCACTATTTACAGCATGAGATCAGGGATGTGCTGCTTTCCCTCCCGGAAAAGGAATATTGTGAAAAGTTTGGTGATCTGCTAAAAGAATACAATAATCCCATCGTTTTTGACACGGAGGAAAAGCTTTCTTCCCCCATCGAGGTAATCCGTTATCTGATGAATTCAGATATTCCCAAAGAAGAAAAATGGCGCCTGCAGGACATATTTCTCAATAGGGAGGAGCATATAGGAGAAGTTGTCCGCCTTGTATCCAAGGCTGCAGCTCTACTGGAAAGTTACCGCCAGGAGCTGGAGCAGGAAGCAGAGGAGTTCTACTGCTACTGGAATGCGCCGGAGCAGAGGGAAGACTTTCAAAGGTTTATGAAAAGCTGCCTCCCTGTCAATCTTGATGAGAATCCCTTGGGACTTCTCATCAAGCCACGCATTTTCCTTCCAAATACCATCTCTCTCCGCTTAAAGGAGGAAACAAACGGTGCCTACTGCCAGCCGGATATTTACTGGATCGGGATTCTTTTCGGGAACGATTTTACCCTGGAGATGACACGTCAGCTAAAAGACCGGGAATGCGACTTAAATGCACTGGAGATCCTCAAGCTTTTGAGTGATAAGAGTAAGTTCGAGATTCTTTCCTATATCAGGGACAAGCGGGCTTACGGAAGTGAGCTTGCCAAGCACCTTAATCTGACGGCAGCTACCATTTCCCATCATATGAATTCCCTGATAACCAAGGGGTTGGTAATCATGGAAAAAGAAGAGATGCGGATCTACTACCGGGGCAATAAACAAGCGATTGAGAATATATTATCTTATTGTAGATCGGTACTGATCGGAGAAGAATGAAACGATCCTGCCGTCAGGACATTCCTTCCTATCAGCTCATATACCGAAAGGTATTCTCCAGACACAACGCCCCATATCCCAATGTCCGGTTGGGGTAAACATTTTCAATTCTCAATGCCCTTGCTCCGTTAATCAGATAGGCTCTCACCTTCTCTGCATACAGATAGGGATCATTGCCGTTCACAATTCCCCACTGCATGAGCAGGGCCGCACTTCCTGCAACAAAGGGCGTTGCCATGGAAGTGCCGGAACGGACGGCATAACCGCCCCCCGGTGCGCAGGAGTTGATATTCACCCCAGGAGCAACCAGATCCGGCTTAGTCCTCTGATTCCGGGTAAATCCCCTGCCGGAAAAAGGCGCATAGCTGTCCGTATATGCATTATAAGCACCGACAGAGACTGCCAGCTCTGCCGTAGAGGGAATGGTCAGAGTGGTGAATTCCGAAGGCATCAGAAAGCGGGTCGCCGGGTTCTTCACTCCGCCGGCAGGCAGCCACATATCATAATCACCCGTAATGATACGGCGGGGAACCAGCTCGATACGCCATACACCGGAATTAATATATCTTGTAGTCGGAATCAGCTCCAGATAAATCTCCTGCTGAGGATTATAAGGAGTCGGCTCTCCATAGAACAGGAACACTTCCGTCTGTCCGATCCGAAATTGCTGCGTCCCGAGAATCTCCGGAATGGGTCCCACCCTGGTTCCATTGGGAGCGGTGATAACTACCTCAAAATGATCATAATAATTCTTCCATATCTGTACATTCAAAGAAAACTCAAATTCGCTGACTGCCAGCTCCACTACCTGGCTGGCTCCCATGGTGAGCATTCCCTGGGCATGGTTTCCGGAGGCCCCTTCATTGCCTGTACCAATGACAATGCTGCTCCTCCACTGTATGGCAATATCGTTAATAAAGCTTTCCAGCAGAGTCCTTCCCGTGTGAGAACCATAGTTGTTGCCAAAGCTGATATTGACCGCGACCGGCTTTCCCGCCGCCGTGGCATATTTGATCACATAGTCGATAGCCTCCATCAGCTGTGAGGTCCGGGGAAAGGAGGCTCCCACCGAGGCTCCCAGCTTCACAATAACCAGATCGCTTCTGGAAGCCACACCGCGGTACAGGCCGTTGCTGGCTCTGCCATTGCCTGCCGCAATTCCTGCCACATGGGTTCCATGCCCGGAAAGATCCGTACTGGGTACGATCTCCATTCTCTGGGGCATGGGTACGAGAAGGGCTTCATTAATCTGTTCCCTGGTGTACACCGTGCCGGTATCATAGCCCGGAGGCGGATTCCCGGATATCGTCTGATCCCATAATGCGGCAATCCGCGTCGTTCCGTCCTCATTGCGAAAATCGGGATGGGAATAGTCTATGCCGGAATCAATGACCGCCACCAGCACCCCTTCTCCGAAAAGTCCCCTGCTGGCGGTTTGAACAGGATTGATGCAGGAGGCTGTCCGCCCCTCGTTGACCTCATAGAAGAGCCGTTTCGGCTTTTCTATATATTCGATCTCGCTATACTCCGATAACCGGCTGATGAGATACTGAGGAATGGTAATGATGGCATATTGATTGGACAGCTCCACCGCGGATATTTGAAGCTCTTGCCTTACTCTCTCCAGAGTGCCGGTATATTTTACAATCAACTCCCACTGATTCGTATCCGGAGTATATCCTACGTTAAGATTTACCGCCTTCTCCCTCTCTGCTTCCGGGACGTCCAGCGCCAGATTTAACTCATTATCAATCTTCGCGTCATCCACTATAATTCCACTCCTCTCCCTGTCTTCCTATTGAAATCAGAAAGCCTAACTCATATAATAGAATTATATGTATCCAGCACGCCACTAGGACAATAAAATAAGGATATCAAAGAATTTATTTTCTTCTGATATCCTTATTTTATAAACTGATATTCTATTCTTACACTGTATGCCAATATAATCACTGCGATATTAGCAATAGTAGCGCAGCTCTCCATAAAAATGCCGGATGGCACTCCCTCCATGATATGCACATGAACAGGCTCCAAAGGCTCCCTATATAACAAACATAAAAGTATTCTCCCGTTATTATTTTACATGTATTCACTGGCCCGACAGAATCTCCGCCCGCTCCAAGGCCGCATCAATATTTTCGCAGAAATTCTCTGTTCCCACAAATTGATCAAAGCCGGCCTTCTGCATCATTTTCATCGGCTGTTCCTGAACATGGGACAGGAGCAGGGTGATGTGCTTCTTCTCGCAGGATTTCATCACCTTATTCAAGGCATGGAGGGCATTCACATCCATGGCCGGCACACTCCGCATCCGCAGAATGACCACCTTCACATGGGCATCCAGGGATATTTTCATGATCTTATCCGCCGCACCAAAGAACATGGGTCCGTTAATCTCATAGACCAGGGTATTCTTCGGCACCTTTTTCAGGCGGATGTTCTCAGAATCATTCTCCTCCTCGCCGCCTTCCTTATCCGGATAGACCCAGCTCTGCACATCCGCCACATCTGCCATCCGTTTCATGAACAGCATAGCCGCCAGCAGAAGCCCTACCTCAATTGCGACCACCAGGTCAAAAATCACCGTAAGGGAGAAGGTTGCTACTAATACCAGAATATCGCTCTTGGGAGACTTCTTCACCAAACTCACGAATTCTCTCCACTCACTCATATTATAGGCTACCACAAACAGGATCGCCGCAATGGTAGGCATGGGAATCAACGCCGCATAAGGCATGAGCACCGCCAGAATCAGAAGCAGGACAACGGAATGAACCATTCCTGCGATAGGAGTCCGGCCTCCGTTCTTCACATTGGCTGCCGTCCTGGCAATGGCTCCCGTTGCGGGAATGCCGCCAAATAAGCTGGAACAGATATTGCCTGCTCCCTGGGCGATCAGTTCCATATTGGAACGGTGCCTGCTGCCGGTCATGCCGTCAGCCACAACGCAGGACAGCAGGGATTCCACTCCGGCCAGCACTGCAATGGTAACCGCATCGGGAAACATGGTGTTGATCATGGTTATATTCATCTTAGGCAGCTGAAAGACCGGCGGTCTGGAAGAAATCTCATACAGGCTCCCGATGGTATTGACCTCCAGATCCAAGAGCTTCACCATAGCGGAAGCTACAAGAACCGCAATGAGGGATGCCGGAATCCTGCCATTGATTTTCGGCCAGAGAGTCAAAATAGCCAGGGACACCGCACCCACCAGCAGGGCCCATCCGTTGACCGTCCCTATACTTTCAACGCAGACAACCAATTTCTCCAGTGTTTCCACCGGACTGCTATGTAAAGTCAATCCGAAAAAATCCCGGATCTGACCGATAAAAATTGTAACCGCAATTCCCAGCGTAAAGCCGGTGGTAATGGTGTAGGGAATAAACCGCAGCAGCCGTCCAAACCGCAGCAGCCCCATGATAATCAGCAGAATTCCCGCCATAATAGTGGCTGCGGCTAACCCTTCCATCCCATTCTTCGCCACAATACCCGCGACAATAGTTGCAAATGCCGCCGTGGGACCGGAGATCTGCACCCGGCTGCCTCCCAAAAAGGATATCACAAACCCTGCCACAATGGCTGTGTAAAGTCCCTTCTCCGGTGTCACTCCCGATGCCAGCGCAAGAGCAATCGACAGCGGCAGCGCAATGATTGCTACAATCACACCGGCCACTACATCCTTCATAAACTGTTCCTTCGTATACGTCTTCATCACTGAAAACAACTTAGGCTTTAACTTATCCATCTTCGTGCCTCCATATAGTTCGCCTTAGCGGCTGTTTCACTTCACTATCATATTCCGACTATCTCATTTTTTCAAGTAAATATTAAATATTTCTAAAATTTTAGACAGCAAGCGATTACAGTTCACAGGGTAGCCGAGTGGAGGACATGATGCTCCCTCACACACAGGACGGAAGACACATAATCGGATTTGTATGCCATAGACGAACATATTTGTACGGCTATGGCATACAAATCCAATCATATGTCTTCCATACAGTGCATTACGGGAGCATCATGTCCTCCACCCGGCTACCCTGTAAACCAATGTCAGTAAGTTAGGCCAGGAGCACTCCGGAACAGTGCCAGAGAGGGCTGGCAGGGGTTCCCCCCAAGGCACAGACAGGAAAGCCTTCCATATTTTAAACATGGATATTTAATCGATTTATGTTAGAATAGAAGACGTGATTGTAAATAATTTACTCACTCTGAGAAAGGCATGGTTACCACAATGAAAAAACTATTTCTGATGCTTTGTGCAGGCATCCTGATTGTCGCCGCCCTGTTTCTGGGCAGCCAATATACCAAAAAAGACCCGGTCAGAATGTCCTATCCCGACTTTCTTTCCTCCCTGGAACAACAGCAGGTGGAAGAGGTAATCTTCGGCACGGATGAAAACACCTTCCAGGCGAAGCTTCATGCCTCCGATGATACCCTTTACATCATTCCCAATCCAAAAACAGAGCATTTCACCGAACAGCTCCTGCTCCACGGAGCGGAGATCCGCTACGGCCAGGAAAATGTCCTTTTCACTCTGCTGAAGATCCTTGGAACCGTTCTGGTCATCGGCGGTGTGATCTGGTATGCACGAAGCGGGGGGAATGCCAGCAGCCTGATACAAAATGCCAATAAGAAAAAATTATCCGCAAAAACTCCTTCTTCCTCCATTACCCTGGAGAATGTGGCAGGCAACCAGGAAGCCAAATCCATGGTAGAGGATATTATTGAATTCATTAAGGACCCCGGCAAATACACCTGTGTCGGAGCCCGGATGCCCAAAGGACTGCTGTTCTACGGCCCGCCCGGCACCGGCAAGACTCTGATGGCAAAGGCAATCGCAGGGGAAGCTAATGTCCCCTTCTATGCCATGAGCGGCTCTGATTTCGTTCAGATGTATGTGGGTGTGGGCGCCAGCAGAATCCGCAGCCTCTTCAGCAAAGCCAAGAAAAATGAGAGAGCGGTAATATTTATCGACGAAATTGATGCCATCGGCAAGAAAAGAGCCCGGAATTCCACCGCCAGCAATGATGAAAGGGATCAGACACTCAATGCCCTGCTGACAGAGATGTCCGGCTTTCATGATAATCAGGGAATCGTTGTAATCGGAGCCACCAACCGTCTGGATACCCTGGACGAAGCCCTGCTCCGGCCGGGCCGCTTTGACCGCCATATAGAAATCGGCCTTCCCGACGTCAACGCAAGGGAACGCATCCTGGCTCTGTATGCCGCTAAGATGCCCCTGGCAGAGGATGTGGATCTCCGGGATCTTGCCCGTTCCACCGTCGGCTTCAGCGGTGCCATGCTGGAGAATCTGCTGAATGAATCGGCGATCCATGCCGCCAACCAGAAGGAACAGGTGATCCGCAGGGATCATATCGATACCGCCTTTTATACCGTGCTGGCCGGAGCTCCGAAGACGGACCGCAGCTATATCACGGAGCTGGACCGCCGGATTACCGCATATCACGAAGCCGGCCACGCTCTGGCCACCTCCCTCCTGCTGCCGGAGCACTTTATATCCAAGGTGACCATCATTCCCAGTGTCCGCGGTGCCGGAGGCTTTAATCTCTCTATTCCGAAGGACTCTCTCTTCCAGAACAAGCGCCAGCTGAGAGCGAACCTCCAGGTTCTGCTGGCGGGCCGCATTGCGGAGGAGCTGGTTTTCGGCCCTCAGGAGATCACCACCGGAGCCGGCAATGATATTCAGAAGGCCTCCCAGCTGATCCTTGATTACATCAACAAATTCGGCATGGATGAAGAGCTGGGATTATTCAGCACAGAGGTTCTGGGCGACAGCTGCGACAGCAGGCTGGTTGCAAAATGCCGGGATCAGATGAACCTTCTCTATGATGAGACCAAAGAGCTGCTGATCCGGCACCGCCCTCTCCTGGAATCCATCACGGCAGAGCTCCTGGAAAAGGAATCTCTTGGCCATGAGGACATCAACCGGATCTGTGCCGCATAAAATGCCGGATTGCCGGCGGATATAAATCACAGACAACGAGCGGTACGGCCTGCAAACCCCTCTTATATTCAAAGAAATGACAAGGGGCTTCTCTTCTATTAATAACATGAAAATGAATAACATGAAAATGGTGCGGCAGGAAGATCACAAGTCTTCTTGCCGCACCATTTTTAATATTTCGTTGCTCTATGTCTACCCTTTTCTGCCGGCCTCTTCAAAGCTTCTCCTGATCTCTCTCACCTGTTCCGCAGTCATCTCCTGCTCCGGAGAATTATCATCACAGGTATCCCGGTTCTCAACAATCAGAACGGTGGTATCCCTCTCCAGGGTATGAGTATGCCAGGTTCCCTGCTTTACATTATAGAGCTGCAGAGGCTCCATGGCAACGGCGTCAATCTCTCCGATCTCCTCTCCCTGGCCGCCGGTGAACAGCGTGCAGTTTCCTTCCAGCAGTACAAATACTTCATCCGTCTCGCTGTGTTTTTGCATCTTTCCGAGATTCTGGATCTCCAGCTCATCGATGTACCTTAATATGGCCACCCGCCAGGCTCCGAAATCGATCATGGGTAGATAACCCTCTCCCTGGTAGGAAGTCACCTCAATATATTCCTTTTTCATCGTATAACCCTGCATTGCTGTCAATGCAATCCCTTTCTTATGACATGGATCCGTGCACTAGATCAATTCCACCATAATCAGATGCTCCCGGTCCTCAGCCAGAGCCTCCAGCCTTGTGCGGTCAATGAGCTTCCTTCCCTCTCCGGCACTGCATTTCTCTTCCGCGCCGTACTCCTCTCCGTCAATGAGAAGCCTTCCGATCCGGTATGCTCCATATTCCTTCCCTGCTGAATTCTCATAACATATCCTCAGTCTGCGCCCGGCAAAGGTCAGTGCCGCTTCCGCTCTGCAGGAAGCATCAAACTGCTCCGGCACCAGCTTAGGCTCCAGAAGCAGATTCCCCATGTCTCCCTTAATGCCGAACATTTCCGTCAGCACCGTGAGAAGCAGCCAGCTTGCGGAGCCTGTCAGATAATGATACAGTCCCCTTCCGTTATCGCCAATGTACTCCGGGATTCCGGGATAGATTCTGCTCTTCTCAAAATCAATGCAATGGCGGTACAGGGAACGGATTACCTTATAGCCTTCCGGGACAGAGCCCCTCTGATAGAGGGCATTGGCATACATAACCGCCATATGGGAGAACACCGCACCGTTCTCCTTGTGCCCGTAAGCGAAGCCGAACATCCTTCCCAGGTCATCCTTCACCTCTTTAAAATCCGTATTCAGCTTATAGCCGCCGATTTCTTCCTGATAAAGGTATGCATCCGCCGCCGCGGTAATTGCCCTTACCTGCTCCTCATCCGCCGTGTTGGACATAATGGCAAATACCTGTCCCGTCAGCATCATGCGCACACCCAGGGGATGATCTCCTTCCACCCTTCTGCCATGGTCATCATAATATCCATTGTACCAGGAATAGCCGCTTTCACTGGTAATCCATTCCGTGGCTCTGATATGGCTGCGAATCCAGGCCGCTTTTCTCTTCAGATTCGCCGCCAGCTCCTCACAGTCAATCTCAAACCGGCCTCCGGAGAGAGTACTCCTGCAGCTGTCACAATAGCTCCTTAACAGCGCCTGCTTTCCTTCCACATCCTCATAGAGGGAGGAATCCTCCTCCAGCAGGGTCTTCAGCTCTTCAAAAAAGGATAACCTGGGTATACCGGCCTTTTTAAGCTCCAGAATAAGATCCGCCATCTGCTCCAGATTGCTGCCGTAAATCGAGGTAAAGGCGACGCTCTCCCCCCGTTCCTTCGCCATATCCAGAGCATCATTCCAGTCTGCTCCCCGAAGACGGATGTGATTGTGCTCACCCACATCGTAGAAAGCCGCAAGATGTTCAATCAGCATATGCTCCAGAATACTTCCCCGGTATTCCTGTCCATTCCTTAACCGTGCACGGTTTCCGTCCTCCGGCTTCCACAGGAGATCCTTTTCCTCTCCCCGCACAGCCTGAGGATCTTTAAAGTAATAATTTTCTTCCAGCAGAATATTCACATCACCGCTCTGCATAATGTAGAGTCTGGTGGTCAAAAACGGCCATACCCCATGATCCATCCACACTCTGGTGATATTATTGCGGTCTGCAATAAATTCCCCCTGCTTCGTACCGATAATGGTGGCATTGGTTCCATCCGTGCGGACACCGCCAAAATTGCTGACCAGCATTTCCCGCACACCCGAAGGATTCATAATCAGCAGCGCAAGACAATCCTGCCACAGATCCCGCCATCCGCGGCCTCCCCTTCCGTAATCATGATGGGGCAGGAAGGAACAGCCGTAGATTCTTCGAAGCATCGGCTGGAAATTCACCCAATGCATCCAGGCATCAAAATCCCTGGAACCCGTATGATATGCTACATTAATCTTCTCCTCCCAGTAGCTCCTGGCGGCCTCCCATGCCTTTAGACAGGTCTTCCGGGTTCTGAACTTCCCGGCGGTGCGCTCCAGCTCCTCGGGAGAGTCCCCGTATCCCAGGACAATAATATAGGTCTTCGCTGCCCCCGGTTCCAGAAGAACCTCCGGAAAGCAGATGCCGCCCATGGCCTCATAGCCGTTGCGCCGGTACCCGGCCTTCACCGGCTCCTTCTCCTGTATAATCGACCGGGGTGCTTCCAGGGAACCTCCCTCGCCGATAAAATCCTCAACCACAGGATAAAATCCATCCGGAGCCTCACCCTCTCCGGTACTTCCGAATACGCCGTATACCACCGTATTCTTTTGATGCCCCCGTTCGTCAAAGGTCAGGGTGGGATTCAGCAATACGCCGAAGTCCGAGGTCTCCACCCTGTGAAGCATGGAGGTTACATTGCGGTGATCCCTGATATTATCCGCCGACCTTCCGTAGAGGGGAATTGCCGCTGTCGGAAGAACTCTGCAGGGCTTTTCCCCGCAGTTGGTCAGCGTTACCATCATAAGCTCCGCCTGATCCGGGGTATGGGGTACAAAGGACAGCGCCTCCGATTGAAGGCCCAATTCCTTCGAGGTTCTGGACAGCTTATGCCACATCACCCCTGCTTCCAGCACCGTTTCCTCCTTCTCCCCCAGAAAGCTCTTCGCCTCCTGTAAGGCTGATTTTCCCACGGCAGACCAGATCTCCCGGTCATTGATTCTGCACCAGAAATTTCTGGAGGATTTATTATTATGAAGATCCTCACTGCTGACCGGCGCCAGCAGAAAGGTATTCTGTCCCATCTTGCTGTCTCCGCCCAGGGTAGGCGTAACACAGCTCATTACACCGCATTCATTGGCAATCGGGAAGTAAAGATAGCTGGTCGATTCCGGGTTCTCCAGCCGGAACCTGCCCTTTTCATCTAAAAACTCATACCCCTTCATATTTCTCTCCTTCGTTGTCCCTTGTTCGTTTTTGTTGGTCTTCATTGCTTCTCGTTGCTTCTCGTTGGTTCTTACCCTTTCTCTTAGTCCCGGCTGTCCTTCTGATACACTCTGACATGCTCGACTTCCATCACAAAGGGCAGCGCTGCTTCGTCCACCTCTCCGCCCAGTCCGCCTCCTACCGCAATATTCAAAATAAGATAGAAGGGCTGATCAAAGGGCCAGGCAGAAGCGGTCTGATCCTCCGGGTCATCGCTTTTTTCAAAACGGCAGGCACTGATTCCGTCCACATAGAACTCAAAGAAATCCGGTGTCCACTCCATATGATAATCATGAAAACCATCGCTGATTCCCGGAAAATCCCGGAATACGGTATATTGCTTCGTATCCTTCCTGGTATGATTATGCTTTTCACTGTGAATACTGAAAAACAACTGATCCAGTCTCCTTCCGATATGCTCCAGGATATCGATCTCACCGCAGCGCGGCCATGGCGTGCCGGTTCGGATGGAATCCGGCAGCATCCAGATTGCCGGCCAGGAGCCTTTCCCCTTGGGCAGCCTGGCACGGAACTCAAACAGACCATACTGCCAGGACTGTCTTTCATAAGTAGTCAGTCTGGTTGAAGTATAAGCTCTCTCTCCGTCCTGTTCCTTTAACGCCCGTATCACCAGCCTGCCGTCCTTAACCGACACATTCCCCGGTCTGTCCGTGTAAGCCTGCAATTCCTGGTTGGCCCACTGGTGGTTGCCCAGATCATAGTTCCATCTCAACGGATCCGGAGCCCCTTCATACTCAAATTCATCGCTCCATACCAAACGATACCCCTTCTTCCTCTCTTCCATCTCAATTCCTCCATTCTGTCCCTAAACTGTGAAGTTGTGCCGTTGCACAAATCTGTCTTTATTCTGCACATAACAGGCTTCATGCTTCCTCTTTATTTATCATAAATACCGAAGCAGTGGCCTCCAGATCCTTCACGGCTTCATTTAACCGAAGCGCCGTGGAATTCAGCTCCTCCACCGACCTCATCTGGTCCGTCGCGGTGGCCCCCAGCTCACCGGTGGCCGCGGCCGTCTGCTGTGTTGTGGAAGTAATACTGTCCATGGCCCTCAGCGCATCCTCCTTGGCTCTCTCAATCTCCGAGATCTCCCCGGTAATCAGCACCAGATTATCTGACAACCGCTCCACATGATCATTGATACTGTGGAACGCTTCCACCGTACTCTTCAATATCACTTCCTGGGTCGCCACAATATCCTCCGCCTTATGGGCAGTAGTTACGGTCTCCCTGGTCTGCTCCGTAATCTGGGCGATAATTCTTCCTATCTGGTTCGCCGCCTCCTGAGTCTGGGCCGAAAGCTTGCGGATCTCCTCCGCCACAACCGCAAAGCCCTTGCCGTATTCACCGGCTCTGGCCGCCTCAATGGTAGCATTCAGCGAAAGCAGACTCGTCTGTTCCGATATCTCATTGATGGTATGAAGAATTTGATTTACAGCCAGGGATTTCTCCTCCAGCTTCTCAATATCTTCAATTACAATATTGGTAATATCAACCGTATTCTTCGCCTTCCGTGAAAGCTCGTCCACAATCTCCGCCGCTTCCTTCACAATGTTCCTGGTCTTACAGGTAATCATGCCAATATCTTCGGACTTCTCATTTACGGTACCAATCCGGTCCGACAGGATCGACATCTGGTGAAGGCATTCCTCCGCATCACTGGCCTGCTGGCTTGCGCCCTGTTCGATCTCCTCCACCGCCCTCGTGATCTCCTGGGTGGCTTGAAGAAGGAGGGAAGAATTTCTGCTGACATACCCTGCATTCTCGGTGACCGTACGGATTACCACCACCGTCCGCAGCAGCAGATCCTTCATACCCGCAATCATGCGGTTAATTCCAACGGCCAGATGATTGAACTCATCCTTTCTTTTCAGATGAGCCGTAACCGTGAGATCTCCCTTGCCTGCCCGTTCCAGCACCGCATTGGTCTTATTGATGGTCTTGGCAATGCCAAGAGCAAGAAGCCCTCCTACCACAATGGCTATTATGCTGGAAATGACTACGATGGTAGCCGTCAGCGTCAGCATCTCATCCGACTGCCTGGTGATCCTGTCCTTGGGAATCATAGCGCAGAGAACCACCTGCTCTGTTCCGAGAGAGGTGCTGAGATACAGATATTCCTGGCCTCCATACTGCTCATAGCTCTTTCTTATCTGCTCCTTTGCGGCATCTCCCTTCAAAGGAAGCTCCTTCTCACTCTCCTGTGAGGCCATCTGTTCCTGATAAAACTCTGTACCGGCAAAGCTGAAATTCTCCGGATAATCTCCCAACAGGATCTCCTTCCCATCCCCGGTGATAAAGCCCAGAATACTGCCTTCTTCCAGTCCGGCCTCCTCCATGGCTCTTGTGAGAAAATCCCTCTTAATATCAATTACAATAAAGCCGATCTTCTTGTTATTGGTATTATACAGATAATAGGTGAGAGCAAGACCAAAGTCATTGCTGGTGGACGCCAGAGCCTGATCCAGATAGTCATGGTATCCCCTCCATTGAAAGCGGCTTTTGGATTCAATAAAACTCTTTCCCTCCTCTGATTCCTGGAACTTGGAATACAGATCTGCCGGAAGTGTTCCGCGGGCGGATGCTCCCATGCCATACCCGGCAAAAATATAGATATCCTTAACCACTCTATCCTCCATGGAATTGGAGGACAGGAGATTCTGGATCAGCTTATACTGCTCCATCTCTGCCAAAGAATCCCCTTCATAAACCCCCGAATAATATTTCTTAATGCTTTCATTGGTGAGAAACTGATTGATTTTCGCTGTTACAGACTCAAACCCCAGCTGGTAATAGCTCTTCATCATCTCCAGTGCCGTCGCGCTGGAGGTCTCATAATTCTCAATCATAGCCTGGGAGGATTTCTGATAAGAAAGAAATCCAAGAAGTATAATCAGTGCCACAGGGATCAGAAACACCCCTGTCAGCTTCATCCGTATGCTATGTATAAAAAGCCGGCCTTCCCTTCTATTTTCAAAACCAACCGGCTGCTCCATCTTCTTTTGCTTCGTCTTCACCGCTTTTGCCCTCCGATTACGGCTAGCTCGTCTCTTTTCGGCTTTGCCGCTTCCCATTCTTATGTTTCATCCTTCGTCCTGCCTACCTGAGTATTCTTCCGATATTCCGTCGGAGACACCCCGCAGACGCTCCGAAACAACTTCATAAAATGCTTCTCATTGCTATAGCCGACGGTGCTGCTGATCTCGATGACTTTTTTATCTGTTTCTTCCAACAGACGTTTTGCTTCATTTATTCTGATGGTTTTCAAGTAGCTCACAAAATTTGTCCCTGTATATTGTTTAAAGGCATAGGAGAACAGGGAATAATTCATGGAGATATAGTTGGAGACCACCGCCATATTCAGATCCTTATCATAATTCTCCCGGATATAGCGGATTGCCTTCTGAATCTTCTGTTTATTCTTATAGTCGTCAAATTCAGTGAGAATCTTGGCATTCACTCCTTCCACCCAGCGGGAAAATTCCTCATAATAAGCAACGGCATTATCAAAATGAAAGACTCTGGTAAAGGGCACACTCTCTTCCCCGTCCAGATTGATCACATTCTTATAGTTGGCAACGATCTTATCCACAATGGACTTCATGGCTTCACTGAACCGGTCCGCGCTGATCATTCCCTGCTTCGTCTTATACAGGATATGAACCAGCAGCTTGTTGGCCGCCTCCAGTTTGTCCGTTCCGACCAGCTGCACATATTGCTCCAGGGTCTCCTCGGGAATGCCCGCATCGCTGTACTCTGCCGGACTGTACCTTACTATAAAGCTTCCTGTTACAAAGGCGTTCTTCCTGGCCTCCAGAGCCTCCTGCCAGGCTTCAATCAGCTCCCTCAGCTTATTATGCTCCCGGCTGACGCCCACATAATGCCGGTTTAACTGATCACACAGGAACTCATCCAGATCGGAAGCCTTTAGAATGAATACGCTCTGCTCTTCTACCTCCTCCAGCACAATAACATTCTCCTGCTCTTCCCTTCCCTCCGGCTTATAATTCGTACAGCATACCACATAATTTCCCTCTACAAAGTAATCCCGGAATTTGCTCTCTATCTCCTGTATCTCCGCATCCTCAATATCAGAGTTTAAAAGCATATATTTAAACTGTTGATAGCTTATTTTGGTAATATCCTTCTTTCGGCTTCGCTCCTCCTCAATTTCCTTCTCCAGCTTTACCAGAATCGCTGAAAGCTTATCCCGGTCAACAGGCTTTAATATATATTCCCTCGCTCCGGCCCGCATCAGCTCCACCGCATAGGAAAAATCCTCATAACCGCTGACTACAATTACCCTTGGAGTATTCGGCAGCAGCTGTACTTCCTTCACCAGAGTAATTCCGTCCATTTTAGGCATACGGATGTCCGTAATCATGATATCAATCTTACGGTTCTTGATGACCTCGTAAGCTTCCTCCCCGTTTTTGCATTGGATAATCTCATCAAAGCTTACGGAAGAACGCATCGCCATGGCATGGATTCCCTGCCGTATCAACTTCTCATCCTCAACAATCAACAGCTTCATTGCCCCACCTCCAAGTCCCTATTTAAATGGTATTTTCACAATTACCTTCGTATAGCAGTCCTTCTTTGATGCAACACTGATGCCGTAATTTGTTCCAAACGTAATTTTTATCCTGTCCTGCACATTCTTCAGCCCGATTCCGTTTCCTGAGCTTCCGCTGGTCTTGATCTCCCCGTCGATCTTCTTCTGCAGCTCCACCAATTCCTCCTCGGTCATACCGCTGCCCGAATCCGTGATCTCAATGGTACAGTAGTCTCCGTAAACAATTCCCTTCATATAGATGCTGGTATCCTCCGCCAAGCCTTCAATGCCGTGATAAATTGCATTTTCAATGATGGGCTGCAGGGACATCTTCGGTATCTCCTGGGAATAGATCCGCTCCGGGATATTCTGACTCAGATAGATCTCGTAATCAAACCGAAGATTCATCAACGCCAGATAATTTTTAATATAGTCTATCTCTTCTTCCACCGTTACATTCTTGGACACCCATCTCATGCTGTAGCGCAGCAGCTTGCCCAGGGAGGTGACCGCATCGGAGATCTCGAATTTGCCGTCAATCTCCGCCATCATCTTGATGGACTCCAGAACATTATAAATAAAATGGGCATTAATCTGGTTTTGCAGTGCCCGGATTTCCGAATCCTTAAAGAGGAGCTCCCTCTGAATGCTATCCTCCATCAACTGGGTGATATAATCCAACAGCTTATTAATCTGCAATCCCAGCTCCCCCATCTCATCCGATCCGAGATTCACCACCCGTATCCCCAGATCCCCCTTCCGGATCTGGTGAACCGTATCAATAATCTCATAGAAGCGCTTCAGAATCAGATCAATAATAAGCTTTGTAAAAAAGATTAATACCGCCGTAATCAGCAGTGCAATGACCAGGAATACATTCCTTGTCCGGTTTACCTCGTTGATGGTCTGATCCAGGGAGACTATTTTGATCAGATATCCCCCCAGCTGCTGAATTGGCTGGAAGCAGACAATGACATGGCTGCCGTCAAGCATCTTTTCCTCTGTGTAGCCGGCACTGTGCTCCTCTATATTGGTATAGAACTTCTTCGCATCCTCCAGCCAGGGGCTCTCACGGTCCATATCGTAATACATGGCTCCCTCGGCATCCACGAAGCAGACCCATTCATCCTTATCAGAAGCATACATATCCGGAAACAGGGTTTCCATCCTGGTGGAAACCTCAATGGTCGCGTCCAGACCGGCCTCCAGACCGGTCATCTTCGTTACAAATCCTGCAATATGAGAAACCGGCCTCAAAACATAAGACGGAAAGATCTGATCTGTGTAATCAAACTGCCAGGAGCCGGATTTAAAGTCAGACTGTGCCCAGCTTAATTTCATCATCCGGTACTTTTTGTACAGAATGGGCATCATCTCTTTTACATCCGCATCCACATAGATCCGGATCTGATACAGATAGGGATTGGAATTCACCAGCTTCTCCAGGCTGGCTATATCATTGTTATAGAAATGGAGAAGCTCCTGGGTAGCGACCCCGTCCCCCTGGGTGAAGGCCGTAATACCGCTCCAGATATTCTGGCTGTGGATGACCACCTGGGTAGACATGGTACACATCTCCACCTTCTTCTGGATTTCCGCATAATGCTGGATAAAGCTCATCTCCACCGATTTAATTTTCTTGTGTATCTCCGTCTTCCTGACGTTCTGGAAATAGAGCGTGGATAGGATGAAAATCGGAATGATAACGGTTATAACAATCGCTAAGGATATTTTCCGGTCCAGCTTTAAAGCCGCAAAGCGTGCCCTTATCTTCTTCATTATACCAAGCCTTTCTGCCTGCAGCACCATGTTCGCCTGTATACACCGGTACCCGTAATACAGCACCTGCCAGTCTATGTATTACCTTATACTTCCATCTTAGACAGAATTACCTCTGCTGTCAACCCCGGCTTCCTACTTCCTTAACAAAAACCAGTAACAGTTCAGCCTGCGGCTGTTACGAAAACCGGGATTACTGCAAAAGCATAGTCCTAGCATTTTGCAATAATCCCAGTTTGTAGTAGCCGCTATTTATTCAGACTATTATTTTACACCCAGCTTATCTTTTGCTGCATTCATTAGCTCAGTTCTCTTAGCCAATACCTTATCATGGCCCCACTCCTGACGCTTTGCAGTGAAATCAGCCAATATCTTATCGAATTCCGCCTCGGTAGGAGCCAGAAGCAGCTTGGGAAGTACGGCACCCCACTCATTATCAATCTTGGACTGAATCTCCTGTTCTTCTGAACCGGCTTCCAAGGTGATATCATACTGAGAGGTTGTAATGGTGTAAGGATAGGTCCAGCGCTCCATCTGTCCCAGAGGCTCTGCGGTAGGAACAGCCCATGACAGCGCCATAGCGTTATCCTGGAACATCCAGTAGCAGGAGTCAGCTCCATACTGCTTATCGTATGCTGCTCTGTCATCAGTCAGAAGATCACGAACTTCCTGCTTCATTGTGGGAACACCGTCAACATAATCCCAAGTCACGCCTTCCACACCAAGCCAGGTCATATGCTGTCCATACTCGCTCATTAAATAGGAGCACAGCTGGATTGCACGATCCGGACGCTTACACTTCTTGGAAATCATAGTAACGGTCCAGCCGTTGATACCAGTGCCGGGCAGGGTATAAGCATCGCCCTTGGAGTTCTTCGGTCCGTCTACTGCAATATAGATGCTGTTGGGATCATTGGCGTATAATATCTTCTGCTGGTCAGCAAAGTCGGTGCGCTGATACAGCATACAGAAATAACGTCCCTGAGCAATCTTTTCTTCCATCTGAGCTCTCTTGTCGATGAAAATATCATCTGCAAGGTAGCCTTCCGCTCCTAACTCTCTGTATACCTTCAGCCAACGGATTAATTCCGGATCATCGTATCTGTAGTAGTTCTGTCCGTCCTTCTCATAAGGAATTGCCAGGAAGTTGCTTAAAAACAGATCGAAGGAATTGTTGCCGGTAGCACCGAATTCATGAGCACCAATGGGAATCAGGCTCTGTCCGTTAACCTCAGGGAACATCTCCTTTGCCTTCTTAACAGCGGCAACAAAGCCTTCCGGTGTGGTCATATCCGGGCTTCCGATTGCTTCATACATATCCTTGCGTACCAGGAATGTCTGATTGGAAGGAATTTTATCATATTTCTCATAGTCCTGCGGGGAGAAGGAGGAGTTGGGATATCCGTAGATATGCCCGTCAGACTGTGTATACCAGCCAACACGACCGGGATCAGCAACTTCAAACCAATAGGGATCGTATTCGGTTGCCAGCTCATCCAGAGCATAAACCATCTCATCCTCGATCATCTGTCCAACCTGACCTTCCCACCAGCCAAGGGTGATAAGATCCGGAAGGGAATCGGAAGCAATCAGAGAGTTCAGCTTCTCTGCCTCATTGCCGGCAGGAACAACAAACTGAATGTTAACACCTGTATCCTCGGTAATAGTCTTGGATACCAGATTCTCTCCCCAAGGTGTTGTAAACCAGGAGAAATGGATGTACCAGGTCAGAGTAACCTTATCATCCGCATGAGTCTGCCATCCGGGAACGGTTCCTTCTGCTGCGGGAGTATCCTCACCTGATGTATCCTCCGGTGCGGGAGTATCCTTGTTGGTGTCTGTGGCAGGTGCCTTTGTAGGTGCTGTCGTAGGTTTTACGTCACCAGTTCCGTCCTTCTTGCCGCAGCCGGCGAGGGAGATTGCCATCACCAGTACAAGAAGAACTGCAAGCATTTGCTTGAAGCTTTTTTTCATTGTTCTTTCCTCCTCATTATAAATAATTTTGCATTTATTCCTTAACTGCGCCTATCATCATTCCCTTGATAAAATACTTCTGAAGGAATGGATATACACAGCATATAGGCAGGGTTGTGATCACCATGGTCGCCAGCTTGATGGCGGTCGAGGTTGTGTCAGAGGCGGTGACATTGGAAGCAGAGAAGGCACTTGCCACCTGGCTGGACTGAACCTGTGCCACCATCCGGTACAGATAGGTCTGAATCGGCTCCAGATCCACTCTGGTGGTCATATACATTACCCCTCCGAACCAGTCGTTCCATTGACCTACACCGTTAAACAGCGCGATGGTCGCCAGCACCGGTTTAGACAGCGGAAGCACCATCTGCAGGAAGATTCTCCACTCTCCCGCACCGTCGATCCGGGCAGCCTCCTCAAGGGAAGCCGGTATCTCCCGGAAAAAGTTGATAAAAATCAAAAGGTTAAAAAAGTTAAAAGCTGCCGGTATAATATATACCAGGAAGTTATTTAATAAAGACAGGTTCTTAAACAGGAGGAAGGTAGGAATCAAGCCTCCCGAGAAAAACATGGTTATGGTTCCGATTGCCATATACCATTTGCGGCCCACCAGGTGACTCTTGGACAAGGGATAGGCCACCATTGCCGTGAAAAACACATTTGTAATGGTTCCAATCACCGTTTTTGCGATAGTAACCCTAAAGGATTGTACCACTCCGCTGTCCTCAAATACCACCTTGTAATTCCCAAGGGAGAATTTCCTCGGCCACCAGTAAATTCCTCCCATCATCGCATCCTTCGCATCGTTAAAGGAATTGACCACTACATACCAGATGGGGTAGATACAAAGAAAGCAGATAACCAGCATAAAAATCGTATTCAGGGTATCGAAGATCAGGGTTCCCTTAGAACGCTTGATTGCCGTTGCATGCATTGTTTTCAAAATAGTTCCCTCCATTTTCCTTAATACAGCGATCTGCCAAGAAGCTTCTTACAGGTCGAATTGGTTATCAACAGAAGGGCCAGGGCGACAATTGCCTTGAAGAGCCCTACGGCAGTCGCATAGGAATAGTTGCCCATCTGCATTCCCAATTGGTAGACATAGGTGTCAATTACCTGGCTGCGCGAAATATTGATCTGGTTTTTCAGTATCATAATCTGATCAAAATTGGAGTTAAGCAGGGAGGATACCTGCAGTATCAGCATAATGGCAATTGTTCCCGTAATGGACGGAAGGGTAATAAAACGTATTTTCTGAAGCTTGGAAGCCCCATCTACCGTAGCGGCTTCATACATCTCCTGATCCACTGCGGCAATTGCCGCCAGATAAAGAATTGCTCCCCATCCCAGCTCCTTCCAGCTGTCGGTGATCAGGGCAATCCACCAGAAATACTTCGGTGCGCCAAGGAAGGAAATCGGTTCCTTCAACAAATGAATCGAGGTAAAGAAATCATTCAGCAGGCCGTCCTTCGACATCCAGGTTGTTAGGATACCTCCCAGCACTACCCAGGATAAGAAGTGGGGCAGATACGAAATGGTCTGGGATATCTTCTTAAATCTGTTTCCCCTGATCTCATTCACCAGCAAAGCAAAGATGATCGGCAGGGGAAAGCCGATGAGTAATTTCAGCAGGCTGATTCCCACCGTATTCGTCATGATATCGGTAAAATTACTATCCGAAAAGAAGTCTTTGAAATATTTCAGGCCCACCCAGGGAGCTTCAGAGATCGCTTTGGTAATTTTGAATTTCTTAAAAGCAATCACAATACCGCCCATGGGTATGTAGTTAAATACCAGCATCCAGAGAATTCCGGGAAGCACCATCATCTGCAGTTTTCTCTGGCGCCACCACTTCCGCAGTGTCTCTTTGGCACCACCCCTGCCAATTACCGGCACACTCCCTGCCCTTACAGTTGCTTTCGCCATAATCTATTCCTCCATCCTAATCCTCACATTCCCTAAAGCAATTTTAAAAAATAAAATCGTTTTTATTTTTATACAGGAAATTTTGTCTTGTGAACATTGTCTTAAATACATAATAAACAATATTGTTTCCCAGCATAATGCTCAATTTTTCTATAAAGGTGTCATTTTTTTATTTTCAACACCATCTTTACTTTCCCAGGGTAACCTTGTCCCATATTTTATGATTCACTGATATTTTATGATCTTTTTTCAATGCCTCATAAGCTTTTTCCACCGCAATCTGCTTCGCTTCCGTGAGAGCCTGCTCCAGTGCCTCCTGATAAAGGCTGTCGGAGGTATTGCTGACCAGCTTAAGAATATAAAATCCCTTTACTGTCTCCACAATGCCGCTCACCTCTCCCTGCTGCATTGTAGGAATGGTCTCTTCCAGATTTTTTTCTTCACCAAAGGTATCCTTCCCTTCAAGAAAGGACAGCTTCCCTGAATTCAGAGACTCGCTCTGATCCAGCTCTGTGATATCTTCTGCCGTCTCCGCCTCTGAAAGATGCTTCTCCATCTCCTCCCGGTCCTTCCCATAGAGATACTGAATGTCATATTGCTGATAGTCCTCTTTCTTTATTGTCTCCTTAACCTTGTCCTCCTCCGTCTTAACGCCCTTCTCGAAGGCGGAGTAACTGATCGCAGCCAATGCAATCTTGTCCTGCAGCTTTATCAGCTTCTCTTCGGTTAATCCCAGTTTGCTCAGTCTTTCCCGGGTGAAATTCTTAGTGAAGCTCTCCACCTTGGAACGGTTATTTTCCTTATCGCTTTCGGTCAGAGCATCACCTGCCTCCAGGGCCTTCTGATAAAACAATTCGTATTTAATCGCATTCTCCAGGGCCATATCCTTCAATGCTTCCCCCAGAGTTACTCCCTCTTCATATTCCACATCCCAGTAGTTCTCCCCGCTGTTCATATAAGAAGCATAGAGCTGCCCCTGCATCTCCGCAAGAAGGAGATGGTACTGCATCTCATCCATGCTGATTTCTGTCTTGTCCACTGTCACTGCCGTTTCCTGCCCCCCGGCTTTTCCTGCGTTCCCGCATCCCGTAAAGGAAGCCGCAAGAAGGGTGACTGCTAGAAATCCGGCTAATATTTTTGATTTTTTCTTCATCATTACCACCTTAGTTTGAATTTTATATTTGTGAAATATGCTATAATTCAGATGCCAAAAACACCTTTTAACACCTAAATCCAGTATATCAAAACATTTTTTTATCTTAAGGAGAGTATTTTTTTAGAAGGTGTCATTTTTTTAGTTCGACTTTTCACACCTTCTCTTCATCCTGAAGATTGACCTCCAGAGGAGTGACCTTGCAACGCTTTCTGTCATAGGTCAACAGACCATTTACTTCATCCTCCACATCACTGAGCTGGGTGTACACTACCGCTGACAGCCCTTGCTCCTTCAGCTTTGCCAGTTCCTCGCGGTAAAGCTGCTGATAAGCCCGGTCAAACTCCTCCCCAGTCAGATATATTTTATATCCGTACACCCTCCAGGAAAAGGAGTGACCCGGGATATAGCAGGCATAGCCCCCGATTTCCGAGAAGATCACCGCCCTTTTGCGATACCGCACCTTCAGAGGATGAAAATAATTATGAACACTTTCAAAGTCCCCGATCCCCTGGTCATACCAACCGCTGGCGTGGTCAATCAGCCTGGTGGCATCCAGCTCCCGGATCAATCGATAGGCTTCCTTTGCATCAAACTGTCCCCACCCCTCATTAAAGGGCACCCATACAACTACCGAGGGACAAGAATAAAGGAGTTCCACCGTCCGGCGGCATTCCATGCTCCACTCCCGCCGGCCCTCCCGGTTCCCTCTTCCAAACAGCCGGTAATGCCTGTCACTGATCCGTCCGGCGATCCAGGGAAGAAGCGTGGGCAGGTATCCTACCAGAAGCTGGTTATATTCTTCTCCTCCGTTCACCATATCCTGCCACACCAGCATTCCCAGCCGGTCACAGTGGTAATACCAGCGCAGAGGCTCTATTTTAATATGCTTGCGAAGCATATTAAAGCCCAGGGCCTTCGCCTTCTCAATATCATAAATCATCGCCCCGTCACTGGGCGCGGTATATAATCCGTCCGGCCAGTATCCCTGGTCTAAAAGTCCGTTCTGAAAATATGGCTTTCCATTCAAATGAATTCGGATATGCCCATTGCCATCCTCTTTCAGCTCAACGCTTCTCATGGCAAAATATCCTTCCACTCTGTCCTCTCCGGCGGTCAGTGTAAAATCATACAGGAAGGGCCTCTCCGGACTCCAGAATATAAAATCCTCCAGTCTGACAACAATCCTCGGCTCATAAAAGGAAGCGGTGTATCTGACCTTCTCCCCCTCCCGAACAGTGATCTGATACTGCAGCTGCGGCTCCGGCCGTCCATAAGAGGTGTTGCAGCTGATCAGCAGCTCAACCTCCCCCTGCTCCGTTCGGGGCGTAATCTTGATTCCTTCAATATAATTCTCCGGCACCCACTCATACCAGACCGTCTGCCAGATTCCGCTCTGGGCCGTATAGAACATTCCTCCCCGGAGCAGCTTCTGTTTTCCCCGGCTGTGAAAGGAGGTGTCAGATTGGTCCTCCACCTTCAGCACCAGAAAATTCGTCCCCTCTCTCAGCTCCTCCGTAATATCCACGGAGAACGGAAGATAGCCTCCCTGATGGACGGCGGCCTTATGATCATTAAAATATACCTCACAGCTTTGATCCACCGCTCCAAAATGAAGAATGAGACGCCTGCCGGAAGGAAGCCTTTCTATATATAATTCCCTTCGATACCAGAGATATTCGCCCGGCTTGAGCTGGCGGCCGACTCCGGACAACACGCTCTCCGGAGAGAAGGGAACCAGAATCCTGCCGTCATAATCCCTGGGTTTTACCCCTCCGTCATTGCGGATGGCGTAATCCCAGTATCCGTTTAAAATCGTGTAATTCTCCCTCCGCAGCTGGGGTCTTGGATATTCCTGCAACACTTTTCCGGTATCCAGACTCTCTCCCCAAACCGTATACAGCTGGTTATTCATACCCAGCTTCTTATCTTTAAACAGCAAAGTTCTGACCGCATCCTTTATATTCATCACGGCACCCCCCAAGGAATTCTATTGCAATAATGCGAGTTATAAGAACAACTGTAATATAACCAGTTTATTACAGCAACCCATACTATGTTCCTGAAAAAGGGCTGCAATTTTGCAGACTTTAAGTCCGCCGAAACTGCAGCCCTCCTATATATAATTATTTCTGCTATGTCTGAGATGATCTCTTACGTGGGAGCTGCTACAGAAGAGCCGTTGCAATGGCATTGCCGGGCAGCTCAAACTCAATCAGCTTACCCTCCACACGAATTACCACCGGAAGCTTCTTCTCCGTCCGGTTCAATACTACCAGCGCCAGGGAACCATCCGGATTCTTAAAGGCTGTTGCCTCCAGATCACTGGTATACTTTGATAATCCGATCCGCTTTGCTCCGGGCCGGATATATTTGCTGAAATGTCCGATATAATCAAAGGACAGCTTGATATCCAGTTCTCCCGTCCGGATATCAACCATAACAGGCGCATCGCAATAATTCCCCACATGGTTTGGACCGCCTTTTTCATCCAGAAAGATATTCCAGTCGATGAAACCGGTCATTCCCGCATTGAGATTCCCCATGATATCATGAGCATACATCTGGGCATTCTTCAGCTGATCCGTGCTAAAACGGCTGTATTCCACACAGCCCTCGGTGAAAATCAGTTCCTTGTCCGGGAATGCCTCTCCGGTCAGACGGATGGCTTCAAAATGATCCCCCGAATACCAGTGGAAGGCTACTCCGTCCACCAGAGAATCCGTGTCCTGATCAATGATATCCCTGGCCCGCTCATACATACGTTCCTTATTGTGATCCCAGATATTCAGCTTGATATGCCTCAGTCCGTTCCGTTTCAATGCCGGAGAGAGAAAATCTCTCAGGAATACCTTCTCCTCCTGCGCCGTAAAGATGCAGGAATCCCAGGTCTGAACCGCGGCTGGTTCGTTCTGGATTGTTAACCTGTTTACTTTAAAGCCCTTCTTCTCATATTCTTTAATATAACGGCAGATATATTCCGCCCAGGCTTCCCGGCATTCCTCCTTCAGCTTTCCCCCATGGGTACGGCTGTTATTGGTCTTCATAAAAGCCGGCGGAGACCAGGGAGTAAGCATCAGATCAAAGGCTTCTCCCGCCTTCTCCTGCGCCGCTCTCAGAAGAGGAAAGATATACTCCTCCTCCCGGTCCAGACTCATGGACGCCATCTCCTTATCCTCCGGGTCATCCATAGCCGCATAGGTGCCAAGGGAAAAATCGCAGCTGTCAATATGGCTTCTCATCAGATGATAACCATGTCCCCCTTCCCCAAAATACAGCTCCAGCGCTTTCTCCTGATTTTCCGGCGTCAGCTTGGAGAAGGCATAGCCTGCCGCCTCGGTTACCGCCCCGCCAAATCCCAGCCAGGTCTGGTATTCCACTTTCGGGTACAGATTAACCACATGATTTTCAATCGCCTTTCCCTCCGGTATGGCCTCATATTCCCTCACCAGGGTTTCCTTTTTCTGCTCTTCATAACAGGTTATGATTAATTTCATCGTGATATCCCTCCCTCTGCCGCTATCCTTCTATTATTGCTGTTACAATGGACTGTTCCGGAAGCACCTGGCAGAAAATTCTGTCCCCCAGCTCAAACGTAACCGGCAGCTCCTGTGAATTCCGGTTCATCATTACCAGCACTATGGACTGGTCACTGTTCTTAAAAGCCGTCATCTCCAGCCGGTCCGTATAATTGGTAAATCCAATTCTCCTGGCTCCGGGCCGGATATATTTGCTGAAATGCCCGATATAATCAAAGGACAGCTTTACATCCAGCTCGCCCGTCCGGGTATCAACCATAACAGGCGCATCGCAGTAATTGCCCACATGATTGGGTCCCCCCTTCTCGTCCAGAAAGATATTCCAATCAATGAAGCCGGTCATTCCCGCATTGAGATTTCCGATGATATCATGGGCATACATCTGGGCATTCTTCAGCTGATCCGTGCCGAAACGGCTGTATTCCACGCAGCCCTCGGTGAAAATCAGCTCTTTCCCGGGATAAGCCTCCCCAGTGAGCCGTATCGTATCAAAATGATCCCCCGAATACCAGTGGAAGGCCACCCCATCCACCATGGAATCCGTATCCTTATCAATAATATCCCTGGCACGCTCATACAGGCGTTCCTTGTTGTGATCCCAGATATTCAGCTTAATATGGGAGAGCCCCTTCTCCTGCAGGACCGGATAAAGGTAATCCCGCAGAAACTCCTTCTCCTCCTGTGCCGTGTAGATACAGGAATCCCAACTCTGTACTGCCGCCGGCTCGTTCTGTATGGTCAGCCGGCTCACCGGAAAGCCCTTTTTCTCATATTCTTCGATATACCGGCAGATATACTCCGCCCATTGGCGGCGATACTCCGGCCTCAGCTTACCGCCCTCCGTCTTCTTGGAATTGGTCTTCATAAAAGCCGGCGGCGACCAGGGGGTCAGCATCAGGTCAAATTCTCCTCCCGCCGTCTCTCTGGCTGCTCTCATCAAGGGAAAAAGATATTCCTCCTCCCGAGCAAGAGAAAAGCTTTCCATCCGGGTATCCTCCGGATCATCAATGGCGCTGTATACTCCAAGGGAAAAATCACAGCTGTCAATATGGCTTCGCATCAGCCGATAACCATTCCCTTCCCGGGAGAAATACAGCTCCAGTGCCTTCTTCCTGTTCTCCTCACTGAGCTTGGACCAGGCATAGCCCGAGGCCTCGGTAAAGGCTCCGCCAAAGCCCAGGAAGGTCTGGTATTCCAGCTCCGGATACACCATAACACTCTGCATCCCTCCGGCTCCCTCCATTAGCTCCATCTCCCGGAGATCCGTATTCTTCACCTGCTCCTTATATGTCGTGGTGATAATCTTCATCTCTGCCTCCATACCGGCGCATCGCGCCAGATTTTATTCGATTTATTCCAGATATATGGCTATCTCTCTTATCTGACCGCTGCGAATCTGTTCCGCCCGGATACCGGGCACACAGCTCCCATGGATCACTTCCTTCGTATCCTCCAGCTCAATCCTCCTGACAACCGCAGCATTCTGGCCAAAGGTCGCCCTGCGTCCCGGATTATGATAGGTCACCCTGCACCTGGAGAAAAGGGTGAAGGACGCACAGCCTTCCCCGTCAAACATCCAATCTGCCAGCTTGGGCTCAAAATGCAGCTTCAGCTCTCCCTCTTCAAAGGTGAATATCCGGGAGCCCATGAACATCTCAATCCACATGCTTAAAGTCTCCGTAGTGGAACCCGTCAAGCGTGCCACATAACCACGGCCGTGAATGCCGGGATTGGGATTCTCACTGGAAGCCAGGAAGGAGGAATTCTCCAGAATACTCCTTCCGTACTCCGCCGGATCCCGGAACACTACCATGCCCGTGCGAATATCACGGTAGAACTCTTCACACAGACCGGCACGCAGCAGGGACAGCAAGTATTTATATTCCATATGCAGGAAGACGCTTTCTCTCTCCAGCCACCCCGGAGTAAAGGCACGGATCCGCCCGTTCTCCATGGAAATATGCTCAATGGGAACGCTGGTCTTGTACATCCCCAGCTTCCTGTCATAAAGCTCGCTTTCCCGCACTCTCTGATACAGTTTTTCCGCCTCCCGCTTATCCTTCAAAGCCGGAAGCAGCTTTGCAGGCCCTTCCAGAAATGCCGGCAGGGGCTGTACTTCAAACTCCTTCACCACAGCCTTCGGCAGTCCGTAGCCGCTGATTACCGGCAGTCCGGACTCATCCGGAACCGGTTCAAAGGAAACCGCACGATAGGTAAAATACGTCGGAACAATTCCGTTTCCATAGGTACAGGCCTTTTCAATCCCCTCCTCCACCTTCTTAAGGAAGGCTCCGAATACCTCTTCCAGTTCCTTCGTATTCCAGCTGCGGCAGCTGCCCTTAATCCCAAACCGGACCTCTTCCCGGAACTGCTCCCGCAGAGTCGTTACCCTGTCCCAGTAGGTGTGATCCGACCACCCGCTGTTCTTCGCCTCCTCCAGAAGCTGTGCCGTTCCCGACAGGAAGCTGCTGATCTCCTCCGGCAGCTCCAGCTCACCGTCCAGGGTTACATTGGCATGAAGGAAGGAGATCAGGCGCTTCATCTCCAGGGTCTCCGACATACCGCTGCCGAACAGACCCGGCAGTCCGTTCATGGCATCATTCCAGCCCGGCTTGCCGCCCTCCATTTCCACACCCATGCCATAGGGATCCAGGGAAGAGAATTTATTGACCGCCAGCGCAATCATCTTACCCATCAGGGTCGTTACGGCATAGTCCCCCTGCTTTGTCCTCAGCCAGTTGGTACCGTTCTTTTGAAATCCTTCCCGGTTCATCTTCTCTTCATCATGAACCAGGGCACCGTACTGCCTTACTTCATTCTTCTTCGTAATAACGTACTTCTCACTGCGGGGAAGCACTCTGGCGGGACTGTCATAGAAGCGATAGCTTCCGTCCCTAAAAAGAAGCTGCTGCTTCTTCTCCGGGAAGATGGACAGGTAGCTATCCACCAGATCCATGTTATAATCCCAGTGGTCACTCCAATACCCTTCTCCAAAACCTGCCTCAATATTCTGGACACTGGCCGCAAGAAGTCTTTCCAAAAGCTCGTCCTCATCGCATTCCAGAAGGATATTGTGTCTGGCAATACAATTGGATATCTGTCCCGGCGTAAAGGGCTGGTCAAGAATTTTCCACAGCTTCTCTGTCCCCTCTCCCTTTAACAGCTCCCGGATCTCTTCCCGGCGCTCCGGCTCCAGCCGAAAGGTGGAGGGACGCACCTCCAGGGGGTTATAACCGTCAATCTGTATTAATTCAAAGAATGTCTTAACATTAAAATCTTCTATCTCATTATGGAAGAACACATCATTTCTGCGGTTCTGGCTTACATCCCGGAAGTTTCCATTTCCCTGGGAATAATATTCACCGGCAATGGAGAAGAAATTATAATCCCTCTCCGGATCACCATGCTTCCTGCTGAACAGGTGCACTACGGATTTTTTCCCGTCTCTGTCAAAAACAAAGGGATAGCCTCCCCGAAGAAAATTGTCCAGATAATTTTGCTCCATATACTGGTCGAATACCGGCACTCCGGAGCGGGTTCTGATGTCGGCCGTCATCTGGTCTGCCAGCTCATCCGCCATGGCTTCATTTTTCACAATAAAGTCTCCGGCACAGAACTCCGGCAGCTTCGAATTCAATTGCCCGATGCTTCCTGCAAATCCCGTCAGGGAATGGAACCCTCCAACCTCCCCTTCGTTCAGTGTAAGACAGATGGGGGTAAATCCGCAGGGAACCTTGTTGTAAAAGCATTGTTCCGTCTGAACCAGCTCTTCCAGGGAATGCTTCAGGAAAGCGACAGGCTCTACCAGAGAGGTATCATAATCAAAGATGGCCTCCGCATCATAGATTACCGGCATTACCCTGCCCTCATGAATTCCGGCATAGTAATAACCGCCCTCTACCTCGGATACCTCCGCCGAATCGTCACTGGAGGCACGCATAGTATAGTAAGGAGCCTTCTGCTCCAGATTCTTAATCTCCGTCCAGCTTTTGAAAAGGTTGGACATCTCCTTATACTGCCCATTGGCAATTCCGTAGGGGATGATCCGCGGCAGACCGTCGAGAATCTCCAGCCGTTTCTCCTCCCGGTCCAGATTCTCCAGCTCAACCTTTCTCACCAGAGCCCCGATGCTGTTGCCAGGCAATACAAAATACTTGACCCGGATCCGGAGTCCGTATTCCCGGTTCTCTTCCTCAATCCAGAAACTGTTCTTACGGATATAAAAGTTCCTCTCCGCCCCGGTATGATATCCCCGGAAGGGCTCAAAAAACTTCCCGTTGCATTTGATAAATGTACGGTATCCCTTAATCGATGTATTCTCATATGCGGTATTCGCCGGATTAAACTCCATGATCGCATTGCTTTTATTATGGATGCCAAAGCTGTTCACACCCTGTCCCCGATTCGTATAATACACCCACAGGGGAATTCCCTTTTTTCCCGCCAGTCCGGGGAGAAAGCTGGAGAATGCCGGCAGTTCGTCATAGTCCGCTATCTTATATACATCATCTGTTAATTGATACTTGCTCATTCCAACCTCCATCTGCCGCCCTCACGGCATATCAATATTATATCATGAACAAAGAACATGTTCATGATCTCCAGCTCCGATCACATGATAACGAGCAAGCTCGTATCATGTTCACTACGCATTCATTATATCATGAACCAGAACCGGGTTCATGATCCTGTTACTCCAATCGGAAATTGCAAGCAGGCTTGCTGTGCGAATGTTCTTCTCGCACTATCCTCATTCCGTTTTCATTATATCCTGACAATGCAGGTATCCCTAACCACCAGGGTGGGAGATAGTCTCGTCACGCTTCCCTTGCATTTGTCCCCCTCTTCAATTAAGCGCAGCAGCTCCGCCGCACTTACATTGCCCAGCTCCGTCACCGGACTGTGAATGGTGGTCAGCGCCGGTTTATAATAAGAGGACAGCATGACATCGTCAAAGCCAATGACGCACACATCCTCCGGCACCCTGTAACCGCTCTCCATCAGAGCCCGGATACAGCCCCAGGCCATCTCATCATTGGCACAGAAGAATGCATCCGGCGGTGTAATCCCCTTTAACAGCAGAACCCGCATCTCACTGTAGGCAACCGCTTCTTCAAAATAGCCCTTTAAAATCAAATTTTCCTCCACCGGGAAGCTGTACTTCTCCATTGTATCTATATAGGCCTGATATCTGGCCGCATCATCAAAATTATCAATTCCGTGGATATAGCCAATCTTCCTGTGCCCTTGCTTGATCAGATACTCCATGGCAAGCGCGGCACCTCCGTAGCTGTTGATTACTACGCTGGACATCCGGCTGCCGCTGTATTCCCTGTCAATGAATACGACGGGCATCTCGGTAACGGCTATTCTCTCCACATATTCATTATGCAGACTCTCGTTGAAAACGATGGCCCCCTCAACCCCCGAGGAAATGATCATGCTGTAAATCTCGTCACTGGTATTCTCATTGCTGATATAGATATTAAGCATATATCCCTTCTGCTTACACTGTATATGGACCGCCTGGATCAGCATCCGGTAGAAGTCACCCTGGATGCTGGAAAGAAACAGACCTATGGTATTCTTTTTATTCGACTTCAAAAACTTGGCATTCATATTCGGTACATACTTCAGCTTCTCCACCGCCTCCAGTACCTTCTGCTTCTTCTCGTCACTAACGATATCAACATTATTTAATACATTTGATACGGTTGAGATTGCCACCCCGGCTTCCTTTGCTACATCCTTAATCGTCACCATCTGTTTCTCACTCCTGATCTTCTCCTAATTCACGGGCAAGCCCGCCGTGCGGGCGTTCTCCGCGCACTGCTCACTGCGCATTCCTTATTCCGCTTTTATTATATCATGAATAAAAGGCTATTCATGATCTTGTTGCTCTCATTATATAATAGAACCTATTGGATATCAACAATAAAAACATTTTTATTTAATTCTTTTATGCATTTTAAACATAATGCTGCCAATATAATCAAAATAATTATTATTTTTAAATTAATTTCGCAATAAATTACGCTGAAACATTCAACTTTTTCCACTTATTGTAATAATATCTTGAAAATACGATTAGAAACGTTTTTTGTACGGTTTGTTCTATGTTTTGTCATAATAAGTAAACTTATAAATTTTTTTCTTATTTTTTGGCGCATTTTCTCTTTTTAGACATAAGATATAGTAGGATTCAGAGAAAAATATAAAAATCCTGAAAATAATTAAAGGAGGAATTATTATGTGTATAGATGAACTGTACCGCTGTATCGGCCAGACAGTTACTATTTTTACAGCCAGCGGCGGGGCATCCGGATGCGGCTTTACCGGTGTACTGACCTATGTCAGTCCGCAATTTGTAACCCTGGTGAACCAGTTTGGGGCTCCGCCGTCCAATCCCTTGAGTGAAGCCGTGTGCTGCCGGGGGAATTCCGGCTGCGCCGAGGATTCCGGCCGCAGATCCGGCTCGGCATGCGACATCCCTACCAATATGATCGCCGGTTTCTGCCACAGTGCATGCTAATCCGGATAAACCGGTTTATATGATCGTATCAGATAATTTGAAAGGAGAAATAACTATGTCATGCATATCAAATAGCAGCAACAGCAACTGCAGCAGTAACTGCGGCAGTAACAATAGCTGCAATAGCAACAACAATAACAACGGCCGCTGCGGCAGCGGCGGTAACAGCAATAGCGGCAGCCTCTACGGCAAGAACCGCGGGCCCAGCTTTCTTGAAAACGCACAAGATTATATCGGAGAGACTGTTACTGTTTTCACTTCCAGCGGCGGAGCCGCCGGCTGCGGCTTTACCGGTGTTCTCATCTCGGTAAATCAATCCTGCCTGCGCCTCGTTACAGGGCAGGGAGCTGCACCGTCCAATCCCCTTGCCGAGAATGTCTGCTGCAACATGTCCGACGATTATTCCTGCAGGGATTCCTACGGAGATTCCTGCGGCGGAGGAGGAAAACGTCCTCCTTGTCGTCCCTCAGGTTCTGTCTGCTATATACCGATTGATCACATTGTAGCCTTCTGCCACAATGCCTTATAGCAGTTCCCTGTTATAAAATACAAAAGCTCCTGTAACCGGGATGTCACTCCGTCCCGGTTACAGGAGCTTTATTATTGGGGAGCACCTATTCCATCACCCCAACCCTGGGTACCTCGTTCAGCCGCTCCATAATCCCCTGATGGCACCTCATGAAGGCAGCGCTTAAATCCTTTCCGGCACTTAATCCAAAATGGTTTCCTCCTGCCCAGCGAGCCAGGGAACTGACATCATATACAATGCCCTCCACGGCAACATAAGCCGGTCTCCCATCCTTCCCGTCATAAAAGCTAAGCTCCTCCGGCGTAAAATTTTTTATTTCATTCATCGCTTCCTCCGCCGCTTTGCTGCTACGCATGTATTTAATAATCTATATCCCTTTCACCCCGAAATTATACCCTCTTCTTGGCAATATTCCGAATGCATGCCAGACTCTTCCCGTGATAACATCACAGAAACTTTTCCTTTTCTGTGTTATAATTAATTTATTATAAACCAATCTGAGAGAAAGGCATGGATACGGATATGAAAAAACAGACTCTTTTAATTATACTATTTGCAATCCTGACTCTGGCTGCCACGGGCTGCAGTCAAAACACCTCATCATCCGGTACGGACACCTCCTCGCCGGAACAAGAGGAGAAGGTCCTTATGAAAATTGACGCAAAGCAGGCCAGGGAAATGATGGATACCGATTCCGGCCTGATCATTCTGGATGTCAGAACCCAGGAGGAATATGAGGAAAGCCATGTTGAAGGAGCTCTTCTCCTCCCTGATTACGAAATAAGTGAAAAGGCTGAAGAACAGCTCAAGGACAAGAATACAACCCTCCTTGTCTACTGCCGCAGCGGCAGAAGAAGCGCTTTGGCAGCTCAGGCACTCAGCGATCTTGGCTATACCTCCGTATATGATTTTGGAGGAATAATTGACTGGCCCTATGATGTAATAACGGAAGCAAGATAGAATTCCCCTTTGCTTACATTATCCCAAGGCTCTTGTCGTCGCTGTTGGCTGCATCATTTGCCTTAATATAATCCACAATCTCATCCGCGGTAGTAAAGGCCATGCCCACGTAGCTGTCAGCAGCACCGTAATAAATAGCGATTCTTCCGGTAGCCGCATCGGTCAGAGCCGCACAGGGGAACACTACATTGGCTACAAATCCCCTTTCCTCGTACCATACTTCCGGCGTGAGGATAAAATTGCTGCAGCGGTATTTTACAACGGAGGGATTGTCAATATCCAGAATACAGGCTCCCATGCTGTACACAAAGCCGCTGCAGGTTCCGGTAACTCCGTGATAGAACATCAGCCAACCCTCGCTGGTCTCAATGGGAGCCGCACCTCCGCCGATCTTCACAGACTGCCACCACTGCTGCCCGCGTGACATCACATGACGGTGCTTGCCCCAGAACACCAGATCCGGGCTCTCACTCAGGAATATGTCGCCGAAAGGGGTGTGTCCGCTGTCACTGGGTCTGGACAGAAGGACAAAATTTCCGCCGATCTTTCTGGGGAAGAGTACACCGTTCCTGTTAAAAGGAAGGAAGGGATTCTCAAGCCGGACAAACTTTTTAAAATCCTTTGTTTTGGCCAGCCCCAAAGCGGCACCGTAGAAATCCGTACACCAGATAATATAATAGGTGTCCTCTACCTGAATTAATCTGGGATCATATGCCGATTTCGGCATGAAGGGCTCTCCCCTCTCATTCTCAAAGGGAATTCTGTCCGGCTCATAGCTCCAGTGAATTCCATCCTTGCTGCGTCCCATATACACATGGGGAATACCGTCCACCTGTTCGCCGCGGAATACCCCGATAAATTCACCCTGATAGGGCACCACTGCACTGTTAAAGATCCTGGCTACTCCGGGCAGCGGATTACGGTCAATAATAGGATTCTCCGAGTATCTCCACACCGGACCGGCACAGCCTGCCGGTTTCTCCTGCCAGGGAATATTGGGTAAGTTACCTGTAATCATCTTTACTTTGCTCATAGTTTCCTCCTTATATATGTAGTGCATTATATTGCGCTTAATCATGCATTATACTTCGCATTTTGTCTCAATTTTTGCATGTTTTATATGTGCATAATATCACATTTCAGAAGCATATGCAATAAAAATTGTGAAAATCAAAAAGAAGTCCTTTTGCACCCGCAATCCGGTGCAAAAAGACTTCCGTACAATCCTCATCCGCAGCTTATTCCGCCTTCCCTCTACCGATTCGAGGACTGGCGCAGGATTATCTCTACTCCAATGCTGATGACCTCCTTGGGAAAACCGGGATTTTGAATCCGCCACATCAGCAGCTGTACTAATCTTCGGCCCAGCCTTTGATTTCCAACTCGCACTGTTGTCAGAACCGGCTCCGCCTGCGTCATTTCTTCCACATTGTCATAACCGGTTACCGCCACATCCCGGGGCACCGATAATCCTCTTGCCTTAAGGCAGCGAATCACATCCAGGGCAATATCGTCATTGGCACATACAATCGCCTCCGGCATGGAGGAAAAGCTGTTCAGCGCCCTGTCCACCTCATCCGTTTTATAAAATTTGTGGGGGGTATGATAAGCGGCTATGATGGATGGATCCGGGTTAATCCCGGCGCCCTGCAAAGCACTTAGATAGCCCTGGTACCTGTCATTCATAGTTTTACAATAGGTGACATCACCGATGAAGCCAATTCTCCTCAATCCCTTGGAGATCAGATCTTCCGTTATCTTTCTGACACTGTGGAAGCCTTCGCATATTACAATATCTCCGTAACCGGAGATACTCTCTATATCACAGGGAGCATCCAAAAATACCACAGGTATATTCTGCTTCATAATCTGTTGGATGTAATCTGCCGAAAACACACTGAGAATAATGATTCCATGCACCTCGGCCATAAGATCCAGGGGGAGTACCAAATCCCTTTCATCCTGTTCACTGATAAAATTAAACTGCAGCTTACAGCCATATTTGTTAAGCTCATCCGAAATCCCCATAATAATACTGTTCCAGAAAACCGATATCTCTCTCCTGGTAAGCACTACAATGGTCTTCGTCTCATCCACCTTGTTTCTCAGCTTAAATTCATTCAGCACTACCGGAGACAGCTTGGAATACCCCATCTCATACGCTTTTTCAATCACCACGTATCTCGTCTCATAGGATACGGTATCACTGTTATTCAACGCCTTTGCAACTGTATTCCTGGACAAATTCAAGGCCTTTGCAACATCCTGGATTGTAACCTTCTTCATTGTGCTTCTCTCCTTTATTCCCTTCCTGTCTTACTGTCAATCCCATCCGTCTTTATTTCCTGATGGCATTCCCGACAAAATCTCAATGGCATTATTATGCATATCATGTTCATTCCATTTAAAGATGCAATCCCCTTGCACCAATACTATATACGGGAAGTTTACTATATTGTGCTCTTGGTTTCAAGTATTATTTCATATTTAGTTATAATTCTGTGTACCATTGCACAAAAAGGCACAAGAAAACTCCGGCTCCCTTCCAATCCGGATGCCGGAGTTTTCTGAATAAAGTATTATTGCCGGAGAATCTCCAAATTCCTGCGAATCAGCTCGCATCTTTGCCGTACGCATTCCACAGAACGAAGGGGATCCGGGGGAGTACAAAAGGTATAGTCCACCAGCCGGTCAATAGTGGTGGAAGCCACATGGAGCCGGGTATCCGAGGATGCATAATAAATATACACTTCACCGTTATCCCTGGCAATTGCGCCGTTTGTGAAGACTACATTGGATACGTCTCCAACCCTTTCCTCTCCCATGGGAGCGATATAGAAACCGGAGGGCTCTGCAATCACCTTGGAGGGATCCTCCAGATCCGTGGCAAATACATAAATTACATAACGAAGTCCTGCCGCTGTATTACGCACACCATGAGCGATATGAAGCCATCCCCTGTCGGTTTTGATGGGAACGGCGCCCGCCCCGTTTTTCGCTTCAGTAATGGTGTGGTACTTTCTTCTGCTGGTAATTACCTCCCGGTCAATTACCGCATTGGTAATGTCTTCACAGAACCCGACGCCGATTCCTCCGCCGGAACCGGTCTCGATAAACCCATCCATGGGACGGGTATAAAACAGATACCTGCCATCCACAAACTCGGGATGGAGAACCACATTTCTCTGTTGGGGTGATTGGAGCGTCTTCAGATTATTCAGCCTCTCCCATGTCTTCAAATCCCTGGTTCTTACAATTCCCGCTTCCGCAACTGCCGCAGACAGGTCCGGGTTCCCGCTGTCCTTGCTTTCCGAGCAGAATACACCGTAAATATAACCGTCTTCGTGCTTCGTCAGACGCATATCATATACATTCGTCTCCTGCTTGCAGGTATCCGGCAATTCCACAGGGTAATCCCAGAACCGGAATCCCTCCACCGGACTCTCACTTTCCGCCACGCCAAAGAAGGATTTTCTGTCATTTCCTTCTATTCTGGCTACGAGATAGTATTTTCCGTCCAGCTCCACAGCTCCTGCGTTAAATACGGCATTGACTCCGAGGCGCTCCATGAAATAGGGATTGGTCCTCTCATCCAGATCATATTTCCAGAACAGCGGAATATGTTCTCCGGTCAGCACCGGGTTCACATAGCGTTGGTACATACCGTTATATTGGGCGCTTTTTTCATTTTTTCTGGCAATCAGCCTCTCATACTTATTCAGTTCAATATAGTAATTAGGATGCATCTTTATACTCCCCTTTCTTCGATCCATTTTCACTTTTCTGTTGCTTAAAATTGAATCCCCTTGTTAATTACTTCAAAGCACATTCTTCCGTTGTGATAGGGACATTTCCATGGGCCTGCCAGCTCCTTTGTTTTGATGGGCGTTCCATCCCGGTACAGCTCGTTGAACCATTCCGATCCCGGTCTGGGATCGATGACTCTGGTCTTGATATAGTCCCAGATCCGTCCGGCGCTCTCCAAATAATCCACCCGGTCCGGCTTCTTTTCATAGCCGTTAAGAAAACCCAATACCGCTTCCGCCTGTACCCACCATACTTTTCTGGTATCCACCCTGCCCTCTTCGCACTCATTATTCAGCGAGTCTGTATCCATGGCAACCGAATGGATGTGGTCGGTCAAATCCATGGTAACCGGTCTGATCAGCGCAGTATATACAGGATCCTGCAGCACCTGGGTACTCCGGTCCAGCAGCCAGGCCGCCTCAATATCATGACCGTAGGAATTAAGATCAATCAGAGAATTCATCTCCAGATCAAAGAACACCTCTAACCTTCTTCTGCCGGGATGGTAGACCTTCTTTGCGAACAGCTCCAGCATCCACCGTATCTTATTCCCAATGAATTCCTTCCGATCAACCCGGTACAGCTCCGTGTAGGCCTCCAGTACATGAAGCAAGGTGTTCATGGTTCTCCCCGCCATCACTCCGTTTTCCGACAGCTTCTCATTGGGGGCAGGGCTGAAATTGCGGTCAAAAGCCTCCAGGTATCCCCCCTCATCCCTGCACTTACTTTCCATCTTATCTGCCAGGGAATAGGCCAGGGAAAGCGCTTCCCTTTCGCCCGATGCTGCGTAATAGGAGGACAGCCCATAGACCGCAAAGGCCTGGCAGTATGTATGCTTCATGTCATCCGACGGCCTGCCGTCATAGGTCACGGACCAGAATACACCTCCGTTCTCCTTATCATAGAAACAGTCTCTTAAGAATTCCCAGGCATGTCCGGCGCAGGCCAGGCACTCCTTATCCCCCAGTGTCAGATAGGCGTTGGAAAAGAACCACAGAATCCGGCTGTTGAGAATACAGCCCTTGTCCGCCTTCTTGAACAGCTTCAGATCAAAATCCATCTCCCCATAATACCCGCCGTGCTCCTCATCCTTCATTCTCTGCCAGAAGGGTATGATATCTCCGACCAGATGCTCCCTGATTTCTTTTACCCTTATCATTATTTTCCTCCTTCATTGCTTGTTCTTCTATGAGTTCGGATCTCCTGCAGGCAGATTTCAACTGCTTCCGCCGGCAAAGCTTCCGATATCTCCAGCGTGTTATTCCATCTCCTGGTGCTCCTCACCCACATGGGACAGAATCAATTCCAGCTCCCCCTTTATCCGAAAGCTTCCATACCCGTAGGGAATAATAAAATGATCTCCCTTGGCTATGGCCCTGTTGTCAATCTCACCGGAACCGTTGATCACACTGACATTCAGAAAGGGCTTGTCCTGCTTCCATTCCATCTCCCCATGAAGCAGAAGGTGCCTGACACCGTAATACGCACAGGCGATCAACTCCCGGTCCTCTCCGAAGGCCGTCCGGACAATCTCCCCTTCCGGACGGATATCCTCATGAGGACACCGAATTACGTCAATGCTTTTATCAACATGCAGTTCCCGGGGCTTTCCCTGATCCAGCCGGTCATAATCATACAGCCGGTAAGTGATATCACTGTTCTGCTGGGTCTCCAAAATCATAGTCCCCTTCTTGATGGCATGAACCGTGCCCGGCTCTATCTGGAAGAAATCTCCCTTCTTCACCGGCCGTACCCGAATCAAATCCTTCCACTGCTTCTCCCGGATCATCCGGGCCAGCTGCTCCTTATCCCCGGCATTATGCCCGATGACAATCTCCCCGTCTTCGTCACAGTCAAGGACATACCAGCACTCTGTCTTGCCCAGGGCACCGACTTCATGCTCCCTGGCATAATCATCGTCCGGATGCACCTGAATACTCAGGTCCGTTCTCGCATCAATAATTTTAATCAGAAGAGGATACACCTCTCCCTTTACATTGCCAAAGAGCTCCCTGTGGTTCTCCCACAGCCAGCTCAGGGTCCTTCCCTGGAATTCCCCGTCTTTGATCTCACAGTCTCCATTTTTATGAGCACTGATGGCCCAGCATTCCCCCGTATGATCACCGGGAATCTCATAGCCGAATTCCGTTGCCAGCTTTGTTCCGCCCCAGATCATCGTCTTAAATACAGGCTTTAAAAATATGATCTCCTTCATCCTTACGTTCCTTTCCCATGTGGATTGTTTTTGCATTCTACTTAAAATATTATTAACCATATCCTTGCTCCTGTCAACTGTACCCATGAATTTTTCATGATTCCCTGCAGCCCATAAATTTTCCATGATCCCCGCATGAAGAATTCAGCCGGCAGCGTCGCTGCCGGCTGAATTCTTAGCTCGTAGATTCATTAACTCATTCTCTTGTCTATTTTACAATTCTCTGTCTCCTGCGGGTACTTAGTATCAGTATGATCAGAGACAGCGCTCCAAAGAACAGATAGGACTGCACTATGGGAGCGAAATTATAACTGCCCCCCTGCCAGAAGCCTACGAAATCACTGCTGATATAGGACATGGGAAAAACCCTGGCAACAGCCTTCATTCCCTTCGGAAGATGATCGACGGTAATTCCCATCATTCCGCTGAGGATCATAAAGCCAAAATACAGGAACATAGAAACCGCATAGGTAGGTCCGAATTTACAGAATATGTTGGAAATTCCATGGGCCAGAACGAATAATATGACGGACAGCAGATACAGGGCCGCAACCAGAATAACTACCGAGCTGGGTGCAGGCACCTGAATATCAATAATCATCATCGCAGACACCAGATAGATCAAAAGAGCCGCTGTCAGGAATATAAAATAAGCGATCATCCTGGCGGCCAACACCGTTCTCTCCCGGAATCCGAACAGGTTCATCCTTAAGGGAATCTCCTTCTCCAGCTCCTGTGAATAATTTGCCGCATACCCAATCAGCAATATTGCCATGGGAATAATCATGCTCATGGTGATAAAAATGGATGTAATCACTTCCGGATAGGTCTCCTTCGGCACCTGCCGTTTCATCATAACGGAAAACAGCGCACACATAAGGATGGGAAAAACTACTCCAAAGAGGATAACAAAGGGATTCCCGGCTATATTGCGCAATTCATATTGAATCAGCCTCCTGCTAAACTGTTTCTGCATTTCTTCTTCCCCCTTCCCCGTTCTCATGCTTTCCAGACTTTAACGAATCCCGGAAGCTTGCTTTCGCATTGATGGACATAATCTCGATATCATTGTTGCTTCGCTTATAGTTAATATCCTCCCGGATCAAAAGCTCTGTGATCTCCCGTTCCAGCTGGCTGTTCTGGCAGGAGAGGGCAATGAGATGCTCCGGCGCTTCCAGCCTGCGCAGATGCTGTGTCAGCTCCCTGTTCCTCTCATTATTATCCACGGTGATTACCGTTTTTCCGCAGTGCTTCCGGAACAGTTCATCCTTGCAGCCGTAGTCCACAACCCGGCCGGCCTCAAGAATTAATATTTTATTCACCAGATATTCCAGCTCCTCATAATAATGAGATACGATACAGAGGGTGGAGGTTTTATGCCGGTACCACTCTCCCATCTTGGACATCAGCTTCTGTCTCGTTTCAAAATCCAGTCCCGAAGTGACCTCATCGAAAAACACCAGGGGCGCGTCCTGGATCAGCACCAGGATAATAGTTAATCTCTGCTTCTGCCCTCCCGACAGGGCGGAATATCTCTTATTTAAACAGCCTTCAAAATCAAAGAAGGCGATAAGCTCCTGCAGCTGCTTATTTTTCTTAATGCTTGTGTCCAGCACGGTTTCTATGATATGCTTCACCGCCATGGTATTGACATAGTGATTCTGCTGCAGATGAACTGCAATTTCTTCCGGCTTGAGGCCGGTGACAATGCTTCCCTGGTAATTTGTCAGTCCCAGAATGCTTTTAACCAGCGTGGTCTTACCGGCTCCGTTGGACCCGATAATGCCAATGCGGTCTCCCTCCTCAAAGGTGATCTGTTCCTCGATTGACAGGGCCAGCTGGCTTCCATACCGGACCTGCAGGCTGTTAATAACCACCATAGGGCCTCCCATCCTCTCATTTATGAATTTTTATTTCTGTTTATGATACGATTATAACAAAGGCATATGAATTTGAAATGAAGATTCCATGCATATATCATGACAGATAAGACAATTCAGCAATTAATACCCCCCTTAATAGACAAACCTTCCCATACGATAATGAAGAGTCCGCAAGCGGACTCTTGTGTATCGGCGCAGCTGGTAACAGCACCTTATGCAAATTCCTGTTTCCTCTCATTATACAGCCGTTGCAGGATTGCCTCGGAAGACAAGCTCAGCCTCGACTCCTCCGTCAATATTGCGAAGCTTCACCTGACAGCCCAGAAAACCCGCATAGTAAGACACCACGTAAAGCCCCAGCCCATGCCCTTTATTCTGATCCACACTGGTAACAAAGGGGTCGAATACATGGGGCAGCAGCTCTTCATCAATAGTCACACCATAATTGCTGATACGAATTCTTTCCTCCTCACAGGATATATGAAGCCGCCCTTCCCCCGGCGTAAAGTAAACCGCATTGGAAATCAGATTATCCAGTATCTTCTTCATCAGCTCCCTGTCGGTATCAATGCTGAGCGGATGCTTCTCCCAGATCACATCAAGGGCCTTTTCCTCTATCTGGACACGATAATTTCCAAGGCACTCCTCCAGCAGATCCGGCAAGGATATACGCTCCAGCTCCAGGTTCCGGGAGCAGTGGTTCAGATAGATAATATCCTCCACAATCCTTTCCATGGACAGAAGCTGTTCCTTCACCCTCGGCAAATACTCCTTCACTTCCTTATATCTCCCCACCTCGCTGATCATTCCCTGTACCAGCAGCAGCGCCGCGGAGATGGGAGTCTTCAGCTGGTGGGAGGATGCCCGGAGGAAGACCTCCTGCCGTTTATTCTCTTCCGCCAGATGCTGGTTCTTAACCTCCAGCTCCCCATAGCTTTCCTGTATTCTCTGATATAAACCGTTCAGGCTCTTCCCCAGGCTGCTGATCTCGTCCTTCCCCGTTATCGGAATCGGCTCCAGTCTCAGATCCTTCTCTGCCGCCCGATACTGGGCATGTCTGGCCAGCCGGATAATCGGCTGGATAATGTGCCGGGAGAATATCCGGGAGGATACCAGGACCAGCAGCAGGGTAACCGCTACGATCATGGGCAGGCTTTGAAAAATAATCGGGCTGATCTCTTCTATTCTCGGAGTCATGATGGGCATAACAGTAATATCAATTGTCTCTTCTGTCATTCCTAGGGCAATATAGCTGGTATAATAATTCTGGCCGTCCGTTACATTTCCCTCAAAGATCATCAGGCTCTCCGATTCCATATGCAGCTTTGAGGAGAGTACCCGAAAAGTATCTTTGTCCTGAAATAATTCAATATCAAATTTCAGAGGATACTGCTCCAACAATTCAGACATTGCCGGCAGCGTCTGGAGTTCCAGTTCCTCCATGATCTGATCCAGATTAAAATCCTCTTCCCCAACGGACGAAAGCTCCTTCGTATGGGCTGCATAATACCGGATCTTCTCAAGGAGCTCCTGAAGCCTCCCTTCCTGAACCTCTACTGTAATCCGGAAAACCTTATTCACTATAAAAATACGGTTCCCTGTCTTTGGAATCTCAATTGTTATGGTCGCAGAGGGATTCTTGACCTCCAGCCGGTCATAGCTCCTCAGCTCCATATAACCCTCGTGCAGAGTCAGAACAGAGGCATAATTTCTATTTTGCATATAGGATACATACAGGGAGGGAAGCATGAGAATAAAATATCCCACAATCAGGGATATCATAATGACGGAGATCAAAGCACTGTAAAGAAAGGTTTTTCTGGATAAGCTCATTATTACCCCCTTCTAAGCCTCATCATTAAACTGGTAGCCCACACCGATTACTGTCTTGATATAATTACAGGGCAATTTTTTACGAAGATTTTTTACATGGGCATCTATAATCCGGTCATTGCCAATATAATCCTCATTGAAGATTCTAAGGATCAGCTGCTCTCTGGTGAAGGCTCTTCCTGCATCCTTTTTCAGCACCTGAAGCAGCAGGAATTCGCTGAGAGTTAATTGCAGGGGGATATTATTGTAGAACGCCTGGTAGGAGTCCTCATTCAGATACAGCCCTTCTATTTTCTCCTGATTTTTATTAGAAGAGCGGGTCCTCCGAAGTATGGTCTCCATCCGTTTCAGCAGAATTAAGGGCGAGACCGGTTTAATCACATAATCATCCGCATAGAGGTTAAATGCCTTTACCTGGGTATACTCATCATTGATTGCCGTCAGCATAATCACTGCCATATCAGGTTTGGAGCTTCTGATGTATTCCAGCACCTCCAGGCCGCTCTTCTTCGGAACCATAATATCCAATACTGCCAGATCAAAAGATGATGCTTCCAGCAGCCGGATGGCAGCTTCTCCATCCTCGGCTGTTGTAACATCGTATTGCTGCAGCCTCATATATTCTGCCAGAACCTCCTGTATGGTCGGTTCATCCTCCAGAAACAGCACCTTTACCATCGCATTCCTTTCCTTTCCGCCAGGGGATATTTATGTATTTATTATATCTCCTGGTTGTTGCTTCGTCAATCATTGCAGAAATGGTAAAATCCATATTATACATAACTATAATAAGGAGTTTTTATTCTGTCCATTTCGTGTTATACTGCTTCTATGATAAAGAAAGCAGCAATCAATGAAATCATCGTATCATTTATGATTAACGGAGGTCAGACATGAGATATTTCAGCAGAACTAATCGATTGGCAAATATTCTTTTGGCTTTGAGCGGCATCTGTTTTATGGCCATGTTTATTACTTTTTTCAAGGGGCAGGAACTTCGCTTTTTCTTCTTTCTGGCATCAACCCTCTTCTCCCTGGTTATTGGCATAGCTCTCAAAGGTATTGTAAAAGATGCAAAAGAGGATCTGGGCATAATCAACAACACGATTCACGGAAGCGGAAAACCCCTATGATGTTCACAGCCGAGGATATAATTTTATGAAAATAGACAGGCTCCTTGCCATAACCATGTACCTTTTGAACAGAGGAACGGTCAGCGCATCAGCGCTGGCGGAACGGTTCGAGGTATCCAAACGTACGATACAGCGTGATATTGACGCGTTGAATCAGGCCGGTATCCCCATTATATCCACCTACGGCAAGGAAGGCGGCTATGAGATCATGGACGGTGTCCTCCGGCTTGATCTCTGTTCCGAATATGAACATACCGGTTTCATCCGGGAATTGCTGATCCTTTGTACCACTGATTTTTTTCTGCTATTCGGCACGGATCAGATTATAACAAAGGCGGTTCCCATTGCTTCGGACAGACTTCAAATCCTTTCGGAACTTAATTTCCGGCCTTGTGAGCTTCCCGGACGCGCACATTCATGGTGTCTGGAACGGGCGGAATAACAAACAGCCGGCAGGGCTCATCATGAGTCCCTCCGGCTGTACTGTTCTTTGCTATTCGGCCAGCCAATATCCTTCCTGATTCCTGTCCAGAAGCTGCTCCGACACCATGTCCCGGCGAATGGTACAGAAATCATCATAGTAATCGGCAATCATGATATTCACTTCGCGCTCACTATAGATTTTCCCCGGCTCAAAGGCCTTTGCTATCTCCTCCAGCACAATCCGTTCCTTCTTCCGCTGCGCCGGAATCGATTTCAGCTTTCCATATTCAAAGAAAGCGCTGATTACCTTCTGACGATACTGGGCATCTCTCCGGGACTGCAGCTCTGCCTCGTCGGATTCCTCCTTGATAATATCGATCATATTCGCCATGAAAATCTCCTTTCGGAGCGAATACATGGTATAATACTGATTTTTATAAGAGGTGACCGCACCCACATCCAGCAGCTTCTTTAGATGAAATGAAATAGTGGGGGGTGTCAGTCCCAGCCGCTCAGCCAGGCGCTCCACATACATATCTTCCATAACCAGGGATTTTAATATTTGAAGCCTGGATTTATCCGACAGACATTTAAAAAGTTTTATTGCTTCTGCTTCTGTCATTGTTTGTCCCCCCAGATTTCTTTCATTGAGGAACGTATCTCTTCCAATGTCTCCAGCTTGATACTTTCAATATGCAGCTTTTCCACATCTCCAAATTGCTCGGCCTTTTTATAGGAATCTCTCCAGGCAGAAGGCAATTCCTCCATCTTCTGCAAATAAAACTTCTGAACAGCCTCCGGATCATTGGTACCCTTTGCAGATTTTAATGCAACGGTAAATACACTCTTGAAAATATCATAGACATTGGCACGAATCTTTTCAAAAACCGCCTCATCCTTCCGCCCGTCGTCCAACAGCGCATTCCTGTGCCGGCTGCATTCCTCAATTTTTCCGTCAAAATATGAGAATACAACCTCTTTTTCTACATCGTTCATAATAGCCTCCCCTTGTCCATTACGGCATACACTGCCTTATATTCTAATAAAATCGCCATAAAACATATGCATTTTATTCACTTTAATTATACACATATATTCCAGGATGTCAATATCTAATTAGATATTTATATAATTAATTATATTTATTTTAATTATATAAATGTCATTTTCCGTACGTGCTTTATGAGATCGATATATGTAATCTATGGATGACTGTATGATTTTGGATAAATGGACCATACTAATCAGAAAGATATATTGCAGGAGGTACTCGAAATGCGGACAAACGAACTTAAATTTTTCCGTGGCTTAATTCATGGCTTGGCCATCAGCCTGCTGCTGTGGGTCAGCATCATCACCGGTATTTATTTTGCTTTTCACTAAAACTTTCCCCACTTCTCCATACAGGGCCCCCTTATTTTATGAGGGGACCCTGTACTTTATCAGCATATACAAACAGGCGCTTATCCCTGTTCTTTGCAATGGATTCAAACGGATAACAAGTATACATAATTAAGACCTCTTCTCGGGAGGACAAGATCCCATCCATCTGTCTCTGCGCGTCTTCCGCACTCATTACCAGCATCTCTTTCACCACATAACGATATTCTCCATAATTGGTTCTGCAGGTTACGATATCTCCTTCCTCTATTTTCTCCAGCGGTTTAAAAAAGCTCGTATTATGTCCCGAAAGCAAAATACTGCGTCCAAAGCCCGGAAGAAAGCTTCCTGTATACTGGCCGACACCGGAATGCAGGATTTCTTTGGTATCCCCCCAGTAAACCGGAGCCTCCAGCTGTATCCTGGCACAAAAAAGCATGGCATAATGCATTCCCAAATCCGGAAATTGCAGCTCATTCATTGAAACCGTTTCTACTTCCTGTTCATCGGCTTCCTGTGCCCCATTGGCATCCGCCCCTTCTCCCAGTCTGAAACCCGCTGTTCCATAAGGAGACTTACCATCCTCCAAAGCCCGGGTTCCTTCCTCTGCAGAAAGCTCCGGCTGATAGATCGATTTCAACTCCGGACCGATCCCTATATCCTCTTTTCTTGACACCATAGAATTAATACCATACAAAATATTAATTCCCGGAAACATGAGCTTTAATATAATTCCGCATCCCACCAGCAGGAGAAGGAATGAGAAGCACAGATATACCAGCCCTCGAAACATTTTTCTCTTCATCTGGCCCCATCTCCGGTATCTGCTCCGACTATCTGATCCGCCATTATCCCTGCCCGCAGATCCGCTATCAATCTCTCCATGATCGCTTCCTTCTCTTCCTCTGATAATCTGCTTTTCTTGGGCTGTTTCTTATATTTCATTATTTTCTTCCATCGAAGGTATATGCTTCCAGCAGCGTATAAGAATATACAAGCGGCAAAAACGGACAAAAGCACCCCTCCGCCTATAAGCACCGGCTGGTATTCAAAGCCCGTCTGTTTGATTGTGTTCTTCGCGAGATAGACCTCTTCTCCCTCCGGATCCGTAATATTAACACTTCCGTTCGAAAGGTCAAGAGTGACAGAATAGCCAATCTCTGAAGCTGCTTCGCTGACCAGGGTCAGTAATTTCAGCGCAGTCTCCGGGCTCTGGACATTCATCACATCCTGAATATCCATATCCTCCATAAGGCGGGACACCTCATTCCATTTTTCCACAACCGCCTCTGCCTGCTCCATGGTAAGATCCGTTTTATTTCTGATTAACTCATTCTCTATTTGATTTAAATACGCAACCGGAATATATCTTGTCTCTCCATCCACTTCCAACCCTGTACTCAGCTTGTCCAGAAGTATTTCTTCCGCCTCCGACAGTCCTGTTGCAGCCAGCGCCTGCCTCGGGCTGGATATTAATAATCCTGCACTGACAATTAAAATTAGCAAATAATATTTCTTCATCCTTCTGCCTCCGTCTTCTTCCTGTGATTTCCATGGGCACCCATAACTTTAATGTTAATTTTAACCGGATTGCTCTGAAATTATTCATGATAACGGCTCTATAATAAATGCACGTCATCCAAACAAACATTAAAATGGCTCAAAACATAGTAATGCGGGATTCAGAGAATCCCGCCCCAACTATTGACACAGAGCCTATAAAGTAAAGAAAAATAGGGAGATGGTAACGTATTAAATTACGTTACCATCTCCCTTATGAATAATTTATAATTTTACAGCCTGTCGCACCAAAAGCCTGTGCTTTAACACATAACTAAAGCTCCTTACGGTACCTCGCTTCCTCCGCTTTATTTGCCCAGACAAAGTGCCCCGGTAAAATTTCCACGAAAGAGGGTTTATCGGTTGAATAGTCATGGATTGATTCATCATAAACGATCAGCTGCTTATTCCGCTCGATCTCAGGATCTGGGACAGGTACAGCGGATAAAAGCGATTTGGAATAAGGGTGCAGGGGATGCAGGAACAATTCCTCCGCTTCCGCCAGCTCCACAATTGTCCCCCGGTGGATGACTGCGATGCGGTCGGAAATAAACCTGACAACGGAAAGGTCATGTGCGATAAAAAGGTAAGTCAGGTCTTTTTCCTGCTGGAGCCGTTTCATCAGGTTCAGCACCTGCGCACGGATCGACACGTCCAACGCGGAAATCGGTTCATCTGCGACCACTAGCTCCGGGTTCATTACCAACGCCCGGGCAATACCAATCCGTTGACGCTGACCGCCGGAAAATTCATGGGGATAACGGGTCAAATGCTCCGGGAGCAGACCAACTTCTGAAATCATCTTTGTAATCTTGTCCAGCCGGTCCGCATCGTTTTTATATAAATGGAAATTATACAAGCCTTCCGAGATGATGTATTCGATGGTTGCCCGCTCGTTCAGGGAAGCAGCCGGGTCTTGAAAGATCATCTGGATGCTTTGGATGACTTCCTCATTTTCTTTCCTGGATAGTTTTCGGTTAACCTTCTTCCCCTTAAAAAGGATATCTCCTTCACTCGTTTCCTTCAAGCGCACGATAGCACGGCCGATGGTTGTTTTTCCTGAGCCGGATTCCCCCACGAGGGAAAAGGTTTCACCTTTGTAGATATCGAAATTGATGTTATTGGCAGCTATAAATTTTCTTCGGCCTACGCCAAAAGAGATTTGGACATTTTTAAGCGATAATAGAACTTCTTTTTTACCCTTGATCTCACTCATTTCGAATCCTCTCCTTCCGGCAAATGTTTATAGACCCCATTGTGACTGACCAAGGCTTTCATTTTCTCATCAAGATTACGGATTCCTTCCGGCATCTCCACTTTGGGAGCACGTGGATCCAACAACCAGGTTTTGGCCGAATGAGTCTCGCTTACAGAGAAGAATGGGGGTTCCTCTTCAAAATCAATTTTCATCGCGTACGGATTACGCGGCGCAAAAGCATCCCCTTTTATTTCATGGTATAAGGAAGGCGGTGTTCCGGGAATCGAGTACAGCTCCTCCCCTTTAATCCCCAGTTGGGGCAAGGAAGATAACAAGCTCCAGGTATAGGGGTGCTTCGCGTCGAAGAAGATTTCATCGACTGTTCCGTATTCTACGATTTGGCCGGCATACATGACCGCAACTTTGTCCGCGACAGATGCCACCACCCCAAGGTCATGTGTAATATAAATTGTCGTAAACCCATAATCTTTTTGCAAGCTCTTAATAAGGTCAAGGATCTGTGCCTGAATTGTAACATCCAGAGCAGTTGTTGGCTCATCACAGATTAAGATTTTGGGACGACAAGCCAACGCAATTGCAATTACAATACGCTGACGCATTCCACCGGAATATTCAAAGGGGTAATCATTGAAACGTTTCGATGCGTCGAGGATGCCCGCTCTCTCCATCAGTTCGATAGCCATCTGTTTTGCTTCAGCACTGCTTTTTTTCTGATGCTTCTCAATCACTTCCGTAATCTGTGATCCAATCGTACGAATTGGGTTCAAAGATGTCATTGGATCCTGGAAAATCACAGCAATCTGAGTACCTCGGATTTTCTCCCAGTCTTTGTTCCGTTTCAATTCCGTCAAATCCTGACCGTTATATATAATATGGCCTTGGTCAATATATCCATTGGAATCCAACATACCGGTGAAGGTTTTCGTCAAGACAGATTTACCTGATCCTGATTCACCAACTATTGCCAGGGTTTCATTTTCATTAAGGTCAAGAGACACGTTTCGGACAGCTGTCAGAATACGGTCACGTACTTTAAATTTGACCATAAGATTTTGTGCAGATAAGATTGGTTCTTTTTTTATCGCCATATTTTCCTCCTCACCTATGCGTTCTTGGATCTGATGCATCCGCCAGGGACTGACCCACAATATACATGGATACGGTCACTAAAGCCAGCACGACGACAGGAATCCAGAAGAGATACGGATAATTTGTAATATTGGATGTATACTTTGAGATGACTCTGCCTAAGGAAGGAATATTCGCGCTCAACCCAACTCCTAAGTAAGAGAGAAAAACTTCATAGGAAATGAAACTGGGCATGGTACGTGAAACGTCCGTCACAATTACGGAGATCAGGTAGGGAAGAATGTTCCTTGTGATCAGCCTTGCCGGTCTTGTTCCTAACGCTTTGGAAGCCAGATTGTACTCACTGTCACGCCGAATCATAACCTGTACACGGATAAAATACGCAGTAGATATCCAACTGGTTGCGCACATAGCAAAGAGCAGATTCCAAAACCCGCTGCCGAACGCATAGGATAAAACGATTACAATCAACAGCACCGGAACATTGGACACAATATTATAGATCTCAATCATAACCTTATCCACTGCTTTTGAACTTCCCCATATAGCCCCGACGATCACTCCAATAATCGTCGTGATCAGCGTAGCCAGCATACCTACTGCGATAGATGTCCGGGCGCCTGCCCAAACAACATCAAACAGCGATTGCCCGTTGGCATCGGTACCGAACCAATGTGTAAGCGACGGCCAATTGTAGCGCGCTCCGAAATCGTTGATATTTTCCGTATTCATGAAATCATAACCGCTGAATAACGGCTGAATAAAGGAAAAACCCATAATGGTCAGCAATAGTATCAGCATCCCAATCGCAATCTTACTGCTAAAAAATTGTCGGGCGACGGATCTCCAATAGGAATAACGGGGAGCATCAATCTTTTCAGATGCGCTGGTATCCAGCTGGACAAACATAAATTTATCCGAAGTATCCTTATTAGCGGTCTTATATACTTGTTCCATCTTAATGTGCTCCCTTCTTCACCGATAAATTGATTCTCGGATCGATTATTGTCATTAATATATCCCCCAGCAGAACTGAAAGAATCGATAGCGATGTAAAAATAAAGACAAGACCTATTACCATTGAATTATTATATGCCTTGATGGCATCCGGCAGCATCTTTCCCATCCCCGGAACAGCAAATACCGTCTCGGTGATAGTTGCCCCGGTGATTGACAGGATAACCGCTCCCGGAATTTGATTGACTATAGGAATCATGGCATTCTTAAGGATATGCTTCTGTGAGATCTCACGCTCGGATAATCCTTTCGCACGGGCAAAATGAACATAATCCGATGATGCCTGATCGATCATGTATCGGCGCACCCATATCACCAAGCCCGAAACAGAAAGTAACCCCAGAATGATCGTCGGCACAATATAGGAACGGATATCTTGTCCGCCCAGCACCGGAAAATCCGCCGGCAAGCGAAATACATTATTTCCTATAAAACGGAAGAGATAGACAAAGGCAAGGCTTGGAACGGAGATCAATACTGTCACAATACCAATACCGATGCGGTCTCCCCAACGCCCTTTGTGCCGTGCCATAAATACGGCAGCCGAAAGTCCGACTATATAGGTGATCAGCAGAGCAACGACCCCCATGGACATCGAAATCTGAGCCATTGACGGATCCTGATAGTTATTGCTGGTCAGCGTATAGTTATCATTGAACCGCTCTCTCTGCAAACGGTCGATTTTAGATGCTTCTTGGTATTGCCTGGAATAAATATTTATCGATGAAACCTCCGTCTTTCCTGTTTCGAAGGTGATCTCTCTCGAATCAGCCTTTCCCTGCCCGCTGAATATAACATCCATCACTCCCCTGCTCTGGAAGGTCGGATAGGAAATCCCCAGATTCAACTTGATTATATTTTGATGAATGAAGGGAAAGGACGAATTAAAATACAGCAGATATTTATGCTGCGTGCCGGAGCCAGTCAAGGTAAACCCGGCTTCCGGAGTGTTCTCAAAGCGGATATACCGTGGCAGGTCCGGATTGTCCGGATCATGAACTTTCCATGGATGATCTATCTCAAAAATATTTGCGTAAAAACGTAATACACGTTGAATCACAGGAATCTCCCGTGTAGCATAGTAGGTCTTGGCCATAGGCAGTTGATGGAGCTCCCATCCATCCTTCCGGTTTTCTTCCTCCCATTGTTGAATGGCCGCTTCATTTTTATTTTCTAAAATAGCATCAAATTCCGCACCTTCTGTCTTCCCTGTGATCTGCCGTGCTATGTCGTCAAGCTGTATATAATCAATATAACCCATCTTGCGAAAAACTGAGTTTTCGTAATTCGTCCGCTTATCCGGATCCCCCTTCAATCGACTGTAAGCCGTGTCCCCGATAAAAATACTGTTCCGCGGAACCAGAGCGAAGATCATCGCATAGGCAACGGTTGTTACCAGAATAATACTGATAAGGGAGCGTAAAATTCTAAAAAATATATATTTCTTCACATTTTCCCTCCTGCCATAATAGAAAAGGGGTTAGTAACTTATCTAACCCCTTTTCATTTATTTACTTTTATGGGGTGTTACCTTCTACAAACTCGTCAAATCGGTTATTTTGCTGCTGCCGAACGAGCTTCATCCCATGCATTTTTAGCCGCTTCAAATTGCTCCTGCGTAACCGCTTCTGCCTGTAGCTTAATATATTTATACTTGTAAATCGAAATACCGGACCATCCATAAGGTGCCGTAAAAGGAACGATCTTTGTTACACGAGGGCGTCCGCCGCCATTGTAGACGGGAATCTGAAGAACATTATTCAGCAGCCATGCCTCTGCGTCCGCATAAGCCGCATACCGTTCGTTCAATTGAGCTTCCCCGGTAATGGCGGAGGCATTATTCAACAGTGCGTCATATTCGGTCAGCTTCAAGGCCGTCTTTGCACCGGTAGTGATGTCTTCCCCCTCTACCAGATCCGTACCGTCCAGACCAAGAGTATTAAGCATGTCGCCTGTACGGGAGTTGTAGATATTCAAGTAAGTAGCCGGGTCGTCATAGTCGGGACCCCAGCCGGAAGCAGTTGAGATATCATAGTCGCTGGCAGCGCCCGTCGTCGCATAATAAGTTACGGCATAGAAAGAATCCTTAGGCAGCATCTGAATGTCAATTACAACATTATCAGTGCCCAGCACACTTTCAACGGATTGCTTCAATGACTTCGCTTGATTAACGAGTATTTCATTGGTCTCTAACTCCGGCAGATCAAGATGGATCGGGAACTTCACACCCTCTGCTTCCAGTGCTGCCCTCGCCTTGCTCATGTATTCCTTCGCTTTATCCGCATTATAAAGCGCATCCTGACCATCGCTCAGGTCGATGCCGCCAAAGGCATCACTATCCAATGCGGATAATTTGGCAGCTACCGTCTTACCATAATCTTCGCCGTTAATCTGTAAGAATTGCGGCGGGATCAAGGCATTACGCAGACGAGCAGCCGCCGCTTCATTACCGACACCTTGCGCACTGTAGGCCGTACGGTCAAAGGCAAACATAAATGCCAGACGGAAATCTCGGTTCATAATAGCCGCAGCCGTTGAAGCCTTCTCGTCGTCGGTGGTTTTACTGGTATAGTCATATGATACACGGTTAAAGTTGAAGGTCATATTAAAGGTCGTTCCATCCATCCGGCCGAAAACAACGCCATTCGGGTAGGCTTCGGTAACCTTTGCAAATCCCGCAGAATTCGGGAAAACCGTCGCCTGGCTCAATATCCCATCCTGGAATTGTGTAAAATAACTGTCAGGATCGCTGCCGTCCGTATAGATTAATTTCACACCATCAATAAAGACGTTGTCTGCATCCCAGTAGCTTTCATTCTTCGCATACTCGATTACGGATTTCGCCGTATTATTGGTCAGAATAAACGGACCGTTGTAAAGGATGGAGCTCGGATCAGTGGAACCGAAGTTTTCACCCTGTGATGCCAAAAATTCAGCGTTGATCGGGAACAATATACCGTACGTTGTCTTCGAGTTCCAGTATGGCTCCGGTTGATTTAACGTATATTCCAGAGTGTAAGTATCAACCGCTTTAACACCAACCGTGCTAAAGTCCGTTGTCTTCCCATCAATGTAATCCTGCAGGCCCACAACACTGTCGGCAACAATATACATCGTCTCGGAGTCAACATCAGCCGCGTGCTGCAAAGCTGTTACCCAGTCCTGCGCCGTAACTTCGGCATATTCCGTTCCTTCGTTAGTTACCCATTTCACACCCTGACGGATTCGATAGGTGTAGGTCAGACCATCATCGCTGACCTCCCAGCTTTCCGCAAGACCTGGAACAAGATTGCCCAATGAATCACTTTCCAGCAAGCTGTCCACAAAGTTCGCAACTTGCTCGCCATTCGTCGTCCTCATTGTGAACGTATAATCCAAATTATCAATATCCGTAGCATACAGCAGAGTGAGAATTCCGCCCGCACCCGGGTCTTCCTCAGAACCCGGTTCAACCTCCGGTGTAGCTGTGTTCTCGGGTGTCGATGCACCCTTTGTAGGGGTTCCTGTGCCACCGTCATTGGGATTATCTTTGCCCTTACATCCCGCTAACGCAAATACCATGGCCAGTATAAGTAATAATGCTAGTGCTCTCTTCTTCATAATTTCCTCCCTTTTAATTAATTTGGTATATAATAATCAAGAGTATAATTAAAAAAACCCTTGATTCAGTGAATGGAGCACGCCTCATCAATAAGTTTCTTCGCCGTAGTACTCTCAAATTATATCAAAATCAATTGAATATTCTCATAACCAAATACTATTCTTATTGAAGGTTACTTCCAATCACTTTGTAGCATTCACACTTTAAATAGTTAAATCACACCTCGCACATAAATAAGGGCTAAGTTTGCATAACTAAATCAAAGCTTATGGACATTATAATATCAATTTAATATAATTGTCAAGCGCATATCTTCATCCTGTTTATGAAATTATTTACTATCAATTTTTTAAAGATCACCCCCTCCATCTAATAACACCTTTTTCACAGCAGCTCATATAATGTGATTGAGGTTTTATAAAGGAATCGGAGGCTGCTATGTCCTACAGATATCAGATAGGGATATTCGGCGGCGATACCCGCCAGGCATATATGGCCGCTTCATTTTCAGCAAAAGGCTGCTCCACAGCCGTCTGCCGGACACCAATGGAATCTGCGCCAAAAGACCTTGCTTTCCTGCCCTCCCTGCAGGAATTATTCCAAAGCTGCCAGGTTCTAATCGGCCCTATTCCCTTCACCAGAGACCAGGTTACAATCTATACCGCTTCTGCAGCCGGAACCACCGCCGCCCCTTCTCCTTCTTTGCCTGAGGATATGACCGTGGAGCATGCCGCCGGACTGCTGACGGAGGGCCATCTGCTGTTTGGCGGTGTTCTTCCTCCCTCCATTATAAAGGCCTGCGAAACAAAGGGCATCTTTTTCCACGATCTGATGAAGGATGAGAGAATTGCCATACTCAATGCCATAGCAACGGCGGAAGGTACTATTATGGAAGCAATTGCAGGCAGTGACCGCAATCTGCACGGCAGCAAATGCCTGGTTCTCGGCTATGGACGGTGTGCCAGAGTACTGGCAGCCAAACTCAAGGCTTTGGATGCCCATGTCCTGGCGGCAGCCCGGAGCACAGAGGCTGTTGCATATGCCGAGGCTGCCGGATTATCAGCGCTGTTCCTTCCATATATAAAATGTGTCCTGCCCTCCTGCGATTTTATCTTTAATACCATACCCGCCCCGATTCTCACTCCCGACTGTCTGGATTATGTGGATAAACACACCTGTATTATCGACATTGCCTCCGCTCCCGGAGGTGTGGACTTTACCTATGCTGCAAAGCTTGGCCTGAACGCCAGACTATGTCTGGGGCTGCCCGGCAAAGTAGCTCCCAGGACTTCATCCGATATCCTGGTATCAGCCATTGATTCTGTTATCAAACAACGGGTGGAGGAAACCCAAAGCCACTCTTGATGTCTAAACAATGAGACTCTTCTTGTAGGCCGCCCAGCGGCAGAGGGAGGTATAAAATGAATCTTCTAGGAAAAAATATAGGAGTAGCTCTGACCGGCTCCTATTGCACTTACGACGAAGTATTTCCTCAAATGGAACGCATGATACAGGGGCAGGCCAATGTCACCGCCATCTTCTCGGAACATTCCCAGGTGACGGACACACGCTTCGGCGCTGCCGGGAGCTTCCTTTTGAAGGCACAGGCCATGACGGGCCGGGATCCGATCATCTCCATCGTAGAGGCGGAAAAGGTCGGTCCAAAAAATTTGTTTGATATCTTAATCATAGCCCCCTGTACCGGCAATACCCTGGCGAAGCTTGCCAACGGTATAACCGATACCACGGTCCTGATGGCTGCAAAAAGCCAGCTTCGCAATCAGAAGCCGGTGGTTATCGCCATGGCTACCAATGACGCACTGGGCAACAACCTGAGGAATATCGGACATCTGCTCGGTACCAAGAACATATATTTTGTCCCTTTTGGACAGGATAATTACAGGAATAAACCCAATTCCATGGTTGCACATTTCGATCTGATGCTGCCTGCTATGGAAGAAGCCCTGGAAGGCAGGCAGCTCCAGCCGGTAGTGCTTGCACCAGGCTGATAAAGGATCAGGAATCCCAGAGTTTACAGACCTCAAAGAAAGGCGTGCTTATTGATATGTGTGGAATTGCCGGTTTTTGTAATATAAGAGAGGATTACACAAGAGATTATAACAAATGGAATCGTATCCTGGCGGACATGAAGAACAGACTGATCCATCGGGGACCGGATGACGAGGATACCCTGCTCCTGCCCCAGGCCGGACTGGCCCACACCCGCCTGTCTGTCATAGACCTCAACCGGGGCCATCAGCCAATGAGAAAGCAGAAGGCCGGAGCTTCCCCTATGCCACCGGCAATGTATACCATCGTTTATAACGGAGAGCTTTATAATACCGCAGAATTAAGAGATTCTCTTATCAGCATGGGTTACTCCTTCCGGACTCATACGGATACAGAGGTTATCCTGACCGGCTTCATGGCCCTGGGAAGCGAATTTGTCAAATCTTTAAACGGATGCTTCTCCTTCGCCATATGGGATGAAGGCAGCCGCACCCTGTACCTGGCAAGGGACCGGTTCGGTATCAAGCCTTTGTTTTATACCATTGCAAACCAGACCATCGTCTTCTCCTCAGAGATTAAGGGATTATTGGAATATCCGGGGATCAGACCGAGAGTGGATGCGGACGGACTGTGTGAAATCTTCGGCCTGGGTCCCGCCAAGTCCTATGGCAAGGGAGTATTCAAGGATATTCATGAAGTTCTGGCCGGGCATCTTCTGATCTTCCGGGAACAGGGAATGACGGAACAGCCTTATTGGAAGCTGATCAGCGCCCCTCATGAGGACACCTATGAGGATACGGTAGAAAAGACCTCCTTCCTCTTATACGATGCGGTGAAACGCCAGATGATCTCCGATATTCCCATCTGCACCCTTCTGTCCGGCGGTCTGGACAGCAGCCTGGTTACCGCCATTTGTGCCAAAGAACTGAAGAAGCAGGGGAAGGAGCTTCGGACCTATTCCTTCGATTTTAAAGAAAACAGCAAATATTTTCAATCCAATTCCTTTCAGCCCTCCGAGGACCGTCCTTATGTGGACATTATGGTGAAAGCCGCCGGCAGCCGCCATACCTATCTGGAGTGTGACAATCTTGATCTGGTGGATTATTTATACCCTGCGGTGGATGCCAGAGATCTTCCCAATATGGCGGATGTAGAATCCTCCCTGCTTTATTTCTGCCGGCAGGTAGCCGCAGAGACAAGGGTCACCCTGACCGGCGAGTGTGCGGATGAAATTTTCGGAGGCTATCCCTGGATCAACCGGCCGGAGCTGATGGAAGTGAATACCTTTCCCTGGTCGAACAGTATGGAGATCCGCAAGCTCCTGCTGTCCCAGGATTTATTATCGTCACTGGATCTGGACGGCTATGTCCGGGCCGCCTATGAAAAAACCCTGTCCCAGGTTCCCCGTCTGGAAGGGGAGAACAAGACCGAGGCCCGCCGGAGGGAGATCGCCTATCTCAATTTAAAATGGTTCATGGTAACTTTATTGGACCGCATGGACCGGTGCAGTATGAATTCCGGTCTTGAGGCAAGAGTGCCCTTTGCGGATCACCGCATTGTTGAATACGTCTGGAATGTTCCCTGGTCCATGAAAGCCCGAAACGGCGTTGTCAAGGGACTGCTCCGGGACGCAGGCCGGGGACTCATCCCCGAAGAAATCCTGCTGCGCCGAAAGAGCCCCTATCCTAAGACCTACCACCCGGGCTATGAGAAGCTTCTGGGCAGCCGCCTGCTGGAGGTGATCTCCGATCCCAATGCTCCCATCCGCCCTCTCATTGACATTAATAAGGTAAGAATCTTCCTTGAAGCCCCTTCCGATTACGGAAAGCCCTGGTACGGACAGCTGATGGCAGGCCCCCAGATGGTGGCATACCTGCTGCAGGTCAACTACTGGCTGGAGAAATACAAGATCGAACTGGTATAAGGAATAAATAGCGATCAGGCTGCCGCGGCTGAAATTAATAGTCTGCAAAAACCGCCGGAAACAGGAAGCTGTTTCCGGCGGTTTTAATATTTGACCCATATTACCTATGGACTGCCGCCTTAAGCCGACACAAAAACTGTCCGAAACCAATATGGATCGGACAGCCCTCTATCTGCAATGCCGGTATTTTATTGTTCTTTCACGCCTTATTTCTCGGTGTTAGGCTTTTCAAGCTCCACAATTGCACTTTTCTTCATCGGAATTCTGCAGTTCTTATTATTGCCGAATTCTACAATTACGATATCATCCATCACATCGATTACCACTCCGTAGAAACCGCCGGTAGTCACCACGCTATCTCCGGCCGCCAAAGTGGAAAGCATTACATTCATCTTCTTCTGCTGCTTTCTCTGAGGACGGATCAGCATGAAGTAAAGCAATCCTCCCAGAAAAATAACCTGAACAGCTAAGATCACCATAGAGCCTCCGCCTGCTCCGGCTGTATCTTCCGCTAATAACATAAAATGATTCATTTGATAATCCTCCTGATAATTTTAATTATTTTCTTTGATTTATTATTAATTATTATTTGTTACTCTGTACCTTTCTTGTCTGTCCTTCTTTTCTCTGCCGCCTTAGTCCTCACTCCCGGCAAAGCCCTCCAGGCGCATCTTCTTATATTCCTTATAACGCCTTTCCCGGATTGCCTCCCGGACCTCCTCCATCATATGGTTATAGAAATACAAATTATGAAGAACCAGCAGTCTCATCCCCAGCATTTCCTTTGCTTTAAGGAGATGCCTGATATAGGAACGGCTGTAATGCATACAGGCGGGGCAGCCGCAGCCTTCTTCAATCGGCCTGTCATCCAACTCATATTTTGCATTCAGCAGATTCATTTTTCCGCTGTTGGTATAGGCATGTCCGTGCCTGCCATTCCTTGTGGGATATACACAGTCAAAGAAGTCCACACCCCGGTCCACTGCCTCCAGTATATTGGCCGGTGTTCCGACTCCCATGAGGTAGACCGGCTTATGCAGGGGAAGATAGGGTACCGTCTCTTCGATAATGCGGTACATCTCTTCGTGGCTTTCTCCTACCGCCAGCCCTCCCAGTGCGTATCCGTCCAGCTCCAGTTCTGAAATCACCTTCGCATGCTCCATCCGGATATCTTCAAAGGTGCCTCCCTGATTGATGCCAAAGAGCATCTGCCGCTTGTTGATCGTGTCCTCCAGGCCGTTCAGCCGATCCATCTCCGTCTTGCACCTTCTCAGCCATCGGGTGGTCCGGTCTACGGAATTCTGCATATATTCTCTGGTTGCCGGATGCGGCGGGCATTCATCAAAGGCCATGGCTATGGTGGAAGCCAGATTAGACTGAATCTGCATACTTTCTTCCGGTCCCATAAATATCTTGCGGCCGTCTACATGGGAATTAAAATAAACGCCCTCTTCCTTAATCTTACGGAGCCCCGAAAGAGAAAACACCTGAAATCCGCCGGAATCCGTAAGAATCGGCCTGTCCCATACCATGAACCTGTGAAGCCCTCCCATCTGCTTCACCACCTTATCACCGGGCCTGACATGCAGATGATAGGTATTGGACAGCTCCACCTGTGTGCCGATTGTCTTTAGATCCATGGTAGAAACCGCCCCTTTAATTGCAGCAACCGTCCCCACATTCATGAATACAGGGGTCTGTATGGTTCCATGGACAGTCTCAAACTCAGCGCTCTTCGCCCTGCCGTCCTGCTCAATAATTTTGTACATATCGCTGTTAATCCTGCTTTCTTCCTTGCTCTCTCAATTCCTGATCTATCTTACGCCATCGCTGTCTTTCCTGCATAGCATTACAAGTATACCTTTAAAACGCCATATTTTCAACTAAAATATATAAGTTAATAAATTATTTATGAAATTCATTCCACCTCATGTCCCCCTCTTTCCATTTACAAAAAGGACGATATCCCACTTTATTCGACATAATTCCTTTGTATATAATGTATAGTTTTATCCCATTTTTTGAGCAAAATATGAATATTTCATAATACATATTGCAAATTTCTTACATGATTGATAAAATGTAGATAATTGCTTTACATGTAAATCATTGGCAAATATATTGCAGTGCAACTTTTGATTATATTATTTAAGGAGGTGCGCCATGTCGATTAAGAAATCCTTGCGGATATTATTGATTCTATCTTCAATGATCCCTGTTATTCTGATCTCTGTGATCGTACATGGCCTGCTGACAAACCGGCTGGTTGAAATGAATACCCAGAATATTCTTCGCCTGGCGGAAACAAGCAAGAAGGGGCTTCAAGCACTTCTGGAAGCCCAGCACACCGAGGTGTCCCTGCTCTCCATTCAGGACGAGCTCCTTCAGGCCGCAGAGCAGAGCAGCCGCGACCATACCTTCTCGCCCGATGCGGTGAACGAACTGCTGAATATGCGCTGCTGCAGCTACGACTTCTGTGAACGTATCTCTCTGTATAATATCCGCAATGAGGTGATTGCCAGTTCCGATTCCTCTGTCATCGGCACCTCTACCGGCTCCGATCTGACCCTGACCTATATGCTGGCAACCAAGGACACTGCCATAGCAGTCGACGGTATCCGTCCCATGGTCAGAGAAGGTGAGACGATCTATTCCATGGAAATCGGTTCTCCCATCCTTGACAGTCATACCGGCCAGATCTATGGCTATATCATCAGTACCATCAATATCTCCTATTTTGAGAAATACCTGAATTCCATTACCATAGGTGATTCCGGCTTTTGCATCCTTCTTGACGGTTCCGGCAAGGTGATCTATCATCCTGATGCCTCGCGGATCGGTGCTCCCATCGGTTCCGAGAAACTGTCCTCCCTGGTGAATGCCTACAATCGGGGAGGGCTGACCTCTGACGGCAGCTTCGAATACAGCAACGAAGGCGTTGATCAGATCTATGGATACAGCATTCTTCCCGAACTGAACTGGGTGCTTCTGGTGAAGCAGAATCTCTCGGATATCCAATCCGTCACCTCCATCGTGCTGATGGTTCTGATGGAGGTCTGTGCTGTCCTGCTGGTTGCCGTCACTCTGTCCGCCAACTATCTGGCGCGGATTGTCTCCTCTCCCATCATTGCACTCCGGGATGCCATGCGCACCGCGGCCGAGGGCACTCTTACCGTCCAGTCCAATATTAAGGGAAATAATGAACTGGCCGAGCTATCCAAGAATTTTAATAAGATGCTGCATATCCTCAAGGTAAATTATGAGGATCTGTCTTCCATGCATGAGGAACTGCTATCCAACGAGGAGCTGCTTCGCTCCAACTATGATCATATCGAATTCCTGGCATACCATGACACCCTGACCAACCTTCCCAATAAGCTGGCCTTTTTGGAATATATGAATTCTACTTTGCTGAACTCGAATGCCAACGAGAAGATTCATGCGGTATATTTTGTGGATCTGGATAATTTTAAGACAGTAAACGACACCCTGGGCCACGAATACGGGGATGAGCTTCTGGTGAAGACAGCCGAGCTTCTGACCGCCATTAAGGGAGATAACGGTATGCTGGCCAGGGCCGGCGGAGATGAGTTCCTGCTATTTAGGGAAGATATTCTTTCCCGGGAGGAAGCAGTAGAATTCGCCTCCCGGATCATAGAAAGCTTCCGCTCTCCCCTGCGCCTTGACGAGGAGACCGTATACATATCCATGAGCATCGGCATCTCCATCTACCCCGAAAACGGCCTGTCACCCAGGACATTGATTAAGAATGCGGACATTGCCATGTATAAGTCCAAAGACACCGGTAAGAACAAGTTCACTCTTTTTGATACCACCATGGAAGAAGAGCTTAACCGCAATACTCAGATTACCGATATCCTGCGCAGCTCCATTGAGAACCGCGAGATCTACCTGCAGTATCAGCCCCTGGTTGAGCTGGATTCCAATGCAATCATAGGCTTTGAAGCTCTGATGCGGATACGCAACGACCGTCTGGGCCAGCTAAAACCCAGTGAATTCATACCGATTGCCGAGGAGAGCGGCATGATTATCGAACTGAGCGCCTGGCTGATCCGGGAAGCCTGCCATTTTAACAAACGATTAATGGATCTGGGCTTCAAGCCGCGGCCGGTCTCTGTGAATATCTCTTCCGTGCAGATCAACCGCCCCGGCTTTATCAATATGCTTTCCGAAATTCTTGAGGAAACACAGCTTCCTCCCATGTATCTTGAGCTGGAAATCACAGAAAGCACCCTGGTATCTTCCCTGGTGGATGCAACCATGCTGCTGAACAGCCTGCAGGAGCTGGGTGTTAAAATCTCCCTGGACGATTTTGGGACAGGCTATTCCTCGCTAAACTATCTTACCAGTATGCCAATCAATACCTTGAAGATAGACAAGTCCTTTATTGACAGCATCTGTATCCGGGAGAAGGATTCCCGGATTGCGGAATCCATTATACAACTGGCGCACAGCCTGGATATCAAGGTGGTTGCGGAAGGAGTCGAAAGCGAGGATCAGCTGACGCTTCTTCGCAAAAGACATTGTGATGTCGTCCAGGGCTTCATTTACAGCCCTCCCTTGCATCCTCTTGAACTCCTTGAGCGGATTAAAGAGGATGACATGATCTATCAGTGTTCGATGTTCTGATGCCGCGAATCAGCTGTCCCGAGTTCAAAAGAGAGGCGATGCCTGCACAGCATTGCCTCTCTTTCTGCCTTATCACTCTTATTTACTTTATTTATAATACGGCTCCGGATATTATGCCTTACCGTCACAGCCCAGCACGTTCACCAGCTTATGCTTCACTACCGCCTTGATATTATTCCTTGCCGGAGTGAGATATTGTCTGGGATCAAAATGAGCCGGATTGTTGAACATATGCTCCCGGATGCCTGCCGTAAAGGCCAGTCTCAAATCGGAGTCAATATTAATCTTACATACTGCCATCTTAGCCGCCTGCCGGAGCATATCCTCGGGAATGCCGATGGCATCATCCATCTTACCGCCATACTTCTGAATGATCTCCACATATTCCTGGGACACGCTGGAAGCGCCGTGCAATACAATGGGGAAGCCCGGAAGTCTTCTTCCTACCTCCTCCAGAATGTCAAAACGAAGCTGCGGCTTCTGGCCGGGTTTGAACTTGAAGGCACCGTGGCTTGTACCGATCGCGATGGCAAGAGAGTCTACTCCGGTCCGGCCTACAAACTCTTCTACTTCCTCAGGCCTGGTATAGGAAGCATCCTCCGCCTTGACATTGACATCATCCTCTATCCCTGCCAGCTTCCCCAGCTCTCCTTCTACAACACAGCCATGAGCATGTGCATATTCAACAACCTTCTTAGTCAGGGCGATGTTATCCTCAAAACTGTGTTTGGATCCATCAATCATGACAGAGGTGAAGCCGCCGTCAATACACGCTTTGCAGATCTCAAAATCCTCACCATGATCCAAATGAAGCGCAATGGGAAGGTCCGTGTCTGCCAGGGCTGCCTCAACCAGCTTGACAAGATAAGTATGCTTTGCGTACTTTCTCGCTCCGGCGGAAACCTGCAATATCACCGGTGCATTTAATTCCTTGGCCGCCTCGGTAATCCCTTGAATGATCTCCATATTGTTTACGTTAAAAGCACCTATCGCATAGCCGCCGGCATATGCTTTCTGAAACATATCTTTCGTCGTAACTAAAGCCATAATCCAATCCATCCTTTCCGTATTGTTCAATATTTTCACTGCTCTTGTTCCTTACCTATTCATTATACCACAAAATTATCCAATGAAAAGGATTTTTATCATATCTGTTGCCAAATTCTCAGCCATGAATTAAAATAAATACGTGCCATAATTGGCGCCGGAAAGGAAATACCAATGGATGCAAAACGAGTCTCAGCTTCAATTACGGAACAGGTACAAATACTGATGCCCTCCCATATCAACGGAACAGACCGTCTGTTTGGCGGACAGCTGGTGGAATGGATTGATGTGGTGGCTGCAGTCGTTGCCAGAAGGCACTGCGGACGCAATGTCACAACCGCCGCCATTGACAATCTGCAGTTTAAGGCAGGGGCATTTATCAATAATACCCTGGTTTTAATCGGGCATATCACCTATGTGGGCAACACCTCTATGGAAGTGAGGGTCGATACCTATGTAGAGGATCTCCAGGGGATCCGAAAGGTTGTGAACCGGGCCTATCTTGTTATGGTTGCACTGGATGAGAACGGCCGCCCGGTAGAGGTTCCGAAGCTCATTCTCAGCAGCGAGGCGGAACGGGCCGAATGGGAGGCCGGTAAGAAACGACATGCTCTCCGCCATCAGAGACGCACGGAGGGCTTCTGAGCCGCAGAGTTACAGTTTGGCCCGCGGCAATTTGTAGTTGACACAATCCAAAGACTGTGCTAACCTTGTAAAAAATCAGAAAGTCGGTATTTATTATGTCAGAGAGCAGAAAACCATATCTGAATAGGGACGATGACCGGCAGCGCTTGCAGCTATGATACAATCTCGATAAGATTAATCTTAACAGATTTCATCATGGGTGCAGGCGCTGGTTGGCTTGCTCCCATGTGGAAGATATAGAATAATATTATCCTTCAAGGCAATAATATTATATTTATTGAACCGCATTGGCAGAAATTTGATCTTTTTTCTTCCCATGCGGTTTTTTGTTATCCATTTTTATTTTCCTGTTAGTTTTTATTTTTAGTTTCGGTACCTCTTCGTACCGGCAGAAAGGTTGTGATACAATGCGGCATACAGATTATGTCGGAATGGATCTTTGTCATGATAGAAAGGGGTCATCAAGGTTGAAAAAGTAAAGATGGTAAAAGAAAGGTGAATATAACTATGAAAAATATTATCGGAAGTTCTTATAACAGATATCCTCAGCCGGAGGAGCTGGCCGGACTGGCCGGCAATGTGGTCACTGTCTCCGGCTCCGTTTATAAAATCAGAAGCATGAGCGGTTTTGCTTTTGTAATCCTGCGCACCGGAAGATGCCTGGTTCAATGCATCTATACCCCGGAGCAATGCAGCTTCCCCCTGGAGGAATTGAAGGAAGAGGCCTGTTTGCTTGTCACGGGAAGGGGCGCTGTTGAGGAGCGTTCCCAGTCAGGCTATGAGCTTCATCTTCACAGCATCCGCATCTTATCCACACCATATGCAATTTCTCCCGTAGTTATTAACAATAAGCTGGTGGATGCTTCCCTGGAAACCCTGTTGGACTACCGTCCCATTACCCTCCGCAACGAGAAGGAAAGGGCTGTTTTCCGGATTCAGGAGGGGCTGTGCCGTGCTTTTCGCGGGTTTTTGAGCCGGGAACGCTTTACGGAAATTCATACGCCCAAAATCGTTTATGCCGGAGCCGAGGGCGGAGCAAATATTTTCAAGCTGGATTACTTCGGAAAAGAGGCATATCTGGCTCAAAGTCCTCAATTTTATAAGCAGATGATGGTGGGGGTCTATGAACGGGTGTATGAAATTGCTCCCGTATTCCGCGCCGAGAAGCATGACACCTCCCGACATCTCAACGAATATACCAGTGTTGACTTTGAGATGGGATACCTGGAGCATTTCGAAGATCTCATGCACATGGAGACCGAGATGCTCCGGTACTCCATGGATTTTCTTAAGGACAATTATGCCTATGAGCTCTCCCTTCTTAACGTACAGCTGCCGGAAATCTCCTTTATCCCAGCCTTGCCCTTCCTGGAGGCAAAAGAAATGATTGCTTCTGCCTTTCACAGGGAAATCAAGGACATGGAGGATTTCGAGCCGGAAGAAGAAAAACTCCTGTGCCGGTTGATTAAGCAGAGGACCGGAAGTGACTTCGTCTTTGTTACCCATTATCCTTCCAAAAAACGCCCCTTTTATGCCATGGAAGATCCCGGCCAGCCCGAGGTAACGCTCAGCTTTGACTTGTTATTCCGCGGCCTTGAGATTACAACCGGCGGTCAGCGAATCCACCAATACGAGATGCAGATTGAGAAAATGCTGTCCCGCGGAATGCATCCCGAAGAATTTGACAGCTATCTTATGATCCATAAATATGGTATGCCCCCTCATGGAGGGCTGGGTCTCGGCCTGGAACGTTTCACCAGCAGGCTCCTGGAGCAAAATAATGTCCGCTGTTCCTGTCTCTTCCCCAGGGACATCAACCGTCTTACTCCGTAACCATTCCGGAGTGCGGCAGATCTCCTCTTCCGCCGTGATTTTTCTGCATGGAAACAGCTCTCATGGCGGGAGGCAAAAGGGGAAGAAGAAAGTCCTGTGCCATCCGGGCCTCCTTCTTCCCCTTATAAAATTTATTTCCTGTTTCTCATATAGTAAAACATATATTGCTGAACAATTCCTGCATATCCGTCATACAAGCCGGGATTAAAACTGCCCTGATATACTTCCTTCAGGATTCTCTTAATCCACACATCCACCGGGAACACCTCAATATGATGCAGTCCATAGAGGCAGATGCAATTTGCTACCTTTTCTCCGACACCATGAAGCCCCAGAAGCTTTTGAAAGGCCTCCTGATAACTGCTTTCTCTGATGCTGCAAGGATCCAGCTCTCCTCCTGCAACCGCCTGCGCCGCCCGCAGTATGTATTCATCCCGGTATCCCGCCTTCAGCTCGCGAAGTTCTTCTCTCGCAGCCCGCGCCAGCTGCTCCGGGGACGGAAAGGCATAATGGCTTTGCCCCGTCCCGGTGACAATCAAAGTTCCGTATTTCCGGCTGATTGCTTCCACCGTACTTTTAATGGACGGTATATTCTTGTTCTGGGATATAATAAAGGTAATCAGCATTTCAAAGAAATCCTGCCGCAGAATGCGAATTCCTCTGCCGTATTCTGCAGCAGAGCGCAGGAAGGAATCGGTTCCCTCCGTCAGCTCTGTTACGATGTGCTGATAATCATAGTCCAGATCAAAATAATTCTTCCAAAGACCTTCATATTCCTCTTCCCCGCAGTCAAGCTCAACCTCCTCTTCCCCGGTCTGAACCAATTCCAGATAGCGTCCGCAGGCAATCAGGCTATAGCGGTTCTCCTCCAGCCTGTTCAGACGAAAGCACTGTCCGGATTCCGCAATCTGGCGTATATTAAAATTCTTGCTCTGTATTTTCACTCTGATCCTCCGTATTAATTCCAACTCAGATTGTAATTATAATGCATTCCGGAGCAACAGGCAAGTACAGGAATTCTGGTATATTTCTTGCAGTTTTCTGCCATATGCTTTACAATAACCATGAATAAATCACGGGAGGTTATTACTATGCATCAGAAAATGAACTCTGAGAATTTTCATCTGCGTTTTGCCGAGGAAAAGGATGCCGGTCTGATACTGGATTTTATTAAGGAGTTGGCGGAATATGAGAATATGTCAGATCAAGTGGTTGCCACCAGGGCGCTGTTGATAGAAACTATCTTTGTACAGAAGAAGGCCGAGGTATTGATCGGCGAATACGAGGGCGCTCCGGTAGGCTTTGCCCTGTTTTTCCACAATTACTCCACCTTTCTGGGAAGACCGGGAATCTATCTTGAGGATCTTTATATCCGCCAGGAAATGCGCGGGATGGGCTTTGGCACCTGTTTTCTCACCCGGCTGGCCCGGATTGCCAGTGAGCGGGGCTGCAAAAGGCTGGAATGGGCATGTCTGGACTGGAATGAACCTTCTATTCAATTCTACAAGCAGCTGGGCGCTGTTCCCATGGATCAATGGACCGTATACCGCCTCCAGGGTGAATCTCTTGAACATATGGCGCAAAAATCCATTGAGTAATCCTTCCCTATCGCTTATAATGGGGATGAAGTATTATAAGCAATCTTCCCATGCGAAAGGGTTATGACACTATGTTTAAAAATTTATCATATCTGCACAGATATATGATAGGACAGCTTCGGAGAATTTATTTTATGGCCCTGCCGGAATCCAAACAGGATTTAAAGAGCAGCCGTGTCTATTATACCACTGCCGACAGCGCCGCCCAGACGATTGCCCAGCTGGCGGGAGGTACTTTCTTGACCGCCCTCATGGCTCATAGCGGCATCTCCGATGCGAATATCGGAATTATCACCTCTCTGGTGAGCTTTGCCGCCCTAACCCAGCTTTTTTTGATCAATTTCTTTAAAAGGATTAAGAAATATAAATTCCTTGTGACGATCACATCCTCGCAGCGCATTCTTTTTGCCGCTCTGTATTTTGTGCCCATTTTAATGATTAATGACCTTTCTAAAACGGTATTGATTGTGCTGATGTATTTTATAGGGCAGATCTTTGTACAGATTGGCACACCTGCTTCCCAGGACTGGATCGCCAGCCTGGTACCCAGCCGCCTGAGGGGAAAGTATTTCTCCATCAAGGATTCCGTGGCTGTGTTTGTGGTATCCAGCCTTATGCTGCTCTGCGGCATGATTCTCGATTATTTTAAGAAGGTAAATATTGTTGCCGGTTTCCTTATTATCGGGGTTATCATCTTTATTCTGGCAGTAATCAATATCATTGCCCTCTCCCTGATGAAGGAACCAAAGCTTTCTTATATGAACAAGGAAGGGAAAGAAATGCATGGGCGCCTGGCCCGAAAGGCAAAGGAAAAGGAACCGCCGGTCAAGTCCCAGAGTATCCTGTCCGAGATCAAAGAAGCCGTACGAGACCGCAAATTTCGAAAAGCCTTTTCCATTCAATGCATTTATACCCTGGCCTTCTATATCTGCACACCCTTTAACTCCAGTTACATAATTAAGGTTCTTTCCCTGCCTTATACCTTTATCATGCTGGTCAGCTTTGTCTTCAATTTATACCGTATCTATATCACACCGCGGCTGGGCCGCATGGCGGATAAATATGGAATGGGACGTCTGCTGCGTTATACCCTGCTTTCTCTGGGTTTGAATTTTCTTACCCTGGCTTTTACCATGCCCTTTAATGCCTATCCCATGTATTTGCTTGCCACTTTCTTCGGTTCCACCGCCTGGGCTTTTGTGGGCATCGGACTGTTTGGCATCCAGCTGGACTTTTACCGCAGTGATAAGCGCATGATCTGGCTTACCCTGACCTCTTCCGTCTCCGGACTGTTCGGTTTTATTGTATCCATCCTGTCCGGCTCTCTGCTGAGCCGCCTGCAGCAGCTGAATCTGGTTCTCTTCGGGCAGAAAATATACGCCCAGCAGTTTCTGAATCTGCTTGGCTTTTTAGTCATCCTTTGCGCGGTATTTTTCATCCGTTACCGGATTGAAACAGAGAAGGTGGCGGCCAACCGGGAGGACGGCCGGGTCAAATTATAGAAGGTTACTGTCACCATCTGAACCAATGCCCTCTGAACAGTAACTATAGAAGCTGATCCAAATCAATATTTTTAATATGGTGATTGACAAACCAGCCTATCTTCGTTTATAATTACAGCTGACAAGACAGCTATCATGTCTTCTGTATAATAAGTATACTAGACTTAAATCGTAATGATGAATGATCGGTGTGCTGCGGCAGGCAGCAGAATGGAGGCTTTCTATGAACAAGAACATTACAAAAAAAGTAGAAATTATGACAATTGCGGCATTGCTCAGCGCTATTGGTATCGTAATCCCAATGATTGCGCCTCAGATCCGGATTGAGCCCATGTCCTTTACTTTGGCCAGCCATGTGGCAATATTCATCGGAATGTTTATCTCGCCTCTGGTGGCGGTGATAGTAGCTCTGATTACCAGTACCGGGTTTTTTATCGCGGGCTTCCCTCTGGTTGTCGTCATTCGCGCCCTAACCCATGTGTTATTCGCTGTCGTAGGCTCCTTTATGCTCAAAAGGAATAACATGCTGCTCACATCCCTAAAGACCAGCGTACCCTTTGCCTTGTTTATTTCTCTAATTCACGCGGCCGCAGAGGTAATTGCCGTATATTTCTATTATGTCAATATGGGAAATACGATCAGCCCCTACGTCCTCTATATACTGGTTGGGATCGGCACGGTAGTCCACAGCATGATTGATTTCTCCATTGCCAGCTTTGTGTGGATCCCCTTACAGCATGTTCTTACAATACCTGTAAATGCAAAGGTACGGAGGCTGTAACTTCCCTCCGGGTATTGCCTGTTTTTCCGTTATATATTATTCCCCACAATTTAAAAATGCAGGAAGCCCTGATGTGACCCCACAAAGTTAGACTTTGTGGGGTCACATC
>JAEWYQ010000085.1 GCA_023395555.1 Bacillota bacterium
TTCTTGCCTTAATTCAGAAATTGGTGGATCTGGATGATCATGCCGATATTATCATTGTGGATACTGGTGCGGGAATTACAGATTCTGTTCTTGAATTTGTCGGTGCCAGCTCCGAGGTGCTGCTGGTTGCGACCCCGGAACCCACATCGATTACGGATGCTTATGCTTTAATGAAGAGTCTGAACCGAAAGACGGATATCTCGCTGCAGGATACGGTAATTAAGGTGGTGGCCAACCGTACGGACAGCTACGAGGAAGGCAGGGAATTATATCATAAGCTGAGTATTGTAGTGAAGCGGTTTCTGGACCTGAAACTGGAATATCTGGGGGCCTTGCCCCAGGAAAGCATTGTTTCCAAGGCCGTAATGAAACAGAAGCCTGTCATTGAATTATTCCCGAATTCGCAGTTTGCCAGGATTATCGGCAGCTTTGCCGGAATATTGTGTGAGAATGAGAATAATAATGTACAGAACCAGAAGGGGATTGCTCAGCTGTTTGCGAATCTGCTGCGTTCCCGTATTAGAACAAAGGATAAGATACAATAAAACCGGGGGTGTGAGATGCTTCAGGAAATTATAGCAATAGGAGACAAAATAGATATCAGGGTGTTGGGAAAGAACGGAAAGCCGGTGCCGATAGGCAGAACCTATGTGAGCCAGCTGATCGATATTGTGGATCAGAACGTGCTTCACATAGCTGCCCCCATGGCTTTGGGTAAAACCTTTCCTCTCCAGGTAGGAGAAAGCTACGAGCTTTGCTTTTATACGGAGAGGGGACTTTACCGGTGTAATTGCCAGGCGGTCATTAATCGCAGGGATCAGAACACCATATCCACAGAGGTCAGAATAACGTCTAATCTGGAGAAGTTTCAGAGAAGACAGTATTACAGGCTGGAATGTGTGAATGAGTTTGAATACCGGAATATGACGCTGGAAGAGCAGCTGCTGAAGAAAAAGCAGGAAGAATTGGGCGACAGGGATATAGAACGCCGGGAAAAAGTCGGCTCCAGGCTGAAGAAACTGGATGTTGGCTGGAGAAAAGGCTATATGACGGATATCAGCGGCGGCGGAGCAAAGTTCAGTTCCGAAGAACAGCTCCAGTCCGGTGACAGGCTTCAGATGAAGCTGTCGTTTATCGATCAGCCGGGGCCTGGAATCATGACACTGGGAGGCAGGATTGTGGCTTCCGAGCGAAATCTCAATCGGACCGGGGTATATGAACACAGGGTACAATTTGATGACATTTCCCACAGGGAACGGGAGGCTTTAATTCGATACATATTTGAGCAGGAACGCTGGCGTATGAAGAATGAGAAGGGATAATTCCTGCGTAAGGATTGATTGAAAGCGGTTTGCCGTGATTACCACTATGGGGGGAAGATTCCACATGAAGAAAAAAGTTTTGATAATAGATGACTCTGCACTTATGAGAAGGGTGCTCTCTGATATAATTAACTCAGACGGAAGATTCCAGGTAACCGGGACTGCAGCCGATGGTCTGGAGGGATTATATCTGCTGCTGAGCAGGGCGGAGGAATTTGATGCAATTCTGCTGGACATTAATATGCCCAGGATGAGCGGGATCGAATTGCTGGAGCAGTTGAAGGAACGGGGAATTACGGCTAAAATCATTATCGTCAGCACTATTGTGCGGGAGGATGCCCAAGAGACAATCCGGGCACTGGAACTGGGAGCCTTCGATTTTGTTACAAAGCCGGAAAGCTATGTGAAGATACAGAGCAGTGCTTTCTATAGCCGTCTTCTGGAGTGCCTTGCCGCTGTCGCAGGAATGGGAGCCGGGGATAAGCCGGAGGCAGTAAAAGCCCCGGTACCGCGGCCCAAGGCGATTCCTCCTCTTCCGGCCAGAGATGCCGTTCCAAAGGCGGATGCGTTGGAAGCGAGCCTGAGAGCGGTCCGGGAAGCAGCCGGCAGGGAAGCGGCAGCCAGAGAAACGGTGATGTTCCCGGCAAAGGTGCCGCCGGAAGCTGTCCGAAGTACCGGCAAGCTGGTTGCGCTTGCGTGTTCCACCGGCGGACCGAAGGCTCTGCATACGGTGATCCCCAATCTGCCGGCTAATCTGGATGCGGCGGTGCTGGTGGTTCAGCACATGCCCGGAGGGTTTACCAAATCTCTGGCGGACAGGCTCAATGAGCTGAGCCCATTGACCGTAAAGGAGGCCGAAGACGGGGAAATCCTCACCAAGGGTACCGTGTATATTGCTAAGGGAGGATACCAGCTGCGCCTGAAGACGCTGGAGGATCATACCTGCCGTCTTTCTGTAATAAAGGAGCGGGCAAGGCACGGTTTGCAGCCCTGTGCGGATATCATGTATGAATCTCTTGTGGATTCCGAATTCGGGCAGATTGTCTGCGTTGTTCTTACGGGAATGGGCGGAGATGGAACCGCGGGAATCAAGCAGCTTGAAAGGACAAGAAATATTTACGTAATTGCTCAGAATGAAGAGACCAGCGTTGTCTATGGAATGCCGAAGGTGGTTAGGGACGCGGGACTCGTGGATGAAGTGGTTGCATTGAATGAAGTGTCCGGTGCGATCATAAAGAATGTGGGGGTGTGCTAAATGGACGTAAGTCAATATCTGGAGATATTTATCGAAGAAACGAAGGAGCATCTGCAAAGCCTGAACGAGCATCTTTTAATATTGGAGCGGGAGCCGGAGAACGAAGGAACCATTAATGAGATATTCCGTGCCGCCCATTCCTTAAAGGGAATGGCAGGAACCATGGGTTATAAGAGAATGCAAAGAATGACCCATGATATGGAGAATGTATTTTCCGAGATTCGCAATGGCAGGATGAAGGTCTCCTCCGCGTTGGTGGATATTCTTTTTAAAGGGCTGGATGCCCTGGAAGGATATCTTGGCAATATCCAGGCCGAGGCCAACGAAGGGGAAGAGGATAATGAGGATATTATCAATGCCCTGAATGTGATTCTTAATGAGGGTCTGGGTAAGACATCGGCTGTCCAACAGGCCGTGCCGGAGAAGAGCGGGGCAGGAGTGCAGGCGCAGAGCATCTCCGGTGCTTCCCCTGCGGACGGGAAGATGAAGTTTATCGGTGTTCCCATCGAGGAGCATGAGAAGAGGGCTATGGTCAAGGCCGGGATGCTGGGACTGAATGTAGTGGGACTTACGGTATACATTCAGGAATACTGTATGCTTAAAGGGGCAAGGGCCTTTATGGTGAACCGTACGCTGGAGGAGCTGGGAGAGATTATTAAATTGAATCCCAGCGCCCAGGACCTGGAGGATGAAAAATATGATTTTGATTATTCTGCCTTTGTAATAACAAAGGAGACGCCGGAGAAGCTGGCCCAGGCCGCGTCCGGTGTATCCGAGGTCAAGGAGGTGGTGTCCGGCTATGTCCGCCTGCCTGATCATGAGGTGGCTGCCCTTACGCAGGAGCTGAAGCAGGAAGAGCTTGCTGCAACCCAGCCCAAGCAGCCGGCTAAGGATGCCGGATCGCTGAAGGCAGGAAGCGGCACTGCCAAGCAGACGGCAAAGCCGGTTGCCAACCGGTCTGTGCGTGTGGATATTGACAAACTGGACGTACTTATGAATCTGGTCAGCGAGCTGATTATTGCCAAGAACGGTCTGATCTCCATCAGCAGCGGCAGGGAAATCATGGCTGACAGCAGTTTTCACGAGCAGATCGAATATCTGGAGCGTGTTACCACAAGCCTCCATGAATCGGTAATGAAGACCAGAATGGTGCCTATTGAAAGTGTGGTGAACCGTTTCCCCAGAATGATCCGTGACCTGTCCAAGAACCTGGGCAAGGAGATGGAGCTGTACATGACCGGTGAAGAAACAGAGCTGGATCGTACCGTAATTGACGAGATCGGTGATCCTCTGATGCATCTGCTGCGGAATGCTGCGGATCATGGTCTGGAGAGCAATGAGGAAAGAAGCAGGAAGGGCAAGAATCCCGTTGGTTCCATTTATCTGGATGCTTATCAGGACGGCAACAATGTAGTAATCGAGGTAAGGGATGACGGCGGCGGCATTAATACGGAGAGGATCCGGCAGAAGGCAATCGAGAAGGGAACCCTTTCGGAGGAACAGGCCAAGGGCATGACGGATAAGGATATTATTGATATTCTCTTCCGGCCCAGCTTCTCCACTGCGGAAAAGGTTACGGATGTTTCCGGCCGCGGAGTAGGTCTGGATGTAGTTAAGACGAAGATCGAGGCTCTTGGCGGTGAGATCGAGGCGAAGACACGCCTTGGCGAAGGCTCCAATTTTATCATTCGGCTGCCCCTTACCCTGGCGATTATCCAATCCCTGATGGTAATCATCGGAGGCGAGAAATATGCGCTTCCCTTGGGCAGTATCCAGACGGTGGAGAATATTCCGGTAGCGGAGGTAAAGACAATCCAGGGTAAAGAGGTCATTAATCTGAGAGGGACAGTTGTGCCTGTCATCCGCCTGGGTAATCTTTTGAACTGCCGGAAGCCGGAGGAGACGGTGGAAGAGCTGCTGGTGGTCATTGTCAAGAAGGGAGAACGCCTGGCCGGAATGGTAGTGGATGAATTGATGGGACAACAGGAAATTGTAATCAAGTCCATTGGAAAATACATCAAGAGTCATAAGATTATCAGCGGCGCCACCATTCTTGGCAACGGTGAGGTGGCTTTAATTCTTGATGTTAACTCCCTGGTATAGAAGCAGCGCTGAGTTGGTTTTAAACATTTCAATATAACCTATGATTAGGAGCTGCCTGACGGCAGTATGGAGGTTGCTATGGCTACGGATATGAAACAGTTTATCATTGCATATCTGGATAAGGATCAGTATGGTATTGATATCAACTATATCGACAATATTATCGTTATGCAGAGTATTACCAGAATTCCCAAGGCCCAGAGCTGGTTCCAGGGAGTGATTAACCTGAGAGGGGAGATCGTCCCGGTGATGAGTCTGTGCAAAAGACTGGGAAAGGAGGAAACACCCTGTACCTCCAGTTCCAGAATTATCATTGTCCGTCCTGACAGTCAGGCGGCGCCGGTGGGAATTATTGTGGATTCCGTCAAAGAGGTAATCACGCTGGAACCTGGTGCAATTGAGAAAATAAATTATGAGGAACAGGATGAAAAGGCTAATTACAGCATCGGCATCGGCAAATATGGTGCGGAGCTGGTTAATCTTTTGAATATTCCCAATATTGTAATTGAAAAGGATGGTAACGCAAGGAAGGAATAGGCTACATAGAAGGAGGTGCAGGCACGGTGTCCCGTTTGGATATTAATCAAATCGATAATATGCAATACGACGTACTGAGAGAGATCGGCAATATAGGAGCAGGGAATGCCACAACAGCCCTCTCACAACTGATAAATTCAAAAATTGATATGAAGGTACCCAAGGTTGACTTATTGGAGTTCAAGGAGCTGTCGGAGATTGTCGGCGGTGCGGAGAATCTGGTTGCAGGCATTTTGTTTACCCTGGAGGGCCAGATTCAGGGGATGATGATGTTTATGCTGGATCTGCCGGCATCAAAGCATCTGGTGACTTCTCTCATGGGCAATACGGAGGATCATTCTGAGGAATTCAGTGAAATGGAACTGTCGGCACTGAACGAGATTGGGAATATTATTGCCGGCGCTTACCTGTCCTCGCTCTCGACTTTGACAAACATCGTTATTACTGCCAGTATTCCCTACCTGGCAATTGACATGGCAGGTGCAATCTTAAGCGTGCCCGCCATTGAGTTTGGTAAAATCGGAGATAAGGCATTGCTGATTGAGACGGAATTTGTAGATGACAATAAGGCAGTAAATGGATTTTTTATATTAATTCCGACGATTGATTCATATGGAGTAATTCTATCTTCCCTGGGGTTATAAGGTGAGTTCATGAACGAAATGATAAAGGTAGGGATGGCAGATTTAAACGTATGTATCTCACCCAATGCAATTACAACATTAGGTTTAGGTTCCTGCGTAGGCATTGTACTATATGATCCGGTGAAGAAAATAGCCGGAATGGTACATATCATGCTTCCTGACAGTACAAAGATATTAAATAATGAAAATAAAGCCAAATTTGCCGATACCGGAATTGATCTGCTGATTAAGCGTATGGCGGAGATTGGAGCGGACCGGAGGGTTTTGATTGCCAAGATTGCAGGCGGAGCCCAGATGTTTGCTTTTGGAAGCAACAATGACATGATGCGGATTGGCGACCGGAACGTGGAGGCCACCAAACTGAAGCTGGGCCAGCTTGGAATCAGAATTATGGCGGAGGATACCGGTGCCAATTATGGCCGGACAGTTGAATTCTATCCGGAGACGGGGGCGCTTCTGATTAAGTCGGTAGGTAAGGACAAGAAAGTCCTTTAGGAGAAGGAACTCCTTTAGGGAAAATAATATTTTAGGAAAATGGCGGGTGATACGATGAAGGAAAGATACATTCCGGCTCTCATAATGCTGATTGCCGGTGCCATAACCAGCATCCTCAACATTGTAAATAAGGTGGAGACAGCAGAAGGCTTAAAAAGGCTGCTCCTGGTGCTGTTTTTATTTTATATTGCAGGTTTAGTTGTAAAGGGCATCATCGTAAAGACGGTCATCAATGCTCCCGGAAAGGAAGAAGCCGCTGCCGAAGGGGAAGAGGAAGGAAGCGAAGACAGAGAAAGGAATTAACGCACCAATTCCTTGAACATAGTTCTGCATAATACGTAAGAACAGTTTTTGGAGGTACAATGAACGCGGAAGGGAAACAAAAACTATGGGAAGCTTATGCGGAGAAAAGAACCCCTGAGCTTCAGGAGAAGATTATAATTGAATATGCGGGCCTCGTAAAGCTGGTTGCCGGACGTCTCAGCATGTATCTGGGATATAATGTGGAATATGACGATCTGGTTGGATACGGAACCTTCGGGTTAATTGATGCGGTGGACAAGTTTGATCCTGCCAAGGGAGTAAAATTTGAGACCTATGCTTCTCTGCGGATTCGCGGTGCGATTCTGGATCAGATCAGAAAAATGGATTGGATTCCAAGGAGCATTCGTCAGAAGCAGAGAAGAATTGACGTGGCTTACCAGAGCCTGGAGCAGAAATATGGGCGGATGGCCAGTGACGAAGAAATTGCCGCCGAGCTGGAGATATCGGTGGATGAATTTGAGAACTGGCAGAATCAGACCAAGGTGACCAATGTGATTTCTCTGGATGAATTTATGGAGCAGGGATCGGAGGTCAGAGTAGAGCAGAATCTCACGGCGGAGTTTGACCAGCCGGATAAAATTGTGGAGAAACAGGCGCTGAAGGAGCTGCTGGTCAAAACCCTTGAGACCTTGACAGAGAAGGAGAAAAAGGTCATCGTTCTCTATTATTATGAGGAACTGACCTTGAAGGAGATCAGCCGGATCCTGGAGGTATCCGAGTCCCGGATATCCCAGCTGCATACGAAGGCACTGCAGAAGATGAAGCTGCGTCTGGGAAGCAATATAGAGGTTTTTAACGGATTTTAAAAGGAGTTAAGTTAACAGGCAGCGGATTGATGATACAATTTGCTGTGCAAAGATTGTGCCGGCATCCGGATTCACGGAGTCCCGGCAGAATGGAGAGTGGAATGAACAGTAGGAATGGTTTCTTTCAGATTGTGGTAAAGCAGGATGGAACATATTTAAAGCTATATGCTGCCGAACAAGGCGGAGAGGCTGTTTCTTACGAGGAAATCAGTAAATACCTTATGGACAGGAACATCTTTGAATATGACAAGCTTGCGATCGGACGGGCTCTGACGGCGAATGAGGAGGATGAAGTGAGGATTGCCGAAGCGCTGACAATCATCCTTGACGAGACGGTTCGCGTGACTATCTCGGAAGACCGGATGTACGCCGTGGCGAGATTCTATCCTCCCTCGGACGGCGGAAAGCTGATGGAAAAAGATGATATTGTCTCTATGCTGGTAAGGTCAGGTGTCAAATACGGACTGAACGAGGAGGCTATTGAAAATTATCTGAAAGACCGGCGGTATTGTACGAATTATATCCTTGCAAGGGCGACTTTTCCGGTACAAGGGCATGATGCAACAATTACATATCATTTTAATACGAATCTGACCCAGAAGCCGAAGAGAAATGAAGACGGATCAGTTGATTTTCATCAGCTGGATCTCATTAGCCATTGCAGTAAGAATCAGTTGCTGGCAACGCTGGATCCCATGGATCCGGGAAAGCCGGGTATTGATGTCTGCGGTACGGTGCTTCGTCCGAATAAAGTGACGAATAGAGTGCTTCGTCATGGCAAGAATGTTTTTCTGTCCGAGGATGGATTAAAAATGTATTCCAAGGTAGACGGGCATGTCAGCCTGGTGGACGGCAGGGTGTTTGTGTCGGACAGCCTTGAGGTGGCGGCTGATGTGGATGCCTCTACGGGAGATATTGACTATGAGGGAAATGTTATAGTGAAAGGGAATGTCATCACCGGTTTTTCCATAAGAGCCAAGGGAAATGTAGAGGTGAACGGCGTTGTTGAGGGAGCCTATATCGAAGCAGGGGGACAGATCGTTCTTAAGCGCGGTATGCAGGGCATGAATAAGGGTGTTCTGCGGGCTAATGGTAATATTATTACTAAATTTATCGAAAATGCGGAAGTAGTGGCCGGGGGCCATGTTTCAACGGAATCGATTCTTCACAGCAAGGTATCTGCCAAGGGAGATGTGATAGTAGGCGGTAAGAGAGGCTTTGTCACAGGCGGTGAGATTCGTTCCGCTACGATGATTTCTGTTAAGACAGCCGGTTCCCAGATGGGAACATCCACCCTGCTGGAGGTTGGAATAGAGCCGAAGATATTGGAGGAATTTCGTTTACTTGAGAAAAAGATCGCATCCATGATGGCGGATAAGGAGAGGCTGGCCCAGGCTTTGGTCATGTTTCGCAAGAGGATTTCCTCAGGTGCCCAGCTTACAGAGGATAAGAGAGAGTATCTGAAGCAGGTGACTCAGAATAATATTCTGCTGGAGATGCAGATCAAGGAAGCCAGAAAACGTTATGAGGATTTGAAGATTGACGTTGACAGCAATACATCGGGTGTTATTAAGATATCTGATATTGTCTATCCCGGAACAAAGATTGTAATAGCGAATGTGATGTATTTTATTCGGGAAGAGACACATCACAGCAAATTTGTAAGAGACAGGGCTGATATTAAAGTGATTCCGCTGATGTGAGGAACGGAGGGAGCATATGCAGGTAGGACCGCTGGAACCAATCAGGGCACAGGAAGCCACACAAATCAAACACATGGATACTCAGCGTGCTCAGCATAATCAGGATCAGTTGGGCCGGAATTTTCAGAATATGGTTCAGGCAGAGCAGAGGAAGCCGGTGGAAGCATCCAAGAGCGAGCAGAAGGAATATCGTTATGATGCGAAGGAAAAGGGAAACAACCAGTATCAGGGATCGGGTAAAAATAGACAGAAGAAAGAAAAAGCAAAAGAGCAGTCAGAGCCGGTGAAGAAGATCCCTCATAACGGCCGCTTTGATATGCGGGTTTAGTTTTGCGGAGGTAATTATGAATCCAATTGATATAGTGCTGATTGTCGCGGGCATCCTGGTTATTATTATCAGCTGTGTTCTGGTGGATCGTTCTCAGACGGCACAGAAGCAAATGCTGGGGAAGAGCATCGCTTCCATAGAGGAGACGCTGACACAGGAGGACAGAAAGCAGCTGCTTAAACAGGTGGAAGCACTTCTGGCCCAGGTTCAGGAAGAGGCCATCCTGCGTACGGATCACGCCCTAAGCAAATTATCAAATGAAAAAATTATGGCTGTGAGTGATTTTTCTGACCAGCTTCTTGAGAAAATCAGGCAAAATCATGAAGAAGTGGTATTTCTTTATAATATGTTGAATGATAAGGAAAAGGAATTAAAATCAATTGTGAGCGAACATCTCAAAACAACGGCGGAAGCAAAGCCGCAGTTATCAGAGAAGGAGGCAGTCCAGACCCAGGCAGCAGGAGGCGGACAGGGTGAAAAAGCACCTGCGGCAGTGGTTCAGGAACTGCAGGAGCTTTCTCAAACAGAGGGGATGGTCTCCAATAATAACACACAGATTTTAGAACTATATTCCCGTGGAAAATCGATTGTGGAGATATCGAGGATATTAGATCTCGGTCAGGGAGAAGTAAAGCTGGTGATTGATTTATTCAAGGGAAAGAAGTAATCTGAAAGGCCGGTAGATACAATGAAATTAAAATATTATATGCGGGGTCTGGGTATTGGAATTGTTCTTACCACTCTGATCCTGGCAATAGCCAGGCCGAAGGAAGAATTGACGGATCAGGAGATTGTGCGGCGGGCCAAAGCACTGGGCATGGGATATGGCTCGGATGAGTTGAATTCAGAGAAAAATCAGGTTCTTAATGGGATTCTGGATAATGGAGAAGATTCTCAGGAACCGGGAGCGGATACAGCGCCCGGGGAGGGGACTGATCCGGAAGCGGGAACAAAACAGGAAGCTGATGGGAATATATCAGAATCCGGGGAGGACACGGAGACTGGAACGAATATAGTATCTGGGGAGGACACGGAGACCGGGGCAAGTACAGAACCTGGGGAGAACACAGAGACCGGGATGAATACAGAACCCGGGGAGAACATAGAGACCGGGACGAATACAGAATCTGGGGAGAACACGGAGACTGGAACGAATACAATACCTGGGGAAGAAGCAGAATCCGGAGAGGAAGCAATGCCGGAAGTGACGTCAGAACAGGATCCTTCGGAGGGATTGAATCCGGCAGAAGAGCTGATTACCTTTACGGTAGTAAGAGGAATGTATTCCGGAGAAGTGTCGAAGGTACTGAAAGAGGCGGGACTGATCCAGGATGCAAAGGATTTCAACCAGTATATTATAAAAAAAGGAAAGGCCAGTGTGATTCGAGTGGGAAGCTTTACCCTGCCTATGGGTGCGACCTATGATGAAATTATAAAAGAAATCACAGAATAAAACAGTTCGATCCGGTATTTGACCGGAAGGCTGTAATAAAACGGTCGGAAAAATAACAGATACCGTTGCATGAGCCATGTGGCGGTATTTTATTACTGTTTTGGTCAAATTGCTGTATATTTACATTATTTTATCGATAATCATGAAAATAACAACCTCTGAGGGGAAGTAATGGACGAAGGAAGGGAGCCTGTGATATGATAATCCTCAAACAGCAGAAGAATGTAATTTCGGAAGGGGAGTATCTATTGCAAAGTACAACCAGTTCACCATCCCATATATTAAAGACTTATTTTGGCTACGACAGTTTTCGTGAAGGACAGGAGAAATTAATCAATAGCATTCTGTCCGGAAAAGATGTATTGGGGATAATGCCCACAGGTGCCGGCAAATCCATCTGTTACCAGATACCGGCACTGGCCATGGGAGGTATCACATTGATCATCTCCCCGTTGATTTCCTTAATGAAGGACCAGGTGGCGGCGCTTAACCAGGCGGGAATTCACGCCGCATATATTAACAGTGCGCTTTCTGCCAGGCAGGTTACGCTTGCCCTGCAATATGCCAGACAGGGGAAATATCAGTTGATTTATGTGGCTCCGGAGCGGTTGGAGACAGAGGAATTCCTCGAATTTGCCCTGCAGTCGGATATCAGGATGGTTACGGTGGATGAGGCCCATTGCATTTCCCAGTGGGGACAGGATTTCAGACCCAGCTATCTGAAGATTGTCCGGTTTATTCAGGAACTGCCCAGGCGGCCTGTGATCAGCGCCTTTACAGCGACAGCGACGAAAGAGGTCATGGAAGATATATGCTGTGTTCTCCGGCTGGACGAGCCAGTGGTGGAAGTTACCGGGTATGATAGAAAGAACCTGTATTTTGAGGTGCGCAGCCCGAAGGATAAGGATGCGGAGACAGTGAGCTACATCAAGGAGCACAAAACCCAGTGCGGCATTATCTACTGCGCCACCCGCAAGGGAGTGGATGAATTGCAGGAATTGCTGGCGGGACACGGAATCGATGCGGCAAAGTATCATGCCGGTATGAGTGATGCCCAACGCAATGACAGCCAGGAGGATTTTATTTATGACAGAAAGACAGTGATGGTTGCCACTAATGCATTTGGTATGGGAATTGATAAATCCAATGTGAGATACGTGCTTCACTATAATATGCCGAAGAACATGGAAGGCTATTATCAGGAGGCGGGAAGAGCAGGCCGCGATGGGGAGGCAGCCGAGTGTATCCTGCTTTACGGTGCAAGAGATGTGCGAATCAATCAATTTCTGATAGAGAACAGCAATGATAATGATGAGATGAGCGAGGCTCAGAGGGAGCTGCTTCGGGAGCGTGATGAGGAACGGCTGAAGGAAATGACTTATTACTGCTTTACCAGGGATTGTTTAAGAGAATACATATTAAGATATTTTGGAGAATATGGGGCTCCTTGCTGTAATAATTGTTCCAACTGTCTTTCGGAATTTGATGAACTGGATGTTACGGAGGCAGGCAAGGATATTATCGGCTGTGTGAGAGAAAGCGGCCAACGTTTTGGCATGAATGTAATTATCGCCACTTTACAGGGACGGAAGACAGCGAAGCTCACGGTAAATCATATGGTGGATAACGGCTTCTATGGGAAGCGAGCCTCTGATACCGAGGCATTTCTCAGGCATGTGGCCAATAAGCTGATCGTTGATGGTTTCCTGTATCTTAGTAATGATAAATATGCCATTGTCCGGGCGGACCGGTCTGCGGCTTCCATTCTCAAGGGAGAGTCCCGGATTATAATGAAGCTTCCCAGGAAGAATATTTTATCTGAAAAAGCCATCTCTGAGAATACGCCGAATCAGAGATCCAAGGAGGGGAAAAACCTGCGCCGGTCTGAGCTGCTTACTTCAAAGGGGCTGGAGCTGTTCGAACGGCTTCGTCAGGTAAGAACCCAGTTGGCAAGAGAAGAAGGAATACCGCCCTATATTATATTCTCTGATAAAACTCTGACCGATCTATGCGTAAAGGTACCGTTGACAAAGGGGGAGATGTTAATGGTGAATGGGATCGGAGAACATAAATTTGAAAAATACGGGCAGACTTTTATGGATGCTATTCTTGATTTCACTCATGGGAACCGGGACGGTACGTGCTATGAACCGGTTCATAAGGAGCTGCCAGCCAAGGCCGGAATGCAATCTCAGCCGAAAAAGGCAGAATTCTACCTGACAGAAACCATGAGGCAGGGGGTAAAAGCCCTGGGAAACGTCACAATGAGCCAATTTGTAGAGAGCATGAATGAGCTTCGTGATGAGAAGAGGATGAAACGTCTGACGGCGGTATATCTGACAACGAAGCTTAAGGAAGAGGGATACCTGACAGAGCAGTTCTGCAGGCGGATTGGACGCAATACGACGGTTCCGTCGGAAGAAGGAGTACGTCATGGTATATTATTGGAAAAGAGAATTAGTGAGAAGGGTAATGAATATGAGCTTGCGGTATATACAAAAGAAGCCCATATGCTTCTTTTATCATTGCTGCCTCAGGAGGAGAATGGTTTTTTCACAGGCGATATCAGTAACGAGTAAGTAGTAGATTTTTTATTTGAGCTTTCATTTCGAGCATTTCGAGCATTGGCATCAAAAAACACTTGTCATGAAGGAAATATTGTGATATACTTTTGAGGTCAAATTGCACGCATATGGATTCACTGGGCATGGTGCCTGAAGTTTCAGGTCTGTCAGGGATAGGATATATGCGGAAGAAAACAACCAAATGGAGGTATATTATGAGCGTTATTTCAATGAAGCAGTTATTGGAAGCTGGTGTACATTTTGGTCACCAGACAAGAAGATGGAACCCCAAGATGGCGGAGTACATCTACACTGAGAGAAATGGTATCTACATTATCGATCTGCAGAAGTCTGTTGGTAAGGTAGACGAGGCTTACACCGCAATCAAGAACATTGTTGCAGAAGGCGGCACGATTCTTTTTGTAGGCACGAAGAAGCAGGCGCAGGATGCGATTAAGTCCGAAGCTGAGCGTTGTGGTATGTACTACGTAAATGAGAGATGGCTGGGCGGTATGTTGACCAACTTCAAGACCATCCGCAGCAGAGTTGAGAGATTAAGAGAGATCGAAAGAATGTCTGAGGACGGTACTTTTGATGTTCTTCCTAAAAAAGAAGTAATCCAGATCAAAAAAGAATGGGAAAAGCTGGAGAAGAACCTTGGCGGTATTAAGAATATGAAGAGAATTCCGGATGCGATCTTTGTAGTAGATCCCAAGAAGGAAAGAATCTGCATCCAGGAAGCACATAACCTTGGAATACCGTTGATTGGTATTGCTGATACTAACTGTGATCCTGAAGAATTAGATTATGTAATTCCCGGCAATGACGATGCCATCAGAGCGGTTAAATTAATTGTTTCCAAGATGGCCGATGCTGTTATTGAGGCAAATCAGGGAGTTCAGCTGACCGATGGATCCGACGACAGCAGTGATGAAGCAGAAGTTCTTCTGGATGAGGCTGTTTCTGAATAAGCAGTTTATAGAATCGAATAGATGGAGGAAGATACGATGGAAGTTACCGCTAATATGGTGAAAGAGTTAAGAGAAATGACTGGAGCCGGTATGATGGACTGCAAGAAGGCTCTTGCAGCTACCGAGGGCGATATGGATAAAGCAGTGGAGTTCTTAAGAGAGAAGGGACTTGCTGCAGCTGAGAAGAAGGCTGGCAGAATTGCGGCAGAGGGTATTGTTGATACCTGTATTATAGCAAACGGCAAGGTTGCCTCCATTGTGGAAGTCAACAGCGAGACCGACTTTGTGGCAAAGAATGAGAAGTTCAGGGATTTCGTTGCAGCAGTTGCAAAGCAGGCTGCTGAAACAGAGGCTGCTGATCTGGAAGCATTTCTTGCAGAGAAGTGGGCGCTGGAGCCTGCTAAGACTGTGAAGGAAGAATTATCTTCCATGATTTCCATTATCGGTGAGAATATGAACATCAGAAGATATGAGAAGATCACAGCCGAGAACGGCTTTGTGGTATCTTATATCCATGGCGGCGGCAGAATCGGTATCCTGGTTGATGTGGATTGTGCCGTGAACAATGACGAGGTTCAGGAGGCTGCAAAGAATGTGGCAATGCAGATCGCCGCTATGTCTCCCAAGTATGTAACCCAGGCTGAGATTTCCGCTGATTTCATCGCTCATGAGAAAGAAATCTTAAAGGCTCAGATTATGAACGATCCTTCCAATTCCAAGAAGCCGGAGAACATCATCGAGAAGATGCTGGAAGGCCGTCTTAATAAGGAATTAAAGGAATTCTGTCTGGTTGACCAGGCCTATGTTAAGGATGGCGACATGAGCGTTGGCCAGTACCTTGCCAGCGTGTCCAAGCAGGTTGGCTCTGATGTTACTGTGAAGCGGTTCGTTCGCTTTGAGACCGGCGAGGGCCTTGAGAAGAAGAGCGAAAACTTCGCAGAGGAAGTTGCTAAGCAGATGGGTCAGTAAGACTAATTTAGTATAATTTTATAATGAATTTATAGGAGGCTCTAAAAGCCTGTAACCATGGTATATGTGTGGTTTACAGGATTTTAGAGCCTCTTTTATGTTAGCGTCAAAAGATGTTACTTTTAGAAATGACTTCTTTAATACGGTATTAAGAACATCATATGCTAATTAATACGAAAGCCGTGGTATTAGGGACTGCTATTGGTTCGAGTAATAAGAATTACAGAAATAGTAAAGCAGAGTAATTGAGTGGGATGCGTAACTAATAATCAGAGGACATCTGCAGATATGTTGAAGTCTTCTGGTATATTAGGGACCTGTGTTGCCGGTTCGGACAGCTGTTTATAGTGAGAAGCTTGAAAAATAGGCAATATGCACAAATTTTAAGCTTTAAAATTGGAGAAATAGTAAAATCAAATAAATTGACAAAAGCTTCATCATTGGGTAATATAATAGGTAGGTAAACGTTTACGCAATAAGTGCATTATAATAACAGCAGAAGAATGTTAATTGCGAAACGTTTTCGCGAGGAAAACAAGAATTATAAGGATTAAAAGGAGGAAAGTATTATGAAAGTGAAGCAACTGATTATGGGAACTTTGATTACGGCATTAACCATGAGTGTTCTTGCCGGCTGCGGCAATTCCGGAACAGGGGGCTCTGGAGACAGCAACGGGGAAGAAGCACAAAAGCTTGTAATGTTTAATCCGTTCCAGACATCTACATCTACACCGGAAAATATTGAGATGATTGAAAAAGCACTGGAAGAAGAGATGAAAAAGGACGGACTCAACATCGACCTGGACTGGGTAGTTATCCCAAGAGACAGCTTTGAAGAGAAGAAAAATACACTTCTGGCAGGCAAAGAGCAGTTAGACGGATTTATCGGTGATATGGATGACCTGGGCGTCGACGTTGTGAAGGACGGACTGGTACTTCCGTTAAACGACCTGTTAGACCAGTACGGTTCCCATTTGAAGGAATTGATTCCTTTGGAGGTATGGGCAGAGGTTACTTCACCAGACGGTTCCATCAATGCGATTCCTTCCTACAACAGAGTATACTGGACAGGCGCAGTTATTCGTAAGGACTGGCTGGATGATGCAGGTCTGGAGATGCCTAAGACACTGGATGAATTTGAAGCAGCACTGGAAGCCTTTAAGAACAGAGGCGACGGAATTATTCCGGCAGGCGGAAACCCATGGTTTATTGAAGCGCAACTGGCATCTGCAGTTTCAGGCGGAATCACAGCAGAAAACGGCTGGGAGACAGAGTCACCGGAAGGAGAATTCATCCAGGCATATGAGCATCCGGATTATCAGGAATTTCTGAAAATGTACAACAGATGGCTTGACAACGGCTGGTTTGACCCGGACTTCCTTGTATCAGAAGACAATAGCTACCAGAATATGCTTTACTCCGGTAAAATGGGTGTATACTTTACAGATCCGGCTATGATTAATACCTTTATTCCGCTTTTGAAGGAACAGAATCCGGAAGCGGAGCTTGAGATTCTTCCGATTCTCAGCGGTCCTAAGGGCGAAGCAGCTCTGCTGGAAATATCCGGCATCAGAAATGTAGCTTATGTTTCTACCACATCCAAGCATCCGGAACTGGTTGTTAAGTTCATTGACTGGCTTGTATCTGACCCTGAGCATTACCAGCTTGCAAAATACGGTATCAAAGATACCCATTATGTACTCACTGAAGAAGGAAAATGGACAGCTCCGGAGAGCTGTGGCGGAGACCTGACCAAGAGAGGCTACGAGGATATTTTTGCTCCACTTGACTATGAAGGATTAATGTTCAATCGGGAAATGCCATATTATGATACAGATGCTTACCAGGATTACTGCAGATCACTTCCGCAGTACAAACATCCGTTTAAGGATATGAAAGGTAACTTCAGCATTGATTACAGCACCATCGGAGACTACAACTCCATCGATATCTGGACAGAAATGTACAATATTGCATGTAAGGCAAGACCATTAAGCGACTGGCAGGTTGTTGTTGACGAGTATGAAGAAAGTGTAAAAGATGCTTATACCGAAATTCGTCGTCAATACAACGAGTGGAAAGCATCCGTAGGACGATAGGTAATCATAATTTAAACTAAAGAAGCGACGTTAACTTAGACCAGACAGTATACAGATTTTTCCCTGGAAAGAAGTAGAATGAAAATGTACTGTATCTGTCTGGTTTATCATTTGGAAAAATTATAACTGAGGAAATGTATATGAAAAAACAAACATGTACGGCAGTAGCTCCAAAAGTAAAAAAACAGGGATTTAGCGGGAATATAAAAAGGTATTGGATGCTCTATTTAATGTTTCTGCCTGTAATTGTATGCCTTGTTTTGTTCAGTTACCTTCCCATGGGAGGAATTTATATTGCTTTTACGAAGTATCAGCCGTGGATTCCGATTCTTGAAAGTCCCTTTGTGGGATTACAAAACTTCAAGCTAATGTTTTCAGCACCGAATTTTGACCAGCTGATATTCAATACGGTTTGGATTAATATTTTAAAACTCCTTTTCGGTTTTCCGGCACCCATAATTCTTGCTTTGCTGTTAAACGAAGTAAGGCGTACAAAATTTAAAAAGACGGTTCAGACAATGTCCTATCTGCCGTATTTTGTTTCCTGGATTGTTGTCAGCGGTATGATGTACAGCCTGCTGAACTATAACAGCGGTATCGTGAATAAAATTTTGAAAAGTCTGGGGAATGACCCCGTTAAGTGGTATACACATGGTGAATACTGGAGAAGTATTCTAGTTGCCAGCAGTGTCTGGAAAACCATAGGCTACAACTCCATTCTGTATCTGGCAGCGATTGCCGGTATTGACCAGTCCTTATATGAAGCGGCTGTGGTAGACGGGGCAACACGCTGGCAGAGAATGCGCTATATTACACTGCCCTCTATTATGCCGACTGCATCCATACTTCTTATCTTAAGTCTCGGCGGACTTATGAACGGAGACTTCGGACAGATATTTGCTTTGATTGGACAGAATGCTCCGCTGCATGAATATACAGATGTATTGGACTTCTACATCTACAGGAAGGGACTTCAGGCCGGACAGTTCAGTATCGGTACGGCTATGGGCTTGTTCCAGTCCACCATTGGATTTGCGCTGATTTGTCTCTCTAACAATTTCTCAAAGAAAATCGGAGGCGAAGGAATATGGTAAAGGAGAAATCAATAGAAATGAAAATACATAAAAAAGTGAAAAATAAAAGCGTCAGAAAAATAAAAAAATCGCCAGCAGAAAAATTTTGGAATTGTATTATTTATTTAACTCTCGGATTGCTTGCACTTGTTTTTGTTATTCCGTTCTGGCTGATGCTGGTGGCTTCTCTTGCACCGGAATCTGAGATTGCAGTTCATGGATACTCCTTATTTACTGCGAATCCTAGCTTGTTTGCTTATGAGTATCTGTTCTCTTCCAGTAAACGGTGGCTGAATGCCTTTGGATTAACGGGATTACTGACAGTCGTAGGAACCCTGAACAGCTTGTTCTTTACATCCATGGGAGCTTATGTGTTGTCAAAGCCGTATCTTCCGTATCGTAAGACACTGACCATATTCATTGTCATTCCGATGCTGTTTAACGGTGGTCTGGTACCGTTTTATCTGATGGTTCAGGCTTTGGGAATGGTGGATACGTTCTGGGCTTTGTTTATCCCCTCCACCATATCCATATGGAACATGATTATCATCAGAAACTTCTTCATGTCCATACCTTCCAGCCTGGAGGAAAGTGCGGTTCTGGACGGAGCAAACCATTTCCAGGTGTACTTAAAAATTATCCTTCCGGTATCAAAGCCGGTAATTGCGACTATGATTGTATATACAGCCGTAGGATATTGGAATGAGTGGTACAACGCATTGATTTTTGTAACAAGAAATGAAAAATTAACTACACTGCAGCTTCTTCTGCGCCAGATTTTAACGTCCACAACCGTTACAACCAGCAGCAAGGGCGGCGTCAAGTTAATTGGCAGCGGAATGATGACACCGTCGGAGAGCTTGAAGATGGCAGCGGTTATGGTAACGACCATTCCGATTATTATTATCTATCCGTTTATGCAGAAGTATTTTGCAAAAGGACTTATGATTGGGTCTGTGAAGGGATAAGTGCGCCCTGAAAGGGCGTACGGTTTGGCAGGTGGAACTCCTGCATGTTAGTATCATTTAAAAAGAAAATCTTACGCAAAATATTTGCGTAAGGAAAATTTAAATACATGCCATAAATCATTCAAAAAGTCATTATTTATGCTTATCATAGAAGTTTGAATTTCAAAACTTCGCAAAGCAGATAGGAAACTAATCAGAAACTTGAATGCTACTTCTGCTTAAGAATTGCAAAGAAGATGGGACAGTAATGCGAATTTAGCATTATGAAAGATAGGAGGCTTGGAAGCCCCGAAGATGCGTTATATAGCGTGTTTAACGGGTTTTCAAGCCTCTTTTTTTATATCTTGTAAACACCGTAGAACACCGTCTAAAGTTGTTAAAAATTGCTTCATAGTGTGTCAAAAAGTATGTCGTAAGTGTGTCAAATCGATCTGACACAATCTTCAGCGAATTTGACACCTTTTTAGTCATTAAGGTGCAGTTTCTATCGAATATCATTTTTTCTTACAAGGGAATTGCTCCCTTGTTTTTTTTATACTCTCAAACATGAAACCTATATATGATTTTTGGCAAATTTACTTTTTTCGTAATAAATATGTAGAACGAATACCAGTTTATAAATATAAATAAGAGCTTAGAAGAAAGGAAGTAATAAAATGAAAAAGCGCCCTCCGGTTCTGAATGAAAGGAAGAGTTTGTGTTTACTGTTATCACCGGTGATTATGTCGATTAGATTTTCTTTTTTCAATATCAAAAAGAGTTTGGATTACGTTGGTTATTAAAATGAATGGGGATGTGAGAATTATATCCGAAATATAAAATCTTTCAGAAGTAGACAGATTTAAATTGAAAGAGCTAGCTAAGCAAATTGTAGAGTAGTATGGAGTTTTACTATGTCTACATTTACGATGGTTAGAATTACATTGACATGGGTTCAATAGTGTTTACTATTCCCGATATATTCATTACAACTTTTCTTTCATCGCTTTACGTAAAAGCAAAGTATAAGTCGAATCACAAAAAGGCAGACGAACTTGAACTTGAACTGAATCAGTTTTTTTCATAAAGAACGAGTATGTGTAATGCTATCAAAAATGAGATAGCATACGTTCCTAAGGCATACAGAACTCACATGCTCTTAGGTATTTTGCTGAGATGTATAAGCAGCAGAGGGTGGATACGCTGAAGGAAGCTGGAACTAGCGTTAATGTAATTGCAACAGAACCTGAAAATGTCTCCTACGATAGCCCAGATGTTTGCATTGAATTAGTAGAACAACTGAAACTTGCAGGCATAAAAAATATTCAAATTGTAGGTTGAATTTATCCTATATAATGCATATAATAATATCATAGGAAGGACGGTGTGATGATGAAAGTTAATTTGAACAACCTGATATCAATAACTGAAGCAAATCAGAATTTTTCAAAAGTAGCTCGTATGGTAGATGAAAACGGAGCAGCAGTTATTTTGAAGAATAATGCTCCAAGATACGTAATTATAGATTATAATAAATTGCAAGGAGATGTAACTGCTGAGAATGAAATGGTAGAGGAAGCAGCAACGAAATATCTTACAAAGTATGCAGAAGCTTTTGAGGAATTAGCAAAATGACTAAGTTAAGTAAAGAGCAAATCTTAATCCTACATTCCATGACAATAAAGCAATCTGGTGGTCTAGATGGTATCAGAGATAATGGATTGCTTGATATGGCAATACATGCTCCGTTTCAAACGTTTGAAGGTACAGAGTTATATCCATCGATACAAAGCAAAGCGGCTAGATTATGTTTCAGTTTAATTAGTAATCATCCTTTTATAGATGGGAATAAAAGAATCGGTATCTTGGCTATGCTGGTTTTCCTAGATGTTAATCAGTTAGAGGTTATTTGTTCTAATCAAGATATCATTGAACTAGGTTTAGGAGTAGCCAGTGGAAAATATAATACGGATTTTATTATAAACTGGATTATTGCTCATTGTGGTGACTGATAACTTTATTACTGAAATTTGGCTGGGGAGGAGTTGATGTCCCTATTAATATTTTGACTAGCTTAATCACATTGATTATTCCTCGACACGTCTACGCAAACTAACAGAAAAGTTGCGTATGAAAATCGGATTGGTATCATTTAAAAAGGAAACTTACGCAAATTATTTGCGTAAGAAAAATAGATTATATCTCATAAAACATTCGAAAAGTCACTATTTATGCTTATCATAGAAGTTTGAATTTCAGAAATTCGCAAAGCAGATGGGGAACTAGTCAAGATGTAGATGCAACTTCCTCTTGGAAGATTGCTAAGCAGATGGGCAACTAACTTCATATTTTTAAATAGTGTAAACCGCCGAAAACCCAGTGTTTCCGGCGGTTTTTTTGCTTTTTAGGGTATCGTAAAGTACCGTGGGTTTTCGGGGCAAAGTTGGTAAAGGTTGGTACGAAAGTTGGTAAAATCCCGTACCAACTTTGATTCGGCGAAGTTTGCATCTTTTTTTGATTGATATAGATAGATGCTCGATAAAGGGCAAGCACGTTTTAGAAAGTCAATTTTAAAGGAACAGCGTTGAATATATTTGTATAAATATTTGATAGTATTTTTTTACGTAACTATGATATAATTAAAAAAACTCGAATTCAGCGGGCCATCCGCATAGATGGGAGGCAGAAACATGAGGATAGGATCTATTGTCTGGGGGGTAAAGAACATCGAAAAAACTGCGGAGTTTTGGAGCCGGGCGCTTGACTATCGGCTAAGCCGTATGACGGTAAATTGGGCGGTTCTGGAGCCCAAAAGCGGGGACGGCATAGAAATGTGTCTAAGCAAGGTTATCTCGGACAAAGCAAAGCGCCATCATATCGACCTGTATACGGACAACCAAAAGGGCGATGTGGAAAGGCTCCTCGCCTTAGGAGCGACAAAGGCCGATTGGAATTACCCTCCCGGCGCTGATTTTGTCGTGCTGCGGGACCCCGATGGAAACCCGTTTTGTGTCGTGCAGCGATAAATTCCAAGTTATTGAGATGCAAAATCAGAATCTGAAGTTCCTATTATTTATATTTTCAAAAGATAGCAAGGAGGAAACAGTAATGTCATTTGAGAATATCATATTTGCTGCTATATGTTGGCTGTGTTCATTGATTTTTGGCGTAATCGCTCTTTGGGCGTTCAAACGTAAAGACCCGATGCACTTTTGGTCGGGAAGTACCGTAAGGCCTGAAGAAATAGCGGATATTCCCTCATACAACCGCGCGAACGGTTTGATGTGGGCGATTTACACTATTTGTATGGTTGTGACAGGTATATTGTCACTTTTTAGCATTATAACAGGTGCTATTTTATTGGGAATTATATGTGTTCCCGGAATTATTGTCTTAATTGTTGCCTATAATCGGATTTATAACAAATACAGAAGTACATCGGTTACTTATAAAACTGATGATTTAACGTCAAAGACTGGAGTATCGGGGAGAAACTGAGAACTGAAAAAAGCGGAATATGGAAGATTTGTAATAACTACTTAAAAAATGATTTACCAGAAGATTATAACGTAGATGTAATTATCTCTGTGAGTTTCGGTGCGCCTTTTTCGGGCGTGCCGATTTTTTAGATATCTTTGTAACGAATCGAACTTTGGAAAGTCTTATGTATGAAAGCGGGGTGAGAATGTGACTGAGTTTGAAGAAGTATATAGGCTCTATTTTAAGGATGTCTACCGATATACGCTTTCACTGTGCAAAAATGAAGCAATTGCAGAAGAATTAACACAAGAAACCTTTTTCAAGGCGCTGAAAGGCATCGACCGTTTTGACGGAAAGTGTAAAGTATATGTGTGGCTGTGCCAGATTGCCAAGAATACATATTACTCCCTTCGCAAAAAGGAGCAGCGCATTGACAGCAATACGGGCATGGAGCAGCTTTTGGTATCTGGAAGCCTTGAAGAAAACCAACTGCAAAAAGCGGAAGCGTTTGAGATACACAAATGTCTGCATGCCTTGGAGGAACCCTATAAAGAGGTTTTTTCACTCCGACTTTTTGGAGAACTGTCATTTTCCCAAATTGGGGAATTATTCGGTAAGACGGAGAGTTGGGCAAGAGTCACTTATCACCGTGCAAGATTGAAAATTAAGGAGGGTTTATCATGAAACTACCTTGCCATGTTATTGAAGATCTGCTGCCCCTGTACCACGACCATGTGTGCAGTCCGGAGAGCAGTACTTTGGTCGAGGATCATCTAAATGAGTGCGGGAATTGTACAAAACTGCTGCACGAAATGCAGGAAATTCAAGCGCCCGCAAATCAAACGATTGACGATACTGCGCCACTGAAAGCCATTGGGACGGTATGGAAGAAGAGCAAGAAAAAATCCTTTATTAAGGGAACTGTGATTGCTATCCTTGCATGCACTATTTTGTTTGGCGCATATTTTGGATTAACCCAATGGAAGTGCATTCCGGTTTCCGCAGACCGGATGGAGGTAACGCAGGTATCCCGGCTGTCCGATGGACGGATTATCTATCATCTGAACATCAAGGATGATAAGAATCTGTATTTCATAAAATTCACCGCCAATCCGGATGGCTCCTATTATATGACACCCATGCGGTCGCTCATAGAAGGGAAACGAAGTATGGAAAATGGCTTGTTCAATGACTATTTCACAGTGGATATTGCAGAGAAAAATGCCTATCAACAGAAATATGGAGACAATATCGTCATTTCTTCATGCTATATAGGCCCGGTGGGCGATGGCATCCTAATTTGGGAAGAAGGCATGGGACTGCCCCCAGCAAGTGCTGAACTGGAGCAGATGGGCAACGAATAGCATTAAAGCAAATATTCATAAAAAATAAAATCCTTGCAAGTGGTATAAATACACCAGTTGCAAGGGTTTTTCATATTAGAAGTGATTTGCAAAGTGTGTACTCTTTGTTTTAAATTACAGATAATTTTATCCGATGCGGACATACTAATGAGGAGGGAACATAGAACCGGGATAAGAAGAAGCTTTCAATGCGCAAAATCGCATATGGGATTGGAGGTAAAAATGAAAGCGATTGTCTATGAAGGAATGAATAACGTTAAGGTTGAGCGGGTATGCGATCCAAAGCTGGAAAAGCACGACGATATTATTATAAAGGTTACTTCTACAGCTATTTGCGGATCCGATCTGCATCTGATTCACGGATTTGTCCCCAATCTAAGAAAAGGGATGCCCCTTGGCCATGAAGCTATGGGAATTGTAATGGAAGCCGGAAAGGACGTCACGAAGGTAAAGCCCGGTGACCGGGCCATTATCCCCTTTCCTGTTGCATGCGGTCACTGCTCGTATTGCGACAGCGGGCTATTCAGTCAATGCGATAATTCCAATGAGTACGGCGAAGTTGGCGGCCTGTTCGGATATGGGGATGATTTTGGCGGATATGCAGGCGGGCAAGCAGAATACCTGCGTGTTCCCTATGCAAATGTCGGGCCGGTCCGAGTGCCGGAGGATCTTACGGATGAACAGGCGCTCTTTCTCACCGATATACTGCCAACTTCTTATTGGGGAGCTTCCATCAGTCAAATAAAGCCCGGTGATACCGTTATCGTGTTAGGCTGCGGCCCCGTGGGACTGTTAACGCAAAAATGGGCGGCATATATGGGGGCCGGCAGGATTTATGCAGTTGACTGTGTTGACTATAGATTGAAACATGCCCAAAAGCATAATGGCGTGGAGACGGTCCACCTGGAAATGCAGGAGGACATCGGTGCATACCTCAAAGAGCTGACTCACGGGGGTGCGGATTGTGTCATTGATTGTGTGGGACTTGACGGTAAAACCACCGTTCTGGAGAAAATCGAATCTGCCCTCAAGCTGCAAGGCGGTTCCAAATCTGCCATAGAAATTGCATCCAAGTCGGTGAAAAAGGGTGGAAATGTAACGCTGGTGGGCGTCTATGGCGGACCATACAACCATTTTCCTCTTGGTGAGCTCTTTAGCAGAAATATTACGCTGCGAATGGGCCAGTGCCCTGCACAGCAATTCGCAGAGCCAATTATGGAGCTGATCAGGACCGGAAAATTTGATGCAACAGATATCATATCGCACACGCTGCCTCTGAGCAAAGGGGAGTATGCGTATTCCATTTTTGACAAGAAAATTGATAATTGTATCAAGGTGATCTTAAAGCCTTAGACGAAAGGAGTAGATTTTATGAAATCACAGTCACACAATACTTTTCCGCCTCAACATCAAAACCGCCAACCTGGCCGGGAGGCGGAGATGGATCCTCTTCCGCAATACGATAATCCGGCATATAAGGCATCGGGCAAGCTGTCTGGAAAGAAAGCTTTAATCACAGGCGGCGACAGCGGGATTGGCCGTGCCGTTGCCGTAGCTTATGCCAAAGAAGGGGCCGATGTGGCAATCATCCATCTCTGTGAAAACAGTGACGCACGGGAGACCGTTCACGCAGTCGAAAGTTTTGGAAGAAAGTGTATTGCGATTCAAGCCGACCTCCGCGTGGAAGAAAATGCTGTCCAATCCGTGGAGCAAGTCATCACACAGCTTGGGGGGCTGGATATCCTGATCAACAATGCTGCGGTACAGTACCCGCAAAACAGCATATTGGACATCACAAAGGAGCAGCTTATCAATACATTTGAGAGTAACTTCTTCTCCTGTTTCTATATGACAAAGGCGGCATTGGCGCATTTATCCGGCGGCTCTGCTATTATTAATACTGCATCCATTACAGCGTTTGAAGGAAAACCTACTTTAATCGATTACTCCTCCACAAAAGGAGCCATTGTCTCATTTACACGTTCCATGGCTCTGTCTCTCATGCAAATGGGAATCCGTGTTAATGCCGTTGCACCCGGCCCTGTCTGGACACCGTTGATCGTTTCCAGTTTCTCCCCCGAGGAGGTTCAGACTTTCGGTTCCACCAGCCCTATGCAAAGGGCGGCGCAGCCGTACGAGCTGGCGCCTGTCTATGTCTTTTTGGCCTGTGAAGACTCCTCCAATATATCCGGACAGGTTTTCCATGTGAACAGCGGAACCATTATTAATTAATTAATTGAATGTAACCTGAATAATTAAGTAGAAAGAGTATGTGATTCCGGAAGGAGTTGTATACTCTTTCTGCTTGATTGACATTTATAATTTGTAATGATATCCTTTGAAGCATGTTAATGATATTAGAGTGAAAGTCAGCGTACAGAATGGTTGTCATGAATTAGGTAATATGACGTGCTGTTGTCAGATTATTTGTGGTATAATTCTTAAGTGAAGTATCATATTTTGAGCAATCAAAAAAGAACAACTGGAATAATACTTCAGTTGCTCTAAATATGATTCTTTACAATTGTACCAGATTGCGGAACTTAGTCGATCTATGGGATTT
>JAEWYQ010000055.1 GCA_023395555.1 Bacillota bacterium
CAAATACGGTGAGACAAAGAATTTCTACAATACGGGTTCCTCTGCTTTAGCAAAGCGGGTAGCCGAGAAAACGGGATGTCCCGTGCTGGACGAAGGCAGTAATAATCCCCGCTGGTGGCCGATTTTATATATTGGGAAATATGCGGCCAAAGAAGAGGACGGTTCTTATACATGGAAGCTGCGTGATGAGCTGGCGGAAGCGTTGGATAGAATTGATCTCTCCGGCATACATCTGTATGCCTCCGATGATGCCGGCAAGGAGGAGCGAAAATATTGGTGGCTGAATTCCAATCCAAAGATTTGGAGCATTTCCAGTCTTCCGGTCGGAGAGGTTCAGTCCTACACTCTTTATAATGACAATGGCAATAAGCGCCGTATTTTTCAGAATTTCCTGGATGCGAAAGCCGGTGATATGTTTATCGGATATGAATCCAACCCTGTAAAGCAGATTGTTGCTATTGGTAAAGTCAGCGCTGAACAAGACGGTGAGGAAATCTATTTTGAGAAGACGGAAGGCCTTGCCGTTCCTATTGATTATTCCGTGCTGAAGAACTGCCCTGAATTAGAGCATATGGAATACTTCAATAACCCGCAAGGCAGCCTGTTTAAGCTGACCAAAGGGGAATACGACTTTATGATCGACCTAATCCGGGAGGAAAACCCGCAGCCGCCGAAGCCGGTAACCATCGAAAAATATACCAGAGAGAACTTTTTGGATGAGGTCTATCTGGCCGGGGAGAAATATGACCGCCTTGTATCCGTTCTGAAAAACAAGAAGAATCTTATTTTACAGGGAGCCCCTGGTGTTGGTAAGACTTTCGCTGCAAAGCGCCTGGCTTATTCTATCATGGGAGAGAAGGATGAAAGCCGAATCGAATTTGTACAGTTTCATCAGAATTATTCCTATGAAGATTTTGTGATGGGCTATAAACCCGTTGATGACGGCTTTGAATTGAAATACGGTATCTTTTACCGCTTCTGTCAGAAAGCTGCTAATCAGCCGGACAAGGATTATTTCTTCATTATCGATGAGATCAACCGCGGCAATATGAGCAAGATCTTCGGTGAGCTGCTTATGCTGATTGAATGTAATTACAGGGGTACCAAGGCTGCCCTTGCCTATAATGGTTTGGGCTTCGCCGTGCCGGAACGGCTGCATATAATCGGAATGATGAATACGGCTGACAGGAGCCTTGCAATGATTGACTACGCCCTTCGCCGCCGTTTTAGTTTCTTTGACATGGAACCGGGCTTTGATTCAGACGGTTTTATAAAATATCAGGAAGGCTTTGCCAGCGAAACCTTCCATGAGCTTATTGCCAGGATCAAGGAACTTAACAGGGAAATCGCCCTGGATAAATCTTTGGGGAAGGGATTTTGCATTGGCCACAGCTATTTCTGCGGAGCAAAGGAATGCACTGAGAACTGGATGAAGGAGATTATTGATTATGATATTTTGCCCATGCTCAGTGAATACTGGTTTGATGATAATACGAAGCTTCAGCGCTGGGAGAATATCCTGCATGGTATATTTCAATGATTAAGAGCAAAAATACTCTGATAAAGAATATCTACTACATGCTGTCCTATGCTTTTCAAAGACTAAAGCAATCCGTGTATGATGACGTTGCCGTGGAGGAATTCGAGGATATGCATAATCTCTTTGCAGCTATTCTTGCAAAGGGAATTGGCCTTCAGCTAAAACAGGGCTTATACCGCGAATATCTGAATCGTCAGGAAGATATGGTAACGATGCGCGGTAAAATCAACATGCCCGGAACAATAAAAAATAAATTTGCCCGCAAACAGCTTCTGACCTGTGAGTATGATGAGCTGTCTGAAAACAACCGGCTTAACCAGATCCTAAAAACAACGGTTATGCTCTTGCTTCGCCATGCAAAGGTGAAACCGGAGTATAAAGATGATCTGAAGAAAAAGATGTTATTCTTCTCCAATGTAGATACCCTTGATCCATCTTCAATAAAGTGGACATCGCTTCGTTTTCAGCGCAATAATCAGACTTACCGAATGCTGATCAGCATTTGCCAGTTGATTATGGAGGGGATGCTCATCACAACGGATAAAGGAGACCATAGTCTGGCTTCTTTTATAGATGAGCAAAGAATGTGGCGCTTGTACGAGAAATTTATATTGGAATATTATACACAAGAATTTCCTTCATTGACGGTAAGCGCATCACGGATTCCCTGGATCCTGGATGATGGAGCGGGAACGATGCTGCCGGTTATGCAAAGTGATATCACCCTGCAAAAAGGGAATAATGTGCTAATCATTGATGCGAAATATTACTCACATACGACTCAGGTGCGATACGACAAGCATACGCTTCACTCAAATCATTTGTATCAGATTTTTACTTATGTAAAGAATAAAGATTACCAATTCGGCAAAGTACCCCACGTGGTTTCCGGCTTGGTTCTGTACGCAAAGACGGAAGATGAGATTCAGCCGGATGGCAGCTATCAGATGAGCGGCAACAAAATTAGCGTGAGGACATTGGACTTAAATTGCGAATTTGCTGAGATTGCTAAACAGTTAAATACAATAGCTGAGGAACACTTTGGAGTTACAGCGGATTGAGGGATGGGTATACTCCGGCAAGTTAAGCGATATGTCGTATCTAAAAAAATGAATATAGACGCCTATAATTTCGTCTCAGAATTACGGGCAGCAATGCGGTGGGAGTGGGAATCGTTTTATTTCTCTGGTCAATATGCTGGGCTCCTGCCGCGGGGAACCAGTGATACTTCACATAGCGGCGAACGCCCTGTGCATTTTGCCAGACATAGGTGTTCACACTATATCCTTTGATATGGCGAAGACTCTTGACTGTTCCCAAATCCGAGAAAAACCACATCATCATATTTGTTGCCTCAGGATACTTGGCAAACAGACTCCAAAGCCTCTCCGGGTCAGGCAGATTATTCACCGGTGAGGGCGAAAGACGGCTGATGACATCCGGTACATCAATGGCATCCCGTACAAAAAAGACAGGGAGATGATTGCAGAGCAAATCAAAAAATCCTTCCTCGGTATAGAACCTGGTGCTGAACCCCCGTACATTTCTTAAGGTGTCCGGTGTTCCCAGATTACTTGAAGCGAGAGAGAAACGCACTGCTACCGGCACCTGTTGGTTAGGTGTTTGCAAAAATCCGGCTTTGGTATATTCTTTCATTGAATGAGTGGTGCAAAAATATCCAAAAGCACCATAGCCTTTTGTGTGAATACGTCTTGGCAATGTGGTGGAGAACACAAATTCTTCTAAAGACTCATGAAGAACAGTATCTTGTATAAGTACAGGCCCTCGAACACCTACTGTCTGGGAATGGGATACATCTGAGTTCCTTGATTTTACAGGTGTTACCTTTGAACAGGGTGATCCGGCAGTCGTCTGATTACAGTTCCTATAAGCACCGGAAGGGGGGTGATTGAGAGCGATTGCGGTTGATGTGCTCATTTTGCCTGGCTGTACACGGGGGATTTCCTCTTTTAGATTGAAACCATTCGTTATTACCATACATATATGAGACCTCCAAGACGTGTTAAAACACGGGAATAATATATGATACAGTGTATTCCCAACTTTTAAAGATGACACCACTGTACATGTATGCTTTGATTTTTCCGCAAAGATAAACCAAGGGAATGGAGGTTGTGCGGAGATGGAGAGGAAATTTGCCAGAGGCGAAGTGAATGATTAAGACACATGGAAATAGATTTAACTCCTGCCGGAAAGAGGAATTTGATTGAATGTTGTAAAACAATGGTTTATAATGTCTATATATTATTAGATGGGGGGCGGTTATCTTCTTTTTCTTCTTTTTCTTTTTTGAAAATTTAAGTGATAAGCCGATTATACTTGAGGCGTTCCGGGAGATTTGCGCTAACAAGCTTTCTTTGGACAACTACTGTGATATGGAAGAATATATCTTTGGCAGAATAGATAAGAGGGAAATGCTCCACTCCCTTTCTTCAATAAACTCGCCTTTTGCAGCATTATATAAGGGTTCCTATCCAACATTGGATAATGCCGATACCCGGTGGGATGAGTTTGAAGATACCTATCTCTCAAATTGGAAGATCAAAAGCTTGAATGATAATACATACTCGGATCTTCAGCCTCGTTCCCAGCTCGGATATATTGAGGCAAAGGCCATTGTAAATTGGGTATACCAGGCGTATAAAAATATTGAAGAGCGGAAGAATGCCACAAAGGAGTTTCTTCATGCTATGAGTGAAATCTATAGTGTAAAGAACCTTGCATTTGCCGACAGTGTTATTTATGTCAAAACTAAAATAACGATTAACATTATTACTTCTTTCACAGGCTTTATTAAAACGATTCAAGATAATGGACAGGGACACAGGTTTTATTACCGAGGACATTCTAATTCAAACTATGTTTTATTACCGTCCATAATGCGAAAGCCAAATTGGCTGATACATGAACGTGATATGTATAATGAGGCAATCATTGAATGCCCGGATGAGTTTGCCCATTGTTCTACGCATCTGGATTATTTGGTTCACATGCAGCATTATGGATTGCCTACCAGGCTTTTAGACATAACAAGGAATCCTCTCGTTGCATTGTATTTTGCATGCGAACAAAATCTTAAAAATTCAGGGGAGATAATTGTATTTGATGTGGAAGAATGTAAGATTAAGTATCCGGGAAGCGATGCGGTATCTATACTTGCCAGCTTGCCGCAATTTACACAAGAAATAAAAACTGATTTTTCAAACTGGGCATCGGATCCTAAAATAAGTAAAGCGGATTTTAACAAAAAAGCAATTCGGCTTCTGCATGAAGTCAGGCTGGAAAAACCGGCCTTTAGAGATGAAATCCATAAGGAAGATATCATCGATTGCTTTTTCGTTCTGTCTGCAAAGAAAAATAACCGTATCATCAAGCAAGACGGTGCATTTATCATTTGTGGGTTATTCGATGAGAATCAAAATCCGATTAACAAGTATCGCTATAAAGAAAAAAAGAAAACCCAGATATATATTATAAGATCAAAAGCAAAAGAGGGCATCTTAAAGCAGCTTGACAGATGTTCCATTAATAGAGCCTCTCTTTTTCCAGAAATATCCGATGTGGCAGAGTTTATAAAACAGAAATATTGATAAAATGGAAACGATAGGGGAGTTGGGATTTTGAACCATAAGAGGGAACAACTTATATTAGAATTAAGAAAAATCCAGGAAAATCAATATAAGGTAACAGAGGAACAGAATCTGTGGGAATACACATTGCTGATGCTTGAGTATATAGGTGACGTTGATTCCGAGCTGCGCGATGACCTGATATACAGCACCTTTTGTGAGTGGATAGATGAAAAAGGATTGTTCAGTGAGGAACAGATCAGATATATTCTTACTGTTCTTATGGATAAAGAGCATCTATTCCATCAAATAGGCAGTGACGGCAATAACAGTGTTTTTACAAGGACATTTTCAGTGCTGGCAATAGCGCAGATTATCAATCGGCATAGAAACAAAGCATTTCTAAGTGTTGAGGAGTTTATCGGTATCAAGAACAAATTGCTGGAATACTACACTTCAGAAATGGATTTCAGAGGATATGTTCAGAAATCGGGGTGGGCCCATGCCGCGGCACATGGTGCCGATGCAATGGATGAGTTGATACAGTGCCGTGAATGTAACGAGGATGTGGTTAAGGAAATTTTATATGCCTTTAAGAAGATTATGTACAATAGAAAATATATTTTCCATAATGAAGAAGGCAGTTTTATAGGCATAAGGAGCAGGTATGAACATACAGATTTTTGGCACGAATAAGTGCTTTGATACAAAGAAAGCCATGCGGTATTTCAAAGAAAGAAATATAAAATATCAATTCATTGATATGAAAGAAAAGGGCATGAGCAAGGGGGAGTATAACAGTGTGAAACAGGCCGTCGGCGGCCTGGATCATATGCTGGATACCAATTGCAAAGAGAAAGACATAATGATGCTGGTGAAGTATATCTCTGATGAAGATAAGGATGAAAAGGTGTTGGAGAACCAAAGAGTTTTAAAGACTCCGATTGTCAGAAATGGCAGGCAGGCAACCGTTGGTTATCAGCCGGAGGTATGGAAAGAATGGCAATAAAAAAGGATTACGTATAAGCAATCCCTTTTAAGCCAAAGTATTTAATTATGCGATCTGTACGTTAACAGCCTGCATTCCGCGCTGACCCTTTGTCAAATCAAAGGTTACGGCCTGACCCTCGTCAACAGACTTGAAACCGTCCATAGCAAGACCGCTGTAATGTACGAATACATCATTGCCCTGGTCATCAGAGATAAAACCAAATCCTTTTTGTGCGTTAAACCATTTTACAGTACCTTTATTCATGAAAGATACCTCCTTAAAATTTATTTATATTTCAATAAAATAAAAAACACATATCCCAGTAAATCAAAAAAAGATTTACAAAAATATGTGAAATCAATTCTTTATTTAAAATACACTCTTACTATAGCATGTGAAATTCCGTAAGTCAAGGGAAATAAAATAATATTTCCTGATATTTCATGAATCTGATATATTGGATACAATTGTTCCCTGGAAATAAAAGAAAGCACTCCGGCCGGGGCGGGAAACAGCCGGCCCGGGATCGAAGTGCTGTGGATAAATGATTGACGGGAACGGCTGTCATTACCTGTCATGAAAGCTCGCAATCATTTGCTTTATTGCTATTGATGCATTTATCATTTCGTTCTCTTTGCAATAGGATGGTAGAAAGGGTATCTCCAAGCTGACAAAAGACAACCGCTAAAAGCGATATTTCATCCGTTGAGCAGCATTTTGATATGGAGCAGGCTATCATTGAAACTAAAGCGACCAGTTCACATTCATCCACATTTATCACCTCATAAAAATATATGCAGGTGGAAGTATATGGTGAATTGTCGGACAGGCCCGCCCATTAACAGAAGCTATTCATTATCTGCGATAGAACCGGGCAGAGGAATATTCCCCAGGGAAATAAGCGGGATTCCCTTGTAATGGGTGCGCTCTTCCCCCTCGGTTAATACACAGGCAATTACGGAGATTTCAAAACCGATTTCCTTTGCCATAATCAGGGCCGCGTCTACCGTACCGCCGGTAGAGACCACATCATCAATGAAGCAGAGCTTCTTACCCTGGAACTGCTGATATTTCTCCCTGCCGATCCACAGCTCCTGCTTGCCCTGGGTGGTGATGGAATCCACCAACACATGCTTAGGGTCCTGCATAAAGGACTTGCGGGCTTTGCGCAGCTCAAGGTAGGAGGGCATTTCTCTGGCCAGCTCCTGGCAAAGGCCGGAGGACTTGGTTTGTACGGTGACAAAGCCCTCATAGCTGTATCCGGCCAGCTTTTCCGTCAAAGCCTTTGCGGCGTGCCTGTTCCACTGGGACTCACCGGTCATATCAAATGAATAAATATAGAAATTATCGCCGAGATCCATCAAAGGCAGCTCAATCTCGTAATCTGTGCCAAGGCTCACTTTCCATACAGAGGGCCATTTCTTGTTATCCATCGTTCTCCTCCTATACTAAACCTACATAAGAACCAAAGTAGCGGATAGCCAGCCCTGCCACCATACCCAGGAAGGGATTTTTGGACCAGGCGGTTACACCAAGGGCGATATAGCCGCTCATGGGACTGTCGGAACCGCTTACCGCAGAGAGATTCGGGGCAAATGTGAGGGCGAAGCCGATCACGACCAAAAAGCCGGCAATGCTTTGACTGGGGAGATATTTGCCCAGCCGGCCAATAACACCTACTAAAATCAGTACACCGGTAACCAGCATGAAAACGATGCCGCAGGCAACGGGCCAGGGGGCGCCGGCTGTGCCGGAGATAATGGCTTCGATAGGCGGGCCGCCAAACAGGGCGCTGGGGATGTCAGCAAGCGAATTGATCATAGAAAGATGATCAAAGTTCTGTGTGGTGCCGGCGATGCTGGAGGTAATGGCGCCGAAGGAGATATTTGCGCCGATGTTGAGCATAACAAGGCTAAGAGCTCCGAGGATAACCGTTACGTTAATGGTAGGTTTGATGATTTTAAAATCATGCCAGTACTCCTTTTTCCAAAAACGCCATTCGCTGCTCATCTGCAATTGGTCCCGTCCCTCTTCCAGTACGGCGGAAAGGTCTACTCTGCGCTTCTGCAAAAACAGGAAGTCAGCAGTGGATATCACGACAGAGAAGAAGATGGTCCAAACCACCTTATTAGGGCTGTTAACAAAAATGGCATAGGCGGCAATGGCAGTAATGACGGAGATCAGCGTAGTACGTTTTTCCTGAGCGAGCATGTCCCAGGACACACTGGCTAAGATCAGTCCCACGCCGCTCATCATGCCGGAAATAATGGCTACGCCAGCAAAATCAGAGATTTTGGTGACTCCGCCGAAGGCAGAAAGCGTCATCATCAGCAGAGCGGCAAGAAGAATGGAGCTGACATTGTTGCGCATATTCTTCTTAATGCTGGCTACAGTAATCGTTTCTGCCTGAGCAGAAATCGGAGTTACCGATCCGGTAAACAGGTTGCCAAGGGAGCCTACCAAATAGGCAAATCCGGCAGGCTTCAGAGCGAAGCCGCGGGCTTCGGCATAAAGAAGTTGGGGTACGCCGTTGATAATGACGGCCGCTACCGCAAGAATAAACGGGCCAAGGTTACTAAAAAAATCCATAAGTTATCCTCCTCATAGTTCATGATGTAGATAATATAACATTATTCAGCCGGATCTGACAATTGGTCACTAAGTATATATACTAATAGATATTATTAGATTTAATTATATTAGTCCTTCAAAGTGATTGCTCCTATACAGAAAGATATGATAATATGATTATTATGGAAAAATGGATCAAAGGAGCGTACAATTAAGCTTGCGCGAAACCGCAAACAGATCAATATAATTGGAGGACACATGCAGGGATATAATTGTATTATGGTATTCAGCCAGGATAATGAAAAGCTATTATTCTGCAGGAGGACAAAGGACCCTTATAAAGGATTATATAATTTGGTAGGGGGAAAGATCGAGCAAAACGAAGACGGATTCGGCGCGGCCTACCGGGAATTGGAGGAAGAGACGGGGATAGAGCGCGGCAGGCTTCAGCTGTATCATATGATGGATTTCACTTATTATAATCAAAATTGTTTTGTTGAAGTATATGCGGGTCAATTGAAAGAGGAGATCCCTTTGCGTGAGGAGCTGCATCCCCTGGAATGGCTGGATATTCATGAGAATTATTTTGACAGCGGCAGGTTTGCCGGAGAAGGTAATATTGGTCATATGGTAGAGCAGGTAAAAATCTATGGTATGGGACAGAACTGCCTGAACCAAAGGATTGATACGGACACCTCCGGCTTTGGAACGGTGCAGCCGGGGTAGAATCATTGTTATGGTAAGCATTTTAAAACAGTCATGGATAGCATGGCTGTTTTTGCATTACGGTACATTATAATTGATTTATCTGACGTTGGCGGTACTCCTTCGGGGAACATCCAAATTCTTCTTTGAATTTCTTATAAAGATAAGTCGTATTCTCATATCCGCTTTGGAAGGCAATCTCCTCTACAGAAAGCTCCGTATTGCGCAGGAGATTGGTGATTGACCGGAATCTCTGCTTTTGTATTAAATCTTTAAAAGAGTACCCCGTATCCCGTTTTAGAATCGTGGTCAGGTAATTGGGATTCATATTAAAAAACGCGGCGGTACTTTTTAAATCACAGCATTTATAGTTGGTTTCAATATATTTCAGAATAGGTACAATGGTTGACTTATTTAACTGCAGCTGCTGCAGAGCTTTATCGGCTTCGAATACACAGATCAATTCCAGAAACAACAAATTGATCAGACTGCTTATAATATCCTTAGAATTCATGGAGGGACTGATGTGCTCACACATCAGCTCTTTAAACAGCATCGTAACGCGCCGGTTATTTTCGGAGTGAAATATAATAAAATTATCATGGGTAGTCTGCTTGGAAATGGCATTCACCAGAAATCGGGATAAAATGCTTTCCTCGGAAAATTGGTTAAAAAATGTATCAGTAAAATAGGGCTTGTCCATTAAAAGTGTAATTAGAATATCCTGTTCCCCCAGGTTCTCCACGGAATGGGGAGCCTCGGAATCTAAAATAAAGACCTGGCCCTTCTGAAACTTATGGGTGGTGGAATTCAGTATCGTATGGTCGCAGCTTCCGGAGTACATAAACCCTAATTCGATCCAGGGATGAATGTGGGGGGATACATCCAGAAAACGGTTGGTTTTCCTCATCATAACAGAGGGATGCGGCGCGTGGGAAAAGGGCGGTACAATATCGGAGGTCATGATATATACCGGCGGATTGTCCGTAGGGGTATGGGGGAGCTCCGGCATGCCGTCTTTGCAGCGCAGGGCTTTATATCGACTTTCTTCCGGTTCCAGCTGATGTAAGATATTGTCCAGCGTATTATAGGATAGCATAGGAGGCACACCTTTCATTCGATCTTTAGATTATTATACTTGTCCCCTTATAAAATTTCAATGAATACTGAAGTTTTGATGTGATTTTGCTGTGGTTTTTACGTTGTTGTCCCCGGGGATATTTGCTAGAATGATATACAAAAAGTCTATGGTATTGGCAAAATAGCAGGAGGTGTTTTATGTCAGCGAATTATTTGGAGGAGTTTAAAAATCCGTCATCCATGTTCCGGGGAGCCCCTTTCTGGTCCTGGAACTGCAAGCTGGAGAAAGAAGTCCTATTAAAGCAGATCGATTATTTTCATGAGATGGGAATGGGCGGTTTTACCATGCATTGCAGAACCGGTCTGGATACGGAATACATGGGCGAAGAGTTTATGGATATCGTGAAAGCCTGTGTCCAAAAGGCAAAGCAGTTAAATATGAAGGCGTATCTCTATGATGAGGACCGCTGGCCTTCCGGATTTGGCGGAGGAGAGGTGACCAAAGATACGGCTTACCGCAGCCGTTATATGGTATTTTCCCCCTTCAGCCGGGAGGAGCTGAAAAGCAGCGCCAGTGATTTTGTAGACAGCTCGGCCAGAGGGCAGGCCACGGGTAACGGTACCTTTCTGGCGAAGTACGAGGTAACCCTGGAGAACGGTTATCTGAAGGAATACCGCAGGCTGGACGAAGGGGAGACGGGCAGCAATATCTGGTATGCCTATATGGAAATCAGCGGCCCCAGTACCTGGTATAATAACCAGGCTTATGTAAATAGCCTGGATAAAAAGGCAATTGAGCGGTTTATCGAAACTACCTATGAGAAATATTATAAGGCCCTGGGAGAGGAATTCGGCGGTACGGTTCCTTCTATCTTTACCGATGAGCCTCAGTTCGTACATAAAACAGCTCTTAGCCGGGCGGAAGAAAAGAGAGCGGTAGTGATTCCATATACCGATGGATTTGAAGAGAGATACCGGAAGGATTACGGACAGAGCTTTCTGGACTATCTGCCGGAGGTTTTCTGGGAATTGCCGGAGAATAAAGTGTCGGTAACCCGATACCGCTATCATGATCTCATTGCAGAAATATTTGCGGAAGCCTTTTCGGATACCCTGGGGGAGTGGTGTGATGAGCATCATATTTATCTTACGGGCCATATGATGGAAGAGCCATCCCTGCGTTCCCAGACGGCAGCTCTGGGGGAAGCCATGCGGCATTACAGGGGCTTTCGGATTCCGGGCATTGACATGCTTTGTGACGGAAGGGAATATACTACGGCAAAACAGGCCCAGAGCGCCGCTCATCAGATGGGGGGCGATCAGGTAACCAGCGAGCTCTACGGAGTAACAAACTGGGATTTTGATTTCCGGGGACATAAGCTCCAGGGGGACTGGCAGGCGGCCCTCGGTATTACCCACCGGGTGCACCATCTATCCTGGGTTTCCATGGCAGGAGAAGCAAAGAGGGATTACCCGGCCTCGATCTTTTATCAATCCCCCTGGTACCGCAAGTACAATCAGATTGAGACCTATTTCGGAAGAGTGAATACGGCGTTGAGAAGCGGTAAGCCCCAGGTGCGTATCGGAGTGATCCATCCGGTTGAAAGCTACTGGCTGTATTACGGACCGGATGACCAGACCAGCTCTATAAGGGAAAAACTGCAGAGACAGTTTGATCAGGTTACGGAATGGCTCCTGTTTGGATTGCTGGATTTTGATTACATATCGGAAGCCTTAATGAACACCCTGAAGAAGGAAGCAGAAAACGGATTTGGGGTGGGAGAGATGAGCTATGATACGGTCATTATACCGGGATGTGTTACCTTAAGATCCTCAACCCTTGACCGTTTACGTGAATTTATAAAATCCGGCGGAAAGGTTATCGTAATGGGTGATCTGCCTAAGTATGCCGACGGGGAAGAGAGCGGGCAGCTCCGGTTCCTGGAGGAAGATGCGGTTCGTATCTGCTTTGATAATGCGGAATTGATGAATGCTTTGAAGGAACTGCGGGAGGTTGATCTTTATGATGAACACGGGATGCGCAGTAACCATTTATTACACCAGATACGCAAGGACGGAGAGAATAAGATATTGTTCATTGCCAACGGCAGGGGAGTACATAACCATGACATTCCGGGAGCACACAATTATACGGTTTCTGTAAGAGGAACCTACCAAGTGACGGTTATGGATGCCATGACAGGAGAAAGCAGACCCTGTGCCGCAAGCTATAGGAATGGGAAGACGGAATTCGGATACCGGTTCTACCCGGAAGACAGTCTTCTGGTTCATCTTGTTCCAGGGAAGAGAGAAGCTGCAGCCCCGGAGAATAAGGAGAAGCGGGAATTGAGGGATGCTGGTACATTAACCGGTAAGCATGTCTATCATACAGAAGAACCCAATGTCTTAATGCTGGATCAATGCAGGTATTCTCTGGATGGGGAAGCGTTCAGACCGGCGGAAGAAATTCTGCGCATCGACAATATCCTTCGCCGGGAACTGGGTTATCCCCTGAAAAATTCAGCAGTGGCGCAGCCCTGGACGGATACTTCCCCGGAAGAGAATTCCCATCGGTTAAAGCTGAGTTATACCTTTGAGTCGGAAATCGAGGGGGTTCAGGTAACATTAGCCGCAGAGACGGTGAAAGGAATGGAAATAAGCTTTAACGGCAGTCCCATACCCACGGAGATAAACGGCTATTATGTGGATAACAGCATCAAACGGATTGAACTTTCTGAGGTAAAAGCCGGTGTGAATGAATTGATATTGATAATGCCCTATAACCGGAAGACCAATCTGGAATGGTGTTACATCTTAGGGGAGTTTGGTGTGGCAGCAGCCGGCAACACTGCAAAACTGATCCGGAAACCAGATCAGATCGGCTTCAGCGATCTTACTTCACAGTATTTTCCCTTTTATGGCGGTAATATGGTTTACAATTGCGAGGTGGAGGCGGAAGATGGGGAGTATGAGCTGGAAATAACTAAGTTCCGGGCACCGTTGATCTCTGTCAAGGTGGACGGGAAGGAAGCGGGAGATATTATGTTTGCACCGTATCGGATCAACCTGGGACATCTGTCCGGCAGACATGAGCTTCAGATCACTTCCTACGGAAACCGCATTAATACCTTTGGGCCGGTGCATTGCTGTGATGAAGGCCTGAGATGGATGGGGCCCGATGCCTGGAGAACGGAAGGCGTCCGGTACAGCTATGAGTACCAGCTAAAAAGGACAGGAATCCTGGCCGCTCCGAAATTATATAAAAGAGTATAAAAAAGGCATATGAAGAGAGCGGCCGTATCCCCAATATTGAATACAGGAGGATTTCATGGAAAAAAAGTTTACGCTTTATTTACTTCATCTTTCCCACACGGATGTAGGGTATACCGATACACAGGAAAAAATGAAAGCTCATCATATTGCCTTTATCCGGGAAGTGCTGCAGTTGGTCAGGGAGCATCCGCAATTTGTATGGAATTGTGAAAGCTACTGGTGCGTACAGCAGTTTTTAAAAGCAGCTTCCCAGCAGGAAAAGGCAGAATTTGCTGCTGCGGTGAACAGTGGAAATATCGGTCTTTCAGCCAGCTACTTAAATCTTACGGATCTTGTACCGGCCTATGTGCAAGATGAGATTATGAAGGAATGTGCTGCCGAGAGAAAAGCAATGGGACTTACGGCAAAGAGTGCAATTACGGCAGATATCAACGGTTACAGCTGGGGATATGCTGATATTCTGGCACAAAACGGTGTTGAGAATCTTATGTCCTGTATCCATACACACCATGGATACCATCCCCTGTTTAAGAAACAGGCCCCTTTTTACTGGGAGTCTCCCAAAGGGAACCGGGTTCTTTGCTGGAACGGGGATCATTATAATCTCGGCAACGAGCTTGGTATCGCCCAGGCATCCTGGTTTGAATATACCATTCAGGACGGAATGTCTTCCATGCAGGGAAGTGATTTTGAAAAAGCGGTCAAACGCATTCATGCCTATGCAGCTTCTTTGTCAGAGCAGGGCTATCCATATCCCTTTGCGCCTGTGGCTCTCAGCGGAAACATGACGGATAACTCGCCGCCCTCCCTGAAAATATTGGAGTTTGTTCAATTGTTTAATTCACAGAACCACAAGATAGAGTTAAAGATGAGCACCCTGGACGAATTTTTCATGCGCCTGGCCGGTGAGACGGAAGAAATTCCGGTCTACTCCGGGGACTGGACAGACTGGTGGGCAGACGGTATCGGCTCCACGCCCGCAGACGTGATACAATACCGCAATGCCGCCCGCAGCTTCCATGTGATGCAGAAAATGAATTGCAGAGAGAATGTGCAGCTTCACCCCTATTATCATGATGCCTTCCATAATCTGATGTTTTATGGAGAACACACCTGGGGGTATTCTTCCTCCATCACGGAGCCATTCCACCCGCAAGTGAATAATTTGGATCAATGGAAACGCTTGTATGCATTAAAGGCCAGTGAAGCTGTGGCCATAATGCGGGAAAAGGTACAGCAATCCCTGGGGGAAACAGCAATATCATTGCATAAAACGCTCAAATTCCGTGCGGTGAATCCCCATGACATATGTTTTGAAGGGATGTTTACCTGTGATCTGGAGCATTTTTATGGCTTTCATTATTTTGATGTCATTGATGATGCCACAGGAGATAGCGTTCCATTCCAGTTAAGCGGGCATTCCAGAGGGCCTAAGATTTGTATCTGGCTTTCCCTTGCTCCGAAGGAGACCAAGACCTTTGCGCTGAAAGAGCGTCCGGCAAGGCCTCTTGTATCGGCAGGCAGGAAGGCTCCGGCCGGGATCGAAGGCATCAATGATCTGTATTGGCGGCTTTGCGAGGATTTAGAAAATGGAGGCTGCATTAGTATTGAGGGAATTGAAAACAATTTCTTTAAAATATCCTTTGAAAACGGGAAGGGCATCGGTTCCATTTACAGCAAGCAGGAAGAACAGGAATTGCTCAATACACAGCATCCCTATAATGCATTTACACCGGTTTATGAAGTGACGGAAAGAGATATGGGAGAGGATTATTTGTGGGTACGGCGCAGCATGGGCAGAAACCGTAAAGCAGTACGTACGCATCGAAGTGCCGGGAAATTGTATGATGTGAAGATCCTGGAAAATGGGATGCTCTATTCCCGCGCGGAGCTGAAATACCGTATGGATGGTGTACAGGAATGCAGTCTGATTGTTACGGCCTATAAGCTTGCCCCAAAAATTGATGTTGACTTGCGTGTGCATAAAAACAGTGTTTGGGAGCCTGAGAATTTATATCTGGCACTGCCCTTTATGGCGCAAGAAATATTTATTGATAAAGCCGGCGCCATAATGCGCCCCCGTATGGACCAGCTTCCGGGCACATGTGTGGATTTTTATGCGGTACAGAACGGGATTGCCTTTTGCGCGGAAAGCAGCAGCGTGCTGATTACCACCCCCGATGCGCCGCTGGTTAGCTTTGGAACCTTAAAAGCGCATCCCATTAAGCTGATGGGGGAAGGGGCTGCAAACTGCGACGAGGTCTATTCCTGGGTAATGAATAATTTTTGGGAGACCAATTTTAAAGCAAGCCTTGGCGGGTTTTATCAGTTTTCTTACAGTCTGAATTTAATGCAGGGCAGCAATACGGCGGAGATCTTTCAGACGGGGGAAGCTCTCAATGAGAGCGTATTACAGTTTTATATGTTTAATGAATGACAAAAGCAGAAGAAATTATTGATCGATTAGAGATATTTGTAAGGAAATAAAGCATGGATTTAGATGCATGTATTGATGACAGCCCTTAAGCAGGTTATTAATTAATACATGCATCTTTTGATTTTTTGATGGTTATAAACCATGTGACGCCTTATAACTTAGGATTAGACATTGCCGCAAAAGCAAGATACAATATTGAAAATAATTTCAATGAAACTTATTTTAATAAGAGAGGTGGATGCATTGGCAAGCAGAAAAGAGCAAAAAGAAAAACGGCGGCAAGATATTCTAAAGGCAGGGCTGAGCCTTTTTATTCGGAAAGGCTACGGAGCAACTAAAATAAATGATATTGCAGAAAAGGCCGGAATGAGTCTTGGCCTGCTGTATCATTATTTTGAATCAATTGAGGTTTTATATGAGGAATTGATCAACATTGCATTATCCGGACGTACAGGTCAATATTTTCCTCAGTATGAGAATCCTCTCGATTACTTTGTGAAATCAGCAAACCATATCTTTGACATGGTTAAGTCTGACCATTATATTGCGGAATTATTTGTGCTGGTAAACCAGGCACAGGGCAATGAGAGCTTACCAAACCATATCAGAGAAAAGCTGGAACAAAATGATGTCATTACAAAATCAATTCTTACGATTGGAGAAGGTCAAAGCCAGGGAATGATTCGCCAAGGAAATCCTATGGCATTGGCAATGGCTTTTTGGCTTTCCGTGCAAGCTTATGTAGAAGCAATTGCGCTTAATCCGGGTATGCCTTACCCGGAAAGCGGTTGGTTTATTGATATATTAAGAGCCGGTAAGGACCAGGAGAATTAAAATAAACATATTTTAGGAGGGAACAAGATGCTTCTTGAGAAAAACAACTATAGCAGAAAAGCACTGCGGAATAAAACCGTACTGATAACAGGCGGAGGAGGAGGGATTGGATTGGAAGCTTCCCGTGCTTTTTCCTATATGGGCGCTAAGGTAATCATTGCAGAGATAGATGCACTCTGTCAGAAGAAGTTTCACAAAATAATATCATTACATATTCACTGGGGCCAGGCTTCGTAAAAACGGATACTGCCGTGAAAGCAGTGGAAATTGTAGCGTCTTCCATGGGAATTACAACAACGGAATTTTTTGACTTACATGAGGAATATATTGTAGATGCCGAGCTTGCGGGAGTTGGCTATGCTGTTTCAGTTGTAAATGCAGAAAAATATAACGGGCAGATAACAACCTCCTATCAGGTGCTGGTCGATGCGGGGTTCGTAATAAGTGAGGAAACCGCACAAAACCGCACACCGACCGAACCGGCTGATTATGACAGATTAACAACGCTATTTGCCAGTATGGCAGATGTATTTTTTGACCAATATCAAGGCTGGCAAAAGAAGAAGCTGTTCCAAAAGCAAATTATACTTTCTGATTTCAAAAAAGAGATGGGGCTGCCGGCTGAAAGCTTTAAAAAGCAATTAGAAACCTTGCAAAACCAGCTTCGTAATGATGAGTGGAATAGCTTTTTAAACAGCGAAGGCATGTTTGTAAGGTGAAAAAAATATTATATCCATCAAAAAAAGTTACTTGAAGGTTACGAAAAGAATAAGGTACAATTAGCGGATGATACAAAATTACTGGATAGTTGGATTAGTATTTTACAAGAAATAATGGATATCTTTAAGAAACTCTGATGTTGTTACCAATTGATTTATTTGACTGAGAAATTATATAAAAAGATATTGACAAAGAGTTGTGATAGTAATATATTGATATTAACACATTGATAATATATAAATCAAACAAGGAGTTAAAGGTAATGCAATGTCGGATAATTCATTAAAAAACAAATCAGGCCTTACGGAAGATCAATTCCTGGCAGCATATGATGCGGGCAAATATGAGAGACCTTCGGTTACAGTAGATATGCTGATCTTTACCGTAACGGATGAGGAAAAGAAGAACTACAGAAAGCTCCCTGAAAAAGTCCTGAGACTTCTTATGATTAAAAGGGGGGATCACCCATACCTGGGACAGTGGGCCCTTCCGGGAGGATTTGTACACATGGACGAAAGCCTGGATGAAGCAGCTCTAAGGGAACTGAAAGAGGAAACCAATATTGATAAAATCTATATGGAGCAGCTTTACACCTGGGGGGATGTGGGCAGAGATCCGCGCACAAGAGTAATAAGCACCTCCTACATGTCCTTGGTTGACAGCTCAGCCCTTGATATCCAGGCAAGTGACGATGCGGACGATGCAAAATGGTTCACGGTTTCCAGCAAATTGCGCCAGGAAGAGAAGAAGATAACGGAAAAAGGATATATCCTGCAAAGCGTATATAATTTAAGCTTATCGAACGATGAAAATAATCTTTCGGCTGCAATAAAGCTTACGAAGACGGTGGAAGGCAAAGTGGCAAGGGTAGAAAGGGAAGTCATTGAAACAAAGGGAATCGCTTTTGATCACGCCAAAATCATAGAATATGGGATTGGGAGGCTGCGCAGTAAAATCGAGTATACGGATATCGCATTTAATCTAATGCCGGAACGGTTTACTCTTACAGAGCTTCAGCAGGTATACGAGGTTATTCTTGATACGGAATTGCTGAAAGCAAATTTCAGAAGGAAAACTGCCGACATGGTAATGGAAACCAATGAATATGCCAAGGCCGTTGGTCACAGGCCCTCGAAGCTATTCCGGTTTAATCCGAACTGGGATAATACTTCCAGGTGAGATGAAGTCTGATATCAGAAGGATAAATGAAAAAGAATTATGCGGGGGTGGAAGAAAGTGATAGAAGCATATGGTGATGAAAACGATCCGGGCCTGAAAGGTGAGGTACCCGCCTTGAAATCTCTGGCCGCGATAGAGAGAGTGAAGAATGGTGATTTACAGATATTAAAAAGCGAGAAATGGCTCAAGTTTCTGGTATTAACCTCGGAGCGCAATGTCAATTTTGAACGTCTTGTTTCCCTTGGGGAAGTTGAGGATAATTACGTACTTGGTTATGCGGAAAGAACCCTTAGCGCTCTTGCTGCCTTACAGCTGGATGAGCGTCCGAAGTATATCATTGAGGAAACATTAAAATGGGCCGAGGTGGCAAAGTCCGGGCTGATCCATCAAAGAAACCAATGGATAAAGAAGGGCTGCAACCTCTTTGCCCATAACATTGGCTCTGCGGAAATCTATATGGAGGAAACCTCCGAATCAAATCCGGAAATCAAGAGGATCGTACATAATCTTATACTGACCCATGGCCTGATCGGACAGTATATCAGGGGAGAGGTACCGCTTTCGGATAATAGGCCGCTGTATCAGCTGGTGGAAGAGGGGATCATACCGGCTGAGGAATTGAAGGAAATACTAAGGGGTCTTAATTATTGTATTGTGACGGCGGTTGATAAAGGAATATGGAGGGACATCAGCCGGCAGGTAGAGGAAGAGATCGAGCTTATTGCTGACGGACAATTTGATAAGCACTACGGGTTCCAGGAAAGGATAAGGCGTTTAAGAGCGGTTTCTATTAAGAATGGTGAGAACTTCGATGCAGAATACGAAAAAGTCCTTTCTGATTCGCGGATAGCCGATAGAATATCCAATCTTCTTGAACAAACAAATTTATGGTATGTGGAAGCGGCGTTATATGATTTTTCCTTTGAAGAATTCGTAAAGATCCTTTTACTCATTTTACAGAATGAGAATTCGTACAAAGTAAAGCATATCAGCTTTGAATGGCTGATGAAGACGATTTACTATCAGCACGAAGGGAAGAAAAGGGTCAATATTTATAAGAAAAGGATCATTGAAAAGTACCTTGGGGAAATTACAGTACAGGATATCTTGGCAGGTAACCATAAGGAGAACCCCCATGTTGCCCATGCAGTGACTCTTCATGAAAACCTGGAGGATACGCTGTTTTTCACCTTTCAATTCTCGCCGGCGGGCAGCAAGCTGATTGAATTCTGCATTGAGGCTGAGAAATCCGATGTGCTCTATGAAAGCGCCATCATCCTGTTGTTTGATCTGTTCGGTCTGAGAAGGGATCAATACGACCGTTTTTATGAAGAAGAGAACTATCTTGCAATGATGAACCAGACCATAGACTACAAAAAGGTGATTCTTGATTACATTACGGGAGATAGTGTGGTTGATATAGGGCCGGGAGGCGGTGCCCTGATGGATATGATTGAAGAGCGGTATCCAAAGAAGAAGGTGCTGGGTGTCGATATCGCACAGAATGTGCTGGATAGCTTAAAGAAGAAAAAGCAGCTGGAAAACCGGAAGTGGGATGTCTTGTACGGAGACGCGCTGAATCTGGGCCAGTATATCGAAAGAGGCGGTGTGGATACCGTAATCTTTTGTTCCATCCTTCATGAACTCTTTTCTTATATCGAATTCAACGGAAGAAAGTTTAATCATGAGACCTTAGCCGCCGCATTTAAAAGCGTATTTGAGCTTCTGCCGGCAGGAGGAAGAATTATTATCCGTGACGGCATCATGACGGAGCCGGTTGATGAAAAAAGGATAATAAGATTCTTATCGGAGGAAGGGGTTCAATTCCTGGAGCGGTATGCCGGGGATTTCAAAGGCAGAGAAATTGAGTATACAGTCACCGGGCAGAACGAGGTATGTATGCCGGTAAATGATGCCATGGAGTTTCTCTATACCTATACCTGGGGAGAGAAATCCTATGTTCACGAAGTGAATGAACAATTTGGGTATTTTACTCCCAGCGGCTTCCGGGAGTTTATCACATCGGTTCTGGGGGATAGCGCGAAGATCGTAGAGTTTAAGCATTTTCTGCAGGAAGGATATACCATAGCGCTATCTCAGAAAATAGAGTTTTTTGATGAAAGCAGAAAACCTGTAAGGCTGCCGGACAGCACTTGCATTATAGTAATCGAGAAGCAGCAGATTTTATAAGAGCAAGCCTGTGCCGGTGTTCAAGAGGAAAGGAGGTTCTATATGTTTGGATTCGGGTTTATTAAGTTCCAGCCCAGTGAGTATGTCTTAAAGTACAGGAGCGGTGCAATTGTAAAGGAAGGTGCGGGGTTATCCTTTTACTATTATGCTCCGAGAACGTCCATTGTTGTGGTACCGGTGGGAAGCACGGATGTACCTTTCATTTTTGAGGAAGTCACATCGGATTTTCAAACGGTGACGGTTCAAGGGCAGATTACCTTCAGGGTAGTGGATCAGAAGAAAATTGCCGGACTTCTCAACTATACTCTGGATATGAAAGGAAAGGGCTATGCTTCCGATGACCCTCAAAAGCTTCCCCAGAGGGTAATCAATATCGTGCGGGTTCTGACAAAGAAAACGTTGGAGGGCCTACCGCTGAAGGATGCCATTAAATCCAGTGAAGCTCTGGCAAAAGGGATATTGAACGAAATCAGTGAGAATGAAGAGATCAACCGTCTTGGAATTGAGATATTGGGTCTTTCCATCCTCGCCATCCTTCCCAATAAAGAGACGGCCAGGGCATTGGAGGCACAGGCAAGAGAGCAGATTCTCAAGAAAGCGGATGAGGCCATTTATGAGAGGCGGAATGCATCCATTGAACAGGAAAGACGGGTAAAGGAGAATGAGTTCAACACGGAAATCGCAATCGAGAACAAGAAGAAGCAGGTTCGGGAAACTCAGATAGAGGCGGAAAGGGCGGTCCAGCAGAAGCAAAATCAACTGAGAGAAGAGCAGATGAATTTCGATACGACCCTGGAGGAGAAGAGAAAGGATCTGATTGAACTCACCGTCCAGAATTCGAGGGCAGAAGCGGATGCCAAAGCCTATGAACTATCGGCGGTCATGAAGTCCTTCGAAGGGATGAATCCCAATGTAATTCAGTCCCTGGCAAGCATAGGAATGCAGCCCAGCCAGCTGATTGCAATCGCGTTCCAGGAATTAGCCGAGAAGGCGGGGAAGATCGGTCAGCTCAATATATCGCCTGATTTACTTCAGGAATTGATGAAGGAATCAAAATGAGGACGGAAAGATTAACGGAAAATAAAATAATTCTGGTGAAGAGAAGAACAAGGCTGGAAGAATTGATTGCAAGATATAATACCATAGCCCAGGCAAAGTTCTATATTGAACACATGGGCAGTGATTTTTCGGATTATATTACGGAGGATGAACGGTATAAGAAGGCGATATCAAAAGCCCATAGCCAGCTAGAGGCCCTTGGAAGGGTTCAGGTGGTTGACCGGGAGTATGTGCCGAATTTTATATTCGGAGAGAATGATGTTGTGGTAGTCATAGGCCAGGATGGGCTTGTGGCCAATACATTAAAGTATCTTTCCAACCAGCAGCTGATCGGAGTAAATCCGGACCCTCTTAGGTGGGATGGGGTACTGCTTCCCTTTACCGTCTCCGACTTAAAGCTGGTGGTTCAGGAGGTTTTCCAAAAGAGGAGGCAGATCAAAGAGGTTTCTATGGCTAAGGCGGCCTTAAATGACGGCCAGACCATTTATGCTGTTAATGATCTGTTTATCGGACAGCGGACGCATGTATCCTCCCGATATCATATCCAATTGGGAGAACGGCATGAATATCAGTCCTCCAGCGGGATCATTGTATCCACCGGACTGGGTTCCACCGGCTGGTTAAAGAGTATACTTACCGGTGCGGCAAACATAGTGAACGGAATCTCAGACCGGAAGGTCAATATGCGGCAGGAAAGAAGCCTGCCCTGGAACATTGATTATTTATATTTCTCCGTCCGTGAACCCTTTCCGAGTAAAACTTCCGGAGCAGATATTGTGTTTGGAAAGGTAACACAGGGGAGTCCGCTGAAGATATTATCCCAGATGCCGGAAAACGGAGTCATATTCAGTGATGGTATTGAAAGTGATTACCTTCAGTTTAATGCCGGTATAGAAGCTACGATTACCCTTGCCGATAAGAAGGGACACCTGGTAATATGAAAGACAGGCGGAAAACGAGTTTGCGAGCTGCTTAGGAGCCAACAGAAAGAAGCAGTGGAAAGAATCGGCAGAAGGAAACAGCAAAAAGAAACATAGCAGAAGAAAGCATAGTATAAGAATGTTAGTATAAGAAATGTTAGTATTAAGAAACGATAGTATTAAGAAATGATAGCATTAAGAAATGATAGTATAATAAGAGGAGGAAATTTGACATGAAGATTGGCAGCCTGAAAGGAAAATGGAAGACAGCTTTTTTAGTAGCATTATGTGTGCATCTTATGACAGGATGCAGTAAGAAGGAGGACTGGTCCAGCCATGCCGCCAAGCAATTATTTCAGGCGGACCCTACCATTTTCGCTGAGAAAAATACATATTATCTTTACGGTACCAATGAAAAGGATACCTCCCAAGGATTTCAGGTTTTCACATCCGAGGATCTTGTTCACTGGAAAAGCCCGGACAACGGCAATGACAGCTTCGCGCTGAAAAAGGGAGATTCCTTCGGCGGCGGCAACTTCTGGGCACCCCAGGTCTTTTCCTATAAGAAATCCTATTACATGGCATATACAGCGGATGAGCAGATTGCCATTGCAAAGAGCTCCAGCCCCCTGGGCCCCTTCACCCAGTCCGAGCTGCAGCCATTGCTGAAAAATTCCCAGTATAAAACCATTGATCCCTTTGTCTTCTTTGATGATGACGGACAGATTTACATGTATTATGTAAAGCTGAACGGAGGGAATAACATCTCCGTGGCAAAGATGAAGGAGGATCTGTCCGGCTTTGAGGAGGGCATTCAAAAAGCCTGCATTACAGCGACAGAAACCTGGGAAAATACAGAGAACGCATCCTGGCCGGTAACAGAAGGCCCTACTGTGATTAAAAAGGAAGGCACCTATTATCTGTTCTATTCCGCCAACGACTTTAGAAATCCGGATTATGCGGTAGGTTATGCCACCAGCTCAAGTCCGCTGGGGCCGTGGACAAAGCATGACGGCCCGATCATCAGCAGAAATAATCTGCCCGAAAATGGTACGGGACACGGAGATATCTTTGTTGGAAAAGATGATCAATTATATTATGTATTCCATACGCACTGCAAGAACTACCAGGTTCTGCCGAGAAAGACGGCAGTGGTACAGCTTGTTTACACACCGCAAAAGGACGGTCCCGGCGTATTCTCCGCTGATGCGGAGAGCTTCTGCTTTATCCAGGAATATGTGGAGAAATAATGAGCCGGAACTTTTGACATAGAAGAACCTGGAGGTGTTGGAGTTTGAAGAAACCTAAGATAAAAATAACGCTGGTAGAGAGAAAGGGTGAAATCCCCTGCCATAGGGGTCATAAGGTTGGCGATAGTTTTGATTTTGACCATGACAGAGGGAAACTATGCCCCATGGCGATGCATGTGGCATTTCCCTATATAGATATAATGCGGTATGGGGGAATGCCGCCGTTGTCGAAGAACGGAGATATTCGTTTTTGCTGCCCCGATGCGGACTGCATTAACGTATTTAAGCTGGAAATTGCAGAGGATTGATTTTGTTGAATGCCCGGCAAAAAATATTTCATTATGCTATTGACTTTCTCAGGTCTATCGTGATAGACTTAGCATAAGGTTTATTATGATAGACCTAAGGAGGTCAAAGTATATGGAAAAGTTTAAACTATACGATGCGGAATATAAATTTACAAGTGTTATCTGGGACAACGAGCCCATTAATTCAACGGGGCTTGTGCGGATTTGTGCGGATCAGCTGGGATGGAAGAAATCCACCACCTATACCGTATTAAAGAAGCTCTGTGACCGCGGGATATTACAGAATCAGGACGCGGTTGTAACCGCATTGATCAAACGGGAGCATGTACAAAAGTACGAGAGCAATGCCGTTGTGGAAAAGTCCTTTGATGGTTCCCTCCCCAAATTTTTAACTGCTTTTCTTGGCGGGCGTAAGATTAGCCAACAGGAAGCCGAGGAGCTGAAGCGGATTATTGAGGAGGCGATGAAATGAACCATTTGCAGGGGATGTTTACCACTGTTCTGAACATGAGCATCACGGCCTCCTATGTGGCCGTCGGAATTGTTTTTATTCGGATCCTTCTGAAGAAAGCCCCGAAGATATTCTCCTATGTTATATGGGCGGTGCTATTGTTCCGCCTTATCTGCCCATTCTCCTTCAGTACATCCTTCAGCTTCCTGGGGCTGTTGAATGTGAAGTCCCAGAATGGCATGAGCGTACTGGAGTATGTACCGCGTGATATTAGGGCGGTGCAGGCACCTGCGACACAAAACGATATCAGCAGTCTGGATAGTCCGGATAGCGCGGATAGCCCGGACAGTGCGGTGGGGGCACCCTTGCCCCGGACTATGCCAATTGCAAGTGCGAATCCCGTACAGATGTGGATGGATGCTTTAAGTCTTATCTGGCTTGCAGGGATGGTTGTACTGTTCTGTTCCAGTGTCATCGTATATATAAAAACAAAAAGACGGCTTCTGACAGCCACTCTAATCAGGGACAATATTTATGAGTCGGACCGGATCGGAACCGCTTTGGTCTGTGGCTTCCTCCATCCGAAAATATATGTGCCCCTGGGTGTGGAAGAGCCTCATCTTTCCTATATACTGGAGCATGAGCGCACTCATATCCGCCGGAGGGATTATCTTATCAAGCCCCTTGCTTTTTTGACCCTCATCCTTCACTGGTTTAACCCTCTTATGTGGTTGTCCTTTGCCCTTATGAGCCGGGACATGGAGATGTCTTGTGATGAAAGCGTTCTGCATAAGATGGGCTGGGACGCCAGAGGAGGTTATTCCAGCTCCCTGCTATCGCTTTCCGTAAGGGGAAGCGGACTTTTTGCAGCGAATCCTCTGGCTTTTGGCGAAAGTCATGTGAAGGTACGGATTAAGAATGTGCTGAACTATAGAAAACCTGTTTTTTGGATGGTGATTGCTTCTGTCATTATCTTAAGCGGTGCCGGTATTGCTTTTCTGACCAATCCAATTGGCGATGAGCAGGATTTATCCTTCCTGAAACCGGGTAATCTGTTATCTCTCATAGGGGAGCAGGAGCAGGTGAAAATAGAATCATCGAAATACGGCAATACATTTATCTCAGGCAGAGAGTTTGCAAGATGGCTGGATACTGCTGAAAACCAATGGACAATAGTAAAAGTTGTCTCCCATGAACTTTCCCCTTCCATCATTATTCATGTGAACGATGAGGTAAGAAATGAAATTCATTTTTTTACATCTGATCCCGCGATTGCCAAGGTTCTGTATCAAGATGAATACCGGTATTATAAGATTCCGGAAGAGGATTATTCCGCGATAGCAGCTATGGCCGAATTAAGCTATCCCAATATTCAAAGCATAACGTTTACGGAGCAGGAGGGCGGAAATATTAATGAACCGGTCAACATTACCGACAGTATGGCAATCATGCGGATGGCCGTTCTTATGCAAAGCGGCGAGAAGTACCGTCCATCCCTGCTTTTTGATTCAACCCAGAACGATGTTCCTCCTGTGCCCGACTATATTCGGGTTGAAATGAGCGGGGACGAAGCATACGCTTCCTATTTTCTCTACACAGAGGACGAAAAAAGTTATTATATTGATAGACCATATGATCACATCAATAAGATTGAATTTGATACTCTGCAATCTATTATTACTATACTCACAGATAACGGAAACGGGCTGCCGCAAGATCAGACAGGGGAAGATCAGACCAGGTCAGATCAGGTAGGGCAAGATCAGAACGTACAAGACCAGAATGGATTCGATGTGGAAAGCAACTTGTCTGTCATCATGTCATCGCCGAAGACATCTTCCAATCCCCAGGATTATATCCGTGCCCATGACAGGGAATATGAAGAGTTCTTCAAATATGGCGGTGAGGATGCCCTGCAATATATGCTGGCCCAATTTGGAGCCGGTAATGCCGAGGGGCTGCGGGGCCAGATCATGATGCTGCTGTGTAAAGAGCTTTTAGGCGTGCGAAATAATGTCACCGATGAAACCCTGTCTCCCCAGGAATGGTATGATGCCCTATCCATCCGCCAGGAGATTATTCTCCCGAATTACCAGTATGATGGTCAGGACCCGATTGAAAAACTTGTCTATGCTGTGGAAAGTGAGAAAAATTCAGATCCTGAAAGAGGAGGCTTCATCGTGGTTGCACCTAAAATTTATGAAATCTATGAGGAGGAGGACCGGCTCAAGGTCTTTGCAGCAACCTATCATGTAAGATATAAGCTTTTTGACAATGTTTTATCGAGGGAAGGCGGCAGCATTATTCAGGCAGCAATCACCTATCGCAGGGAAGATAGCGGCAATTATGTCCTGGAGGAATACCGGAAGGCGGGAGATGGTTCGGAATTTGGGCCATCGATCAGGGAATATTGTACGATGCCTGTATCCGGGAAGAAAATCAAAGGGCTTGCGGACAGAATCCTCAAGGAATACGGGGACATAGAGGAGCTTAAGACCTTGATGGAGGATAATCTGCTGAAACATTTAAAGAAACACGGGATTACAGATGTTGAGCTTGAAATGAAATAAATATATAAGGTTCAGGCTGTATATGAAAAAAGCTTCTTCGGTGCTCGAAGAAGCTTTTTTGAACATAGTACAGTATACACCTTACCATAAATGAAAATAAAAGTCTAGTAAAAATTTTGATACACAGTACAATTGAATTACCCCTTAAAAAGGGAATTAAAAGGAGATGAATGCAAGGAGGTATAAGGATATGGTAAGCTTAAGAAAGATTACATTGGATAATAGGAGGGAGCTGTTCCGGCTGGAGGTTGCCAAGGAACAGCAGCAATATGTTGCATCAAATTTATCGAGTGTTGCATCCTGTTATGTATTGGCAACCAATGGAGGGCGCCCGATGCCCTTTGCTATCTATGCGGAGGAGCAAATGGTGGGTTTTGTTATGATTGTTTATGGGAATACTGGATATGACCAGCCTGAGATGGCGGAGAATAATTATTGCATCCTGCGTCTGATGATAGGGCAGCAGTATCAGGGGAAGGGGTATGGCCGTGAGGCAATGACAAGAATAATGGAGTATATCCGTACCTTTCCGGCAGGGCAGGCCCGGTATTGCTGGATCCCTTATGAAGCAGATAATATAGTAGCTAAAAAACTATATGAAAGCTTTGGTTTTCGCGACAGCGGCGAGGTATACAATAATGAGCCGATCACCGTCTTAGCGCTGTAAGTTTTATTTAATCTCATTTTATTATATAATGGAAATATTCTTATGAAGCATGTATAATAAAGAAAAGCCTTGGACGGCAGTTACGCATACCGGGCTGCTATCGTTTTGCCGGAACGGATGGACGTAGGTGTTATGGACTGAGATATGGAAAGGAAGGACTTGGGATGAGAGTTATTATGTATGGCACCGGCATTTGTCCGGATTGTGTGGAAGCGAAGGAGATGCTGGAGAAGCAGCCGGAGATCGAACTGGATTACAGGGATATCACCAGGGATATAAAGACATTGAAGGAGTTCCTGGCCTTCCGGGATCATGACAGCCTGTTCGGGCCGGTCATTCAGGAAGGCCGGGTTGGAATTCCTTTCTTCCAACTGGAGGATGGGACAAAGACCTTTGAGACATCTGATATTATTGGAGGATGCAGCGTTGGAAATCCGGTGTCATCTTGTTCCTTGGACGGGAAAGGTCATTGTTGATCAATGCGGCGCTTGAATTATGAAAGGATTGAAAGGAGAGAAGTGATATGCAAAAAATCGTTCCTCATTTATGGTATGATAAGGAGGCAGCAGAGGCTGCCAATTGGTATGTCAGCCTGTTTGAAGATTCCAAAATACTGAACATCACAAAGATGCATAATACTCCCTCCGGAGATGTGGATCAGTTGGATTTTCAGCTTGCGGGCCTTCGCTTCTCGGCCATCAGTGCCGGTCCTTATTTTAAACTTAATCCGTCCATTACCTTGATGGCAGCCTGTGACACAAAGGAGGAGGTTGACCGTTTATATAATACCTTGTCAGAGGGCGGCTCAGAACTTATGCCGCTGGGAGAGTATCCCTTCAGCAAATGGTATGCGTGGATTGAGGATAAGTATGGCTTGGGCTGGCAGCTAATGCTGGTAGAAGACAGAAAGGAGCACCAAAGAATCAGACCCTGTCTATTATTTAGTGATACGGCATGCGGCCAGGCTGAGGAAGCAGTTGATTTTTATACTGCGGTATTTGAAGATGTCCATAAGGGATTTATACACCGCTATGGTGACGGTGAAGCGATGGATCACAGGGCAAAGTTAAATTATGGGGAATTAAATATCTTTGGAACGCAGTTTGTTGTTATGGATCATGGGTTTGGAGGAGACTTTACGTTTAATGAAGCCTTTTCCTTTATGGTTTTATGTGATACTCAGGATGAAATTGATTATTACTGGGACAAGCTGTCCCATGATCCGGAAGCGGAGCAGTGCGGATGGGTGAAGGACCAATATGGCTTATCCTGGCAGATTGTCCCTGCTGAAATGGATGAAATAATGTTTCATGGGAGTGAGGAGGAAGTCAGACGTGTGACGGAAGCTGTCTTACAGATGAAGAAATTTGATCTGGCAGCTTTGAAAAAAGCCCGTTTACATCCTGGCGCGTAATATCATAGCATAATCACAGGTGATGATACGAGTAAAAACAGTCGGAGAATTTAAAGAATGAACAAAATCATAATATTAGATATAAAATTTAAATTTGGTAACACAGAGGATATAATACATCCGGTTGTATTAATTGATGATGTGAATATGGTTCTGGTTGACTGCGGATATACCGGTTTTCTTGCATTGATTGAACAGGCAATGAAGGAGAAGGATATTCGTTGCAAGGATCTGACCCATGTTTTGATTACACACCAGGATCATGATCATATGGGAGCATTATATGAATTAAAACAAAAGTATCCGCAGGTACAGGTTGTTGCGGGGAAAAGGGAAGCGGCATATGTTTCCGGTCAATATAAATCCCTGCGATTAAAACAGGCGGAGGAAATGCAGAGTAACTTACCGGAGGAACAAAAGGCCTTTGGATTGGAGTTCTGTAATATTTTAAAGAATGTCCGGCCCGTTGACGTGGATTTTGAAGTTCGGGATGGGGATTATCTTGATTGGTGCGGGGGATGTACCATCCTTGAGACGCCGGGGCATACACCGGGACATATCTCCGTTTATGTAAATCAGAAACAGGTTATGATTGCCGGGGATGCGGCGGTGATGGAAGATGGAAAGCTGGTAATTGCTAATCCCCAATTTACATTAGATCCGGAAGAAGCCGAAGTGTCGCTGCAAAGAATTATGAAGTACGGAGCAGAAGAAATCATCTGCTATCATGGCGGCATCTTTGTGCCCTAAGCCTGGGGCAGGGCTGATGGGGAAGAGGCGTCTATTCGTCGAAGAGTACGCCGGATTTTGATACCTCCGGTATGGTACAGCGGGTTGCGTCAAAACAGCATGGCCTTTTATCACCCTTTTGTAATTTAGAGCATGCCACAGCAATCCTTTTCTGACGGGTTGCCGGATTCTCGGTTGACCGTATCCATCGAAGCCATTCCCACCGAGCTTTTACCGTGATAGCATTCCATTGGGGTGTTAGATCTGCCTTTATAATTGCCTCCATAATATCCGCAGGCATCTCAGGCTCTGGCCATTCTTCGATGGGGTCTATATGGAAGGATGCGGTCTGACCGGATACTATTCCTGTTTCTTCCATTAGTTTATCGCTTATTTCAAACCAATGGCTTCCTTTACCGTCAGGTTCCAATGGAGCTTTGAAGGCAATACCATTCATTGTTCCCTGCATCATGACCATACCGCGGGAGGGAAGCATTTGGCTGGAGCTTAAAGGGATTTTTATGATGTTCCGTGTGTCAATTGATGACAGGGCTGCTTTGAAAACAATACTCATATGTTAAGCTCCTTTCGTGTGATTGGGGGGGAGCATTGTAGATACAGTTATTCTTATGATCCATGTTACAGGAACAAAACCTGCATTCCCATAATTGTGGTATACAATTTAGACGAAGTTATTCTTATAGTCTATATTACCACAATGATCCTGGCCGGGTAAATAATAATTATTATCAAATTAGAACAGAAGCTCATACGGAGGTACAAAATGAAGATTACACTGTTACATACAGAAGAGGATAAACTGCAAAAGCCGGTTACACAGGAACAGCTTCACGCCATGTGCGGCACGGCATTTTGCGGAAAGCCGGTAACAGAAGTGCAGGAAATTGCCGGAGGATTTTTTAACAATACATTTTTGGTATACGCAGCCGGAGAAAAGTTTATTCTGCGTGTATCTCCGCATAGCAGTGTACATATGAGTCTGTACGAGCGGGCGCTGATGCGCAGGGAATACAATATCCAGCCTTATTTCATGCCCATGGGTGATTTCTTTCCCAAAACGGTTTTCGCTGATTTTACCCGAAGAATTTGTGACAGGGATTATGTCGTGCAGACTTTTTTGGAAGGAGCGAATTGGGAAGAGATGAAAGAACAGCTTTCCCAGGAAGAAAATGATCGAATCTGGTATGAAATTGGCTCAATTGCAAAAGAAATCAGCAGCATCACCTCTGACCGGTTTGGACCGCCTGCTCCTGCCGAACAATTCTCCGCATGGGGAAGCTATCTTATGGCCTATCTCTCCGGTATGCGGGCCGATATGGCTGAAATGGGTTATGTATATTCTCAAGTGGATGGTTTTATAGATTTGGCTGAAAGCTATATGGAGGTACTCAACTCAGTGGATAAGCCCCGGCTGGTTCATGGTGATCTGTGGGAGAAAAACATCCTCATTAGTAAAGACAATGGAAAATGGCATGTCAGTGGGATATTGGACTCGGAACGTGCCTATTGGGGGGATGAAATATCCGAATGGATACATTCCTTTATTAAGGTCTCACCATCGTATTGGGATGGATATGGGAAGTTATTCTGTCCGGAACATAGAGAATTGCGTCGATCGCTCTACCGGGGTGTGGATCATGTTATGGCGGCGACTGAGTGCCGTTTGCGTGACAATAATGATCCTGCATGGGCAATGAAGAATCTGGAAAAGATAATGGAGGAATTGAAAACCTTTCGTTTATAATTGAATTGAGTAGGTGGATTGGTCAATATCTATAGGGTTGCTAATTCGTTAATTGCTTGGTGCGAATGTGAAGTGATCATAAAAACCCAAGGAGATTCGCACCAAAAAAATAAACAAAAGTTAAGAATAAATTAGTTTGTAAGTAAAAGTTGTGATCTATAATGATGTTAAGCACAATATGCATAAATATTCTAAATTATGTAGCAGAAATTTTGTGTGTATTTGCTGTCATCGCCCGTAAGGGCGATGTGGATTGAAATAAATTGCCACGGAAACAAGTCCCTTTAATCTCCCGTCATCGCCCGTAAGGGCGGTGTGGATTGAAATAAAACGCATGACAATTATAAATTAACAATGTCACAACGTCATCGCCCGTAAGGGCGGTGTGGATTGAAATAAGAAGCAATTTGGTGATATGTCAAGAAGCAAATGAAAAAGATTTCATATGATTTTCAGACAAAAGGGTAACTTTAATAAACCTTACATCTACTTAAAATGTAAGATGGAAGATATTGCTATTGATTACC
>JAEWYQ010000046.1 GCA_023395555.1 Bacillota bacterium
GCCGTACACACAGCCTGCGGATCATACCGTCCTGTGTATGGCAGTTTTTCTTTTCCCGGTAACTCTGGTATCTCTGTTGGCATAGGAGAAAAATTAAATATATATAAATTAAGCGGCCTGCCGGTTATTAAAAACTTTACAAATGGAAATATTGACATATAGTCCTATCGTGCTATAATACATATTAATTAGGCTCCTAAGTAATTCTTGCTCTGCACAGAAAACATACGGCCTGATAGATATTGACACAATTTCTAAGGAGGAGATAGGAAAACTTATGAAACCCGAAATAAAGCAGCTGCTTCACAGCTTCACGGAGATCTTCAAATTATTTCGTCAGCATTCCTACCAGCGGATGAGCGAAACTAATCTCTATCCGGGTCAGCCTGAATTCCTGCTGTTAATTCGGGAGAAGGAAGGTCTTACCCAGAAGGAGCTTGCCAAAAAGCATTTTGTAAAGCCCTCGTCCATCACCGGTATGCTGAACAAACTGGAAGCAAACCAATATGTATACCGTGTCCCGGATGATACCGACAAAAGAATTATGAGGGTATATCTTACCCCTGAGGGCAGGAATCTGGCTAAAAAAGGGGAGCTGTTCATGCGGAATGCGACAGAACGGCTGTTTGACGGCTTCAGCGATGAAGAGCTGCACACCCTTTTGCATCTTACGGATAAGATTAAGGCAAATCTAAACAGATAATTTTTAAAATTGATACGATCCAAGAAAGGAACTCCTATGCTAAAGCTTTTTAAATTTTTAAACAAATCAATTACCGCAATTTTGTTTGTTGTAATTTTGCTGGTAATCCAGGCTTTCAGTGACCTTTCCCTGCCCACCTACACTTCGGATATCATTAATGTAGGTATTGCCAAGGGCGGTGTGGAAGATACCGTGCCTGACGCCATTCGTGCCTCAGAGCTGGATAAACTGGTTCTGTTCCTGGATGAGCCCGGCAAAGCTCTGGTACTCAGCCATTTTACCCTCCTTCAGCAGGAGGATTACAGTACTAAGGAATGGTCCGATTATGTGAAGAAGTACCCTGTCCTGAGCTCTGAGGCCGTTTACCTGTGGGATGGACAAGAGGAAGAGGCTCTCACAGACGCTTTGTCCATTCCCATGATGATGACACTCTCCCTCGAGGGAGACAGCGAAGCCTCCCAGGAGATGAAGCAGCAGTTTCTGGCAGGTTTCCCTGCCGAAATGACCCAGGGTAATCCGGATCTGTTCCAGCTGCTGGCTACGCTTCCTGCCGAAGCGAAAGCCGCCATACTGACATCTGTCTCCGAGAAGCTGAAGGAGATGCCGGAGATGCTGCTTACTGCCGGCGCTAGTGCCTATGTCAAGGCCGAGTACCAGGCACTTGGGAGAAACACGGACCGGATGCAGATCAATTACATTCTGCTGGTCGGCCTGAAGATGATTGGTCTGGCACTGGTAGCGATGCTGGCTTCCATTCTTGTCACCTTTCTTTCCTCAAGAATTGCAGCCAAATTGGGCCGTGATCTGAGAAACGGGGTATTTAAGAAGGTTCTCTCCTTCTCCAGCCAGGAAATGGACCAGTTCTCCACCGCTTCCCTGATTACCCGCAGCACCAATGATATCCAGCAGGTGCAGTCCTTGATTGTGTTCCTGATCCGGATTGTAATCTATGCCCCCATCATGGCGGTCGGCGGCATTATCAAGGTAATGAATACCAATACCTCCATGTCCTGGATCTTAATCGTAGGCGTGGGAGCCATCTTTATCCTGATCGGCATATTGATGGTGGTCGCAATGCCCAAATTCAAGATAATGCAAAAACTGGTGGACCGGATCAACCTGGTTACCCGTGAGATCATCACCGGACTTCCCGTTATCCGCGCCTTCAGCACCGTTGATTATGAGGAAAAGCGTTTTGACCGTGCCAATCTGGATGTAACGAAGAACTCTCTTTTTGTCAACCGGGTTATGACCTTCATGATGCCGGTGCTGATGATGATTATGAATCTTATCTCGCTTCTGATCCTGTGGGTCAGCGCTAACCGGATTGATGCCGGAACCATGCAGGTGGGTGATATGATCGCCTTCATTCAGTACACCATGCAGATCATTATGTCCTTCCTGATGCTTACCATGGTCTCCATTATGCTTCCCAGAGCTGCCGTAGCGGCAAAGCGCATCGATGAGATCCTGCAGACAGATGCTTCCATCAAAGACTCCGGACAGGATGAGCCGGCCAAGGTGGGCATGAAGGGACTCCTGGAATTTCGCGATGTATCCTTCCGTTATCCGGGCGCCGAGGAGGATGTTCTCTCCGGCATCAGCTTTACCGCCAGACCGGGGGAAACTACGGCGATCATCGGAAGCACCGGAAGCGGCAAGTCAACCCTGATCAACCTGATACCCCGATTCTACGATGTCACCGGAGGCTCCATCCTGCTGGACGGAACGGAAATCACAAGGATGAAACAGCATTCCCTGCGTGAGAAGCTGGGCTTCGTGCCCCAGAAGGGCGTACTGTTCACTGGAACCGTAGAATCCAATATTACTTTCGGCGCTCCCCATTCAACTGAAGAAGAGGTAAAGCGGGCTGCCCGAATTGCTCAGGCCACAGAATTTATTGAAGCAAAGCCGGAAGGCTATCAATCCCCCATCGCCCAGGGCGGAACGAATGTGTCCGGCGGACAGAAGCAGCGTCTGTCCATCGCCCGTGCCATTGCCAGGGATCCGGAGATCTATATCTTTGACGACAGCTTTTCCGCACTGGATTATAAAACGGACTCTGTTTTAAGAAAGGCCCTGAAGGAAGAGCTTACGGACAGCACCGTTCTTATTGTGGCCCAGAGAATCAGCACCATTATGAATGCGGAACAAATTCTGGTTTTGGACGACGGACGTATTGTCGGCAAGGGAACCCACAGAGAACTGCTTAAGAATTGTGAAGTATATCAGCAGATAGCTTCTTCCCAATTATCAGAGGAGGAATTAAGTTATGAGTAGAGAAGAGAATAAGCAAGAGGCACCCCTTAACCAGGCGCCGACCGGCAGAAGACCCAGAGGCGGCCATATGGGGCCTCCCGGAATGATGCCCGGTGAAAAAGCCAAAGATTTTAAAGGTACCATGAAAAAGCTCTCCGCCAGCTTATCCAAATTCCGTTTCGGCCTCATCATGATGCTGATCTTTGCCGTGGGAAGTACTATCTTTTCCATCGTAGGCCCCACCATCATGGGTGATGCAACCACTGTCATCTACAATGGGCTGATTGATAAAATTAATGGAAAAGGCGGGATCGATCTTACCGCTCTGTCCAGAATTCTGATGATCCTGATCCTGCTCTATGGCGTGAGTGCTCTGCTGAACTTTGTCCAGGGCTGGATTATGACAGGAATCAGCCAAAAGGTATCTTACAAATTCCGCCGGGATATCTCGGAGAAGATTCACCGTATGCCCATGAATTATTTTGATACCACCTCCCATGGCGAGATCCTCTCCAGGGTGACTAATGATGTGGATACCCTCAGCAACAGCCTGAACCAGAGCCTGCAGCAGCTCATCACCTCTGCCGTTACCATCGTAGGTGTACTGATCATGATGCTGCGTATCAGTGTAACCATGACTCTCCTGGCTCTGCTAATTCTTCCTGTCTCAGTTATATTGGTAAGCCGGGTAGTGAAGAAATCCCAGAAATACTTTGCCCAGCAGCAGGAATATCTAGGTCATGTTAACGGCCAGGTGGAAGAGGTCTATGGCGGTCATAATATTATCAAGGTGTTTAATAAGGAGGAGGATTCCATCCGGGAATTCGATGAGAAGAATGAGAAACTCTATGAGTCCGCCTGGAAATCCCAGTTCCTGTCCGGACTGATGATGCCGGTGATGCAGTTTGTAGGCAACGTAGGCTATGTGGGTGTTGCCATCCTGGGCGGTTATCTGGCAATTCACGGCAAGATCGAGGTCGGACAGATCCAGTCCTTCTTCCAATATATTCGTCAGTTTACCCAGCCTATTAACCAGCTGATGCAGGTTGCCAATATGTTCCAGTCCACAGCTGCCGCCGCAGAGAGGGTGTTTGAATTCCTGGCTGTGGAAGAAGAGGTTCAGACTGTGGAAAATCCGGTTTCCATCGAGGGACTGAAAGGCAATGTGGAATTTAAACAAGTGCGGTTTGGCTATCATCCGGATAAGATTATTATTAATAATTTCAGCACGAAGGTTGCCAATGGACAGAAGATTGCCATCGTTGGACCCACAGGTGCCGGAAAAACTACTATGGTCAAGCTGCTGATGCGGTTCTATGACATTAACAGCGGAGAGATTCTCATTGACGGCCATAACATCAAGGATTTTAACCGCAGTGATCTGCGCAGGATGTTCGGCATGGTGCTTCAGGACACCTGGCTGTTTACCGGAACCATCATGGACAATCTCCGTTACAGCAGGCTGGATGCGACTGATGAGGAGGTAATCCGGGCGGCAAAGGCGGCACATGTGCATCACTTCATCTCTACCCTGCCCGATGGATATCAGATGGTGCTGAATGAAGAAGCCACCAATGTGTCCCAGGGACAGAAGCAGCTGCTGACCATAGCCCGGGCAATTCTGGCAGATCCCAGAATACTCATCCTCGACGAGGCCACCAGCTCCGTGGATACCAGAACTGAGATTTTAATTCAGAAGGCCATGGACAATCTGATGAAGGGAAGAACCAGCTTCATCATTGCACACCGGCTGTCTACCATACGGGATGCCGATCTTATTCTTGTCATGAATGAAGGGGATATTGTGGAGCAGGGTACTCATACGGAGCTTCTGGCCAAGGGTGGATTTTATGCAAACCTGTATAACTCGCAATTTGAGAGAACAGCATAAAAAGGAGGGTATTCCCCATGAATAAGAAAACAAATCCCCTGGGCATCAATTTGCCGCTGGAATTAAAGAAAAAGTTTTTGGATGAAATTATATACTATTTTGAGACAGAGAGGGACGAGAAGCTGGGAGTCCTGGCTTCCGAGAGTATTCTGGATTTCTTTCTGGAGAATCTGGGTCCCTATCTTTATAATAAAGCCCTGGAAGATGCGAAGTTCTGGTATGGTAAAAGAATGGAAGATGTAGAGGCTGATTTCTATACCCTCTACAAACAGGAACGGTAATTCCCAAAATACGATAAAAAACAAAAAGGCAACGGACCGTTTGAATATGCTGTCCGTTGCTTTTTTGTTCTATTACCAGAGAAGAATATCATTCCCTTTTAATTTAAAGATAGCTTCCATGAAGAAATAATCTCCATAGATAATATTAATGTGCTTGGTTCCATGGTACGCCTCAGAGCATTTCTCCAGAATGCAGTCATTCTCTCTGCTCCAGTTGCACCGGTTCTCATCCAGGGCTTTTAACAGCTTCAAAGCTGCATTCAGATACAGATCCTTCTCCCCGTCTCCTACGGCCCGTGCAATTTCGATGAAACCGCAGGCGGCAATTGCCGCTGCCGTGGAATCCTCCCAGAGGTCTTCCCTGGGCTGTCTGAAATCGATGGGTATCAGGCCGCCCTCCGGTATGTTGGCGATAAAATAATGGGCAATCCGTTTTGCTGCGTTCAGGTATTCTATCTTGCCGGTGCGGATATAGCTCAGGATAAAGCCATAGATTCCCCAGGCCTGCCCCCTGGTCCAGGAGGAACCATTCTCATAGCCCTGTCCGCCGTGGGTTCTCACCACCCCGCCCTGCTCCGGGTCAAATTCCACAATATGCTCCGAGGAACCGTCCGGTCTGATGAAATGGTTCATCGCCGTATCCGCATGGATGACAGCGATCTGCTTAAACCTGGGATCTCCCGTCATCTCCGTAGCCCAATGCAGCAGCGGAACATTCATCATACAGTCAATAATTGCCCAGCCCGTGTTATCACTATAAGGGTTGCTGTTCCAGGCACGGATAAAGCGTCCGGCAGGATTAAAGCGCCCGGCCAGAAGATTGGCCGCATGCATTCCTCTTCTCTTCCCATCCTCCGCTTTGGTCAGGCGGTAATCGGCAACCGCAGTTAAAAGCCACATAAAACCTACATCATGGTGAAGCCCGTAATAATCCTCCAGACACTGGTCCAGCTTCTCCTCCGAGAACCTGGCTATCTCAGCATACCTCTCTTCTCCGGTCTCATGATACATCAGCCACATCATTCCGCCCCAGAAACCATTGGTCCACCAGTTCAGTCCGTCCGACTTCCGCATATCACGGTCACTTTCGCTGCAATTATCATGAGTGCCGTTCATGGTCGTATAGGGAATCTTATTCTTCGACTTCTCGCTGACCCATGCCATCTTCTCCCTTATCTTACCTGCTGCAGCTTCCACCCACTGCCTGTCCAATTCCTTCAACATCATTCCTGCTACCTCCAATTCTTATAATACCAAACCTGCTATTGTTACAATGCTGACCGGCTGAATAGTTACTTCCGTTAGACAATATAATAATACTTTTCAATACGGGCAGCAATGTATTATAATGTTATTAATAGATCTTTCCTGCTTTTTTATCAACTCAGCTTTTTACCGAAAGGAGGCCGCCCTATGATTGCAGTAATGAATTGCGGGCACGATTCCAGGCATAAGACAAAATTCCACATGCTCCGCAAAACCGGGGTCCCCAACTATATCCTGCTGCTGGTAAAAACCGAGGCTTTTTTTGAGCTGAATGGCTCCATAGAAACCACCGCTCCCAATATGGCTATTTTATTTGACCGCAACAGCTATATGCATTATGGCAGCAAGCACAGCTTTTATAATGATGATTGGATTCATTTTGACATGATCGGCGAGCCCGACTTGCTGGAGCAATTGCACATTCCCTTCCGGCAGCCCATCTACCTTCCTCAGATCAGCCAGCTGTCCAATTATGTCCGCATGCTGGTTCAGGAAAGCCATGCCGACACCCCTCACCGGCAGGAGCTTCAGGATGCCCTGATGCGGCTTCTGTTATACAGTCTGGACTCCCAGATTATGGTCCTTCCGGCAATGGCAAACGCGCATAAGCATTACCAGAGAATTCATCAGCTCCGCATCAATATCCACAATACTCCTCATAAGAAATGGACGGTGGATGCCATGGCGGAGTATGTCCACATGAGTCCTTATTATTTTCAGCATTTGTATAAGAAGCTCTATCATATCTCCTGCATACAGGAGGTAATTCTGGCACGGATAGAACGGGCGAAGTTCTATCTTACCACAACGGATATGTCTGTTCGGGAATTAGCGGATTCCTGCGGGTATGAGAATGAAATGCATTTCATACGGCAATTCAAAAAAAAGGAGGGGCTTACCCCCACCCAATTCCGCCGGTTATATCATGAACATCAACCCAGCCCATAATGATGTCCATGCCTTACGCCGCACAAATCAACATGAAAATACCGCCTGGATCCGGTTTTCCTCTCGCTTCTCTCAACCTAATTACTTCAATCAAAAAATCGTCCTATACAATAGCAGAAGGGAAGATTTCAGCAATCCTATAAGACTGCCGAAGCTATCCCTTCTCCAAGCTTTGCGGTATTTTATTAATTATTCCTGGAAGCTTCAATCTGCTCCGCCAGATCGTTCAGATACACCCAGCGCTCCATCTTCTCCTCCAGTTCCTTCTCCAATAGTTCCTTCTGCTTTATCAGCTCATTTAATCTGGAATAGTCCGTAGCGGCCTCCGCCATAGCTTTGTCCGTTTCTTCTAAGCTTGCCTCCAATGCGGCAATGACTTCATCAATAGTGTCATATTCCTTTTGTTCCTGGTAAGTGAACTTCGGCTTGCTGCTCCTCTGCTTCCAGGCGGCGCTGCTGTCCGGCTTGGATTCCCCGGCAGCCTTTGAGGCGTTTCCCGCTCCCGGCTTTCCGAAAACTGCACTGTCAGCCTCACGCAGCCTCCTGCTTTCTTTATAATCTGTAAAATTCCCCTCATACTGCCGGATGCTCCCATCCTCAAAGGAGAATATCCTCTCTGCCATCTTATCCAGAAAATAACGGTCATGGGATACAGAAACAACGATACCCGGGTAGGTCTCCAGATAATCCTCCAGAATCGTCAGAGTCTGGATGTCCAGATCATTGGTAGGCTCGTCCAGCACCAGAATATTGGGTGCCTCCATCAGAACCTTCAATAGATACAGCCTCCGCTTTTCGCCGCCGGAAAGCCGGGCGATCTGAGTATATTGCATGGAGCCGGGAAACAGAAAACGCTCGCACATCTGGGAGGCCGTCGCCGTGCCCTCCGAGGTCTGGATGTATTCCGCCGTATCTCTGATATAGTCAATCACACGGAGACTTTCATCCATATATTCATTCTCCTGGGAGAAATATCCCAGCTTAATGGTACTCCCGGTCTCTACGCTTCCCTCATCAGGAGGGAGCATTCCCGTTATGATATTTAACAGGGTGGACTTACCGCAGCCATTGGGCCCTATGATGCCGATCCGGTCACCGGGCAGAAGGATGTAGGAGAAATCACGGAATAAGCTTCGTTCGCCGAAGCCTTTGCTTATTCCTGCCACTTCTATGGTCTTCCTGCCTATTCTGGCCGACAGGGCATTGATCTCCACCTTCCCGTCTGTTTCAATGGTCTTACGGTCCCGTAATTCTTCAAAACGCTGGATATGGGCCTTCTGTTTCGTGGAACGGGCTCTCGCTCCCCGCTGCATCCATTCCAGCTCAATACGGAAAAGGCTTCGGGCCTTCCGCTCCGTGGCCATAAGCATATCCTCTCTCTCCGCCTTAAGCTCCAGGAACCGGGAGTAATTCGCCTGGTAGGAATAGATACTGCCCTTGTCCAGCTCCAGTATCTTATTCGTAACCTTATCCAGAAAATAGCGGTCATGGGTTACCATAAGAAAGGCTCCCCGGTATTTGATCAGATACTCTTCCAGCCACTCCGCCATCTCACTGTCCAGATGGTTGGTCGGCTCATCCAGCACCAGTATCTCTGCCGGAGTCAGAAGCGTGCGCACCAGCGCCACCCTCTTTCTCTGTCCGCCGGACAAGATGTCGGGGGATACCTCCGGGTCGGAGATGCCGAGTCTTTGCAGCATGGCCCTCGCCTCTCCCTCCAGATTGCGGTATTCCTCCTCGGCTTTCTGGTTCAGAAGTACATTCTGAAGGACGGACAGCTGATGGTCAAAGACAGGATTCTGGGACAGGTATCCGATACGGACCTTCTTTCCCCTTATCACCGAACCGCTGTCCGGCTCCTCGAGTCCTGCAATTATTTTAAGAAGGGTGGATTTCCCCGTGCCGTTGATTCCGATCAGCCCGATTTTCTCACCCTCATTGATTCCAAACGTCACATTGTCAAACAGCATCCGCTCTGTATAGCTTTTGCTCATATTTTCAACTGTTAATAAATTCATAGACTAACCTTTCTGTGCTTTATTTCAAAATGCGCACACCCTTCGGCCGGCGCAGTCAAGCATGTTCATCGTATCACAGGATGGCTGCAAAGTCCAGGTAAAAAAACACCTCTGAATTCCAAATCAATGAGAATCAGAGGTGTGTCTTCCTACTTTCTGCTGAGCGGTTTGCTGTTGGTAAAGATGATATCCTCCCTTCCCGGTCCGTTGGAAATCATGGTCACGGGAACCTCCAGCTCTTTTTCAATGAATTCGATATATCTTCTGCAGTTTTCCGGAAGCTCTTCATAGGTTCTGATTCCCCGGATATCGGTCTTCCAACCCGGAAGGTATTGATATACCGGCTTTGCCTTGGCCAGCGTAACCGTTGCGGGAAAATCCTTTGTTACCTTCCCGTCCATTTCATATCCTACGCAGACCGGAAGGGTATCCAGATATCCCAGAACATCCAGCACGGTCAGAACAGCCTCGGTTGCTCCCTGCATTCTGCAGCCGTAGCGGGACGCCACCGCATCAAACCAGCCCATTCGTCTCGGCCTTCCGGTTGTTGCTCCGTATTCGCCGCCGTCGCCGCCGCGCCTTCTTAATTCATCCGCCTCATCCCCGAAGATTTCGCTGACGAATTCACCGGCTCCTACCGCCGACGAATAAGCTTTTACTACTGTGATGATTTCCCTGATAGCATAGGGGGGGATCCCCGCACCGATGGCTCCGTAAGCAGCTAAGGTGGAGGAGGAAGTGACCATGGGATAGATGCCGAAGTCGGGATCCTTTAATGCCCCCAGCTGTCCTTCCAGAAGGATATTCTTCCCTGCCTTGATTGCATCATGCAGGAAGGCAGATACATCACATGCATAGGGTTTCACCAGGTCTGCGTATTCCAGCAGGGTCCGGTATAATTCCTCCGGATCAAGGGCCGGCTTGTGATACATATGCTCCAAAAGAACATTTTTCATTTCACAGATACGGAACACCTTTTCCCTTAAAACTTCTTCATCAAATAACTCAGATACCTGAAAACCGATTTTTGCATATTTATCCGAATAAAAGGGGGCAATCCCGGATTTTGTAGAGCCGAAGGATCTCCCTCCCAATCTTTCTTCCTCATACTGGTCAAACAGGATATGGTACGGCATCATTACCTGTGCCCGGTCTGACACCAGAATCCTGGGAGCCGGTACGCCCCGGTCCACCAAGGACTGAATTTCCTTCACCAGATAGGGGATGTTCAATGCCACGCCGTTTCCTATCACATTCACGGTGTGATGATAAAATACTCCGGAGGGCAGCAGGTGAAGTGCAAATTTACCGTACTCATTGATAATCGTATGACCGGCATTGCTGCCGCCCTGATATCTTACGACGATATCCGCTTCCTGTGCCAGCATGTCCGTGATCTTGCCTTTTCCTTCATCGCCCCAATTAGCGCCTACAATTGCTTTCACCATATAAAAATCCTCCTTGGCTGATATACCCGGTCATAAATACCTGTGACAATTACTTTCTGAGTATAAACCACGGAGGCTGTATAAGTAAAATCAATCCTCATTATGTTTGTCATAACAATTTCTTATGCCATTCAAGATATCCGGAAGGGACTTTCTTTCCCGGCAAGCTTCTCTGCAATCGCCCGCGCCGCCTCCTGTATAAATTCCATGGTTCTGGCATAGCTGATATAAACCGGCTCCAGGAATTCATGCTCCTCTTCAAAATGATACCTCAGCAGCCATTCCTTTGAGTCCTTCATCTCCTGAACGCTCAATAGTTCGTCAACGGAACAGACCGGTGTCTGCTCAATACAACGACGGATTCCTTCCATCTCTTCATAGTTCTTCACCAACAGAAGGTCATTTCGGTTCATATCCCTGAGAATATATTCGAAGAACCTCCGGTCCTCCTGAAAAATCCCCATATTCTCCATGATCCGGCAGAATTCCCTGCGGACCGTGAGCAGGAACAGTTCGTCCGTTAAGATATGCGCCACATAGCCCCTGTACAAATCCTCCAGACCGTCCCCGCGTTCCCGGTTTTCGGCGGCAAATTTCTCCAGACGCCTGTGATAGACCGCCTGATGCTCCTTTTGCGCAAATTCCTGATCCGGTATATCATCCCGAAAATGTGTGTGCTTTTTATATGCCCTGATATATCCTTCCCTCGCATGGATCGCATCCGGCGCCAGGTTGCCCAGATAAAACAGCCCCTCCCGGCGGATACCTGCCTCCGGGAACCGCTTTATTATCTCCCTCGCAATTACCATGTGGGTTATCAGCCCTGCCATAACACCCCTCCACTATTGCTTTCCCGTACTCCCGTGTCCGCCGCGGTTCTGGTTCCCCAGCTCTTCCACCTCGGTAAATTCAATTCTCGGCTGGTGCTCCATAATACGGAACTGGCAGATACGGTCATTCGGCTCAATCACGGTATCCCTCATGGCTAATGCAGGAAAGAACCACTGATCATTATCCCCGCAGTAGCTTTCATCCACTATCCCCATGGAATTCACCTGAATAATCCCGAAGTTCTTATAGGTGCTGCTTCTGGGCACCACATGGGCCTCATATCCCTTGGGCAGCTCGATTGCAACCCCCAGGGGAATTAATTGAAACTCTCCCTCTTTCAGCTCCACCCTGGCGGCGGCACGCAGGTCGATCCAATCCGATTTGTTCTCGATATACTGCAGCTTCTCAAGCCGCTCATTAAAATATTTGATTTTTATATTCAGCATAGTAACTCCTTTATCTGCGGGTCAATGGTTTCCAATAATTCCTTCGCTGCCGTAGATACCGGATTCGTACGGCTTGTTACAATACAGAAATGCCTCCTGGGCATCTCCTTCTCAAATCTCAGCCGGAACAGCTCCCCCTTTTCCAGCGCCTCCTTTGCAAAATCCTCGACAACACATCCGATTCCCAGGTTACGGACTGCGAATTTAACAATCATGTCGCTGGTGGCCAATTCAAACTCCGGTTTCATCTCAACTCCGTTCTCCCGCAGGAATCCGTCAATATACCGCCTGGTGCTGGTATTGTGCTCCAGGCAAATTCCCGGCAGCTCCTCCAGTTCCCTCCAGGGAAGTGTAACGCCCTTGAACTTCATAAAACGGCTGCCTGCCACAAAGATATCCTGTATGGTCCTGACCCGGGCAGCCTCTATTCCCGGCCTGGTTTCAAAGGGCTCACTGACAACGCCGAAATCAATCCTGCCGCTGTGCAGGTATTCCAGGGTCTCCGGTGTGGGTGCGTTGGTCACCGTTACCTTGATGCCCGGATACCTCCCATGGAACTCTTCCAGATATGGGAGCAGATAGAATTGAAGCGTCATATCACTGGCTCCGATCCGAATCTCACCATTCTCCAAGTCAAGCATCTTCTGGAACTTCTCTTCTCCCAGCAGGATGTACTCATAGCCTTGTTTTACATAGCTGTACAGCATCTCTCCCTCCGGTGTCAGCTTTACTCCTTTGGCTAACCGCGCGAAGAGTCTGCTTCCCAGGCTTGTCTCCAGCAGCTTGATCGCCTGACTCACCGCCGGCTGGGAGATGCACAGCTCCTCCCCTGCCTGGGTAAAGCTGCCCGCCCTTGCCACATAATAGAAGATACGGTAATATTCCAGGTCAATATTCATAGTGATTCTCCTTCTGGATCTATAATTCCTTATCGATGGGATTTCTCCTGGCAGTAAGATCTCTCCTGGCAACGAGACCGGGAATCCGGATTACCCCATGATTCCCGGCCTCATTGCCGCTTAGCTGCTTATCTGACAAACCGGCCGGCCCTTACACCGCACAGGCCGCGTCCAGTTTTTCCTGCAATACCTTTAAATCCTCCCGGATATTCAGCTTCTGGGGGCAAGCCTCCTCACACTGACCGCATTCCACGCAGTTATGTGCCTTCGCCTCATCCGGAATGTTCTTCCACTGCCATTTCAGCGTCCCGCCGTTCTGATAGATGCCGTAATGGTTCCAAATGGAAAAGTTCCTGGGAATATCAACACCGGCAGGACAGGGCATACAATAAGCACAGCCCGTACAGCCGTTCTTGACTCTTCTCTTCAAGGTATCGGCCGCCTCTTCCACCGCCCGCTTCTCCGCATCATTCAGAGCAGCAAACTTGCGGAAGGTCTCGATATTATCCTCCACCTGATGCTCATCGGACATGCCGCTGAGAATCAGCTTTACATTGGGCAGAGAGCCCACCCAGCGGAGCGCCCAGGAGGCCATTGACTTATCCGGTGCAATTGCCTTCAGCGGCTTCGCGGCATCCTCCGGCAGTTCGGCCAGAGAGCCTCCCTTGACCGGCTCCATAACAATCACCGGAATACCAAGCTTCTCCGCCAGCTCATATCCCTTTATGCCGGCCTGCTCCTCCGTATCCATATAGTTCAGCTGTATCTGGCAGAAATCCCAGTCACGGTAAGTAAGGATATGTTCAAAAGCTTCATAATCATCATGGAAGGAAAAGCCCAGATATCGGATCCTTCCCTCAGCCTTCAGCCGATCCACGATCTCCAGCACTCCCAGGCTTACCATTTTATCAAAACCCTCCCTGCCCAGGGAATGGAGCAGATAAAAATCAATATAATCCTTGTTCAGCTTTGTCAGCTGCTCCTCAAAAAGCGCCATTACATCCTCTGTCTTCTTCACCTTCCAGCAGGGAAGCTTTGTCGCCAGATAGTAAGACTTTCTGTCGTATTTCTCCAGAGCCTTTCCGGTGAATATCTCACTATTCCCCTCATGATATGCATAAGCCGTATCAAAATAATTAACCCCGTTCCGATACGCATAATCCATCATCTTCTCCGACCTGGCCTCATCAATGCTGCCGTCCTCATTTTTCGGAAATCGCATACAACCAAAGCCAAGTAAGGATGTCTCTACTCCCAATTTGTCCATCTTCCTGAATTCCATAGGTAACCTCCTTCTTCCTATCTCACTGTAATAATCAAATGATCCTATGTCTCCTGTATATTATTACATGTATTCTTTTATAGTTCAATGTATTTCCTTATCCTTCTGATAAAATTTATCCTCTTCCTTCGGAGGAATGCGGAAGGTCTCGGACTTAAAGCTACTGTAATACCTGCCTTCCCTGGCAGTAAATTTAAGTACGCAGTAATCCGGGTCCGCGGCCCCCAGAGGATAGTACATGGTATCTCCGGGAAGCCAGATCATCTCTTTACTCCCTGCATCCTCAAGAACCTCCATGGTTCCCTTCAGCATAACACCGCGGTAAAAACGCCTGTCACTGAAATAGATGCAGGCCATCGGATTGCTCCTGTATTGCTCCACCCGCAGGGAAGAGGTGTTGGTTGAGAAATAAAACTCTCTGATACCCTCCCTCTTCCTTGGCGCATACATCGCCTTCGTGTTCGGGTAACCCTCTTCATCAACTGAACTGATATAAGCAATTGTCTGCTTGTCGATCAGATTACCAATGGTCTTCTCGGAATCCCTCATCATAGATACTCCATTTCCGCCCTCTGCCGGCCTCTCTTCTCTCCTCCGTGCATATCTCTCCAGTCCGGGACACACACAGAACATTTGTACTTATTTATCATAATACATGCCCCTTCAAAAAGCAATACTGAAACTGGCGGAAAAATCAATATGCTTCCCGCCGCAGAGTGTTACTCACTCCTTCGCGGCAGGAAGCATATTTGTTCTCTTAAGCCAAACAGCTTACAGCAATTTATTCATTCTTATTTTACACTTTCCAGGTAAGCAGCAACCTGAACCTTAACTTCATCCATAATCTTTTGTAAACCGGCTGCTTCTGCCTGTTTGTTGAATTCAGCCAGGGTCTTTTCCACATCCTCTACCAGACCCAGATCCAGCAGGGGTGCATACTGGGTGTATACGCTCTGCAGGCTGGCCAGCTCATTCTTCACATTGGCATCATTAAAGGAGAAGGCTGCTGTCGGTCCCTCGACTGCTTTTAATTTCCATTGGTCAGCTATATTCACCTGATCGGCAAAGGTATCTTCCCTGTTCATCTCATAAATATTGTTCTTCAGTCCCCAGGAGAAGCCGTTACCAAAGGGGTTCTTGCTCATATCATCTCCAGGTGCCCATATGCCGTCCGATACCACCTTATAGTGTACGCCTTCGATACCGTGACGTACCAGATAGTACAGGTCCTTATCAAATTTCAGCAGATCCAGTGCCATGAATGCACGCGCCTGATTCTGGGAGTTGGCAAGTACTGCTACGCCGTCTCCTGTATATGCGGCGAAGAAACGGTTTGCCTCCGGATTCAAATCATAAATCTCCGGCTTCCACTCAGGATGGTTCTTCTCAACCTCGGATGCCACTGCTCCGACAGTTCCCAGATTCTGGGAGAAGGAGGCGCTGGTTCCGTTGAGGTATGCTTCTTTTACATCCGTAGCATTGGCAATTGCACTCCTGGACCAGAAGCCCTCGTCAGCCCATTTCTTCATAAGCTTTGCATAGTTGAGATATTCCTCTGTTCCATAGATCCAGAACAGATCCTCGGCACTTACCTGATCCGAATATTTGTAGGAAATGTAGTTTACCAAGGTTCCTTCAATTCTTACCCAGTCATTTTCCGCATACAGCTCAATATTTTTAGAGGTATCATTGTTCTGGGATGCGTTGTAGGCAAAGGATACGCCGGAATCCGGATCTGCTGCCACTGCCGCATAATATGCCTCCAGATCAGCCAGGCTCTTCAGGGGCTCCAGGCCGTATTTCTCTCTCAGATCACCGCGGATCAGAATAGCATTAGCGCTGACATTGGCCATATTACAGGGAACAAAATATATCTTATCCCCAATCTTTGCCTGTCCCCAGGATGCCTCCGACTGACCTGCCTTGTGCTGGGGCATATAATCTGCCAGCACCTGGTCCGTGATCTCCGCAAAGGCTCCCTTGCTGGCCTCCGACTGGTAGAACGCCCAGGTGGAGGTATAGATCAGATCTATATTCTCACCGCCGGCAATGGTCAAAGCATACTTGGTGGAATAATCACTGAGGGACATATTCTTCAGTACCAGAGTGGCATTGATCTTATCCTTTAATATCTTATTCACTTCTGCCAGTACCAGATCCTCGTCCTCTGTCTTGTCTCCGATATAGTACATTACCAGCTCCACAGGCTCGGATACATCCTGTCCGTTATAGGTCAGTGCCGGTTCATTGGCTTCTGTGCCGGTGGGGGCCGGTGTGTTTTCTCCAGCCTCTTTGCCAGGCTTTGGCTTCCCGGCACATCCGGCCAGGAGCGACAAGGATAATATCCCTGTCAGAAGCAGTGCAATCAACTTCTTTGTTTTCTTCATAACTTAAACCCTCCTATATTTCATTCTATTAACCTTTCACAGCTCCCAGCGTCAGTCCTTTTATGAAGTATCTCTGCACAAAGGGATATAATAAGACGATGGGCCCTGTTACTACTACTGTCAGTGCCATTTTCATGGACTCAATGGGCACGGTGTCGATTACCATTCCCGACTCCGCCGCAATCTTGCGGAGCTCCTTGGCATCATTGATCAGCTTATATAGCTGATACTGCAGGCTGTAAAGATGATTATTGTTGATAAACAGCATGGAATTATACCAGTCATTCCAGAAGGTCAGTGCCGTAAACAATCCGATGGTGGCCACAACCGGCTTGGACAGAGGCCAGATCAGTCTGAGAAAGATGGAGAAATCTCCTGCTCCGTCTATTTTTGCCGCTTCCGTCATTTCAAAGGGTATTCCTGCCATAAAGCCTTTCACCAGCAGGATATTCCATACCGATACAATGCCCGGCAGGATCATGGCCCAGATGCTGTCCTTCAGATGCAGGTATCTTACGCAGAGAATGTACCAGGGCATCAATCCCCCGCTGAACAGGGTGGTGAAGAAATAGTAGAAAGACAGCTTATTCCTCCATTCAAAATCCCTTCTCTGCAGTACATAGCCCGCCATGGTATTTAAGAATACACTCAGGATTGTCCCTACCACCGTAACAAAGGTAGTGACCCCATAGGCCCGGATGATTGCCATCGGACTTTGAAAAATCGTCTTATAGCTTTCAAAGGACCAATCCTTAGGCCAGATACTGTAACCATTGCGTATGATATACGACTCCGAGGTGAGGGAAGACCCGATTACAATTAAAAACGGGATCAGACACAGCGCCGCAAAGAGGAACAACAAGGGATAGCCGGCAGCCTTAAAGCACAGCACATCCTTTGGCATCTTCGATTTGTTTTTTCTGTTCATCCTTGTTCCTCCCTTTCATTAAAATAGTGAATAATTGGCATCCTTTTTCTTCACAACCCAGTTGGCAATCAGAATGGTAATAAAGCATAATACCGACTGATAGAAGCCAATGGCTACCGTCTGCCCCACATCCGTAGCCGCTATGGTCATTCGGAACACATAGGTATCGATGACATCCGTCTTCCCAAACAGCGCGCCGTTCTGTCCCACCAGCTGATAGAACAGATCCAGGTTGCCCCGGAAGACCTTGCCCAATGCCAGCAGGATCAGGGTGATGGCCGTGGGAAGGATGCTGGGAAGGGTGATAAAGCGTATTCTTTGAAAGATATTGGCTCCGTCAATGGCTGCCGCTTCATGGAGGGAACCGTCCACTCCCAGGATTGCCGCCAGATAGACCACCACGCCATAGCCCACGCCCTTCCAGGCGGAAAATGCAATGATAATAAACGGCCACCAGCCGGCCTCCCCATAGAAATTCGCCGGATCTGCACCAAGCTTCTGCAGAAGCGAATTCAGGGTGCCTGTCTCATAGGACAGCAGGCTGTAGGCAATGGAGCCCACGATTACCCAGGATATAAAATACGGCAGAAAAATAATGGACTGAGTAAGCTTCTTCAGCCATTTTCCGGCCATTTCACTTAAGATAACAGCCAGGGCGATCTCCAGCACGGTGTTGATAACGATAAATGACAGATTATAAAGGGCGGTGTTTCTGGTAACGCTTAGCGCTTTGCCCGAGGCGAAGAAAAACCGGAAGTTATCCAGCCCCACCCAGGGACTTCCGAAAATGCCATCGGAATAATTGAAGCGTTTGAACGCCATAACCAGCCCGCCGATGGGCAGATACGAGAATATCAGCACCAGCGCCGCAGAGGGCAGCAGCATGAGAAGCATTGTCTTATAACGAAAGAGTTTCCCTAAAAAACCCTGTTTTTTATTTTTCTTCATGGATTCTGCGAATCTCCTTCCTGTTTTCGGGTATTTTAATTTAAATGCCCCTATCTTCTTCCTGTAACTATTTTAACAGGGATAGGGGCTGGTGAAAATCTGAAGGTATTCATATCTCACGGTAAAATATGAATATACCGCTTCTTCTTTGAGTAAATTGCACAAAAGTGAGGGTTCTTATTGCTTCGGCAGGTGCCGTCCCCGGGGAAACCGGACGGTGACACAGGTTCCTTCCCCTACCCTGCTCTCGCATTCCAGGCCATAGGCCTCGCCAAATATCAGCTGCAGCCGGGCATGGACATTTTTCATTCCATAGCCGGAGCCGGAGAGAGAGCTGTCCATGACCCTGGCCAGGGTCTGGGCATCCATGCCTGCTCCATCGTCCATGACCTTAATGCAGACGGTTCCTTCCTCTTCTTCATAGCCCAGAATCCGGATATTCCCCTGCTTGCTCTTCTTCTCCCAGATCCCGTGCAGTATGGCATTCTCCACCAGGGGCTGAAGAATAATCTTCGGCACAAGGCTGTCCTTGAGGTCCTCCTCCACCTCCTCCGTGTAAGAGATCTTTCCCGGAAACCGGATATCCTGGATCTTGATATAATAACCGACATGCTGCAGCTCTTCGCCCAGCGTCAGGCTATCCTTTCCCTTGTTTAGAATCAGACGGTAGTACTTGGACAGGGATATCACCGCGGTATGAATGTCCTCGGTCCTCCCCGCATAGGCCAGCCAATTAAGCATTTCTAACGTATTATAGAGGAAATGCGGATTGATTTGTGACTGCAGTGCTTTCAGCTCGGCGCTTTTCAGATGAATACCCATGCGGTATTTTTCATCCATCAGCTCACTGGTGCGGGTAATCATTTCATTGTAATTATCATAGAGCACACCGATCTCATCCTTGGTGTCATTCTCCAGATGGGCCTCCATATCTCCTGATTTCACCTGGTTAAAGATGTCATTCATCCGGGATAACCTTCGGACAATCCAGGAGATAATAAAGGCGCCTCCTGCAATGGTCAGCATGCCGAATAAAAGCATCAACCCAGCCACCATGTACTGGAGCCTGGCAATTCCTGATACCATGTCGGCCTTGGGAATGACCGTCACCATCTCCCAGTCCGTGTTACGTATCTTATTGCGCATACAGTATACTGTCTTCTGGTTCAGCTCCGTCTCTGCCGGTTCGCTCTGCTGTGCATACCGGGAGTACTTAAACTCCTCTGTCAGCTCTTCTGATAAGCCTATTGCCTCCAGCTTCTCCTGGCTGGAGGCTGCCACAATCAGATCTTCCTTGTTCACCAGATAGGAAACGGCATTTTCTGTAGGTGTTGCATTCTGCAGAATCTTCTCCAGCTCCTCAATACCGATATCCATACGCAGGACACAATTGCGCAGACGGTAATTGCTCTCCTCCGCAATATCCCTCACCAGGGCCACATACCGTTCCTGCTTTCCTTCCTCCAGATAGATTCCGGGTGCAAAATACACCTTCCGGTTCCCCTTTTTCTGATACCACAGGGCATTGTCCGCCTCCGAAAGAGGATGGATGTAGTCACCGTCCGCCAGAAGATCATCTCCCCCGGCAATATAAATATGAATCCGGATGCTGCGGGTGCTGCTTTCCACACTCTGAAGATAGCTGCGGATCGCCTCTCTGGAAGCCAGCTGCTGGTGCTGATCTGTTATGGCCGTACTGCTTTTTCTTATCTCCGCTTTCAAGGTGGGGCTGGTAACCACCACATCCGTGCGCTGTATCATCTGAAGTATCTTGTATTCCAGATAGGATTCGGCCTGCTCATAGCTCTGCATGGCGGAATAGCGGATCTTCTCCAGCATGCTGCCGGACACCTCCGCGTAGATAATGATACTGATCATAAACAGGGGCAGCACAAATAACACGCTGTAGAACACCAGAAGCTTCTTTTTCAAGCTCAGGTCCTTAAAGCGCTGTTTATATACTTTCTGTCTGGTTTTTCCTCTTTTCTCTTTCCTCTTTCCCTGCTCTCCTTCCATGAAGCTCCTCATATTGTAACCTTTCCGCAAACCTTGTACGGTTCCGCTTCAAAGTATTTTATTTTCTTTCCGAATTGTTATGGATGCATTCCTTCAAATAATCTGCCGGTGTTATGGCTTCGTACTTTTTATATATTTTTATAAAATAGCTGCTATCTGCAAAGCCTGCCTTTTCCGCTACATTTTTTATCTTTACCTGGGGATTCCGACGCATGTATTCCTTGGCCCATTTCAGCCGGGTGCGAATGATGCACTGATTGATCGTCTCGTTCTTCTCCTTTTTAAACAGCCAGCACATATACTGCTTGGTCAGCTTAAAATGATCCGCCAGCTGGGTCAGGGAGAGATTCATATCAGAGAAATTATCCTGGATATAGCGCTCGATCTTATCTGCCAGATGCATGGAGGACTGCCAGGATGCCGGAATCAGGTCCTCCTCCGGGATCTCCTCCAGATATTCCTGAAAATGCGCCTTATATTCTTCTTCTATGGCCTCCCTGCGCTTTTCCTCCTCCGTCTGGAGAATGGACTTTTTTAAATTATCCACCAGCTCCGAAGGTTCAATGGGCTTCTCGATATAATTCACTGCCGACAGTTGAATGGCCGATTTCAGATACTCCTTATCACAATAAGCGCTGATGAAGATAAAACGGCAGTTCTTTAACTGTTTTCGTATCTCAAATGCCATGGTGATTCCATCCATCCTCGGCATTCTTACATCCGCCATAATAATATCCGGCTTCAGCTCCAGGGCTTTTTGCAGTCCCTCTTCTCCGTCCTCTGCCGTAACAACTTCCCTAATCCCAAGCCTTTCCCAGGGAACACTCATGAGTATTCCTTGCCTGGTCAGCTCCTCATCCTCTACCAATAATACCTTCACCCCGACTCCTCCTTTCTGATACTGGTTTGTTTTTCTACTAATTGCATATATTTTGCCCGGTTTTTTTCTATTTATATATACATAATAACAAAATTTTATAAAAGTAAAAATGGTATTCTATTCTGATGTCATGGTAATTTATGAATATAATGTATTAAATGCCATGGAAGGACTGTAAGCAGCCGCTGCAGAATAAAAAAGGAAGGTGTATCTCCCCCCCCTTTTGCTTTGCATATGACTATCTTATAACGCTTCCTTTGATGCAAGTATCTGTATGAGCCCCCGTCACACCTTGATATTCGCCGTCATTCCGAGATATTCCCCGTTCTCCTCCAGAATCGGGCGGATTACTTCGTTCACAAACTCCTCCGTCTGCTCCCCGGCTCTTCCGATATACAGGGCCGGATCCATGGCGGCTTTCAGCTCCTCCAGACTCATACGGAATGCAGGATCTGCCGCAATCAGCTCCAGCAGGTTATTATCCAGCCCCTTCTCCTTCACGTTCCGGCCCGCTTCCATGGACAGGGTCCGGATTCTCTCGTGAAGCTCCTGCCGGTCTCCTCCGGCCTTTACTGCCGCCATCATGATGTTCTCCGTCGCCATGAAAGGAAGCTCTGCCATCAGACGCTTCTCTATTACCTTTGGATATACCACAAGACCGTCCGCTACATTCAGGTACAGCTCCAGGATGCCGTCTATTGCAAGAAATGCTTCGGGAATGCTGATTCTCTTATTGGCGGAGTCATCCAGGGTTCGCTCAAACCACTGGGTCGCCGCGGTAATGGCTGGATTCACCGCATCCGCCATCACATAATTAGCCAGGGACGCAATGCGCTCGCTTCGCATGGGATTTCTCTTATATGCCATGGCAGAGGAACCGATCTGATGCTTCTCAAAGGGTTCCTCAATCTCCTTTAAATGCTGGAGCAGGCGGATATCATTGGAGAATTTGTGGGCACTCACCGCAATGCCCGACAGCACGTTGAGCACACGAAGGTCAATTTTTCTGGAATAGGTCTGGCCTGCTACGGGATAGCAGCCGGAAAATCCCATTTTCTCCGCTATCTTCTGATCCAGCTGCTTGATCTTCTCATGGTCCCCGTCGAATAGTTCCATAAAGCTTGCCTGGGTGCCGGTGGTTCCCTTGGAACCCAACAGCTGCATCGTATCGGTCACATAACACAGATCATCATAATCCAGCTTCAGTTCCATCAGCCACAGAGAGGCTCTTTTACCCACTGTCGTAGGCTGGGCCGGCTGGAAATGGGTGAAGGCAAGGGTGGGAAGGCTGCGGTATTCCATGGCAAAGGCCGATAGCCTGTCCATGACATTGACCAGCTTCTTCTTCACCAGCTTCAGTGCCTCGGTCATAATAATCAGGTCGGTATTATCTCCCACATAGCAGGAAGTAGCTCCCAGATGAATAATTCCCTTCGCCTTGGGGCATTGCTCGCCGTAAGCATATACATGGCTCATCACATCATGGCGTACCAGGGCTTCCCGCGCCTTCGCCGTCTCATAATTGATATCGTTCTGAAAAGCCTTCAGCTCATCGATCTGTTCCTGGGTTATGTTTAATCCCAGCTCTTTCTCCGTCTCCGCAAGCGCCACCCAGAGTCTTCTCCAGGTTCTAAACTTCATATCCGGGGAAAAAAGATACTGCATCTCCTTCCCGGCATAACGCTCCGATAAGGGTGACATATACCTGTCGTTATCCATCATTTCTGTCCCTTTCTATTTCCATTGAATTCTGCCAATCTACGCTTCATAATCTCCGCGGATATCCTCTTTCGGCGGTTCCACCGGATAATTCCCGGTAAAGCAGGCATCGCAGTAGCCGGTATCTCCGCCGATCATATCGCTCAGCCTCACCACATCCAGATACCCCAGGGAGTCCGCTCCGATCATTTCACAGATCTGCTCCACGGTATTATTATGGGCAATCAGCTGATCCCCGGTGGGTACATCGGTCCCAAAATAGCAGGGATGGAGGAAGGGAGGGGAGCTGATTCGCACATGAACCTCTGTTGCTCCGGCCTTCTTCAGCATCTTCACGATCTTGGCACTGGTGGTCCCTCTTACGATGGAGTCATCAATCATTACCACACGCTTCCCGCGCACCACCTCCGGCAGCACATTCAGCTTAATGCGCACACTGGAGACACGCATGGACTGCTTCGGCTTAATGAAGGTCCTGCCCACATAGCTGTTTTTCACAAATGCCATTCCAAAGGGGATTCTGGATTCCATGGCATAGCCCATGGCAGCGGCATTACCGGAGTCCGGCACTCCCACTACCACATCCGCTTCCACCGGATTGGCCTGGGCCAGAATCCTGCCCGCCATAATTCTGGAATTATACACGCTGACACCGTCAAAGGAAGTGTCCGGTCTGGCAAAATAAATATACTCAAAGATGCATTTGGCAATCTTCTGTCCGCACTGGGAGGTATCGGAATGAATTCCGTCCTCATTAATCATAACCACCTCGCCCGGCAATACATCCCGGACAAATTCCGCATCCGCGGCATAGAGAGCCGCCGTTTCCGAAGAAAGGATGTAGGCATTCCCCTTCCTTCCGATGCAAAGAGGATGGAAGCCAAAGGGATCCCTGGCTCCGATGAGCTTTCTAGGACTCATGATGACCAGGGAATAAGCACCGCTCATCTTCTTCATAGCCCGTGCCACCGCCTCTTCTGCCGTGGCGCTGTTCAGACGCTCTCTTGCAATATGATAGGCAATGACCTCCGTGTCAATGGTGGTCTGGAAGATGGCGCCGGTGCGTTCCAGCTCCCGTCTCAGCTCCGGCGTGTTCACCAGATTGCCGTTATGGGCAAGGGCAAGAGTTCCCTTGATATAATTCAGAACCAGGGGCTGGGTATTGTTAATGCTGCTTTCCCCCGCGGTGGAATAACGGACATGTCCGATGCCGATATTGCCGCCCACCAGGCCCTCCAGATTCTCCTGGGTAAACACCTCGCTTACCAGTCCCATTCCCTTCCAGGCCCGTACCTTGCCCTTGGGTCCCCTGGTATCGCTGACCGCCATTCCGCAGCTCTCCTGCCCCCTGTGCTGAAGAGCGAAGAGACCGTAATAAATCGAGGTGACCACATCGCCGCCATCCAAATCATAGACGCCGAACACCCCGCATTCCTCATGTAATTCTTCCGGATGATACTGATCGAATTCTATATTCATGAACTTATTCCTTTCCCTGACCCGGCCCGCGTTCCAGGTAACAGATCAGCCTGTGGCAGGGAGGAGTACATGGTGCTCCCATAATGCACCGTATGGAAGAGATGTGATTGGATTTGTATGGCGCAGACGAACATACCTGTACGGCTGAGACATACAAATCCAGTCATATGTCTTCCATCCTGTGTGTGCGGGAGCACCATGTGCTCCTCCCTGCCACAGGCTGATCTGTTACTTGCAAACCGCTCCGGTCTTTCATTGAGGAGAGGCTGCCTGCGGCAAACAATCAAGTATCGCAATGATATCGTTACCGCCCATACCACTCCTTATACGATTGCATGCCCCTCAGAACAGCCTCATCGATTATTCTATTGAATTCCCAGACGCTTGAATACTTCCTGGTAGGCATCCTCAACCTTGCCGAGATCCCTGCGGAAACGATCCTTATCCAGTTTTTCATGGGTATTGATATCCCATAATCTGCAGGTATCGGGAGAGATCTCATCCGCAAGGATGATCTTGCCCTTATATCTGCCAAACTCTATTTTATAATCAATCAGCTCAATGCCGATGCTCTCAAAATACCTGCGCAGAACCTCGTTCACCTTAAATGCATATCCGGTAATCTCTTCGATCTCTTCCCTTGTGGCGATGCCGATAGCAATGGCATAATAATCATTGATCATGGGATCACCCAGGGCATCATCCTTGTAGGAGAATTCCAGCGTAGGGCTGATGAGACGGATTCCTTCTTCCATCCCCAGCTTCTTGGCAAAGCTTCCGGCGGATACATTTCTTACGATTACCTCCAGCGGAACAATCTCCACCTTCTTCACCGCGGTCTCCCGGTCACTTAATTCCTCCACATAATGAGTCGGAACTCCTTCCTTCTCCAGCAGGCGGAATACATGGTTGGACATTCTGTTGTTGATTGCCCCTTTTCCTACAATGGTCCCTTTCTTAATTCCGTTGAATGCCGTAGCATCATCCTTGTAGTCTACGATTAAAACATCTTCCACATCCGTTAAATATACCTTCTTTGCTTTTCCTTCATAGAGCATGTCTAATTTTTTCATCGTAATTACCACCTATCCTTTGCCTTCTTCTCTCCTGTTTTGTCCTGTGCCTCCACATACCGGGCACATCCTGCCACATCTTTCATTATAAAGGAACGGGATAAGAACACAATCGTTTTTTCCTTCATTTATTCATTAGAAAAAATAATAAATGATGTATTTTACAGGGGATCAATTCAAATTAAACACACGTTTTGCAATGTTCTCCGCGGCATGACCGTCCTCCAGGGAACAGAAGCGCTCATAGAAGTCCTCGTACTTTTCCTTATACTGCTCTGTGATATCTTCGATGTCCCTGATTGCATCCACCACCTCTTCATTGGTGAACAGCAGCGGACCGGGAACCTCGGTTTCAATATCCATATAGAAGCCCCGGAGCATGTCCCGGTATTTATCCAGATCATAGGTATAGAATAAAATCGGGCGTTTCAGGTTCGCATAGTCGAAGAATACGGAGGAATAATCTGTAATCAGCAAATCTGAAATCAGATACAGCTCCGAGATATCATCATATTGGGACACATTATAGGCAAAATCCTCCAGACCCGTAACATCCAGGGAATCCGCTATAAAATAATGCGTTCGAAGCAGCACCACATAATCCTTTCCCAGCTCCTTCTTCAGCAGATGAAGGTCCAGCTTCAGGGCAAATTTATATTCGCCGCGCCCGTAATACTCATCGTCACGCCAGGTAGGAGCATACAGAATAGTCTTCTTATTCTCCGGTATCTTCAGCTTTCTCCTGATCTTTGACGCAACCTTATCCCGGTCGGGACTATGTAAAATATCATTCCTGGGATAACCGAACTCCAGCATTTCCTTATCAAAGAGGAAAGCGCTGCGGAAGGCTTCACTGGAGAACTTGTTGGCGGCCACCAGGTAATCCCATACCCTTGACTGCTTATAGAATTGTGCCTTATATAAAGGAGATGCTCCCATTACCTCCTCCTGGTCAAACACCAGCTTCTTCAGCGGGGTGCCGTGCCAGGTCTCCAGGAATACATTGCCCTCCCTCTTCCGCATCCACTCCGGCTGGCGTACGTTAAAGACATTGTATTTGCAGCGGGCCAGATAGTAGCAATAGCGTATGCTGAAGCGCTTTACCCTGGTATGGCGGTACGGAATCTCCGTCCTTTGGTTGACCACCCAGATAAAGCGGTATTTTCCGGGATAGTTTTTGCACAAATATTCATAGATATACTTGGGACTGTCAGAATAGCTCTTGCCAAAAAAGCTCTCACAGATAACCCAATTCTCTTTTACGGCCATCTTCGTAAAGAATTTATGATACAGATAATAGGCAAATACCCTTTTGTTCTTCTTAATCTTCCGGAATTTCTTCTTTCCCAGATGCGCGCTTACAATTACTGTTGCCTTCCGCACATTATTTTTAAGCAGAGCTTTTACAATTCTCTTCTTATAGCCCCTCAGTCCCTTAATCTTATCAGGATCCACCTCTTCCATAGCGCTCCTCATTACCTGGAAGCGCTCCGTACGCCAGATGTCCTTCTCACTGCGGCGAAGCCTCGGTGCATAAGTACCGGAATAATAGGCAATCAGCTTACTCTCCAGATACCCCCTCAGAACAGAATTCTCTCCCGTGCAGCTTCGTGCCTGCCGGTAAGCCTGGATATACTCCTCAAATTTATCCTCTGTCTTGGATTGGCATATGGAGGGAAAATGAATTGGATCATTATGCTTTCTCTTTATGTAAACCGCTTCCGGAAGATAGGAACATCTCTTCACCGACTGCAGGGCCTGTATCACAAAGGTGGAATCAGAAAAAAAGATATAGTCCTCATTAAAACGAATCCCCCTGTCCTGCAGAAAGCTTCTGCGAAAGAGGATTCCCAATACCGAGACATTATGAAGCCCCTTTCTTGTAACAAGAAGGGAATGATACGCCTCCGCAATCTTGGCAAGAGCTTCCTCATCTACCTCCTCCTGTGCTGCAGCTGCCAGCTTCGCCTGTACCTTGAGGATCTTCCTCTGCCGGCGGGTCAGTTTGGGGGCGTCTTCCTCCTGGAAGGTATCCATGATATCCAACTCATCCTGTTCTCCATGGTCATCCCCATTCTCTGCCTGCTCCTGATCCTGCTCCTCCTCCTGGTCCTTTTCCGCAAGGGAGGAAAGGTAGACGATTCTCCGGAACCAGGTGCTCTTCTTCCTGCCATAGGTAAAATCGGCATCCTGCTCTTCGGCTTCCTGAAGCAGCAGCTCCAGGGTTCCATTCATAATATAATCATCACTGTCCAGGAAATATACGTACTTACCGGCAGCCGCGTCCAGTCCTGCGTTCCTGGCAGCCGCCACCCCGCTGTAGCCCTTAAACTGCTCCTCCGCCTTCGCTTTTCCGTATCTGCGGTCTTTTAACCGGGTTTCATTCAGCGTGATAAGCTTCAGATTTAAATCCTTATATTCGCTGACCAGTCCTGAAATATCCTCTTTCACATGATCCAGTACCAGTATGGTTTCAAAATCACTCAACCCCTGATCCCGGATACTCTCCAAGCAATCCTCCAAAAAATGTATTCCTTTATGAAAAGGAACAATAATACTTAACCTCACAGTTGCACCTTGCCTTTCTTTGTTGGAGTATTGGCAGCATTATGCTTTCCAGATCGATTTTAACAAAGTTTACCTTGGTATGCAATATCTTTTATTTTATACATTTTTTTCAATTTTTTTAATGCAATAATTTGTTGCATTTTCCCGTTAGGCGCGATAAAATACCTATCGTATGACGGGCAAATAATAAAAACGTCCGTTCTGTCAGGGAGGACCCCATTGTTGAAGAATTATTATAATACCGTAAAGCATTTTATCCTGAAGGAAGCCGTATTATGCATCTCTGCTCTGGCTGCCGTCATTACCATGTTTTTTGTACCCCCAGGCATGAATTATCTTGCCTATATTGATTTCCGGGTGCTCACTCTCCTCTTCTGCCTTATGGCGGTCGTGGCGGGCTATAACAAAACCGGAGTCTTTCTTCTGCTTTCGGAGAAAATACTCCTGCGAACCGCCAATGTCAGATCTCTTGGTCTGGTATTGATCCTGATGTGCTTCTTCTCCTCCATGTGGATTACCAATGATGTTGCCCTGATTACCTTCGTTCCCTTTGCCATCCAGATTCTCGCCATGACCGGACAGGCACGGCATATGATTCCAATCGTGGTTCTGCAGACCATTGCAGCCAATTTAGGAAGCATGCTTACCCCCATCGGCAATCCGCAGAATCTGTACCTCTATTCCCAATATGATCTGGGCATTGCGGATTTCTTTCTCCTGACCCTGCCCTATGCTCTGCTCTCCCTCCTGCTATTATGGGCTGCGGCAGGCTTCCTGCCCAAAGAGCCTATCCGCTTCGCTCTGTCAGCCGCACAAAAAACAGACAAGCATAACCTCCGTACGATTGCAATGTACAGCGGTTTATTTCTTGTCTGTCTGGCATGTGTATTACATCTGGCGGATTACCGTTTTACCCTGTTGACGGTTCTTCTGGTTATCCTTCTGTTCGACCGTGAGAAAACCTTCCGCGAACCATTCTTGTTTTTAATGAAAAAGGTAGATTATTCCCTGCTCCTTACCTTCGTCTGCTTCTTCCTCTTTGTAGGCAATGTCGGGAATATTCCGATGATCCGGGACGGGCTTGCCGCTTTGCTGGCCGGCCGGGAGCTTCCGGTATCCGTTCTGGCAAGCCAGGTCATCAGCAATGTCCCGGCCGCCGTCCTATTGTCATCCTTCACTCCCGATTACAAAACCATGATTCTGGGAACCAATCTGGGCGGCCTTGGCACTCTGGTAGCCTCCCTGGCCAGTCTGATCTCTTACCGGTTCTATATCCGCACAGAGCAGGTGCAGCCAGGTAAGTATCTGAGGACATTCACCCTCTATAACCTTGGTTTTCTGCTCCTGCTCTGTCTTTTTTACTATATCATGAACGTAAGCCATGTTCATGATCTTGTTGCTCCATTTGCATAATTCAAGCAAGCTTGATCACACTGTTTCTTAACTGATCCATTCTCCTTCCCTGGTGATCTCCCAGATCCCGTTTTTCAGCCTGGCGGTTACCTCTTCTGCGCCGATGGCTCCTTTCCCGCTCCTCCATTTACTGATGCCGCAGGTAATTGTTTCCTTTCTGCTGTCATATTTCACTCCGGTTATCTGAATGAGTATCCCTTTCGGGAAATACAGCTTTTCCTTATTGATTATGCCCTGTTCAGCCAACTCGTCAAAGGTTCCTTCGATCACCTCAAAGCCGTAAGCCTCCTTGACCCGGGCAAAAATCATCTCCTTGTCCTCATCCGTTATCCCGGTCCACTCCGCAGTATCCAGAGCAATGGTATCAATATCGCCGTTCAGCCCGGTATCCTCCTGGTAAATGTCATCAATCAAAGCAAGATAACCCTCCGGCAATGGATTATGCCCCACCCTCTCCACTTTGAAGGCGGTAATCTGCGCAGGATAGGATTCCAAGATGATGCCATTGTAAGTGATTACAAGAATATCCCATGGCTTCAGCTGATCAAGGGTGATGGCTTCTCCCTTTTCATCCACAAGCTCTGCTCCGGCAGTATTTACTGTTATTTTATTTGAGGATTTTCTTTCACCGCTGTCCTCGCTGGGGGCAATCAGCAGGCTATCTCCTGCCTCTATTACCTCCGCGCGGAAGGAATACTGTTCCTCCTCACCGCCCTGCGGGTTAATATCTGCCGCACCGGCAATCCCTTGTATTCCCGGGCTTTCTTTTCCCTTACGATCTCCGGCGGCACAACCTCCCAGCAGCAACACCAGCACTAAAATTATGGATAGATATCTTATCTGTCGTCTCATGGCAATCTCCCCTTTCCTGGATCTCTTACTATATAATAGACGCTCCCCGGGAGGAAACCGTTCCATAATCTTTTCATCCTGTGAAGCCCTCCCATGAAAAGCACCCTGCGCCCCAGAATACATCCGTACCCCCGAATCAGAAGCGCCCTAGTCCGTACTCCCATAGATAAATTCCTTAATCATCGCTCTTGTATCCGGCCAGCTATTGGGTACCAACACGTCCTGTTTATATTTTCCGATTACTACTCTCTGGCTGTGATAGCTCCCGTCCTTGGGAACACGAAAGGTCTGTATTGCATTCTTCTCCAGATTTATTCCCTGTTGAAGATAATTATTGTATTCTGTTTTTGTAATATTTGTTTTAATATCAATATTGGACAGAATTGTATTCATGGTTATTCCAAGCTGGATTACATTTTTCTTGCGCAGTTTCTCAAATATTTTCTCCAGCACAATTCTCTGCCGTTGTGTCCGCCCGAAATCACTGCCTTCCGTGGCAGTGGGCACCTTGCGGATCCGGCAGTAACCCAGCACCTGGTTGCCGTTCATATGCTGGGTTCCTTCCACCACGTTCCGATATTGGGGATTGGAGATATAATTGGTTGTCCGGAGATATTTGGCCTCCGCGGCCGTCAGCTTGATATCTATTCCTCCGATATAATCCACAATTTCCTCGAAATCATTGAAATTCACCAACATATACCCATCCATGACCAGACCGAAATTCGTCTCAATGGTATCATATAAAAGATTGATTCCGCCATCGGCATACGGTGAATTCAATTTGTTATTTTTGTGCCCCGGTATTTCCACATACAAATCACGCATCAGGGAGGTAAGCTTGATTACATTGTTTTTTGAATCCAGGGATGCAACAATCATGGTATCCGTATTCAAGGCCCCCTCAAAGGTCTCCACGCCGATCAGAAGAATATTGGAGACGTACTTTGTCTCCTCCCTACCTCCGGATGGGGGCTTCGGCTCCTTATTCTCCCCCTCCTGTTCCCCCTCCTCTTCCGGAGTCTTACCGTCCTCCTCTGCTGCCTCATACTGCAATTTTTTATAGCTGTAATTTCCGATTATTCTGATCAGCATACTCTTCCCGACGTCCGTGCTGATCAGAATTCCGGCTAATACCAAAAGAATAACAAGGGGAAGAACTACATACTTCAGGAGCCTGCTGACACGCTTTTTCTCCGGCCCCTTCCCGGAAGCTTGTCCTGTCTCACCTTCCGGCTCCATCTTCCCATTCTCATCCTCCCGAAGCGTCTCCCTCACCTGATCCCTCAAGGATTTTTTTAAATCCTCGTGAATCTCATCATTCTTATACTCGTTTCCTTCTCCAAAGTAATCCTTATCCGAATTATTCTTCATGCCGCCCACCGTTTCCTTTATCCATTCTCATACATTACCAGGAATATCTTTCTGTCTATAAGATAATTTTTATTATATGTAGATTGCTTGTTTATTAATCTGGAAGCACTATACAGCTATGATTGACTGCCTGTAACGGTTCATGCTGTGACAGGCAGAAGAACATGGGTTACCGTTCACATTCATCAAAGAAATACTTGCTTTCGCGAAACAATTATATTATAATGCTATAAATCATACTAAAACTATATGAATGGTATTGTTAATTAATATATGGAGGATTTCACCTATGGATTACTATCATAGAAATACCAAGTGCATTCACGGCAATTGTCAGAAAAATCCCGTAGATAACACCGGTGCGGTCAGCTTTCCCATCTATCAGACAGCCACCTTTGCCCATCCTGATGTGGGAAGCAGCACCGGCTATGATTATTCCCGTCTGCAGAATCCCACACGGGAGCAATTGGAGCGCGTCGTTGCTTCCCTGGAAAACGGCCATGATGCCGTTGCCTTCAGCTCCGGTATGGCGGCCATGAGTACCCTGATGGAGCTCTTCGCTCCCGGAGACCATATCCTGGCTTCCGATGATCTCTATGGCGGAACGATTCGTATTTTTAACCATATTAATACCAAGAACGGAATTGAGGTAAGCTTTATTGACACCTCCGATTTGGCACTGGTAGAGGCAGGTATTCGTTCCAACACCAAAGCCATCTTTATTGAGACCCCCACCAATCCCATGATGAATGTGACGGATCTTAAGGCCGTCTCGCAGATCGCCCGGGCACACCGGCTGCTCCTCCTGGTGGATAATACCTTCCTGTCACCTTATTTCCAAAATCCCATTGATCTGGGCGCAGATGCGGTTCTTCACAGCGGCACCAAATTCCTGGGCGGACATAATGATACTCTGGCCGGCTTTCTGGTAACAGCAAACGAGGAACTCTCAGAGCGCATCCGATTTATATTAAAAACCACCGGCGCCGGACTTGCTCCCTTCGACAGCTGGCTGCTGCTCCGCGGAATCAAGACGCTTGCTCTTCGGATGGAATGCCAGCAAAAAAATGCCCTGGCCATTGCGGAATGGCTGGGCAAGCAGGAAAAGGTTCCTAAAGTCTATTATGTCGGGCTTCCCACCCATCCCGGATATGCCGTCAATCAGAAACAGTCCCGGGGCTCCGGCAGTATGATATCCTTCCACGTTGATACTTCTGAGACTGCCGTCCGGATTCTTCGCAAGGTACAGCTGATCCAGTATGCGGAAAGTCTGGGAGGAGTGGAAAGTCTCATTACCTATCCCATGCTGCAGACCCATGCCGATGTTCCGGAAGAGGAGCGGGAAGCAAAGGGAATCAACAGCCGGCTTCTGCGGCTCTCCGTAGGCATCGAGGATCTGGACGATCTGATCCGGGACCTGGCGCAGGCTATGGAGTAGACGGCAAGACTGCGGCTCTCCTTATCGTATGGAATATCGTGATAGTATGGAATATCGCATGGAAGAAAAAATGGAGGATTCATTTCATGAATTATAATTTTGATCAGATTGTTGACCGGAGAAACACCCACTCCTTAAAATATGACTTTGCCCTGGAGCGTAAAAAGCCTCTGGATATTCTCCCCCTCTGGGTTGCCGATATGGATTTTCCGGCTCCGCCCCAGGTTCTGGAGGCAATTCAGACAGCCGCGGCCCATGGCATCTTTGGCTACAGTGAAGTAAAACGGGATTATTTCGACGCGGTTCATGCCTGGTTTCTGCGCCGTTACGGATGGGATACCCGGGAGGAGTGGCTGGTAAAAACCCCCGGTGTCGTCTTCGCCCTCGCCACAGCCATCCGTGCATTGACCGAGGAAGGAGACAGCGTCCTGATCCAGCAGCCCGTTTACTATCCCTTCTCCGAGGTTATCCGGGCCAACCGCCGCAAGCTGGTGGTGAACTCTCTGCTTTACAAGGATCATCGGTATTCCATAGACTTCGAGGATTTCGAAAATAAGATCGTCTCGGAAAAGGTAAAGCTCTTCCTCCTCTGCAATCCCCACAACCCTGTAGGCCGGGTCTGGTCCCCGGAGGAATTGACCCGCCTGGGCGATATCTGTATCAAACATGGAGTTACCGTCATCTCCGATGAAATCCACTGTGATTTTACCTATCCCGGCTTCTCCCATACGGTATTTGCAAATAATAAGGAAGCGTTCGCGCAGAACTCCATTATCTGTACCGCCCCCAGCAAGACCTTTAATCTGGCGGGCCTGCAAGTCTCCAATCTCTTCATAAAGAATGAGCAGCTTCGCCGCAGGATAAAGGCAGAGCTGGCCGCCACCGGCTACAGCCAGTGCAATACTCTGGGCCTGATCGCCTGCAAGGCCGCCTATCAATACGGTGAGCCCTGGCTGAAGGAGCTTCTGGCCTATCTGTCCGGGAATCTCCAATTCATCCGGGAATACCTGGCACAGCATCTCCCGCAGATTACACTGGTAGAGCCTCAGGGAACCTATCTCGTCTGGCTGGATTTCAGCAGCCTGGGCCTGCCCGAAGCGGAGCTGGAGCATCTGATCGTCCATAAGGCAAAGCTATGGCTGGATTCCGGAACCATGTTCGGCCCCGAAGGAAAGGGCTTTGAGAGAATCAATATCGCCTGCCCGCGCCAGATTCTGGCACAGGCTATGGAGCAGTTGAAGAACGCCGTTTAACGGCGTTCTTCTATTTCTGGAAGTGTCTAAAACTAACGAGCAGCTAACACCGTTGCAGACAGTATCAGCCGCTCTATTGCCATTACATGATCAGCACAATCTCATTTTCTTCCTTCATCATTTCCTCTGGCAAATAATTCTTCTCCAGCTTCACGCCATTGACATAGAATTCCCGGTATCCGCTTTCCGCTCCGTTGGGGTTCTGGATCCGGATGCTCAGCTTCCGGCCTCGGAAGCTCTTTTTGATGGAAAGTTCCTTCCATTCACTGGGGATGCTGGGAGCGATCAGCAGGCCGCCCAGATCGGGCCGCATTCCCAGGATGCCTTCCACGCTTCCTACCATTACCGTGGATGCCGTACCGGTCAGCCAATGGGTATGGGAGCGCCCGAAGAAGGGACTCTCCGTGGCTTCGGTGAACTGGCCGTGAGCATAAGGCTCGATAACACGTATCTCCGCATGATCATTCCGGGTTGCCGGACAGGATTCTATGAAATATTCGTAGGCACGGTTGCCGTGTCCCATCAAAGCCTCGGCAAGAATAATCCATCCCTGAGGCTGGGAGAAGATGCCCCCATTCTCCTTGGTAGAGGGATTAAAGAGGATGGCAAGGGCGCCGTCAAAGGCATGATCCGCATAGGATGGAGCCATGGTTCTGACACCGTACTCCGTATTCAGTTCCCGATGTACACTTTCCAGAGCCAGCTCTGCCTGCTCCCTGGTGGCAAGTCCGCTGATGACTGCCCAGGATTGAGGATTCACCCACATGCTGGCTTCCGGATCCTTTTTGGAGCCGATTACCTGCCCATCCTCCTTAAAACCGCGGATAAAGCGGTCATCCTCCCAGCAATTCTTATTCAGAGTATCCCTCAATTCTCCCTGAACCCGGTCAAGATAAGCCAGGTATCCTGCATCCTTCCGGTCTTCGGCTATGTTTCGTATTACATTCATGGCATAGTATAATTGGAAGGCAACAAAAGTGGATTCACCCCGTTTGCCAAGCCTTAAGCAATCATTCCAGTCCGCATGGAGTCCCGCGGGCATATTATGTACACTCAGGCGCTCCATGGAGAACTGAATCGCCCGCTTCAAGTGATCATACACATCTCCCTCATCCCGGTTGGCATAGGGGATTACTTCGTCCAAAAATTTCTTATCCCCGGTCTCCGCCATATATTTATAGACGGTGGGAAACAGCCACAACGCATCGTCCGCACGGTAAGCAGGGTGCCCTGTTGCCTGGACATAGGAAGGATCATCAGGAGTGTCTTCCTGCCCCGCCTTGTGATCAAACTTGACCAGGGGCAGACCTCCCCCGTTGTCCACCTGGGCGGACAGCATAAAGCGGATCTTCTCCTTCGCCATGGCAGGATCCAGATGAATGATACCCTGGATATCCTGAACCGTATCGCGGTAGCCATAACCGTTCCGCAGCCCCGCATAGATAAAGGAGGCCGCTCTGGACCAGATAAAAGTAATAAAGCACTGATAGGCGTTCCAGGTATTTAACATTGCATTAAAATTCTCATCCGGGGTCTTCACCTGAAAATTCTCCAGCTTCCGGTGCCAGTAATTCTTAAGCTCTGCCAGTTCCCTGTCTGCCTCGCCGGGCTTGCCGTAGTCCGCCATGATTTCTGCCGACTGCGCATCATTCTTCTGGCCCAGCAGGAATATAAATTCCTTACTTTCTCCGGGCTGCAGAGTCATCTTTGTATGAAGTGCGCCGCAGGCGTTGGAATTGTAATTGAGCACATTATCGCAAATCCCCCGCTCCACTGCGGCAGGGTTGTGGAAGCTGCGGTAGTTCCCGATAAAATGGGCTTTGTCGCCGTTATAAGAAGCAATCTCCGCTCCGGCCAGACCGAAGAAGCGTTCTTTATAATTCGTGCCTTCCGCATTCTTATAGTGATTTTCGTTCATTGTCTGAAGAATTTTATTCCCCTTAAAATAGGTTTTGGTAATAAACAAAGTATACTGGAGGTTCACCTGGTCATTCTCGTAATTTCCCTCATTGGTGAATTCCACAAAACCAAAGGCAGAAAGATTCCTGGGCCGGTCACCGGCATTCTTTAAAGTAACCCTCCATACCTCATGGGTTTTGTTTAGCGGCACATAATATAATACCTCTGATTCAATTCCTGTGTACTGTGCTTTCATCACCGTATAGGCAGTGCCATGATGGCATTGGCTGGAATACTCGGTCAGCGGCTTGCCCACCGGCTGCCAGGATGCAGACCAATAGTCCGCCGTATCGTCATCACGCAGATAAACATATCTTCCCGGTTTATCCTCCTGATTAAAGATGTAACGGATAATTCTTCCGTTGGCTCCGCTTTTGACAAAGCTGTAGCCTCCCGCATTGTTGGAGATGATTGCGCCATACTCCGGCGATCCCAGATAATTGGCCCAGGGTGCCGGTGTATCGGGTCTGGTGATTACATACTCCCGGTTTTTCTCATCAAAATAACCATAATTCATCTATACTCCCTTCTGCCGCTGAAAGCGGCCTCACCATTTTTCCCGGCAGGAATACCTTCCCTTTTAAGAGAACCCCTTCTCTCAAAAGCATCTGTGCCGCACCATGGGCTCCCTCATGGTGCAGGGCTAATCCCTGTCAGGATAATTCTATTTTATAATGGACCTAATCCAATAGCAAGAGTATTCTTTCGCATAGAAGTGGTGTCAGGCACCATTCGGTGCCTGACACCTAACCAGAATATCCTTTAACTCGTCCACTGAAAAATGATAATGGGTATTGCAAAAATGACAGTTTACCTCAATCGGCTTATCCTCTTCAATCATTTCGGTAATTTCCTTCCGGCCGATGGAGACAATGGCCTTCTCCACCCTTTCCTTGGTACAGTTACATTCAAATTCAGCCGGAAGCCTGTCTAAAATCTCCAGCCCAAACTCTCCGAGAATATGCTCCAGAATCATCTCCGGTGACATCTCCTGATCCAGCAAAGAGGTGATGCTTGTTATCTCCTTTACCTTCTGTTCCAGGCGGTCGATCACGCTCTCCTCGGCAAAGGGCATCAGCTGAATTATGAAGCCTCCCGCCTGGCGGACTGTATTCTCCTTATTCATCAGCACACCCAGGGCCACCACGGAAGGAACCTGTTCGCTGGTAGCATAATAATAGGCCAGATCCTCCGCAATCTCCCCGGATACCAGATGAGTCTGCCCGGTGTAGGGCTCCTTCAGTCCCATATCCTTAATTACACTAAGAATTCCTGCTCCCAGCGCTCCGCCTACATCCAGCTTTCCCTTCCCGTTGGCAGGCAGAAGCACCTCCGGGTGGTAAGCATAGCCCTTAACGCTTCCTCTGGAATTAGCCGTTACCGTCAGCCCTCCGATGGGACCGCTTCCCTTGATCTGCAAGGTGAGGATATCTTCCTCTCCCTTCATCATGCTTCCCATCATCACCCCGGCCGTGAGCAGCCTTCCCAGCGCCGCCGTTGCTACGGGGCTGGTATTATGAAGCGTTCTTGCCCGCTCCGCCAGCTCCCTTGTTGTTGCCGCAAATGCCCGGATCTGGTTGTCCGCAGCACTTGCTCTTATAATATAATCCGACATAATAGCTCCTATTCTGCTGCTATTCTGTATCTCATGCCGCAGCACCTATTGACGAAAGGATTTCCCTTCTTAATCCACATTCTCACCATTTTAAAACATCATATTCCTATAAATACAGTTTATCTTTCTGCCGTTTCTCCCGGGCAATGAAGTAAGCCCGTTCACAGTCCTTCTTCGGCTTCCCCTCCGTCAGCATATCATATACGGCAACCAGCTCCATGCCTGCTTCTCCGATCAGCTCTGCTACCCTTTCCAGGGAAAATGCCCTGCGGTAGTGAGTCTCCTCATATTTACGGTAGCGCTGGTCCTCCTCCGGGATAAACAGGGTAAGATTAACCTCATTTATCTGCTCCTCTTCATAATAAGTATTCTCCCAGATAAAGCTTCCCTCTTCCCGATTCTCCGCAATGGTCTGATCCCCAATCAGCTCCTCATATGCATACCGGGTATCGTAGTCAAAGATAAAGAGCCCGCCCGGATCCAGATAATTGTTCACCAGCCGAAACACCTGGAGAAGCTCTTCCTCGGACAGAATATAATTCATACTGTCGCACACGCTGATAACAGCCGCCACAGTGCCGTATAGTTCAAATTCCCTCATATCCTGGCACAGGTATAATATACCTCCCATATCCTCTTTCTGAGCCTTTTCCCTGGCAATCTGAAGCATTTCCTCCGAGTTGTCGATGCCGATCATATCATAGCCCCGCCTGGAAAGACAGCGAGTCATGCTTCCGGTGCCGCATCCCAGCTCCAGAACCAGCCCCTGTTTAATTTGATACTTATTTAATAGCTTTTGTACATAATCCGTCCATTCTTCATATGGAACATCATCCATAAAAAGATCATAGACCGCTGCAAATCCTGAATATGGCTGCATTGCTTGCAGCTCCTTTCCTCATTCTATTTTTTCCGCGAGATCATTCTATCATACTCAAAAGTGCTTATCAATTTGAAAAATGGATCAATCAGAATATTCCTGCCTCAATCCATGTATCCTCCCTCCATGGGAGAAACACAGGTTTTCGTAAAAATCTTCAGCACACCCTCCTGGTATTTAGGCTCCTTCGGCTTCCAGTCCGCTTTCCTCCTCGCAAGAATATATTCCATCTCTTCCCTTGTCTTCCTCTGATTCTTAACTCCTATGATATCCAATGTCTTATTATTCCAATTCATCTGATTCTAAATAACGGCGCACCATTATAAAAATGATACGCCGTTGTTCTTATGTTGTGCTATGCATGGCGCATAAGGCTTTAATCCATCTTACCATGCATTGACATCAATGTATAGACATTCTTCAGTGCCGGATACAGTTCCTTAAACACCTCATATTTTTTATTATACCGCTCCACTTCCTCCGGGTCCTGCTCCGTTGTGCTGATTACCTTAATCAGCTTCTCCGTCGCTTCCTCCACATTGGCATACCTGCCGCAGCCCACCGCCGCAAGAATGGCGGCTCCAAAGGCAGGCCCTTCGGCAGAATTGATCTTATCCACCTTGACATCGAGAACATCCGCAATAATCTTACACCACAGCGGGCTCTTCGCTCCGCCGCCGTTGATCCGGATACGGTCAATTGCCACTCCCAGGGATTTGACGATTTCAAAGGAATCCCGGAGCGCAAATGCAACGCCCTCCAGCACAGCCTGGGTCATATCGGCGCGGGTGGTGTCCATGGTCATTCCGATGAAGGTTCCCCTGGCATCGGGATTATTGTGAGGGGTTCTCTCCCCCATGAGATAAGGAAGGAAATATACATTATTCTCACCCAGCTTCGTGATACCCTGCTGCCCCCCTGTGTAATCCTTTGTTCCGATGATCTCATCCATCCACCACTTATTGGAGGCGGCAGCCGAGAGCATAACTCCCATGAAATGATATCTTCCGTCCGCATGGGCAAAAGCATGGAGGGAGTTGTTCTCATCCACGGCAAATTCCCTGGTGGAGATAAATACCACGCCTGAGGTTCCCAGGGATACATTACATCTGCCTTCCCCCACGGTGCCGGTTCCCACCGCTGCCACGGCCTGGTCGCCGCCGCCGGCAATTACCTTTACACTGGCTGGCAGGCCCAGCTCCTGCGCCGCCTGCTGGGTCAGTGCGCCGACCACCTGGTAGGATTCGAAGATTTTAGCCATCTGCTTCTCCTCCAGCCCGCAGATCTCCAGCATCTCCCTGGACCAGCGCTTATTCTTCACATCCAGCAGCAGCATGCCCGAAGCATCGGACACATCGGTGCAATGAACACCGGAAAGCCGATAGGCTACATAATCCTTGGGCAGCATCACCTTCTTGATCTTAGCAAAATTGTCCGGCTCATGCTTTCTGACCCACAGAAGCTTCGGTGCGGTGAAACCGGTGAGAGCCATGTTGGCGGTATAGGCAGATATCTTCTCCCTGCCGATCTCATGGTTCAGATAGTCACACTCCGCCTGGGTGCGTCCGTCATTCCACAGAATGGCCGGACGGATGACCTGATCCTTCTCATCCAGAATAACCATGCCGTGCATCTGGCCGCTGAAGCTGATTCCCTCAATCTGATCCCTGTCACAGTCTTTGACCAGTTCCCTGACTCCATCCACCAGTGCGGAGTACCAATCCTCAGGATTCTGCTCGGACCAGCCCGGCTTCGGGAAATACAAAGGATATTCCCTGGTAACAATGCTTTTGATATCTCCGTTTTCCTCCATCAACAGAAGCTTGATGGAGGAGGTCCCCAAATCTACACCTACATATAACATGATATCGTCCCCTTCTTTATAAATGTATTTTTTTATTCCGTTTTACGGCAATTGATTTGATGAATAAACTAATGTATGAAATAACTATAACAACTTGTATCTGCAATGTCAAGCGGCATATTCACCGGGTCATACCAGCATATTGCAGCTCCGCTTTTTTAAAGCACTCGATGATGTCATGATGTCTTTTGTTCTTCGCTTTTCCTTTCAGTGTTACAGCATAGTTGACGGTGGACATTTTGCAGTTTTCAATATGGAGAGATTTAAAAACCTTTTCCTTCAAATAACCGATTGCCAGGGGTTCGGGCAGTACGGTTATTCCCATTCCTGCCCTGGCGGCTCTGATCAGGACCTCCGTGCTGACACTTTCCAGCATAGGGGCGATATCAATATTAAGCCGATGTGTTAGTTCGTCAAAACGGTCTCTCAAGGTGCTCCCCTTTTCTCTGAGCAGAAATGGAAGCTTAAGCAAATCCTCCCGGTCAATTTTTTCATTATCCACAAAGTCATTCCGGGCGGAACACACTAAGAAAAGCTCATATTCCGAGAGTATCTCTGCGTTAAAGCCCTGATTTGTTTCAAACCCTTCTGTAAAAGCAATATCTATTTCTCCGTTTAGAAGCCTTCTCTGAACCTGCTGCGCATTTTCCGAATAAATTTTCAAAGGAACCCTGGGGTATCTGGTTTTAAATTGCTTTACCGCATAGGGCAAGGAATTCATTGCTATGGTCAGGCTCGTTCCTATTCTCAGAGGGACTTCCATACCGCTGCTCCGATTAAAGCTTTCCAGCGCTTCGAAGTCTTTTATCAGCTGCTCTGCTTTCATTCGGAATTCCTTTCCTTCTTCGTTCAGATACAGCTTGCCGTTAATTCTATCAAAGAATAAAACACCAATATCTGTTTCCAGTTCTTTAATCGTTTTTGAAATTGCGGGTTGGGATAAGAATAGCTGCCTCGCCGCTTCCGTTATCGACATGGTTTCACATACTGCCAAAAAAATCTCCAGCTGACGTATATTCATTTTACCTCCCATAACCTTTTAGTTATATCTATATTACCACATATATATTTTCAATCAAGCAAAAAAATTGCTATAATATTAGCAAGTGACTTAGGAGGTTTTTATGAAGAAAAATTTAATACTACTCAAGGTTTATTTATTGGCAGGGACCTTTACATTCTCAGGCGGTATGGCCATGCTGCCTGTTATCGAAAGGGAGCTGTGCAAAAAGTATGGCTTAATTGACAAGAAGAGCCTATACGACTATGCTACCCTGGCACAAACATTTCCAGGCGTGATTGCTCTTACCAATGCCTGTTTTGTCGGAAAGAAAATAAACGGCAGAAGCGGGATGTTCTTTGCCGGGATGGGTGCCATTTTACCGGCTTATGTTTTAATGTCAGCTGCCACATTACTCTACCAGATGCTTCCGCAGCAGGGGCCGGCATTAAATGCGTTAGCTGCGGTCCGGGCTACTTCAGCTTCTTTTTTATTTGCGGCAGCCTATACGATTGCGAAGCATAACTTAAAATCTAAGATTAATATTGCCATCGCACTTTTTTGTTTTGTCTGTACGGCGCTGCATCTTATTGGCGTTCCCCTTTTGATTATTCTCTCCGCATTGGTTGGAATACTGATGGTTTTCATAAGAAAGGATAAAAAATGATTTCACAAATATTTATTACATTTCTGAAAATAGGCTTCTTAGGATTTGGCGGCGGATATGCGATGCTGTCCCTAATTTTAGATGAAGCATCTAAATTTGGTATGACGGTACAGCAATTTGCTGATTTGAACGCTTTAGATATATTAATTCCGGGACCAATTGCTATCAACTCCGCAACCTATGTAGGACAGATATACGGCGGTTTTTGGGGAGCTTTAGCTGCAACCTTTGCGGTTAGTATTCCATCCCTGATCTTTGTTCCCGTTTTTATGCGATATGAAGACCGAATCAACAATAACCGATATTTGAATTCCGTTTTAACAAATATCAAAATCGCATCTGTCGGGCTTATTTTTGCAGTGGGCCTATCCATTATGCTGTCAACTGTATTTAATGTCACCGATCTTTTTTATTGGGAAAATGCTAATTTTAATATTCTTTCTTTAATCATAATGGTTGCCACCTTTGTGCTGCATGTTCGTTATGAAATTAATCCTATTGTTTTTACCCTGCTTGCCGGAATCATTGGCTGGGTCTTCTATTATATCTAATCACAGACGGTCTGCTGTTCGGCCTTCTGATTGCAGTTCAAAGCCGGCTGTGTGAAAAACACGGTGCTCCCGTAATGCACCATAACTGCCCCATGATTTTTTTCTCTTTCCAAAGAAAACAATATGTGATAACATGGGTACATAGATCGACCATGTAGAATAGATGAAGGGTGACTGTGATGATAACAGGCAGCAAAGAACTGATACGGGATATTAACACCAAACTGGTCTTAGAGACAATTATAAACAGCATCGCCATTTCCAGAGCCGCAATTGCCAAGCATCTGGGCCTGACAAAGGCTACCATCTCTGCCATTGTCCAGGAGCTTATAAATAAAGACCTGGTGATAGAAATCGGAAGCGACGATACGAATCTGGGACGCAAGCCGATTTTATTAAGCCTGAACAAAAAGGCCGGCTATGTGATCTGCATCGATATCGGCGTTGACACCATCTCCGCGCTGGTATCGGATCTGATGGGGGAAGACTGCAGCTTGAAGCAGATCAAAACCCCGAAAAGCTCCGGCAATATAATCCAGGTTCTGATTGATCTCATTGAATCCATGAAGCTTCCCAGGAATACTCCCTATCACCTGGTCGGCATCACTCTGGGAATTCATGGTGTGATTGCGGACAATCAGGTCTCCTTCGCCCCTTACTATAATTTATCCGGAATTAATATTGCCGGAGGCCTGGAGGAGCATTTTAATATTCCTGTCTATCTGGAGAATGAAGCCAATCTCTCCGTCATCGGCGAGAAGACCTTCCAATACGATTATGCCAATATCGCCAATATCAGCGTCCATTCCGGTATCGGCCTCGGTATTATCATCAATCACCAGCTCTATACCGGATACAACGGCAGGGCCGGCGAATTCGGCCATACGATTATTGAGATTGACGGCAGGCAGTGTCCCTGCGGGAACAAGGGCTGCTTTGAGCAATATGCTTCCGAACGGAATCTTCTGAAGGAATTTGCCGGGATGAAGGAGGAAGAAGAGATGAGCTTTGAACAGTTCAGCGCCGCCTATGAAGCCGGTGATGCCGATGCTGCTAAGATTATGGATGCTTTTATCAAATATATGTCCATCGGGGTAAATAATATCCTGAATGCCTACAACCCGGACATCGTAATTATTAACAGCTCCTTTACCATCTTCTTTCCCCAGATTACGGAGAAAATCGAAGCCGCTCTGAACAGCAGGATGAACAGCTATATCCGTATCGTTCCATCCGTGCTCCAGGATACCTCCATCCTCCTTGGCGGTATCTGTGTGGCAATCAAGGGGTTCCTCGGAGTAGAGAATCTAAAGCTCAGCCATATCAGCCTCAGAGGGTAGGTTAGCGTACTGCCTCATTCATAATCATTGAAAGACGGAATGCCACATCAGATTCATAAATTATAGAAGTGCCGCACCACATGCAGTGAATTTGCATGGGTGCGGCACTCTTTTATAAGGTACGAACAAATTCCATCAATTCCGTCCAATCATTGATGGTGAGACAATCCATTTCCGGCAGCAGCTTATTGTGATCCTCTAGCGCACCCCTGTACCATACCGGGTACATTCCGGCCCGGCTGGCACCCTCTACATCACAATAGGCGTTATCCCCGCAGTACCAGACCTCCTGAGGCCTTAGGCCGGCTTTTCGCAGCGCCAGCTCGAAGATACGGCCATGGGGCTTGCGGAATACATATTCACTGGTTGCCAGTAGGAATTCAAATTCATTCTCCGGAAGCAAGCTATGTATTCTGTTCTCCAGCGCCTTGCCGCTGTAAGAAATATTGCTGATTACCGCCGTTCTGATCTGCTGTTCCTTTAAATATTCCAGGAACGCCTGAATATGTTTGGTTGGCTTCTCTTCCGCGGCATGATCCCAGAATACCCGCTCCACCTCCTCTTTGGTCAGATCCAGCTCAATCCCGTAATACTCATACAGATAATTCTGAAATATATGGTTATGGATCTCAAGGCAGGTTGACTTCCTCGGATCCGGATCATACCTTCCAATATCCCGGTTCAGGGTCTTGGCAAATTCCTGAAGCTCTTTTGCAGATATCTGGCTGGGGTTCTTTTTCGCATACTTGAGAACCGCCCTGGTTCCGGCCTCTCCATCAAATCTGCTCTCTGCAATTAACGTCTGCCCGTAATCAAACATAATCATTTGGGGTTTATCCATTGTGTCCTCCATTTCCGGCACTTTGCACATTCAAAGCCCTCCGTCTTATCCAAAGCAGTTTTTAACAATCAACCTTCCTCCCTTGGTTTTTCTGCCTTCCTTTCTCTTCTCCGTTTTGTCATTAATCCGCCGATCCTGCCGGATTCCTTTGCCGTAAGAGACTTCCAGCCCGTCGCCATAACCTTATCCAGATAGCCCAGCTCCTCTGCTATCTCATACTTTAATTTTTCCTCCGGCTTTATGTTCTCCAAATCAATCTCTTCCTGCTTTTTGCTCATGATGATCACCCTCCTGTCAAGTAGCATAGCTATCTGTTTTATTATATTTATCCTTGACTGGAGTGTAACCATTTTTCACTCATCTATTCGGATTTCTTTTCCCAGGTGCAGGGAATAAATAATCATCTCCCTCACCCTCTTGCCCAGCATCTGCTCCAGCGCCCGCTTGTAATAAAGAAGCTGTACTTTATAGCGCTGTACCAGCTGCTGTTCTCTCTGTACCAGATCCGATTTGTAGTCAACCAGCACCAGCTCGTCTCCCTCTTCAAAGAAGGCATCAATAATACCCTGAATCAGAATCAGCTCCTCGCTGTCGGTCTCCCTTAATACCTCCGATGCTTTCACACCGATTACAAACTGCTTTTCCTTATAAAGCTTATTTTCCAACTGGGCTTTACACATCCGCTTCGCGATATCACTGGACACAAATCCCATCAGGTCCTTCCGCTTAAGCCCCTTAATCTCCTCGGCCTTCAGCCGGTTTCTGCGAACCATCCGCTCCATCTGCTGCTGCAATTTCTGCTGCCTTTGTATGTATGGTTCCGCTTGAACCGCAGCCTCCAATCCCTCCTGCGGCGCTTCCTCCAGGATCTCCGCCAGATTAATCAGCTCCAGCACCTTATGATAGATACTTCCCCTGTCCGTACCGGAGATTTCAGCCCCATCCTGGCGAATGAATGCCGGTTCCGTAATTTCTTTCGTAACTCCTTTATCCGCAGCAGCTTCCGTAGGATGCTTTGCCGGGGCTCCATGATATAGGTTGAGGCTTTGTCCTTCGTCCTGAAACTGACCCAGCTTCTTCAGTTCCGATACGGTCATTTTTACCTTCAGAGCCGCTTCTTTCTGATGAGGATATTCATAATTAAATCTTGCGTTAATTTCTTCTCTCAGCTCCGCATCATAGACGATATCGCCGTCCGCCTTGCCCGGCTCTTCCGGCATGATCATCTCTTCCAGCTCCCCAAGATCCCTCCGCAGGAATATCTGCTTCGTCATCTCCTCCCGCAGAATCTCATTCCGGGTCAGTACTGTGATTGCCATGGAATTCTGCTTCCAGGAGAAGGAGCCTTCCTTCTCTTCGGGGATTCCTCCCATGCAATTTACCATTGCCGGCAGCACCCAGTCCAGATAGCTCTTCGCCGACAGCTTTTCAAAGAAGGAGAATTCCTTATTCTTAATCTCCTCCCTGGATTTTAAATACCCCGTAAGGATTAATTTTTCCCGGGCTCTGGTCATTGCTACATAGAGTACCCGCAATTCCTCTCCGAGATTCTCGATCTGAACCTTCCTCTGTATTACTTTCTTAAGCAGAGTGGGAACCTTGGTCCTCAATTTGCTGTTGATATAATCCGGGCCCACCCCAAGCTCACTGTGAAGCACAATGCTGCTTCGGACATCCCGGGTGTTAAATTGCTTGCTCATGCCCGCTGCAATTACCACCGGAAACTCCAGCCCCTTGCTCTTATGGATGCTCATAATCCGTACCGTATCATCCTGCTCCCCGGTGGTGGCCGCCTCTCCGAAATCAACCTCATACTTATGCAGCTTTTCGATGTATCTGATAAAATGGAACAATCCGCTGTAGCTGCCTTTTTCAAAGCGCACTGCCTGGGCAATCAGCATATCCATATTGGCCTGCCTCTGCTCTCCGCCAGGCATGGCACTGGCATAATAGTAATAACCGGTTCTGTCTAATACCACCTGGATCAATTGGTGAATCGGCGTATGATTTACCAGGGAACGAAATTCCTCCAATTGTTTTAAGAAGCCGGCAACCTTCGCTCTTAAGGGGTTTTCATGCCGTTCTGTTCCATGGCCCTCTCCGGTCCCAGCCTCTTCTGGCATTGCTTCTCCGTGCTCTTCCCCCGCATAGTGAAGCAAGGCGGAATACATGCTGGCATTGCGGTGAGAGGCTCTGATGAGCGCCAGCTCCGTAGTCGTCAGACCAACCATGGGAGAATACAGCACTCCCGCCAGGGGAATGTCCTGCCTCGGATTATCGATAACCCTCAGCATATTCAGGATGGAGGTTATCTCAAGGGTCTGGAAATATCCCGTACCGGTATCCGCATATGCCGGGATCCCCTCCTGCATCAGTGTATTGACAAAAACATCCGACCATCCTGTCATACTCCGAAGCAGTATTACAATATCCCTTCGTCTCGCCGGACGGTGACGCTTGTTTTTCTGGTCAAAGACCATCAATCCCGTCTCCGGATCAGTGATCTCCCTGATCTTTCTTGCAATCGCCCGGGCTTCCAGCTCTCTCTTCGTATAAACAGCCTCCTCGTCCGTCTCTTCCCTCCCGGTCTCTTCTCTGATCTCCTCTCCGGCTTCCTCTGCATTCTCTTCGTCAGACAAGGTTTCCTCTGTGATCAGCACCAGCTCCGTATCCCTGGCAATTCTGCAGAAATCCTCCTCCGACGGCATCTCTTCCGGGGTCAGACTCTCCTCATAGAGCTCTCCGTATTTTAAGGAAGCGGCCTCATCATAGACGATTCCCCCTATATTTCGCTGCATAATCTGCTGAAAGACCCGGTTAACATACTGCAATACCGTATCCCGGCTCCGGAAGTTCTTATCCAGATCAATTCTCTGATAATAATTAACCTCCCCTTCGCCGCTCTGTTCCTCACAGGAATAGCTCCCGTACTTCTCCATGAATATCTCCGGCATAGCCAGCCGGAATTTATAGATGCTCTGCTTCACATCCCCTACCATAAATCGATTGGGCCTTCCCATATCCTCTTTGGAAATGCTTCGCAGAATCGTCTCCTGCACCATATTGCTGTCCTGATACTCATCGATTAGAATTTCCGCAAACTGTTCGCTCAGTTCAATGGCCGCGTCGGTGGGTCTGGCTCCGGCGCTTCCCTCCCCGTCCGGCGCGGACTCTTCCACAAGTATCTTGAGGGCAAAATGCTCCAGATCATTGAAATCAATCAGATTCTTCTCTTCCTTCTTCCGGGCAAATTCATCCATGAACTCCAGGGTAAGATCAAAGAGCACCTGCATAATCCTGCCGACTGCCTGCAGATCCTTCAGCATCTCCTCCGGGGGCTGGAAGAAATATTGATTGGTCAGATCCTTCAGTCCCTTCTTGACCTCCTCCCGCAGCTCCTTAACCCTTTCCTTCTTCCAGGGATTAACACCTTCCTCCCTTTTACCAGACAGACGGGCATAGGATACTCCGGGGAACAGCTTCGCATATTCCTCATAGCTCTCCGCTTTATTCAACGCCTCCAGAAGACCCCTGTCTGACAGCAGAGCCGCCTCATAGGCCATGGGCCCGTCCAATTCCCGGCATAGCTCCATGGCCTGAGCATTCTTCCGGCCCAGATCCTCAAGCACAAGCTTCACATAATCCAGCAGCTCTTCCATCCAGGATGTCCGATTCATTTCTTCCGGGGAATTGACCTCAAAGCGCTTCCTCATCCGTAAAATCCATGCCTTGGGCCAGGGATCGCTCATGGCAAAGCCATATAGCTGCAATATCAGCTCTTCAATAGGCAAATCTGATTTGGAATAGGAATAGCTTTCAACAAAATCATGGAATGCTTCCGTCCCCTCCTCGTACCACCTCTCCAGGATATCGGAGACCACATCGGATTTCATCAGAGTAATTTCCGCATCCTCCGCAATCTTGAAGGAGGGATCGAGATCAATTCTATGAAAATAATTACGGATCACATGGAGGCAGAAGCTGTGGATTGTGGTGATTTGAGCGCTTTGCAGCAGGGAAACCTGTCTCTGAAGATGAAGATTATCCGGCTTCTCCTGAAGCTTTTTATCAATCGCCTTGCCAATCCTGTCCTTCATCTCTGCCGCCGCCGCATTGGTGAAGGTCACCACTAAGAGATGGTCAATATCAAGGGGGGTCTCACCTTCACAAATCATGGAAATAATCCGCTCCACCAGCACCGCGGTCTTCCCGGAGCCGGCTGCCGCGGATACCAGAAGATTCTTATTCCTCGTATCGATTACTTTCTGTTGTGCTTCTGTCCAAGCCATCATTTCCTCCTCCAGGTATCCTTTTCAAAACCATTCATTAAATTATGATCTGTCTTTGTTTCAGCCAGCTATCAAGACTTCTGTTTTAACCTCAGTCAACACTCTTATCAAATAGCCTCGTCAAATTTTAATGCTCCAAACCTTCAATCTGCCCTCCATAACAGCCGCCCACGAGACAACACCATCATGATAAACCGGACGCTCATAGGAATTTAGCGGAAGTCTGCCAAGAGAGGACGCAGGAGTAAGAACCTGGCCATCTGCAGATAAAACCATATAAAAGGTATCCTCCCCTGTCGACCACAGGATTACAAGCCGGTCATCCGCCTCAACGACCTGCGGAGCGACCGCATGCTTATCCGTGTAATCCGTGAGCCAATGTACGCCATAGTCTGTTACCGGCGTAAGCGGAGAATTGCTATTGTCATTGATATCTGTTGAAGTAGCACCGCTGCGGGTCTCTCCGCCCAGGAACATGGACGGGGATACTTCCCTGACTGTAGGGTCAAATATTTGTACAAACAGATTTTGCTCCTCCTCCTCTGCCTTCTCACTGATTGACTTTACGGATGCCCCAACCAGTACTGCTCCCTTGCTCGTCTCCGCAAGATTCCCCAATTGCGCAAAGGTCCGGTTGACGATATACATATTGTAATTTGCGTTTGATTGAAGGTAGAACCGGAACAATAACTTTTCACTTTCGTTGGAGGTGATCACAAAGCCTCTGTCATAAGCATCTCCATGATCCGCATACACAAACCCACCCGTTTTATTACTCCAGATCACGCTCTGGTTAAAGGAATGTGAGGTATACGGAATATTCCAGACGGAACCCCATTCTACCGGTGACATATCAGAAATCCTCACACCAACCACATTATTTGACTGATGGCCATTGTACATTTTGCGTGCATAGTTCACCATGAGATAATCGCCGCCAATTGCCGAGGCACAATTACCGTAAGCGAAGGGAATCATTGTATTTCCATCCTGGCCCATTATGCTTTCCCCCCGGAAGCCTGCGGTTTTAATGTGTTCACCCTTCGGTGAATATTGGGAGATGAACACCGTCTGATCCGTATACGCAGAGCCCTCCCTTCCCCAGACAACATAGAAATTCCCATCCTTGTCGGAGATCACATCCCCCAGCCTCGGATATTTTACATCCAGGCTCAGTTCTCCGGCAGGCATTTTGATTTTAAGGTTTTTTCCCTCTATGTATGCATAGGCCAGCCCTTCTCCCTTATAATCAAACTGCTGGACGGGAGAAACATTCGCCCAATTAGTCGCATAGGTTTCCAGCGTATCCCGTAAGTCAGGAACTTCAGACCCTAATCTGTCATATGGGATGCGTTTGATTACAACCTTGAATTTAACTTTGGCACCATATTTCTTACCAAGATTGGGATTGCGTTTTTTGCCGCTGATATATATCCTTTCATCGGACAGTTGGAGCGTGATCGTCTCTTTCACAGATTTCACATTCTCCTCCATGAAATGATAATTTTCTATTGTGAGATAGCCTTTCTCATTATCTGTTACGCTGATGCCCTTCCAATCACTTGTCTGTATCACGGTTAAATTTTTAGTCGATTTGATACCCAGCTCTATCTTGGAACCTTCATACATCGTTAAGGTATAGATGCCGTTTTTATCCTTCTTTAAGGTTGGTTCAAGCCCCATTTCCTTTGGATACCTGCTGCCAGGCGATTCTATTATCTTCATTTCACCGGTAAATTCTAAATTGTACTTTACAGCAGCTCCTGCTGTCTGCGCCGGAACAAATCCTATCATGAAAGATGCTATTAATATAATCCATAAACTTTTCATCATTTTCGTCATAAAGTGTACCTCCTGAATGATAATACCCTGATCCATATCCTTGTCATTCCCCAAATATCTCATCCTTTATCTCCTGCGCCGGCTTCTTCGCCAGATTACGGTAGGTATGCCCCGGCAGCCTGCTGTCAAAGCCGCAGGCAGAACGGTATTCGCAGTAATCACAGGCTGTTTGCTTATCGCTGCGATAAGGATTCAACCTGGTATCACCACCGAGAATCTGTTCACTGTCCCCGGCCAGCTTCCCATTTACATAGTCAACCAGCGCTTCCATCTGCTTCCGGCTTGCCGCAGAGGAGCGTTTTGCCAGCTCTCCCTCTTTGTTGGTCTCCGCAGGGATAATCTCTGATTTTACACCGGCCCGAAGGGTATCGTCCGGGCCGGCCAGCTTCTGATCCATCAAAGCAAGCACATGCCTGTCGGAATTCACCAGACCGTTCATTCTGAGGCTCTTATAGATTTCCTCCTCTACTTGATCCGACTTTGCGACAATGGGGTCATCGATATGGTAGTAGAAAATACCTGATGGGATAATCTCCTTCCCCTGATACCGTTTGGTCAGATAATCCAGGGCCGCACTCAAATACACGGATAATTGCTGCTGGAGTCCGTAATAAATGCGCCCGATGTCGAAGAAGGTGTTCCCCGATTTGTAATCAACTACCCGTACATAGACCCTATCCTCCTCCTCGTATAAATCAAGACGGTCAATTCTGCCCGTCAAGGTCAGCGCCGAGGAAGGAATATGGTAAAAGGGCATCTCATAGCCCGCCGGTTCAAAGGCTCCCTGGCGAATCTGGTTGCACAGGGCCCAGAGGGTCCTGACGGTAATGCGTTCCATACGGGTAACAAGATACTCATTCCGTTTCGAGCTGCGCAGGAAGGAATTCTCATATTCCTCCACAGCCTTTCGCACACTTTCTACCGCCCATTCCTCCCGCACCTCCTCCGGGATGGTATGCCAGGAATATTCGGATATGTCCAGCCTTTTAGAAAAATCGTCAATGGCATTATGAAAGATATTGCCGATATCCGGGATCGCCAGCTTGTACTCCCGGCGCTCCTCCAGCTCCAATCCATAGCTCATAAAATGGGCAAAGGCACAGCCCGCATAGCGCTCCAGTCTGGTCACGCTGCCCCGTAGCTCCCTGCCGTACAAAAGTCTTGCCGCCTCCCTGGAAATGCCCCTTTCTTCATTAATGTAGAAAGCACCCCGGACTAACTGGCTGAGAATCGGCTTCTTCTCCTCCCGGGAGCAATAATAATGGTACAGCTCCTTCCACAGCACCGGGGGTTCCTTCTGATGAAATTCCCGAAGTCCCTGCATCAGGCAGGCAAGTCCTTCCTCCCGCAGGCTGTGCTCCAGATCCTGACTCTCCTCCTCTTCGTCCCTTATGCGCAGACGCGGGAAGAGCTGCATCAATTTGCCCACCAAAAAGGATGGATTCACGGACTTCCCCTCATCGTTCACCTTGTGATAGGTAAGATACAGCCTGTCCCTTGGCTTGGTCATATTCAGATAGACATAGAACTGTTCCGTAAATGCCTGCTGGCGTTTTGTGGGGGCCATCTCAAAGTTGTTATTTATCAACAGCTCCCGCTCCAAATCGGAGAAAATTCCACCGGTTGAAATCGGCTTGGGGATAACCCCTTCATTTACCCCCACAAAGAACAGCACCTTGATATCCTTCAGTCTGGTCCGCTCCGTATCACCCACGACCACCTCGTCCACTCCGGGGGGAATTAATCCCACCTTCACCTCTACAAAGCCGGTATCCAGTATCTCCCCAAACTCCTTCAAGGTCACGTGCTCCGTTCCGAGAAGCAGCACCATCTGGTCATATAAATCCATAATAATCTTGTAAACCTGCTGAAATTCTTTTGCAATCAGCGGCTGGTTATGCTTTTCAAAGAAGCTGACGTATTTCTCCAGCTTTTGCTCCACCTCAAGACGGACCCCCAGCTCATAGAGGGCCTGGGTATAATCCCTCAAGGTCTTCTCCTTATCCTTAAGCACCTCATGAACCGGCTGGAGCAATTCGACGATTCTGCTGCGGATTCCATTCACCCGTTCCAGGTCAATTGCCTCCCTGCTGCGGTAGCTTCTGACAAAGGGCTCCGACCAGCGTTTATTGCCCCGAATCCCCGTGGCCAGAAGATAATTCTCCAGCAGATCAATATCACCGGTATCAATATCCGTAAGGCCTGTCCTAAGGAAACGCAGTATTCCTTCATAGCTGTAATCCTCACTCATAATTGCCACCACAGAGCGAAGCAGCTCGACGAAGGGATTCGTCAGAATATCCTTCTTATAATCAATAAAGCATGGGATTCCAGCCAGGGCGAAGCTCCTTCCCGCAATTCTTCCGTATTCCGGGACATTTCCGCAGACCACGGCAATATCCTGGTAACGGTATTCTTTCTCCCTTACCAGCCGTTTGATTTCTCTTGTGACAAAATCAATCTCTTTGCCGGCATCCTTCGCCGCATGAATCGAGATCTCCTCCTGCTCCTTCTCATACGGCTCCCAGGGAAAACGGAACAAATTATGCTCCAGAGAGGCCAGGGCCGGGGAGTTCAGAAACCGGTAGGGCACCCTTCGCTTTCCTTTCCTCGAATATACCAGGGGCTTTAATTCTATGAAAGCCGTCTCGGCAGCAATCTTCTCCTCGTATGCCAAGCCCCCTGTATCAGCTATGACGGCTTCCTCCGCATATACAGGGGGATCAATCTCCACCTTCTCTTCCTCTGCCAGGCTGTACAGCTTTTGTATTGTCTTCCTGCTAAGCCCAAAGAGCTGATGTTCCTTCACCTCTTCCTGAATATTCTCCCCCGGATCAATGGTTACGGTCACCATCACCTTCCTGGCATAGCGCAGCAGCTTGCGCAGAATCTGATACTGGCAGGGCGTGAAGCCGGTAAATCCGTCCAGGCAGATTACGGTTCCCTTCACCCACTGGGAATAATCAATGGCATCATTTAATACCACCAGCAATTCCTCGGCAGTAATATAACGTTCCTTCATAAAGGTACGGAAACCCTCATAGATCGTCAGCAAATCCTTCAGCTTCGCCTGCAGCACCGGCTTCCTCCGGGATACCTCCTGCATCCGCTCAAAATCCTCCGGCCCGATATTATACTGGTAGAGCTCGGACAATACGGATTTCAGCTCTCCGATGAACCCCGGCCTCCTGACATTGGAGCCAAAGAGAATTAACTCCTTTTTCTTCTCAGCCGCCACCTTCCGCAGCACCATGCTCTTTCCCGTATCCTCCAGCACCGGGGCGTCATATCCCCCCACCTCATCAAAAATCCGGTAAGCAAAGCGTAAAAAGCTAAGGATATCCACATTCATAACACCGTGTTCCGGATGCATGGCAACGATATCCTTCTGAGTCTGCAAAGTGAACTGTTCCGGCACAATCACCAGATAATTGGTATCCGGATGCTTCCTGGATACCCGGATCACTTCGCGGTATAATTGATAGGATTTGCCGGAACCGGCGCTTCCCAGAAATAATTGTAAGGACATAACCCCTCCATTCTGCCATTCCCTGGTTTGAAGAACTTATCTATGAAATAAAATAACTCTGCATAAAATAGAAACAGGTTTAATAATATATAGTAAGATTAAGACATGAAGCAAATCATGCCCGGAGGTTAGAGATGGCAAAGACGAAAATAGTCGTAATCCAATTAAAAGAAATCATATATACGGTAATTTTTGCGGCGCTCGGTATTCTTCTGATTCTACTTCTCATATTTATGTTCAAGCCCGACAAAGATAAGGAAGCTTCCTCTACAGAGACCGGTCTGTATACCGCAGGCGTTTACACCTCCTCCATAGCCTTAAATGACACCACGCTGAACCTGGAGGTGGTAGTGGATAAAGACCACATAAACTTTGTAGGCATCAAAAATATTGATGAAGCAATCGCTACTATGTATCCCCTGGTAGAGCCTTCCCTGGACGCAATCGCGACACAGCTTTACAATGACATTCCCATTGACCGGGTCGAGATTATGGAGGACAAAAAATTCACTCAGCAGCTTTTAATCGATGCCATTAAGCTTGCCCTGGAAAAGGCGGAACGAAAAGAATAGTATAAATTATACAGGATGCTGTAAAGCTTAGTATTTCCGTGTTGCCGCAGGGAAACACCGTCAGCTTAACGGCATCCTTTCATATTGTCGGTAATGTACGCTGCCAGCAATGTATACCCTGTCACTCATTTATACATTACCATCTATGTATATTCCAGTATACCATAGGGATTGATCTATTCCAACCCGCTTTTTGATAGAAAAATTAATTTAGCTGCACCAGCGAACTTTAGAAAACTATACGTAAATATCCATAATTCTTGAGGCCCATTGGATTGCTGATAAATATCCGTCCGTTAAGCATTCCGGATTCACATGAATCTCCCTGGCATATTCCTCTACCCGATTCCAATCACCCTGCTCGTACGCCTGCAATAACATACACATTGGTTTGAAAACACCGGTCCCATGTACAAGCGCATCAATAATATCCTCTGAAATTGCCAATTCTTTCATTGCTTCCTCCATGGAGCAATCTAATATCACATCCAGCATACTGAATAAACACAGCATGGATACTTCCTCTTTTCGCTGTCTTAAAGAACTTCGTTCAGCCACATATTCACAAAACTTAGATCGTACCAAGGATAACCGGAATACCTCATCCGGCTTATCGCCTGACATATCCTGGAGCATAAGCACACTGATCCATCGTTCCATTTCCCGTGCTCCCATGCGGACCAATGCATTTCTTATGGAACTATAATTGCTGGCTTCATTTTTGTGACTGATGGCATATAACACTTTATAAGACAAATTCACGTCCGACTCTATGATAGCTGTGATTTTCTCATAGCAAAAATCCTCTTTTTTCAATTCACTTAATATTTGCGAGTATACTGCTTTCGAAGATCTTTTTGTATTGGATCCCTTCGCCACAATATTGGGCTTGCTGAAAAAATAACCTTGAAACAATTGAAATCCCATGGCTTTGGCTTGCTGGTATTCCTCTTCTGTTTCAATTTTTTCTGCTAATAATATTTTCTTATTTTTTGCTGCCTTCACTTCCTTATACAAGGTATCCAGGGGAGTCTGCATAATATCGTATTTGATAATATCTGCTATGGAAACCACCGGACAGGTGAAAAAATCATCTTCAAAATCATCAAGAGCGATTCTATACCCTTTGTTATGCAATTCTTCCACTCGCTTTAAAAGAAAACTATCCCTTTTTACAGTTTCAAGAACCTCTATCACCAGGGTATCGGGATTGATCAGCTCTATCATATCCGACATTATGAATTCATAATCAAAATTTACAAATGCTTTTGCTGACCCGACCACCTTATCTATGCCCAGCTCAAATAATCCTCCCAATACCACCGCCGTAGCAGAAATAGAGGATGCATTTGAAAAAGAATTCGACTCGGCACTTGCTCTGAAGAGCAATTCGTATCCATATATTCTTAAGTTTTTATCAAAAATCGGCTGCCTCGCTATAAACATCTTTTTTCTCCTGCTGCTAAGTCTGCTCCGGATGACATGATCTCATACCTTAAATTTCTTAATCATGTCATGCAGATGATCCGCACTAACTTTGACAGTATCTGTTTCCTGTTTTATCTCATTGGCCTTATCCTTTATCATGGAGACTTTGTATGCCATATCTGTCGTTTCTCCGGACCCGGTTTCTGTGGCTCTGGCGATTCCATGAATTCCTTCCGATACCGTCTTTATGGATGCCAGCAGTTCCTGAGAGGTTGCACTTAACTCCATGGCCCAGTCATTGATGGATTGAGCATCCTGGTCATAGTTATCTCCCACCAGAATGGAATCCTTATAGCTGTCCACTACTTTCGTCTCAATATACTGCAGCATTCTCCTTGAGTTTCCGGACAGGCTCTCCACCGCTTCCAATATGATTTCCAGCGTATCCTGTATTTCTACCACCGTTTTTTTAGAGTGGTCCGCCAGCTTTCGTATCTCATCTGCAACAACAGAAAAACCCTTTCCGGCTTCACCGGCTCTGGCCGATTCAATGGTTGCATTGAGAGCCAGCAGATTGGTCTGTGCGGAAATTTGCAAAATAACCTCGGACAAGGTCTTAATTCTATCGACCTCCTGGGCTTTTTTCAGCGCCTCGTCCATTCCTTTCTTAATAAGCAGACGGGTCTGGTCAGCCTCGGTCTGATGCTCAAGAGAACTATGCTTCAGAGCCACTGCCTTTTTGCTGATTTCACTGGCGGATAACGCTCCTTCCTGGGCTTTAATCGCAACTATTTCCACTGCGTTTTCAATCTCATTGGAGGTTGCGGTAATCTCTTCGGTGGTTGAGGCTGTTTCCTCCATTCCCGCGGACAATTCCTGCACTGTCGCCGCCGCGCCTTCCAGCTCGTTTGTGAGAGCCGTTATATTTTGATGTGATTTATGTATGGAACCATTCACCGTATTGGTTTCCGAGATGATTTCCTTTACCATATCATGAATATTCTCAATAAACAAATTAAAATAGCCTGTCATTTCTCCTATCTCATCCTTCGTTGAGACAGTAACCCTTTTTGTCAAATCACCGTTCCCCTCTGAAATATCTTTCAGCATCGCGGTAACGGCTTTGATTTTTTGGATAATCATAGCCTTAAACATATAAATCAGACTCAGACCAATGATAATCCCCAGAATTGCCATGACGATACCCTGATTGATGGTTAGTCTCTTAATCAGTTCATTTGCCAGATCAAATTTCTGACCTACAAAAAGCATGCCGCTGCTTTTTCCTGTCACATCAATAATGGGTAAATAGACACTGAAATACTTGGTTCCATCAATGGTCTCTTTTCCATAATAAGCCTCTCCATTGTCCAGTGTTGTACTAATAATGTCCTGATCTTCCACTTTCGTTCCGGTAATCCTCTCCCCGTTTTGATCTTTAATGGTGGTGGCGATCCTTTCATTACCGGAAAAAACACCTACCTCATAATCAAAGATCTCTTTTTGCTCTTCCACAAATTCATTGTTGGAAAGAACATATCCTAAAGATACCGCCCCAATAATGCTGCCGTCCTTATCCTTCAGCGGCGCACCGGCCCGAACGGAATATTTGACGACGGCACCTTCCTCAATCCCTACGGATTCCTCTCCCTTCAAGGCTTTTTGAATATTAACCTGATTGGCAATGCTGTCTCCATATTTATTCGGCTCATGGGCCCGAAGGAACACAGTTCCTTCCTGATCCGTGATCACCAGATAATCCATATCAAAGGACAGAAGAGCCTGCTGCCCAAGCTCCAGCGCTTCTTCCCTGTCCTGATTTTGAAACACGTCTGCTAACGGGGAGGAACTCTCCATCCATTTTGCAGCATCCAATGCCTTTTGCTTCATCTCTTCAATGCTGTTATTCAGAACAATCGATTTACTCTTTAATTTGCTTTCTATGTCCTGGGTAACAACATTATTTGCTGTAAAATAAATAATCATATAAGCCCCGGCAATAAAAATCGCAACAAATCCGATCATAAATAAAGCAAACTTACTTAACAAACTGGTTTTTTTCACAGCAAGCTTCTCCTTTGAATTTAAATTCTGTATTTTATGTTAACCATTACTCTATATATAGCCCATTATACCTATTTTTTCAATAGAACAATTGTTACCTTATATTTTCCCATTGCAGCAAAAAAGGTCTGGAATGCTCTGTTTATCCGGCATTCCAGACCCTTTAGCCTCTTCCTGCTGTTAAAGATGGGGATATGGCTATTATACTTCAATCGTATAAGTTTTCTTAATTTTCTCAACCAATTCTTTCGGTATTCTTCTGTCACGCAGCATTACGCCAAACATCTCATATCTTGATAAGAAATACATATCTGCTGCTTTTTTTCTTACCAGCATTGCACACAACGCTTTGGTAAACCACTCTAATCCAATTTCCTGATGTCCTTTTTGGTAATGGGCAAAGGCCAGATAGAAAAAAGTATGATGGGAACGAGATTGACAGCAAGTATCATATTCATACTTATGTAATTTCATTCCTTCTTCAATCACTTTATCATTTTCACCCAAATAATAATATAAGGTCATTTTATTGATGCTGAGTGTTATGGCGATATGTAAATATTTCTTGATTTTTTCCTTGCCTGATATGGCTTTTTCCGCTAAACAAATTACTTCTTTCGCTTTTTCTATCTCCCGGCTCATTTGAAAACAAGTAGAAAGAAGAATATAAAAATTGACTAAACACTTATTATTTGACTTGTTCTGTTCCATTTCTTCAATTAATTCTTGTATCGGGCCAACGGCTTCTGTAAATTCCAGATCCTTTAGTACCTTGATACTTAGACGGTTCAGCTCACACTCATATTTCCACGGTTCCCTCTTAAAATCATCTAAAAGCACTGCTTCCTCATTTGCACAGGCTAATCGGTCTAATTCAGTTTCTCTTCTGTATTTTTCAAACCGATCCATTATCCCCTTGACCTCTATCGGTCTTTCACATTCCAGATATTCATAATACTCGAACAGATCCACACCCATCTTGTCGCCCAGCAAACTTACTACCGTAGCAGAGGGGGTCCGTTGATCTTTTTCTATCATATATAAATACTTTTCGCAGCAAATATTTTCCGACAATTCTTTTCGGCTCAATCCTGCCGCATTTCTGCATTTTTCAACCACGTTCCCAATCTGCTTCATCTTTTGCTCCTAATAGATCCTATTACTCACATAAGTATCTTTTGTAGGGAGAAACCTCATTCTGGAATATAATCCCGATGATTCCGGGACCGGTGTGCGCTCCTATGGCACAGCCCACATAATTGTCAATCATATTCCGGCAGCCATAGATTCGGAATAACTGCTCCTTCACCGCTTCCATCGTGGCAGCATCATCTCCATGCAAAATCCCTATGGTCTGGGTCTCAAGATCCTCTCCCCGCTCTCCTACGATCTCAATCAGGCGTTTTAAGGATTTCTGCCGGCCTCTCACTTTCTCGATGGATTCCAGGGCTCCATTGTCATTGACATGAATAATCGGCTTGATATCCAAGAGGCCTCCGGCAATGGCCGATGTTCTGCTGAGTCTTCCTCCTTTTAGCAGATACTCCAGCGTACTTACGGTAAATACCTGTTCACAATGCTCGCAATGCCACTGTATCCCCTCAATGATCTCCTCCTTGGAGGCACCGTTCTTCTGCATCAGCAGAGCGTAATAGGTGGATATACCAAAGCCCAGGGAGGCACATTTGGAATCAATAATTGTAATATCGAAATCCGGATACTTTTCCAGCAGTTCTCTTTTGGCCAGGTTGGCCGCATTAAAGGTCCCCGCAATTCCGGTGGAAAAGCAGATATAAATCACCTCATCCCCAGCTGCAGCATAGGGCTCAAAATTATCGTAGAACATCTGGGCATTGATATGATAGGTCTTCACATCCTTGCCGCTTCTTAAGATATCGTAGAACTCCTCCGGCTGTATCGTCTCGCCGTCAAAATAATCCTTCTCATCGATCACCACGGGGGTGGGAATGACATGAAGGTGAAACCGTTCCTTTATCTGCCGTGTTATATCAGAAGCTGAATCTGTAATTATTTTCAATGCCACTTCTTTTCCTCCTCTTAGTTGCGGATATCCGCAGTTGATATGATCCCCTTACTGCCCATCTCCTTTACCCTCCCCCGAAAGCCCTCTGTTTCCAGCAAAAGGACGGAAGCCGGTATTTTAAGCACTTTTATAATAATATCATTTTTTCATCCGATTGAACACTGTTTTTGCTTTATCCTGTCATAATATTTTACATTACCTTGAAATAAAGTACTTTCTATTGTTCTATTCAATTGCCTCCAGCTCCTTCAGCCACAGGTTCGCCGATGCATCGCTGGGCATTCTCCAATCGCCTCTTGGAGACAGCGAAACCGAGCCCACCTTAATTCCGTCGGGCATACAGGAACGTTTATACTGCTGTGTAAAGAAGCGTTTATAAAAGGTTCTCATATCTTTTAAAATACTCTGCCGGTCAATCCCTTCCACGCTTTCTCCTTTTCTAACCGCCCGCAGCTCCAATGAATTGATATATAAATCGAATATCTTCTTCGGTCCGAACCCATATCTTAACATATAATATAAAACAAAATCATGAACCTCATAAGAACCGATGGCTTCCTCGGTTTTCTGGGCAATGGTTCCGTCCGGGTTGGGAGGCAGCAGCTCAGGGCTGATGGGGGTATCACAGATATCATAAAGGGTCTCCTTAATATCATCCCCCTGTTTTTTTGCATAGGATTTCACGATACTTCTTATCAATGTCTTGGGAATGGATGCGTTTACCCCGTACATACTCATCTGATCCCCATTGTAGGTGCACCATCCAAGGGCTAGCTCGGATAAATCCCCTGTCCCGACCACCAGTCCGTTGTATTTGTTCGCTACATCCATGAGGATCTGGGTTCTTTCCCTGGCCTGCACATTCTCGTAAGTAATATCATGAACCTCCATATCATGCTCTATATCCTTAAAATGCTGAATACAGGCATCTCGGATGGGTATTTCTAAGAATGTGATATCCAGGGCTTCCATTAATTTCTTAGAATTTTCCAGAGTTCTGCCCGTTGTGCCAAAGCCGGGCATGGTAATTCCTATTACGCCCTTCCTGTCATAATTATTTCGTTTGAAGGCTTCTACCGTTACCAGCAGCGCCAAGGTGGAATCCAATCCCCCCGATATACCGACAATCGCCTTATTACAGGATATCTTCTTCAGGCGCTGGGCCAGCCCGGTTACCTGGATATTCATAATCTCCTCAGAACGGCTGTCGATGTTGGGCGGAACAAAGGGCAGAATCGGCAGTTCCCTGCTGGAAATAAATTTATGGGATGCATTTTCAAAGGTTTTGGTGCAAACATGCCGGTATTCTTGTTTATCCCTGACGATCATGTAAGAACTGTTCATTGCCCTGTCATTGATGCATTTTTCAATATCGATTTCCCCATAGGTTATCCCGGTATTCTGGAAGAACTTCGTTTCTGATATTACAGACCCGTTCTCGGCGATAATGCAATGCCCGGAAAAGGCGTTGTCCGTGGTCGATTCATCCGAACCGGCAGATGCATAGACATAACCGCACATGCACTTTGCAGAATGCAGCTTCACCAAATCCCTCCGGTAATGGGATTTACCTATGGTTTCATTGCTTGCGGATAAATTTACTATAATATTGGCACCGTGCAGGCAATGATAGGAGGAAGGGGGAATCGGAACCCATAAGTCCTCGCAGATATCCGCACCGATCACCGCGCCGGATGCCTCATCCTCAATGAGCAGATTGGCGGTAAAGGGATACTTGATACCCTTGATGGTTATTTCATCATCAATCCGGTCATAGGCCGGCTTAAAATATCTTAACTCGTAAAAGACACCATGATTCGGAATGTATGTCTTGGGGATAATACCAAGAATCTTCCCCTTATGAATGGCAACCGCACAATTAAACAACTGATTATCCTTGCGCAGCGGCATTCCAACAAACATAATGGGATTCCATTCATGATTGGACTGCTGTACAAACCGCAGCAGTTCATTCATGGCATTGCCGATCAATACGGAATGGTTGAATAAGTCCCCGCAGGTATAACCGGTAATGCAAAGCTCCGGAAATACCGCAATTCTTGTCTGTCTCTCCTCGCTGCTGTTCTTCCTGTGAACCTCATTGATCAGCTCCAGCATCCGATCCACATTATAGCTGGGATTCCCAATTTGTATTGACTCCGGCGTTAATGCCGCCGCTTCTATAATCCCATTATTTATCCAATTTCCCATTCTCTTTTCTCTCCTTGTCTTCCAGCCAGATACAAATTATGTTCATCCTCCGTGAGCCTTCTTATTCATGGCTTTATTATAAATATCTTATCCTGAAATAACAAGTAGAAAACGAAAAAAAGCGGCTCATAGCCGCTTTCATCATTAGTATTACACCCAAAATGCCGTTTCCTGTATTTTGACTCCTAGCAAAGCTAGGTGGGTAACCGCACATAAGCTTCTGCCTTCCGCTGCAAACGGCGGCCTGACATCCACTCACGAATAATAGGAATCCCTTTTTAATCATGTAGGTTCAAAATAACAGGAGTGTCGAACATCTCAGGAATTTCTATATCTGTATTATACTCTATTATAATCTATTTTTCAAGATTTTTATCAGTTTTTATCAGAGTAACTTTTTTCCTTCTACGCTAAATCCTCATCAAAGGGAGGAAACAGAAAGGTAAATTCCGATCCCACTCCCGGAGTGGAGGTCACCTGTATCTCTCCTTCGTGCTTGAACGCAATCTGCCTTGCGATTGCCAGTCCGAGACCGGTTCCGCTGGCATTATGGCGAAGATTGGACTTGTAGAATTTTTCAAATATATTATTTAAGTCTGATTCTTCAATTCCGATTCCCTCATCACGAATGGATACCTTTATTTTATCCTCCCTGCTGATTTTTATGTATACCGTCTTATTTTCCTCGGAAAATTTGACAGCATTATCCAGAATAACCAGGAACATTTGTCTTAAGCGGTCATAATCGCCCAGAATCATATGCATGGGAGAATCCTTCACGATATTAATTGTGATTTGCTTCTTTTCCGCAATGGCTCCGGCACTGCGCAGGATATCTTCAAATACCTGGTTCAGATTGACCGGTTCCCTTTCAATGGCAAAATCCGGATTCTGCATTTTGGACAGCAGCAGAAGGTCTCCTACCAGACGTTCCATGGATTTGCACTCGGAAAGCATGCGGTTGTGATACTGCTGCACCTTCTCTTCGTCCTGCACCACTCCGTCGGCCAGGGTCTCCGTATAGGCCCGTATTACTGTGATGGGGGTTCTCAGCTCGTGGGACACATTGGCAAAGAAATCAAACCTCATCTGATCCAGCCTCTTGCGTTCAATATCATTCTCCAGCAGCTTCTCGGAAAGAATATCCACGGTCTTCGCCAGATCGCCCAGCTCATCGTCTCTCTTAATTCCGGTCTTCGCTTTGAAGTTCCCGGCTGCCAGCTCCAGGGCCGTAACACGCATTCTTGCGATAGGCAGGGATAATTCCGTGGCAAAGATAATAATAATGATGAACGATATCCCCAGGGCAACCACGCTGCTCATAATGATCATGCTCAGGCTGCTTTCCACCAGATCCGTCTGGTCCTGGTTGAAGCCGACGATGAGAATTGCTCCCACAACCTCCCGTCCTGCTCCGTAAATGGGTGCGGACACCGTTATAATATTCTGCTCATAGAGTTCATCATAGCGCTGATCATCATTTACTCTGTCCTGAAACGCTTCGTTAATGCTTTCCACATAGGGGGCATACCCCTCAAGGGCTGTGAATTCCTCATAGGAATCGCCTGTCTCCAGGGAAGAGCTCATGGGATTCACTGCCTTTGGATTGGACACAGTCCAGATATCCCAGTCGTTGACACTCTTTATTATACTAATGTCCTCCAGATACCCTTCTTTCCCGCTGATAATATAATTCGTGGCCATGGTGCTTATGGTATCCGCCTGACGCTTCATTTCTTTAATCTTCCTGTCCATGGTCATGTCACCATAGAGCTTCATGAAGATAAGACAGATCAGCACCGCCGTCACCAGCAGCATTACCGCATAGTTCAGATAGAGCTTGAAGAACAGCCGGTTATGGATATGTACTTTTGTATCCTTTGACATAGGAGTCTCCATTTATTTCTCTTCAATTTCAAATTTATAACCAACTCCCCAGATGGTCTTAATGGTCCAGCTGGGATGCTCCACCACATCCAGCTTGGATCGCAGACGCTTAATGTGGGAATCTACCGTTCTGCTGTCACCAAAATAATCAAAGCCCCACAGGCTGTCCAGGAGGTTATCCCTGGTGAAAACCTTGTTGGGATTGGAAGCCAGCGTCCACATGGTCTCAATCTCTTTCTTTGTAAGGGCAATTTTGGTGCCTGAGATATGTAGGGTATATTCGTCCAGGTTAATCTCCAAATTGCCAATAACCAGGACATTTTCCGGAGAAGCCTCCTTGGCATTCTTAGCCATCCGTCTCATCACGGCCCTTACCCGGGCCATTACCTCCCTGGGGCTGAAAGGCTTTACAATATAATCATCCGCCCCGATATCAAGACCCATAATCTTGTCAAAATCCTCTCCCCTTGCCGTAATCAGAATGACCGGGACATTGGACTTGCTCCGGATCTTCCTGCAGACCTCGTATCCGTCCTCCTTGGGCATCATCACATCCAACAGGACTACATCAGGGTTGTATTGGGTGAAGAGACGGATTGCTTCCTCGCCGTCCCCCGCTACAACAGGTTCAAAGCCTTCCATTCTGGAGTAAGTAGATAAAATATCCGTTATATCGTGATTGTCGTCAGCGATTAATATATGCTGCATTATCAAATTCTCCCTTCCTCGTTCTTTTCCCTTTTCTCTTCTGCATCCTTCGTTATTCTGAGTGTGTTCTCCCACGCCTTATTATTATATAGTATTGGGAGGCTTGAAACAAGTAGAAAAACTTATCAAAAATTCCTGCTTGCCAAAACTCTGTGTTTTCCGTAAAACTCCTGCCGCAAATTCACCATAGCCCCGCCATGGCCGCAGGCTTTCTAAAATTAGACGAGCCTGCGGCCGAAAAATATCCCTGGAAATATATTAAATTTTTATTATACATATTTTTTTTACGTTATGACACTTTTCTGACAAAAACAAATGTTATCCTGTAACCAGAATTGATAGGATGTGACAAAAGGGATTTCCAAAAACTCGGAGGAATAGCCATGAAAAAGAATTTCTTTTGTAAATGCTTTATTACTCTTGGCTTATTTCTTTTTCTCACCTTGCTCTTGCCTTTTACTTCTTTTAATACGTTAACAGCACAGGCAACCGTTGTTGAGAAAGAGAAACCAGAAAGCTGCAGATTAAATTTAAAAAGCGTTACATTGGTTAAAGGCAAGTCCTTTCCATTAAAGGTTTATAACTTGGGTGAAAATTCAAAGGTAAGCTTTAAATCCGACGATGCGGAAGTTGCTTCTGTTAGTGATGACGGTATGATTACAGCCAACAAGGTGGGTTCTACTGTTATAACGGTTACCATTAAGGATGGCATTGATAGACCCCCATTCACATGTGATGTTACTGTGGGTCCTGCCGCAATTAGTGTTAAGTGGACGAAGGAAAGAGTGTTTGTCGCTCTGAATAATGACGATGTGCTTAAGGTCATTCTGAAGCCGGATAATACCACGGAGGTCGCAAGATTCTCCAGCCGCGATTCTTCTATCGCAACGGTCAGCTCCGGCGGACGCATTTCCGCCAAGAAAATAGGTATGACCTATCTATTTGCGGAAATTGATGCAACAGATCAGAGCGGCGCCCGTAAATATGCATCATGTACCGTATTCATAACCAGTTCCAGAGATATTTCATTATTGGAAGGATATTTCAATAATCATAGCGAACTGAACCGGATCTCCGGTTCCGAGCTGAATCAGGCGCTGGATGAATTCTTTAACGGCGGTAAAGCCGAAGCTGCTGTCACCCCTGATGGTGCGGCTGATTCCGTTTTAATCACGGAGCTTGACAAATTCCTGGAGGAAAAGTTCAAGTTATCCGAGATCCGAGCCAAGATACAGGCAGAGATAGATGCAGCTCTTTCCAAAACAGCCAATACGGAGACAAATTCCGTTTCACCAGTAAAATAACTTGATGATAGGACAAAAGTGTTAACTGCACAAAGAGCCATGCCCCAGGGTATGGCTCTTTTCATTTCCGACGTTTTGTATTATAATAGAATCTGAGCGATCAATATAAGAAGGAGGAATATGCTTATGAACTTTAAATTTGCCCATAACAATATAAATGTTCTGGATCTGGAGAAGTCCCTGAAATTTTATGAGGAGGCTTTGGGCTTGAAGGAAACCAGACGTAATGAACATCCTTCCGGGGACTTCACCATCGTATTTCTCGGTGACGGGCAGACAAACCATCTTCTGGAGCTGACCTGGCTCAGAGACTGGGACAGGCCTTATAACCTGGGGGATAATGAGTTCCATCTTGCCTTTACGGTGGATGATTATCCGGCGGCTCATGAGAAGCATAAGGAGATGGGATGCATCTGCTATGAGAATCCGGGGATGGGGATTTATTTTATCAGTGATCCGGACGGCTACTGGCTTGAAGTTATTCCGGCACGGTAAGGGCACTGCGGATGGATATCAGAATTCCTGAAGCTCATGGAAGATGACTCCGTTCTTTTGAGCCGCTCCTGCATAGAGCTTACGGTCATGCCTTCCCAGGGACAGGTAATGCTCCAGCACACCCCTGGCCGTATACGGCATTTCTTTATCCATTACCTGATTCATTCCGACCCACATCAATGTTCCTTCCTCACAAGGAGGCAGATAAGGTTTATCCGCTTTTAATTCAGCAAAGAAATAATAATTTTGCCGGATCTCACCTTTGGTATAACGCAAAGTAATATATTTTAAGGTGAGATCCTGCAGTTCTTCTTCCGTTATCCCTGTCTCCTCATATAATTCCCGAAGAATACATGCTCTGGGATCGTTCAGCTCCCCTTCTTCAAAATGTCCTCCGATGCCGCACCAGGAGGGCTGCACCACCCTGGAACCAATTCTATACAGCATAAGAAGTTGATCCCCTTTTATAATATAAACCGCTGTCATATTCCTTAATTTATTTTTCATCCCACTTTTCCCCTTTCTCTGGGTGCCTGACACCCTTATCTATTTTATTTACCCGGAATCTTTTCACATCTTTAATTCATCTGACATAATCTATTAATAAAACGAAAGGAATACTTTGATCCATGAAACAGATCAGTATCCCCGCCAACAATAGGCCGCCCCTGTCCCGGCATTTTCCCTCCGGCATAGTTTACCCCGCACAAATGGAAACCCAGGCTCTGGGACAGCTGCGAATCCGCTGTACTACAGACGGTGTGGCGCCGGTTCCGGGCGCCACCGTGTCCATCACCGCACCCAACAATCCCACCCAGGTTATCGAACAGCTCACCACCGACGAATCCGGCTTGACTCCGGACGTGCCGCTTCAGGCTCCTCCCATCGATCTCAGCCTGGAGCCCTCGGAAATCCAGCCTTATTCCGAATATGATCTGCGTATTACCGCCCCCAATCTGGAGAGCGTCTTTTTCTCAGGCATACAGATTCTGGCCGACCAGAGGGCGGAACAGAATGTGGAGATGCTTTCTCCCGCAACGGACAGCTCCCATTCTACCTATGTTATCCTCCCCCACACGCTTTATTACGAATATCCGCCGAAAATACCGGAGGCCGAGGTCAAGCCCACGGATGAAAGCGGAGAAATCGTTCTGAGCCGTGTGGTCGTACCGGAATTTGTTGTGGTACATGACGGTCCCCCGGCCTCCCAGGCCACCAATCATTATGTACGTTTCCGGGATTATATTAAGAATGTGGCATCCAGCGAGATCTATGCCACCTGGCCGGAGCAGACGATTTACGCCAATGTTCTCGCCATCCTTTCCTTTACCATGAACCGGGTTTATACGGAGTGGTACCGCAACCAGGGCTATAATTTCACCATTACCTCTTCTACCGCCTATGATCACAAATGGATTAACGGCCGTAACATTTTTAATAATATCGGGCTGGCAGTGGATTCCATCTTCACCAACTATCTTTCCAGGCCCGGCATCGTCCAGCCCATCCTGACCCAATACTGCGACGGCAACCGCGTCAGCTGTCCCGGATGGATGACGCAGTGGGGTTCCAAGAGTCTGGGGGATCAGAATTATTCGGCAATAGAGATATTAAGGCATTTCTACGGTGATTCGATGTATATCAATACCGCGGTAGAGGTCTCCGGTGTGCCCGTCTCCTGGCCCGGCAGCGATCTTACCCTGGGATCCGACGGTGATGCTGTCAGAACCATTCAGAACCAGCTGAACCGTATCAGCGATGTCTATACCGCTATTCCAAAGGTGGCCGTGGACGGAAACTTCGGCCCCCAGACAGCCGAAGCCGTCAGCGCATTTCAGAGTATTTTTGACCTGCCTGTGACCGGCGTCGTAGATCAGCGCACCTGGTACCGCATTTCCAATATCTATGTCGGAGTCACCCGGATTGGTCAGTAATTGTAAAACAATGCAGGAGGTATACCATATGAATTACCGGAAGGTGAAGTCATCTATATCGGAAGGGCAGCACAGCTCCCGTATCTATCCGGCAGCGCCGGGAACCCAGAATCTGGGGCACTTGAAGGTTCGCACTGTCACCCCCGGCCTGTCACCCGTCTCCGGAGTAAGGGTTACCATTTCCCCGGCGGCCTCTCCTGATACCATTTTGGAAGAAGTAATTACCGATGCTTCGGGATTGACACCTGAAGTCAGCTTACCTGCCCCTTCCCCGGATTACAGCCAGGAGCCCTCTGCCATGCAGCCCTATTCTGAGTACACAATCCGGATCTCCTCTCCCGGCTGTCCTGGGGTAATGGTACAGAATACAGAGGTTTTTCCGGACACCCTTGCCCTTTTGCCGACGGTCATAACCCCGGAGTCAGGAGAGACGGACATCCTATATCACGTACCCTCCCATGTACTTTCTGGTGATTATCCTCCCAAAATAGCCGAAAGCGAGGTAAAGACCACGGAGGAAGGAAAAGAAATCATAACCGGCAGCATTGTCATTCCTGAATTCATTGTTGTCCACGACGGTTTTCCTACGGATCAAACCGCGGCAAATCATCCTGTCCGCTTTCGGGATTACATCAAGAATATCGCTTCCGGTGAAAGCTACCCCACCTGGTCCGAGGAAACCCTGACCGCTGTCGTCCTTGCCATTCTCTCCTTCACCCTGAACCGGGTTTGTACGGAGTGGTACCGCGATCAGGGCTTTCCCTTTACGGTGACCTCCTCCTCAGCCTTTGACCACAAATGGGTTCCCGGACGCAATATTTATGAAAATATCAGCCGGATCGTCGACCGCATGTTTACGAATTACCTTTCGAGGCCCGGCATACAGCAGCCGATTCTGATCCAATACTGTGACGGCAGGAATATCCCCTGCCCCAGCTGGATGCCACTGTGGGAGGCAAAAAAGCTGGGAGACCAGGGCAGAACCGCTATGGAGATTTTAAGAAATTACTACGGGAATTCCATCTATCTCAACGGTACCGCGGAGGTTTCGGGGGCTCCTTATCTCTGGCCGGGCTCGGACTTGTGTCTTAATTCGTCAGGGGCATATGTCAGAATTCTTCAGGAACAATTAAACCGCATCTCCGATGCCTACGGCATAATTCCAAAAACCACGGCAGACGGCTGGTACAGCAGCAGAACAATGGATGCCGTGCAAGTGTTCCAGCAGCTCTTCGATCTTGCGCCAACCGGGAACACGGATATGGCAACCTGGTATAAACTCTCCGGAATCTATACTGCCATTGTCAGAGCAGCAAAATAGAGGACGAACAATCCGTTCAAGGCTTTTGTCCGCTATACCGCCTGGCGCTTTATCTGGTTCAAAGCTGCCTGGACCGGAGGAATGAATAAAAGTATCAGCGTGACAGCCGCCTCCGGAACAATATACGACGCATTATAGCCAAAGGAATAGATCCAGGGGTTTTTATTTCCTGCATAGATGGAGAAGAAAATAACGCCGGTGAGCACATGGCACAGATATCTCCCTGCCACTCCCAGAATATATCCCTTGGCCATTCCCAACTTAGATTTTGCAAAGACACCGGATAATCCGAGACACCCGAAGGCAACGGGATAATCCAGAAGCAGCTGCACCGGATGGACCACATAGGGCTTCAGAATCAAATCCAGCAAGCCGCAGGCAATTCCGGTTAATACACCTGTTCTGGCACCATAGAGATAGCCGATATAGCAGATAAAGAACATACGGAACAGCGTGATAGAGCCTCCAAAGGGAAAGTTAAACACCGTAAATATGGAGGTGATTACCGATAAGGCCACCGCTACCGCCGCGAAGGCCAGCTGCTTTGCATCCAGCTTCTTCTTGTTGCTTCCGCCGAAGATAGATATGGCAAGAAATAACAGCGCTATAACCAAAAATAACGCCACATTTCCCGCTGTGGTTGGAGAGTAGCTTCCGGACTCTGCATCCGTTACTACCAGAAAGTCAAATACCTTTTGTAACATAAAAAAATCCTCCTTTTCATTGCGCATAGGAGGGGCCACTTGATTGCTTCCTTCCGCCGGCATTATCCGGATCAAGTAGTAAGGGTCAGCGTATTATCAATACGCCTCTCAGCCCTGGGCTCCCCTAGCATTAAATATATAAAATATAAATTGTACCGTCTAATCATATCCAATAATGGGGGACCTGTCAATAGAATTCTGTCATTTTTCATAATGACTTGCTTCCCCCTCTTCTTTCCCTTATAATTAAGAAAAAGATCCTTGTACAAGAACCGGGAAGGATGATATAAGGAGGACACCCCCTATGATGAAACGAAATGGCAATCTACTGATAACTTTCGGCGCTGTGCTGCTTCTGCTCCTCTCCCTGTCCGCCTGCCTTGAGAAGCAGGAACCGGCGGAGATGACGGCGCTGATGGCAAAGGCGGCTACGCCCTCGAAGGCGGCTTCCACACCAACACCCACCGCTTCTCCCACGAAGAAACAACAGGATAGCTCTTCTTATGAAAAGAAAGACTCCAGCTCCCGGCCGGATAACGCTTCACCCAAAAAATCTGATAAAAAACAGAAGGAGGAGCCGGCTTCAGAGGAAGAGAAGGAACCCCAGAAGCGGATGATCGCCATCGATGCGGGGCATCAGGACAAGGGAAACAGCAAGAAGGAGCCCATCGGCCCGGGTGCTAAAACAAAAAAACCTAAGGTGACCTCAGGAACCCAGGGGGTTGCCACAAAGGTTCCCGAATACAAGCTTACCCTGGTAATTGCTCTCAAGGTCAAGGAAGAGCTGATCAACCGCGGATACGATGTCTTTATGATTCGGGAAACCCATGATGTAGACATAAGCAATAAGGAGCGTGCCGACCTGGCCAATGAAAGCGGCGCTGATCTCTTTATCCGTATTCACGCGGACGGCTCAGAGAACTCCAGCGTCAGCGGAACCAGCACCCTCTATCCCTCCAAGGATAATCCCTATGTGTCCCATCTGAGCGAGGATAGCTATGCCCTGTCCAAAACAATCGTCGATTCTATGTGTAAGCTTACAAAAGCCAAGAACCGGGGAGCCATCGCCAGGGACGACTTAAGCGGCATTAATTGGTGCACTATCCCCGTCAGTGTGATCGAAATGGGCTATATGAGCAATAAGAAGGAAGATACCCTGATGCAGAAGGAGGAATATCAGGACAAGCTGGTTCAGGGAATCTGCAATGGAATTGACGCTTATTATGAGGGAAAGAACAAGGACTGACCTGGGTTGGCCCTACAGGTTACTGTAGCCCATTAAGTGTTCATCCACAGCCTTTGCCGCTTCCCTGCCTTCTCTGATCGCCCATACCACTAAGGACTGGCCCCGGTGCATATCACCGGTCACAAAGATTTCTCCGTTGCTGGTCCGGTAGGAGCCTTCCCGGGTTGCCACATTGCTTCTTGCATTTAATTCCACATCAAAAGCCTTTGCCACATATTCTTCCGTTCCCAGGAAGCCTGCCGCTATGAAGACATAGTCCGCTTCCACTACATATTCGCTTCCCGGAATTTCCTCCATGACGGAGCGTCCCCCCTGTGCATCGTATTTACTACAGAGCTTAACAAGCTTAATCCTGGTAAGGCTGCCTTCCTTATCCGCAATAAATTCCTTGACGGTGGTTTCATACACTCTGGGATCATGACCGAATACAGCAATGGCTTCCTCCTGACCGTAGTCTGTCTTTAGGATCCCTGGCCATTCCGGCCAGGGATTGTCTTCGGTTCTGCTTTCCGGGGGCTTTGGCATCATTTCTACCTGAAGAACGGACTTTGCCCCCTGCCTGATGCTGGTGCCGACACAATCATTTCCCGTGTCCCCTCCTCCGATGACCACAACGTTCTTATCCTTCGTATTAATACAGGCCTGATCCTCGAAGCCCGAATCAAGATAACTCTTGGTCACACCCTTTAAGAAATCCACGGCAAAATGAATTCCCCTGGCTTCTCTTCCGGGGGTCTTGATATCTCTTGGCTTGGAAGCTCCGCAGGCAAGGAGGATGCTGTCATATTCCTTCCGGATATCGGAAACCTTATAATTCCTGCCAACATCCGCTCCCGTCAGGAAGGTCACGCCCTCCTCTTTCATAAGGGAGACTCTGCGCTGGATGATGTGCTTCTCCAGCTTCATATTGGGAATGCCGTACATCAGCAGCCCTCCGACACGGTCAGAGCGTTCAAATACTGTTACCAGGTGACCTCGCTTGTTTAACTGGTCTGCCGCCGCAAGGCCGGACGGGCCGGAGCCTATGACCGCAACTTTTTTCCCGGTTCTTATCTTCGGGGGCTGGGGCGTTATATAGCCGGATTGATAGCCATATTCAATAATACTTAGCTCATTTTCCTTAATGGTTACCGGGTCGGTCACCACATTGCAGGTGCAGGCCGGCTCACAGGGAGCCGGACACACCCTTCCCGTAAATTCCGGGAAATTATTCGTCTTAAACAGGCGCTTGAAAGCCTGCTCCATATTGCCGTTGTACAGCAGATCATTCCATTCCGGCACCAGATTATTTAAAGGGCAGCCTGAGGTCATGCCGTTTAAGATAACGCCTGACTGGCAGAAGGGGACGCCGCAGTCCATACACCTTGCCCCCTGGATCTTCTGCTCCTCCCTGGAAAGTGAGACGTGGAATTCATTAAAATTCCTGATCCGTTCCAGAGGCGCCAGTCCTTCCCTGTGTTTTCTGTCATATTCCATAAATCCTGTTGGTTTTCCCATCGCTTCTTACCTCCTTATCTTCCATGCTTCAACACACCCAGGTCTGTTCCGCGTATCGTGCCGCCGCGGGCCTGCTTATGAATTATGTTTTCCCTCATACGGTCCGGGTGTTGGCGAAAAACGCCTCTATCTGTGCCTGCTCATTGCTCAATCCCTTCTCTTCCATCCGGACGATGGTCATAAGCATACGGCTATAGTCATAAGGAATAATTTTCTTAAATTTCGGCAGATACTCCATAAAGTGCTCCAGAATATCCTTGCCTTTCGCCGAGCCGGTGGCTTCCACATGCTCCGTTATCATATTCTTCAGCTCCAGAACATCATATTTTTCCGTAACGGCTTCCACGGATACCATCTCTTTATTCAGCTTCTTATACAGGCTGCTGCCTTCATCCAATACATAAGCAATGCCGCCGCTCATCCCCGCCGCAAAGTTCTTTCCGGTAGTGCCAAGAACAACCACTCTTCCGCCCGTCATGTATTCACAGCCGTGATCACCCACGCCTTCCACAACGGCACTGGCACCGGAGTTGCGTACGCAGAAGCGCTCTCCCGCCACACCGTTGATGAACACCTTACCGCTGGTGGCACCATACAGGGCCACATTTCCGATGATGATGTTCTGATCCGCCTCAAATCTCGTTCCCTTGGGAGGATATACCACCAGCTTGCCGCCGGAAAGGCCTTTTCCGAAATAGTCATTGCTGTCGCCGGAAAGGATCAGGGTAAGCCCCTTGGGGATGAACGCTCCAAAGCTCTGTCCGCCGCTTCCCTTGCATTGGACCACATAGGTATCCTCCTCCAGAGAGGTGCCATGGGCTCTGGTTATCTCCGAACCCAGAATGGTTCCAAAGGTGCGGTCGGTATTGGATACCTCCGCTTCCATCCGTTTGGATTGACCGGACGCAAGAGCAGTTTTCAGCTTCTTTAACAAGACCTTTTCATCAAGGGTATTCTCCAGGCCGAAATCATATCTCTTCCCGGGATTAAAATGTGCCTCTTCCGTATTTCCGGCAAAGGGATTGCCAAGAATACGGGAAAGATCAATTCTTGCCGCTCTTCCGGCTTTGACGGTTTCCTTTGCTTTTAGGAGGCTGCTTCTTCCGACCAATTCCTCCAGTCTCCTGACACCCAGTCTAGCCATATATTCTCTTACTTCTTCCGCGATAAAACGCATAAAGTTTACCACATATTCCGGCTTTCCTTTAAAATTCTTTCTCAGCTCCGGATTCTGGGTGGCAACACCCACAGGACAGGTATCCAGGTTGCATACGCGCATCATCACACAGCCCAGAGTTACCAGGGGTGCTGTTGCAAAACCGAATTCCTCCGCCCCGAGGAGCGCCGCAATTACAACATCCTTTCCGGTCATCAGCTTACCGTCGGTCTCTACCATTACTCTGGAACGCAGGCCGTTCATAAGCAGTGTCTGATGGGTCTCCGCAAGCCCCAGCTCCCAGGGAAGTCCGGCATTGTGAATGGAATTCCCCGGTGCCGCTCCGGTACCTCCGTCAAAGCCGGAGATGAGAATTACCTGCGCCCCTGCCTTTGCCACACCGGCGGCAACGGTTCCGACTCCCGCTTCCGAAACCAGCTTCACGGAGATTCTGGCATTTTTATTGGAATTCTTAAGGTCATAGATCAGCTGTGCCAGATCCTCAATGGAATAGATATCATGGTGGGGAGGCGGGGAGATGAGTCCCACGCCGGGGGTGGAATGCCTTGTTTTGGCTACCCAGGGATAGACCTTCTCTGCGGGAAGCTGACCGCCCTCACCGGGCTTTGCTCCCTGTGCCATCTTGATCTGTATTTCCTTTGCGCTGACAAGGTACTGGCTGGTAACACCAAAACGTCCGGATGCCACCTGCTTAATAGCCGAACATTTATTAAAACCGTCCCTTCCCACGGTAAGGCGTTCCAGACTTTCACCGCCCTCCCCGCTGTTGGACTTGCCGCCTAACATATTCATGGCAATGGCCAGGGTCTCATGGGCCTCCTGGGAGATGGAACCATAGGACATGGCTCCGGTCTTAAAGCGCTTTATAATGGAGTCCGCACTTTCTACTTCCTCAATGGGAATGCCTGTCTCCGGGAAGTTAAAGTCCAGAAGACCTCTTAAATTAATGCCTTCCTCTTCCTTCTCAATCAGCTTTGTATATTCCTTAAAAAGTCCGTAATCCCCTGTTCTGGTGGCTTTCTGAAGATGGTGGATGGTCTGGGGGTTGTAGAGATGCTCCTCTTTCCCGCTTCTCAGCTTATGATTGCCGCTGTTTTCCAGGGTCAGATCCGTATTCAGGCCCAGAGGATCAAAGGCTCTGGAATGAAGCTCCTCTACCTGCTTTTCTATATCCTTTATGGCAATACCTCCGATTCTGCTTACCGTATGGGTAAAGTATTTATCGATGACCTGATCGCTGATGCCGATGGCTTCAAATATCTTGGAGCCCTGGTAGGACTGGATGGTTGAAATTCCCATCTTGGAAGCAATCTTAACGATCCCTTTTAAAATGGCCTTATTGTAATCATTTACCGCCGCATAATAATCTTTGTCCAGCATATTATTAGCGATGAGCTGCTTAATGGTCTCCTGGGCCAGGTAGGGATTCACGGCACAGGCACCGTAGCCCAGCAGAGTCGCAAAATGATGCACCTCCCTTGGCTCCCCGCTCTCTAATATCATCGCCACAGCAGTCCGCTTCCTGGTTCTGACCAGATGCTGCTGCATGGCGGATACGGCAAGAAGGGAAGGAATCGCCACATGATTCTCATCCACACCTCTGTCGGAAAGGATCAGGACATTGGCGCCTTCCTTGTAGGCACGGTCCGCTTCCACAAAGATATGATCGATTGCCCTCTCCAGAGAGGTGTTTTTATAATATATGATCGGAATGGTCTCCACCTTAAAGCCCGCTATCTTCATGGATTTGATCTTCAACAGATCCGTACTGGTAAGGATGGGGTTATGAATCTTAAGCACCTTACAGTTTTTTGCGGCTTCCTCCAGGAGATTGCCGTCTTCACCGATATAAACATCTGTGGCGGTAACGATTTCTTCCCGGATGGCATCAATGGGAGGGTTGGTTACCTGGGCAAACAGCTGGCGGAAATAGCTGAATAACGGGGGGTTGCTCCTTGACAGGATGGGAAGCGGGCTGTCGGCACCCATTGCCGCCACCGGCTCCCCTCCGGTTCTTGCCATGGGAAGGATGGCGGTTCTGTAGTCCTCATAGGTATAGCCAAAGGCCTTTTGGAGCCTTGCTCTTTCCTCGTCCTCATACTCCCATATCTTCTGGTTGGGGATAGGAAGATTTTTTAATTTTACCAGATTGCTGTCCAGCCATTCACCGTAAGGGCTGCGGCTGGCATAGCTGTTCTTTAAATCCTCGTCGTCAATGACACAGCCCTTTACCGTATCTACTAAGAGCATCTTGCCGGGACGCAGCCGCTCCTTTTTCACAATCTTCTCCGGAGCAATCTCAAGCACTCCCACCTCGGAGGAAAGAATCACATGGTCGTCGTCTGTGATATAATAACGGGAGGGTCTCAGGCCGTTGCGGTCAAGCACTGCGCCCATGATATCCCCGTCGCTGAAGAGAATGGAGGCCGGGCCGTCCCAGGGCTCCATCATGGTGGCATAATACTGGTAGAAGTCCTTCCTCTCCCGGCTCATATTCTGGTCATTGGTCCAGGGCTCCGGTATGGTTATCATGACGGCAAGAGGCAGCTCCATGCCGCTCATGACCAGGAATTCCAGGGCATTGTCCAGCATTGCGGAGTCGGAGCCCTCCGCATTGATTACGGGAAGAATCTTGTGAAGCTCCTTATTCAGATATCTTGACTGCATGGTCTCTTCCCGGGCCAGCATCTTATCTACATTGCCCCGGATGGTATTGATCTCACCGTTGTGCACAATCAGCCGGTTGGGATGGGCCCTGTGCCAGCTTGGATTGGTATTGGTACTGAAACGGGAATGAACGATGGCAATGGCAGATTCGTAATCCTCCTCCTGCAAATCCGCAAAGAATCCGCGAAGCTGTGTTACAAGGAACATCCCCTTATATACTATGGTGCGGCTGGACAGGGATACCACATAGGTATTGTCGTTGCTCTGCTCAAACACCCTTCTGGCAATATAGAGCTTCCGGTCGAATTCCAGCCCTTTCTTCACGCCCTGGGGTCTCTTTACAAAACCCTGCAGGATACAGGGCATACATTCCACCGCCCTTTGCCCCAGGATATCGGGCGCAATGGGAACCTCCCGCCATCCAAGGAACTCCATTCCTTCCTTTTCCACGATGATTTCAAACATCTTCTTCGCCTGGTTTCTGGAAAGCTCCTCCTGGGGGAAGAAGAACATGCCGATACCGTAATCCCGCTCTTTGCCGAGGTTGATGTGAAGCCGCTCCGCTTCCTTTGCAAAAAACTTATGGGAGATCTGAAGCAGGATGCCGACACCGTCCCCGGTCTTTCCTTCCGCGTCCTTTCCGGCACGGTGTTCCAGATTCTCAACAATCTTTAACGCGTCGGCCACTGTTTTATGGGTCTTTACGCCTTTGATATTAACAACCGCACCGATTCCGCAGTTATCATGTTCAAATCGGGGATCATACAGCCCTACCCTCGTACGCTTTGTCTCTTCTACGCCATATCTGTCCATTCACACGCCTCTTTTCTTCTAAATTTACCTGGAGCTATATTGATAGCCTGGCTTGCAATACGTTTTCCGATTACAGACTATGCACCTGCATAATTTCTTCCATTTACTATTCTGTCATGAAACGCTTTTGTAATTCTCCATGTAAAAAGGCGTTCCTGAAAGCTTTACCTTTCAAGAACGCCTTTGTTCTGAAACTGATTATAATCGATAATACAGAAAAATGCAATCTTTTTTTGAAATTTTATTTATTTTATAAGTTTTTTACGCATTCGTACATTATTTTATTAAGTTTACTTCGCTTTCTCACACCGTTCTTATCGATTTTATATACGTCCGCCTTGGTGTTTCCTGCTTATTTGATATATTCGTTCCCTACTAACAGATCGGAAAGAATGTCCGTCGGGATTTCAAACTCCAGAACCCCCATATATCCCGGTGCTGCCTCATATTTATCAAAGGCAATTACCAATTTGCCCTCCGAAGTAATATAGAAGCTCTGATTTTCAGAAATCTTATCAAAATGTTCCATATTGCCAGCCGGCTCAATTCCTTCTATCCAATAAATCTTATTTTCATCGGCTTTATGCTGCTCCAGCATCTGCTCCTTAATATTCTGACTGATAACATCAATATAGCTGCTGTCCTTAAAGAGGCTGGGCAGGGTGATGAGGATTTCATTCGCTTTATCAATGGTATCATACTTCATAACGGTTGACGAGGAGGCAACGGTATTGACAACATATCTGGCCACAGACAGAAGCTGATCCGTATCCGTTTTGACGATATAGCCGCTTTCAACGCCCAGGTGCCCATCTATGCCGCTTTCCTTCATATCGTCTATCTCAGCCATGAACTCATCATATAAGTCTTTATTTTCAGCCAAATATTTTTCATTCAAGCTGTTTTCCAATGCCTGGTTTTCCAGCCCCTGGATGGAGGGCACTTTAATGTCCGCATTGTAACCGTCTTCCTCCACCCTGTATTCTTTTATCGTCAGCACCCTGACCACACTTCCCAGGACGGGTACTTGGGATAGTGTCATGGCAAAGGAAGGGATTGTGTTAAGGCTGATGGTAAAGGCGACTACAGAGGCTGCAGTTACGGCAGCTGCCGTGCTGATTTTTCTAAACAGATTCTTTTTATTCACTTTCGATGTCCTCCTAATGCTGCGTTCTCTTAATGATTTCTGCACTAAAAATTCTAATTCTTCCGGAATTGGTGTCTCCATGTATTCCTTCTTAAGGTGCTGCAGATGCTTATGCTCCATATTAAACCTCCTCTTGGTCATCTAACTTGATACGTAATTTCTTAAGAGCTGTATATAAACGCGTTTTTATGGTGTTCGGATTCTCATTGAGCGTCTCCGCAATCTCATCTATCTTTAAATCTTCAAAATATCGCAAAACAATTACGGTGCGGTATTTGGGCGGCAGTTCTTCCAACGCTTTTCTCAAATCAAAATCCTGGTACTGATCAGTTTTTCCGGCATCCATGCTTTCAAAGGTTTCCTGGTCGACAATCTTCCACTTTTTGTTTTTTCGCAGAACATCCAGTGAGGTGTTCACGACAATTCTGTAAAACCATGTTTTAATATGGTCAGGATCTTTTAAAGAAGTCTTTGATGAAATTGCCTTATAGATAGATTCCTGTACAATGTCTAAAGCATCCTCTTTATTTCGGACATAGCTGTAGGCCAATCTGTAATAATTGTTTTTGTATTTATCTGCATGTACCGCTATTTGTTCGTCTAAACGATCCATTTTCATGTGTGCCGATGTCTCCCTGTTTATAGTACTGATACGTATCTTATTTTCTTTCTATTAAATAGACGATGGGTGATTTAAAAAAGTTTTATTGATTTTATTCCGAATCTTATCCGTCTTATTTTATCTGAATTTTTAAAAAGGGCAAGAAGCTCTTCGCTCTCCTGCCCTTTTGTTCTTAAACCATCTTATATTATCCCATTAACCTTTATAACTTTTCTTTTTTGAAGAGTTCGTCTCATTTTTATTCCTGTTGGGGAATTTTAAAAAGCCTCTTTTTTCTTTCATGGTGCCGTCTGCTGCCATGTAGTATTTTTTCTTTTCAGCGGCAGTTGATGATTTCACTCCTGTTTGCTGGGATATTTTTTGCGTTGAAGCTTTCTTATGTGGTGCGGTTGATTTTACCGCGGCAGCTTTCTCAGGTACGTCAGGCTGGGTTGCCGCAACCCCTGAGGTATTTCCTGATGCATTTCTTCGCGGCTGCGTGGTCTTGACCGCAGGAAAATTGTTCATCAATGGATAGGGATGATCTTCCAGTACCTTTAATTGTTTCCCAATCAGATTTTCTATATCCGCCAGCTGTTCCTTTTCATCAAAATCGCAAAAGGAGATTGCTACTCCTCCGAGACCGGCCCGGCCTGTCCGCCCTATGCGATGAACATAGGTTTCGGGAACATTGGGAAGATCATAATTGATAACATGGGATAATTCATCAATGTCAATTCCTCTTGCAGCAATATCCGTTGCTACTAATATACGTAATTTTTTATTTTTGAAATTATTCAAAGCAGTTTGCCTCGCCCCCTGGGACTTATCCCCATGGATTGCCTGCGCTGTTACCTTTTCCTTTGCCAATTGCCGGACGATACGGTCTGCTCCATGCTTCGTACGGGTAAATACCAGAGCCGATACGATGGATTTATCCTCGAGAACGTGCAGCAGCAGGTTCTTCTTATTGATTTTATCAACAAAGTACAGGTACTGTTCTATCATATCCACCGTTGAGGATACCGGGGTTATTTGTATTTTCACAGGGTTATTCAATAATTTATCCGACAATGCGGCAATGTCCGGCGGCATGGTGGCTGAAAACAGTAAGGTTTGCTTATTCGCCGGTGTTTTCGATAAGATCTGTTTCACGTCATGAATAAATCCCATGTCCAGCATGCGGTCTGCTTCATCTAATATACAGATTCTGATATCTTTTAAATCAACCAGTTTTTGATTAATAAAGTCATTTAATCTGCCCGGTGTCGCTACAAGAATGTCCACTCCTTCCTGTACCTTCTCCTCCTGCTGTTTCTGGGATATTCCGCCGTAGATTACACAATATTTTAAATCCGTGTATTTGCCGTAGGTGCAGAAGCTTTCATAGATCTGCAATGCCAGTTCTCTGGTGGGTGTTATAATGAGGGCTCTTATTTTCCGGCCTGCGCCGCGTGATATTCTTTCCTCACTGAGCAGCTGCAGGGTCGGTATGGCAAAGGCCGCTGTTTTTCCTGTCCCGGTCTGTGCACAGCCAAGTAAATCTCTTCCGCCTAATATCACAGGGATCGCCTCTTCCTGTATGGGTGTGGGAACCTCATAATTTTCCCTTTCTAAGGCCTTTCGGATATTAGGTATTATATCTAATTCTTTAAATTGCATCATTAACTCCTTGCTTCCTATACTATTGGTTTCGGTACTTCATCGCCAAGCCTTTTAAGAAATTCCTTACATACTTGTCACCGCATTCTTTATAATTGCGCTGACCTTTTCTCCGCAGTACGGAGCTTAGCTCACTGTTGGACAGGTTGATTCCGGCTGTTTTCAGAATATCAAGCATATCCTCGCTTGTAAGAGAAAGGGCGATTTTTAATTTCTTCAGCAGGATGTTATTTACATCCTTATTATCGGTGATCATAAATAGCTGTTTTTCCGGCTTGTCCGGTTCTGATTCCTGCTTTCCCCGCTTGAGAAGGATAAAGCCATTTAAAAAGGACTCCAGCATGTGGTTATTACATTTCTTCATGTCATCATTCGCGATGAATTCATCTTCTTCGGAATCTATGTTACCGCCCTTTTTGGGGTTCAGCAGCATTCGCTGTAATTCTTCCCTTGTTAATACCGTGCCGCCCAGCTTGAATATTGCCAGCATGTCCGTATCTTTAATATCCAGAGCGTATCTTAATCTGATTAATATGTCGTTATTATTCATCTTTATCCCTTCTAATTTCTTTTATGCATATCTTATCATTGGCTCTAGTATATTCTATCTATTTATGTTAAGCAACCAGATATTTTCTTTTGGGGCTACTTAAAGATATTACAGATGCATCATAAAGTCAAGCAATTATGTAATTAAAATCCAATCATACAAAACGATTCTTATAGATATTATTGGAGCTGCCGATATCAATGTGTCATACCTGGGGTATCAGTATTATCAGCCGGGAGCTGCCGGCAGGGGAAAGAGAAAGAACAGATGATACAATCGATAAACTTTGCAGAATTTATGCAACCCGAAAAAGAACACTTGCGTAATCCAGTATAGTGTGAATTAGAATCGGCACAAATAGTGTCCCGCTTTTTTTATATAATGCAGCAAACATCGCGCTTCCTATGATACCTTGTCCAAGTAAATTGCTTCCAATGGTTATAAGAAAGGTTTTCGTATCATAGTTGTTGACTATAGCTGGCATGAACGCGTGAGCAGCTCCAAATAACACCCCGCTTATAACTACTGCTTTCCAGAATCCAAATTCTTTATCTATCATTGTAAAAAGATAACCTCTGAATAAAAATTCTTCTGAAAACGCAACAATCACTAAATAGAAAAAGGCTGCATAGAAGCCTTTGATTGTAAAATCACCGTTTATAAAAAACATCACAAGATATATTGCAAATAAAGCGCCAATCAATATAGGGGAATGCAGGGTGATTCCTACCTTCTTTAAAGGCGTTTTTTGGATAGCAATAACCAAAAACACGATAAGAACAGGCAATAACCCGCTAAAAAAATCACATAAAAGCTTTGTACCAATATTGACTGAAGATACATCCTGTAAGCGAATCAAGAAGCCATTTTTCCACTTATAGTCTATAAAAGCATATAGGAATACCAAATATACCATTATCAGGATGAGTGGAAACAAAATATTTCTTAGATTTTTTGAGGTTATCATGCTGCTCCTCCCAAAAGTATATAAATCTTTTCATTCATCGCATTCACAACCGATAATGAGACCAACTTAATTTGACACACAGTGTGTTCCGTTTTGGAATTGACAAATATTACGCAGATTTCGCTCAATAAACCCTTTTCCAAACTCTTTCGTCAATTCATCTGCCAGATGTTTTATTAATCCTTTGCCATACTCAGCACTGTCATTTTCTCCACAAGCAAGGTATATCTGCTCCCAAATTTCCCAATAAGCCTGTACCATAGCAGAATTCACAGCAGCCTTCGCCTTAGTCTAAGCTGAGATCAAGGTGCAAGTATTATCCTTTATCTTTGAGTATATTCTAACCATACGTATTTATCAACTAGATATTTATCAAATCAGAATTGAAAACCAGTGTCTTTCATCGTAGCACTGGAATAGTCAGGAATCATCCATCGAAATTAAAACCGAGTATGAATACTTAACTTCAGATACAAAATACACCCACCCCGAGGTTTTCTCCAAGCTAAGAATCCGGATAAGTAATACGAAATCATACCGATAGGTAAAGATTTAGAACTACTCACAATAAGGAATAATAAAAGATGATAAGGACTTTGAGGAAAACATTAAAATTATATTGACAATTACAACAATTCATAGTACTATAATAAAGCAATAGAAATTAGGGGTATAGTTCAGCTGGTAGAATAACGGTCTCCAAAACCGCAGGTCGTGGGTTCAAATCCTACTGCCCCTGGAAAAAAGACATAGCTTTCCGCTAAGTCCATGGTATCATAAGGACAATTTAGGGAAAGCAAACTGAATACGGAAAAGTGAGGGTGGGAACCGATTTATACCGGTTTCCACCCTCGCTTTATGTGCATCTATCAGGCAGACAGGTGCGGAGAGCATCGCCGTACTAAAAACACTTCTGAATTCACGAAACTTCTAATAGCTTTCAAGGAACTCTTGTGGTATCCTGTGTCACTGATAGGAGGTGACCAAGATGCAAAACCCATTGGACGAGCTGTACGACCGGTACAATCGCTTTGTCCCTGACGCAGAGATTCAGAAGAAAATTGAAGCATGCCAC